>CANNGJ010000013.1 GCA_947504185.1 uncultured Tenacibaculum sp. | reverse complement strand
AATTTAGACCATTTTGAAACATAAAAAATGGCCGGAATTTCTTCCGACCATGACTACCAAATTTGGTTGCTTTTTTTATTTTAAATAGTTTCTCCTAAATCTTTTAGCTTAGAAGTATTTTCAGCAAGCATTAGCTCATCTATGATTTTTTGAATATCTCCATTTACTATATTAGACAAATCATATAATGTAAGTCCAATTCTATGATCTGTTACACGACCTTGTGGATAATTATAGGTTCTAATTTTTGCAGAACGATCTCCAGATGTCACCATAGAACCTCGCTTTAAAGCATCCTCAGCTTGTTTCTTTGCCAATTCTAAATCATATAAACGAGAACGTAATACTTTAAATGCTTTCTCTTTGTTTTTGTGTTGTGATTTTTGATCTTGACACTGCGCAACCAATCCAGTTGGAATATGTGTTAAACGTACCGCTGAATAAGTTGTGTTTACTGATTGACCTCCTGGTCCTGAAGAACAGAAAAAATCAATACGTACATCTTTTGGATTAATCTCTATATCAAATTCTTCTGCTTCTGGAAAAACCATACAGGTAGCTGCCGATGTATGTACACGACCTTGTGTTTCGGTCTGAGGCACACGTTGTACACGGTGTACTCCAGCTTCAAACTTTAATGTTCCATAAACATCATCACCTGAAACTTCAAACTGAATTTCTTTAAATCCTCCATTTGTACCTTCAGAGTAATCTACAGTCGATACTTTCCAACCTCTACCTTCGCAATATTTAGTATACATTCTAAATAAATCTCCAGCAAAAATACTTGCTTCATCTCCACCAGTTCCTGCACGTAATTCAACTACAGCATTTTTAGAATCTTCGGGATCTTTTGGAATTAGTAAAAATTTAATTTCATCCTCTAAAACAGGAATTCTGTTTTTAGATTCATCCATTTCCATTTTTGCCATATCTACCATTTCAGCATCACTTCCATCTGCAATAATCTCTTTGGCTTCTTCAATGGTATTTAATAGAGTTTGGTACTCATTTGCCTTATCAACAACCTTTCCTAAGTCTTTATATTCTTTATTTAATTGAACATAACGCTTTTGATTAGTAATAATATCTGGTTGAATGATTAAGTCAGAAACCTCATCAAAACGTTGTTTAACTATCTGTAATTTGTCTAGCATTGTATCTTTTCTTGGGATGCGAATTTACGATTTTTATCGAATTTAATCCATATCTTTAGCTTATAAAGATGAATATTATGCGCTATTTTTCATTAATACTAACTTGTTTTATCATTTTATCTTGTCAAACAGAAAAGAAAAAACAAAAACCAACTTGGTTATTTGGAAAATGGGAACGTATTAATGAAAAATCTAACAAAAAAACATTTGATTTTTGGAATAAGGGTTTAACTGGCATCGGATTTACTTTAAAAAACACAGATACTATTTTTAAAGAAATCATGAGCATAGTTGAACTAAAAGATACGTTGCATTTAAAAGTTGAAGGAGTTAACGAAACACCTACGCTATTTAAATTTACCCAACAAACCGATAGTTCATTTGTATGTGAGAACCCTGAAAATGAATTCCCTAAAAAGATTTATTACTACAAAGAAAACGGACAGTTAAAATGTGAGATTTCTAATGATGAATTTTCTGTAGATTTTGTATTTGATAAAATCAACCATTAATTTACTTCTAACTTATACCCAACACCGTGTATATTCGTTATTTTAATTGAGCTATCTTCTTTTAATTTTTTACGCAACTTAGATATATAAGTATCTAAACTTCTACCAACAAAAACCCCATTATCTTCCCAAACTTTTTTCATTAACTCATCACGTTTTATAATCTGATTTGGGTTTTCTACAAAAATAGCTAAGAGCTCACATTCTTTTTTAGATAAACTAATTTCAGTTGCTTGTTTCACCAATTTGTTTTGCTCTGGATAAAACTGAAAGATTCCTATAGTAGTAGCATCATCTACTATTTCAACTAATTTATCTTCTATTTTAGGTTTTGAAAAAACATAATCAAGCCCAAAAAGCAATAACAATACTATCAATCCAAATAAAAAGAAATACCTGTTAAAAAAAGCAGCATTTAAAGTGGTAAACTTTACTTCAATCACATAACAATTTTTAGGCAACAATCTTCCTTTACATGGAATGATATCATTTTCTTTTTTATTTTTTATCTCATAACTATATGCTACTTCGTTATCGTCGCATTGAACAACTTCCGTGCGGTAATACTTAGGCAGTTTTGATTTCTTTAAACTTTGTTTAATAATTGGAGTTAAACTATCTGGATTGATAGATAAACTATTCTGAAAAGAGATTCTGTACTTTGAATCTTCTAATTCAATAATTGGTAACACCAAAGAGGTAGAATCTTTATTAGCATGTAATAATTGATTTCCTACATCGCGTAATGATACTTTAACTCGTTCAGAAAAATCTTGATTTTTATTTTTTGATGGAGTTAGTGTCCACCCTAAAAAAATAATTATCGCTAAACTTATATATATGTAAACTTTCTTTTTACTCATAATCTAAACAAAGAACATACAATTTCTTTAATTTTTACAACTATTGACACTTCTTTTACATTTTTTTGACACTTTTTTTCTGACTCTAAAATAGTTTTACTCAAAACTTAAAAACACATCAGATGAAAAAAATTATTATCGCACTTATTTGTACTATTTGTATTTCTACCTATAGTAACGCACAAGAAAAACTACCTATTAATGTTTCTAAAAGCTCTATAAAATGGATAGGAGAATACACCTTTTATTTTGGCGGACACGATGGCTTTATAAAAATTAAAGAAGGTCATTTTATAAAAAGTGGAGATTCAATTACCGGTGGAACATTTATTATTGACATGAATTCAATTACAAACACCGATATAAAACATGAAAAAGGAAATAAAAATTTAGTTGATCATTTAAAAAACTCAGATTTTTTTGATGTTGAAAAATATCCACTAGCAAAAATTAACATTACTAATGTTGAATATTTTGATGATGAATCTATGAGGATTAAAGCAGACCTTACTTTAAAAGGAATTACAAAACCTATTAGATTTAACGCAACTCCTAATTATAAAAATAAAAGTTTAACCACAAAATTTAAGATTGATAGAAGAGCGTGGAATGTAAATTATAAAAGTAAAATGAAAGATGGTGCAATCTCCGACGCTATTGGCTTTGAAGTAACTTTAAAATTATAATGATGAAAAAAATAATCTTATTATTGATGCTTTGTTCACTTAATACTTTAGGACAAAAAAGCGGCTTCAATTTAATAGAATTAGATTCAACTTGGGGAAAAGAAGTATTACGTTTTCCTGCAAGAAATATGAATTATAAAGGAGTTGGAGAAGTTAGATTCCCTCCAAAAGGATGGATAAAACCTAAGCATGATAATTTCTGGTCTTATACCTACGCTTGGAGTATCAACGTAAATAGAGAAATTCCTAAAAAAGAGTTAGCCTTAGACTTAGTAAAATATTTTAATAGTTTAAATAACATTGATATGAATGATATGGAAAATGAACATTATAGTTCTGCAACAGTCACTGCAATCAAACAAAATAAAACTACAACATTCTTTAAAGGACATGTAAACATATACGATCGGTTTGCAACTAATAAAAAGATAACTCTACATGTAAAGATTGAAAGTTATTATTGTAAGAAAAAACAGAAAACCAATCTTTTATTCAAATTTTCCCCTAAAGAGTTTAATCATACAACTTGGAGAATGCTACAAAAAGTAAAACTATATTCAGATTTATGTGAGTAGTAATAAAAAAGCCTCAGTAAAAACTGAGGCTTTTTTATTATGTAGTTAAATGTTTTCAATATTCAAAAACTCCATACTCACTATTAATTGTTAGTTTCTTAGAAGTTGATGCTTCTACCCTACCAACAATTTGTGCGTCCACATTATACGATTTAGAAATAGCAATAATGTCTTCTGCTACTTCTGGAGAAACGTATATTTCCATTCTATGACCACAATTAAATACTTGATACATTTCTTTCCAATCAGTTTTAGATTGTTCTTGTATCAATTTAAACAATGGTGGAATTGGAAACATACTATCTTTTACAATATGTAAATTATCTACAAAGTGTAATATTTTAGTTTGTGCTCCACCAGAACAATGAATCATTCCGTGAACTGTATCTGAATTGTATTTTGATAAAATTTCTTTTATAATTGGTGCATACGTTCTTGTGGGAGACAATACTAATTTACCAGCATCAATTGGAGAATTCTCAACTGAATCTGTTAATTTAGTTTTTCCCGAATATACTAAA
The DNA here is from genome assembly GCA_947504185.1 of uncultured Tenacibaculum sp. Lineage (GTDB taxonomy): Bacteria > Bacteroidota > Bacteroidia > Flavobacteriales > Flavobacteriaceae > Polaribacter. The sequence goes on along the minus strand of CANNGJ010000013.1, from coordinate 81,927 downwards.
TCTTCAGGAACAGCTGCATCAAAACTCTCAGGGTATTTAGAAGCTAAATAATTATCAAATACATCATGTCTTGCGGAAGTTAACCCGTTAGACCCCATTCCTCCGTTATATTCAGTTTCATAAGTTGCTTGTCCGAACGATTCTAAACCAACAATTACATCGCCTGCTTTAATATTTGCGTTATCAATAACATCAGAACGTTTCATACGTGCTGTAACTGTAGAATCTACAATAATAGTACGTACTAAATCACCAACATCGGCAGTTTCTCCTCCTGTTGAATGAATAGTTACGCCGAATTTTTTTAAGTCCTCAATTAGTTCTTCTGTTCCATTAATGATTGCTGATAAAACTTCTCCCGGAATTTTACTTTTATTACGTCCAATAGTAGATGACAACATAATATTATCTGTTGCCCCAACGCATAATAAATCATCAATATTCATAATTAATGCATCTTGTGCAATTCCTTTCCAAACAGAAACATCTCCTGTTTCTTTCCAGTACATATAAGCTAAAGACGATTTTGTCCCTGCTCCATCCGCATGCATTATCAAGCAATAATCATCATCATTCGTTAAATAATCTGGAACAATTTTACAGAAAGCTTTTGGAAATAAACCTTTATCGATGTTCTTAATAGCGTTATGAACATCTTCTTTAGATGCCGAAACTCCACGTTGTGCGTAGCGTTTAGAAACTTCTTGACTCATTTTATGTTGTTATTGTGTTGTTGTTGCTTGCAAATTTACTTTTTATTGATATGATATCAACAAAAAAGCAAACGTTTTTTAACGTTCGCTTTTTATAAAGTTTGGTTTATATATTTTATTCCCAATCTGGCATGGTTGCATTCGTAAAAATTGCAGTTCTTACTGCTGCTGCTCCACTAAAATTCATTTTGTAAATTGTCTTTTCCGATACTCCATCATTTGATGTATTCACAAAAATAACTTCTGCTTCATTAGGTGAAAAACGTGGATCTAAATCATTTGTTCCCCCTGCTTTATCAGCCGACAAATCAGTTATTACTCCTGATGAAAACTCATATAAGAACATATGGTTATCTAATTGCCTATAATTATTTGATTCAAAATTTGAAATATCTCTTGTATATAATAACTTACTCCCATCTATCGAAAAATTAATTCCCCCTGCTGCTCCTTGCACTCCAGTTAGAACAGTATCTATAATAGTCCCACTCATATTTATTGTAAAAACTTGTACATTGTATCCGCTTGTATTATTTGTTTTTAATGCTATTTTCGATTCGTCATTACTCCAATCACATTCTGTTATATAATTACCATCTGCTGTTTGATATATTTGCTGTAATCCACTTCCATCTTTATTTATTACATATAGTTTATCATAATATGGATATAAAATTCTATCCCCATTTGGAGACCAAGCAAAATCCACCTCATTTAAATTAAAAGCTGTAACAGGCACATTGGAAGTCACTTTTTTGACATCTGAACCATCTGTATTCATTGTAAATATGTGTGTCTCATTCCCATCAGTTCTTAAAAATGCAATTAAGCTTGTTGCTGAATTTTTTCTTGGTCTCCAGGAATTAGTATTTGTTGATGTTAATAGTAATTTATTTACTGGAGCATTATCTACAAAATCTCCTGAATAAATAACATTATTTCCATTTTCTTGCCCTACAAAAAAGTACCTATTATTAGGGTTTTCAGTAATTTTAAATGTATTTGTTGTACTTAACACTTCACTATTTATACCATCTGAAGCTGCTACTTGCCAAAAATATTTTGTTCCAAATTTCAAATTAGAAACGGTGTATAAGGTATCTTTTACATTCTCAAATTTTATAATATCGTTATTTAAATCATTTTTTAATTCAATTCTATATATAATCTCATCTTCGTCTGGATCAGTAGATTTAAAACTCAATTCTACTGTATTATCCAAATCTTCTACTCCATTGGTTGGTGCTCTTAATTCCGGGGCTGTTGGTGGCTTATTCAAGGCAGTTTCAATATCCATCTCAAAGACAAGGTTAATTTCACTTCCTGCTTCTAAGCTTACAGGTTGAAAATTCGTTAGATAACCTTCTTTTGTTGCGCTTACTGAATATTCTTGCACAGCTACATCACTCATCGTAAAATACCCATCACCATCTGTAAACTCGGTGTTATTAGTAGGCGATAATGAAATTTTTGCATTTTCAATAGGATCAAAGCTTCCTTTTTTAACAACTCTACCTTTAATCGTTCCAAATTCAACAAAATCTATGGTATCTTCTCCACAGTTAAAAAAGATAAAAGATATTAGAAATACAGCTATTTTAATTATTTTTTTCATTTTTCTACTTTTTAAAAATAAACATTTAAGCCCGCGCCCATTCTCCATATAAAATCATTCCTTTTACCTCTTACCAAAGTATCTAAGTTATCAGATTCTAATTGATTATTTTCTCCATAAATAACCACTCCTATTTTATTTGTTATCAAATATTCTAAACCGATTCCAAATTGGTATTTAAAAATTGGGTTATCTAAGTTTTTTTCAACAACCGAACCTATACCTACATACAAATAAGGGGTAAACCTATCATAAGGCAGTATATTGTACTCAAAATTTAAACTCGAAGTGAGAAATGTATTTTTAAAAGCCCTCTCATTTTCTAATTCAAATCTTCCTACACTTCCTCCAAAACTAAATCGTGGATCATTAAGCAAATATTTAAATTTTAAATCGAATCCAAATTTCGCAACTGAATTAGAATAATCTCCTGATATTATAGACATTCCAGCAGTAGCACTCATAGAATTTCGTGCTCTTCTTACCTCTTGTTTTCTATTAAACAATAAAGTATTATCTGCTTCATTTTTTTCTTTTTCAAATTCTTTCTTAAAAAGATTTACTACTGGTTGCCCTCCTTGCGGCATCCATAAACCATCTTTAACTCCCTCTATAATTAATTGTTCTACAGCTTTATCTATAGCTTCTTTTACTGCCAATTGAGCTGGCTCGTTTTTAGTAACTCCTGTTTCTACCTCTAATAACCTTCTTAATGCAACATACCTATATAAATTAGCAGAAATACCTTGAGAAAGTATTGTTTTAGAAACATAAATATTTTTTAAAATTTGCCCATTAGATGTTGATACCGCCCTTAAATAAACAGTAATTCTATCTTGCCTGTATTGGTTTGACACTCCTGCTCCAAAATATCGAAGCCCAGAACCTCCTGTAATAATATTAGAATCATAAGAAACAACTCCACCTTCTAAAATAATACCTGCAAAAAGTAATGGCGGCATTTTTTGTGAATTTGTACCTTGATACTCTTGCCTTGTCGATCTAATAATTTGTCGTTCGTTTAAAAGATTGGCTATATTCTCTCTTTCTATGGGTTTAAACCATTTTGATTCTTCTAGTGATTTAAGCAAAATTGACGTTCCTCCTTGAGTTACAGCTGTACTAAAAGTAGATCCGTTTTCTGTTGGTTTATATTGACCTGTTTGATCTCTAAACTTATATACCCCAACAATTATTTGCTCTACCGGTAAAAATTCCTTGATAAGATTATTATGAATAGACGTACTTTCTCCTATTCTAGCTCTGGTAGTATCTAATGGTTGGTTAAAATACGCCCCACAACTTGACAGCAGTGTAAAACTTACACAAACGATAGTGTGTAATAAAAGCTTTTTCATAGATTATATAATGGTTAGTTAGTTAGTTAGTTAGTTAGTTAGTTAGTTAGTTAGTTAGTTACTATTTGGTATAATTATTTGTGTTTGCTCACCGGTTTGTGTGTTTAAAATATTTACAGAAAGCCCTCCATTTGTTGGTGTTACATCAACAACTAGAGAACCAAAAACATAAGTCCCTACTGTTAAACCTTGATCGCCAAATTGTTCTTGAAATAAATCTTGAGATAATGAATTTAAAAGTTGCCTATTTAAACTGTTGGTAAAGTTTTCTAAATCTGAAGGTTGCTGAAAAGGATCTTGCCCTTCTTCTTGAAAGTCATTTTGCGCGTTAGCTGACGCTAAAATTTGCTGATACCCAAAAGGATTATTTCCTCCGAAAAATGGGTTGATTGGTTTATAAGTCAATGCTTGTGAAAAAGTAATTGAACTTACTGAAATTAAAACAAATGTTATTAGTTTGTTTAACGTTTTCATAACTTTAAATTTTATAACTTAATAAAGTATTTCTTTTCTTAGAATAAGCACTTAACCTCGCCAAAGTAACTTTTACTGCTTGTTTTAAAAAATCTTCTCCAGGCCTAGTCATAAACTCAAAAACCTTAGTATCACTAGCTTCTATTGTTACAACCGTCGTTCTTCTTAATCCTGGTTTTTCTTTAATTTTTATAATAAACGGATATTTTAATCCAGAGAGTAAGTATTCTTGATAAAAAAAATCGTAAAAATCTTTTCCTATTTTGGTAATCGCTTCTTCAATAACCAATCCTTTTATAGCAAAGCTAGATTCATCAATCTTTTTATCCTCTAAGAAACCTACTTTTTTGGGCATTATTACCAATGTATCTTTATCTATTAATTTATCTTTATGCTTTACAAATAAATATGCCTTCAATTCTTCATCAGAATTTAAACTTAACCTAATAAATGAAAGATCTTTTTTTTCATTGGGTTCTAGCGAAAACACCCCTGACTGTTTGTTATTTGAATAATTACCTTCTTTACTTTTTTTTAAAACTATTAAATTATAACTTAATTCATCTTTAAATAAAACCCCTTCATTTTCAGCTTGTGCTTTTACTGCTATAAAATTATCTTTTCTTAACACGTGTATTTTAGCAAGAACATCATTTTTATCTTGCGCATAAATATTTACACATAATAAAAAAAGCACACACTTTAAAGTTACACGAAAAAAACAAAGTTTCAACATTTTTTCTTAATAATTTTTTATAATAATTGTCTTATAACTAGATTTTTGAGTGATTTTTATATTCTCCATAAATGAATTCGTTCCGTAAACTTGTAAAGAATTAGCGTTACCTTGCTGTAATATATCCATATTTGTAGGTGCTGTATTATAATAATCTATAAAACTATAATAATTACTCTTACCGTATTGATTTACTTGCTGAGAGTCACCAACCCCTTTTTTTATATCTACAATATTGTTGGTTCCTATTTGATTTATCAACAATAAATTTTGATTACTCGATGAATTCCTAAAACTTGTTAAATCAGATGATGATAAATTAATATTATTTTCTAATACCAAAAGCGAAGCATCACTTCCTATTTGTGGCACGTTTACAAAATATGTAGATGGATTTGACTGAGACATTACAGTAAAACAACTAGCCAAAAACACTATAAACATTACTCTTTTTAGTTTTCTCATCTTTTCTATAATTAAAAAAAGGGGGGAAGAAAATTTCTCCTCCCTTTTTTATTTCAATCTTAAATCTAATTCATAATATCTTACAACCCTGTTTGTTCAACACAAGCTTTGTTTTTATATCCAAATTGACCTATAAAACTTGCATTTCCAGAACCTTGAGCATCCTGAATAACAGATGCAGAGTTTTCCATACCAAACTGGCCTACTAAGCTTAAGTTAATACCTCCAGCTGCTTTTTGATCTACACATGCTTTGTTATCATCTCCAGATTGTAAAATACCAGAAATATTTAATCCTCCATTACCTGCTTGAGTAGAAGAAGCCATGTTACCATTACCAAATTGTGCAATTCCATCAACATTAAAGCTACCCGTTTGAGTTTGCTTCGCTTTATTATCATTACCTACTTGTAAAATACCTGCAATACTACCTGGTGCTCCATCAGTTCCTGTACTTTGATCTTGATGTGCAAAATTTCTTCTACCTGCTTGCGCAACTATAGCTGTATTATTGTCAAAACGTTGCTTTTGAATAGAAGTGTTTTTACGTCCAGTCTGATAAGCATAAGCTCTGTTGTTTTCTGCCCAACCTACACCAACATCTTGTTGTGCATAGTTCTTAAAACCTACTTGATTTACAAAACCAGTATTATTATCACCATGTTGCTTGATGTCTGATTCGTTTTTTCTTCCTTGTTGATAAACCGTAGCTTCATTAGCTAAACCTCCAGCAAAACCTTGATTTTGTCCATCTTGATCAATTGAAGATAAATTTCCAACTCCTGTCTGAACAACACTTGCGTCATTCATATGACCTGTTTGTCCAACGTTACTCGTGTTTATTGCGGCTCCTCTTGCCCCTAATGCTGGCCCTACTTGTGTTACTGAACAATTAAGACAGTTTGCCTTTGGTGTTGGTAACGGATTTGCTAACTGCGCAAAAAGTGTCCCTGTAGCTATAATCATAGCTAAACTTAATAATTTTTTCATAATAAAATAATTTTAAAATACGTTTAATTAATTTTAAGCATACCATAAAGACATACGTCTTTAACATATTTATTAGGGTATACTACTAAATGCAAGGGTAAAATTAATAGGGTAAAATATAATGACTAGGAGCGTCTGTTACATTTTCATCAATCTTAAAAAAGATTGTACTAAAAACTATATATAGTTTGCGTGTTTAAACGTAGCTAATATACGAACAATTCTTTTTTATAAAAAGCAAAAAAACAAACCGTACATTCTGTTTTTCACATTAAAAATAGCTGAAACTCAAATATAGCAATGGATACATGACATTTAACTTTCCTCCTTAAATGCACAAAAAAGGAGGAAAACCCCTTTTTTACATATTCTATTCCCAAAACTAGTTAAGTGTTTTTTCTACCTAGTAAACAACAACTCTCTGTACTTTGTTAAAGACCACAAGTTATCATCTACCATTAATTCTAATTTATCACAGTGATATCTAATGCTTTCTAAAAATGGTTTTACTTTATTACAATATCCATCAGCATTTTTCTGACCTTTTAATTTATTTGTTTTCTTACGCTCATTCGTCATCTGCTCTATTTTTGAATTTATTTCAGCAATATGACCAGAAATTTTCTGAATTAAATCAATTTGCTCTTTAGCATATTGCTCAAAACCTTTTCCGAAAATTTCTTTTAATCCTCTTACATTTTCAATCAATGTGTTTTGATATTGAATCGCTGTAGGTATTACATGATTCCTAGCAACATCTGCCAATACCCTACTTTCAATTTGTATACGCTTAGAATATTCTTCTAATTCAATTTCGTGACGTGCTTCTACCTCTACTTTATTCATCACGTTCATTTCTTCAAAAAGTGAAATTGCTTTTTTAGAAATTTTAGCTTTCAAAGCTTCAGGTGTTGTTTTATTATTACTCAACCCACGCTTAATAGCTTCTTTTTCCCAAGCCTCTCCATAACCATCACCCTCAAAACGAATCTTTTTAGATGCTTTTATATATTCTCTTAACACATTAAAAACTGCTTCATCTTTCTTCAAATTTTTAGTATCCACTAATTTATCAACTTCAATTTTAAATTCTTTTAGTTGCTTTGCGATAATTGTATTTAAAACCGTCATCGGTCCTGCACAGTTAGACCAAGAACCTACTGCACGTAATTCAAATTTATTACCTGTAAATGCAAATGGTGAAGTTCTATTTCTATCAGTATTATCTAATAATATCTCTGGAATCTTACCAACGATGTTCAATTTTAAATCTGTTTTTTCTTGTGGAGATAATTTTCCTTTTGTTACATTTTCTAACTCATCTAAAACAGCAGACAGTTGTGAACCAATAAAAACAGAGATAATAGCAGGAGGTGCTTCGTTAGCGCCTAAGCGATGATCGTTACTTGCACTTGCAATAGAAGCTCTTATTAATTCTTCGTAATCATGAACAGCTTTAATTGTATTTACAAAAAAGGTTAAAAACTGTAAATTTTTCATTGGAGTTTTTCCTGGACTTAATAAGTTAACCCCTGTATTGGTAGCTAAACTCCAGTTATTATGTTTTCCTGAACCATTAATTCCTTCAAATGGTTTTTCATGAAACAATACTTTAAATTGATGGCGTTGTGATACTTTTTCCATCACATCCATTAATAACGAGTTATGATCTACTGCTAGATTAGCTTCTTCAAAAATAGGCGCTAATTCAAACTGATTTGGAGCTACTTCGTTATGACGTGTTTTTACAGGCACTCCCAATAGCATACATTCTTGCTCTAAATCTTGCATAAAACTCATTACTCTTGTTGGAATAGATCCAAAATAATGATCATCTAACTGCTGACCTTTCGCCGGAGAATGGCCTAACAACGTTCTTCCTGTCATCATTAAATCTGGACGAGCAGAAACCAACGCTGTATCTATTAAAAAGTATTCTTGTTCCCAACCTAAAGTTGCATTAACCTTAGAAACATTTTTATCAAAATATTTACATACCGCAGTTGCAGCGCTATCAACAGCCTGTAATGCTCTTAATAAAGGAGCTTTATTATCTAAAGCTTCGCCTGTATACGCTACAAAAACAGTTGGAATACATAATGTAGTACCATATATAAATGCTGGCGATGTTGGATCCCAAGCAGTATAGCCTCTTGCTTCAAACGTATTTCTAATTCCCCCATTCGGAAAACTAGAAGCATCTGGTTCTTGCTGCACTAATTGACTACCATCAAAACGCTCCATTGCCCCACCATCATCAATCGTTTCAAAAAAAGCATCATGCTTTTCTGCAGTTGCTCCTGTTAATGGTTGAAACCAATGTGTATAATGCGTTGCTCCTTTAGACAGCGCCCAATCTTTCATGCTTATTGCAATTTGATCTGCAATTTTTCGATCTATTTTAGTTCCAAATTCAATTGCGTCTATCACACTCTGATAAGCTTCTTTCGTCATATATTGACGCATCGCTTGCTTATTAAAAACATTTTTTCCAAATAATTCAGAACGACGCCCTTTCTCTTCAATTAAAACTGGTTTTCTATGTAACGTTTCTTGTAGTGCGTTAAATCTTAAAGTTGACATTATATATATGGTATAAATTCAAGATCAAAAATACAAAACTTAAATTAAAATACCCCTAAAAAATAAGGGTCAAGATTAATTTAAAGTTAATTTTTAAACTTTTACCCCTAAAAATTTTAATATAATAGATAAAATATTCATTTTTGCATTGAATTTGATTACAAAAACATATTCCGATATTATCATGGCTAAAATTAAATTAGAGTACATTTGGTTAGATGGTTACAAACCAACACAAAACCTAAGAAGCAAAACAAAAGTTGAAGAACACGAAAACTTTCAAGGAACTTTAGACGAAATTAAAAACTGGTCTTTTGATGGATCTTCAACAAAGCAAGCCTCAGGAGATTCTTCTGATTGCATCTTAAAACCTGTAGCTATTTACCCAGATCCTACTCGTATTAATGGGTATATCGTTATGACAGAAGTTTTAAATTCTGATGGAACTCCTCATGAATCTAATGCTCGTGCCACTATTAACGATGATGATAACGATTTTTGGTTTGGTTTTGAACAAGAGTATTTTATCATGGACAAAACTACACAGCTTCCTTTAGGGTTTCCAGTTGGCGGATACCCTGGACCTCAAGGAATGTATTACTGTTCTGTTGGTGGGAGAAACACACACGGTAGAGATTTTGTTGAAAAACATGCTGACCTATGTATTGATGCTGGATTGAATTTTGAAGGAATCAATCAAGAGGTTGCTTCTGGACAATGGGAATTTCAATTATTTGCCAAAGGAGCTAAAAAAGCAGGGGATGAAATATGGGTAGCTCGTTATTTATTAGATAGATTAACTGAACAATATGGTTACTACATTGAATATCATCCAAAACCTGTAAAAGGAGACTGGAACGGTTCTGGTATGCACGCTAACTTTTCAAATGAAGTTTTAAGAACTTGCGGATCTAAAGAAATTTACATGCAAGTTTGTGAAGCTTTTAGGCCTGTAACTAAAGAACACATTGATATTTATGGCGCTCACAATGACCAACGTTTAACTGGACTACACGAAACTGCGTCTATTACTGATTTTAGTTACGGTATTTCAGATAGAGGCGCTTCTATACGTATTCCTATTTTAACTGTAGAAAACGGATGGAAAGGATATTTAGAAGACAGAAGACCTGCTTCAAATGGAGATCCTTATAAAATTGCTTCAAGAATTATTCAAACAGTAAAACCTGTTTGCGATAAACTATAAATTTCCACAACAACACAACAACAAGAAAAAAGCCGCTATTAGCGGCTTTTTTTATTCTTTATATTCTAATCAATTATGAGATAGTCAGGTAAATAAAAATAACATAAGCCCCCAACAAAATTATTCCATCTTTCCAGTTTAAGCGTAATTTTTTAGGAAAGAATACCAAAGGTAACACTGCGAACGAAATTGCCAACATCCAATAAATATCATTATTAATTAAACTTAAAGCATCTGGCTCAACTTGAACCGGAGTAATCATAGAAGTAATTCCTAAAACCGCTAAAATATTAAACACATTAGAACCAATTAAATTTCCTAAAGAAATTGCTTTTTCTTTTTTCATTACCGCAATAATAGATGCAGCTAATTCGGGAATACTTGTTCCAACTGAAACCACAGTTACACCTATAACAGCATCACTAACGCCAAAATTCTCTGCCATTGTCTTTGCTCCGTCAACTAACAATTCTGACCCAGCCCACAAACCAAAACCTCCAATAGCCAAAAACAACACTATTTTATGTAGTGGTAATTCTTCATCATCCTCTGGCATCTCATCTACAACTGCTGTTTTTTGAAAACGCAATAAATAAACTAGAAACACAATTAACATAGTAAACATTATCGCCCCTTCATAAAATTCAATCACCTTATCATTTACTATAAAAAAATATAACAACACAGAAGCAATCATCATAACTGGCCAATCTGTTTTGTAAAAACTTTTTTCAACTTCAATAGTCGAAAGAATAACCGTGATTCCTAAAACCAAACCTAAATTAGCAATATTAGAACCAATTACATTTCCTAGCGCCAAACCCGGAGCACCATCTAAAGCTGATTTAATACTTACTATTAATTCTGGGGCTGAAGTAGCAAAAGACACTACCGTCATACCAATTACAATTTTCGGAATATTTAACTTTAAAGACAACCCTACTGCTGCTTTTAAAAGCCAATTACCTCCAAGCACCAACAACACCAACCCTAAAACTATATACAGAATACTCATAAATTATTTTTATCCTGCGAAGATAGCTTTTTTACAATATTTATTTTTCTAAAAAAAGGTAACAAAAAACAGTTTAAAAATCTATGATAATTATCCGCTTATCGTTTTTCTGAAAAATCAAACAGCCTTTTTTCATCAATAAAAACAGGCTATTTCCTTTACTTTTTAAAACCTTTTTAAAAATACCCTTTACTTCATAACACATTAAAACACTTAAAATAAATTACACTTATAAAAACAAACATAATTTAAGGCTAACTAATTGTAAATTATAACTTAATTTACTTTTTTAACTTTATATATAAACTCAAATTAATTAAATTCATATAAATCATTTGGTAAGAAGATTCGTAACCTCATATATTGAAAAAACAATTCCGGAATCAACCAATTTTCACTAATTAAAAACACTAAAAACTAATGATTGCTATCGCTTTAAAATTAATTATTATCGCAACCAAAATTGCCATCACTATTACTCAACTATTATTTTAATTAACTTTTAAAAAAATTACACTATGTAAACCATTACTAAAACAAGTAATAGCGGAAATCTACTACAATCTTTAATTGGAGTAGACCTTGCAAAGAAAATAATGGAAAGCAAAAAGTAACTCTAACCAACCTTCAAAAGAGTGAAGCTTTATATAGCTTCACTCTTACTAACAAATTATTTTTCAGTATTTTTGATATAGAATCAACTTATAATGAAAAAACAATTATTTAAAGTTTTAGCCAAACTAAACAAGACCATTTTACCTTCTTTTACAAAAAAAGAATTGGATATCTCTAAGGCATCAAAATTTCAATTAGCAATTATTGGATGGCGAGCTTTTGTAACTATAAATTCGTTGGATTAAAATTTTTACAATTATGAAAGAACACATAAAAGTATATACAGGAACCACAATTTTAGCAAATAGACTTGCTTTTTTACTTGATGAGGCTAAAATAGCTACTTTACTTAAAGATGATAGAGAATCTGGAAGACTAGCTGGCTTTGGAACCACTGGTGCTTCTAGCGAATTATTTATCTATAAATCTGATTTAGAGGATGCTCAAAAAGTAATAAATGACTTTAAAGAAGAATTAAATTCTCCACAAGAATAAAAGTTTGAAAAAATTAATTTTTTATTTTTTAAAACTAAAAAACATTACTATATTTGCACCCGCAAAACGGCCTCGTGGCGCAACTGAATAGCGCACTTGATTACGGCTCAAGAGGTTACAGGTTTGAATCCTGTCGAGGTCACAAAAGCTCATCTTAATTGATGAGCTTTTTTTGTTTCTACAATACAGTTTTTATATAATAGAAAAGACCTTGAAACTTAATCCAAGGCCTTTTCGTCTAACCAAACTTAGTATAAAAACTAACTACTACTATTTTTAATTTCTTAAAAGAAAGCTTCTCTTTTCGTATCACATTCTACTTACTAGGAGAAGCTTATATATATTCACTTTAAGGGTAATCTTCTATTTTAATCGAGCAAACATTTAAAACTCTTATTGTTCGCTTACATTATTATGACACCATTTTTTTTAATAGGTCACATAAAAACCAAAAAAAACTCAAAAAAAAGTTTTTTTTGAGTTTTTTAGTATAAATATTTTCTTAAAAAAATTCGATGTTCAGGTATTGACTTATCATAACCTTCAACTAGAACCTCTAGTATTTCCGGAGGCTTAACACCAATATCTTTTTTTGAATTGTATTTTGAGACATACAAATTGTAGTTTTCTTTATTTTTTTCAAAAATTAAAAAGTGTTGTTCATTTAAAACAGAAAAACTAATTTCTTCTCCTGAAAAAGCACCTGACTCATCTTTTTTAAATTCAGAAAAACCATAATATCTAAAAACGTTTTCCATATTAAACGATCTCAGCAGATAAACCTAATTGCAGCAACTTAGAACACTTAGGTTCTAAATCTTTATACTCTCCTGTTTTTACAGCGCATTTACCTTTATAGTGAACCAAAATAGTACATTGTTCAGCTTGCTCTAATGTATGATCACAAACACTTACCAAACTATCAATAACAAAATCAAATGTATTTACATCATCATTATGCAAAACAATTTCATGCCTTTTAGTTTCCTGAATTAAAACATCTAGCTCTTCCTGTATTTTTTCAATCGTACTCATTTACTCTATTTTTGATACTGCAAAGCTACCCAATTATTTCTTTCGATGGTTTTATTTAATGTTAAACCATATTTTGAAACCTCTGCATCTATAATTGGAATGTCTTCATTATAAAATCCACTTAATAATAAAACCCCGTTTTCATTTAAGCAACTTGTATAAATACTCATATCAGCTAACAAAATATTTCGATTAATATTTGCGATGATGATATCGTATTTTTTATCTTTTAAAAGTGATGATTCACCTTCGTATACTGATATGTTTTTACAATTATTTCTTTCAACATTTTCTACCGAATTTTCATAACACCAAGCATCAATATCAATAGCATCAATAGGATTTGCTCCTTTCATTTCAGCAAAAATTGCTAAAATTCCAGTTCCACATCCCATATCTAACACCTTTTTATTATTAACATCTAAATTAACTAAATGCTGCACCATCATATGTGTAGTTTCATGATGACCAGTACCAAAGCTCATTTTCGGTTCTATTACAATATCGTACTTTAAATTCGGATTTTCATGAAAAGGAGCTCTTATACTCACTAAATCATCAACCTGAATTGGGTTAAAATTCTTTTCCCATTCAGCATTCCAATTGGTTTGCTCTATTTCTTTGTGTGTAAAATCAATTTTAAACTCTTCTGATTTTAAAGCAAAAACATTTGCTAAAACATCTTGACTCCAATCTTGTTTTTGAATATAAGCAGTAACTCCATTGTCATTCTCTACGAAGCTCTCAAAACCAACCATACCTAATTCTGCAATTAAAATTTCAGTTGCTGGTTCTTTGGGACTTACCTCAAAAGTATATTCTATATAAATATTATCCATTAAATTGATTTAATAATCGCTACAAAATCTTCAGCTTTTAAAGCCGCTCCACCTATCAATCCTCCATCAACATCTTGCTTAGAAAAAATTTCTTTTGCGTTTGCTGGTTTTACACTACCACCGTATAAAATTGAAATTTCATTAGCCACATCACTTCCATATTCTTTTGTCATGATCTCTCTAATAAAAGCATGCATTTCTTGAGCTTGTTCTGGTGAAGCTGTTTCTCCAGTTCCAATTGCCCAAACTGGTTCGTAGGCTAAAACAATTTTAGAGAAACTTTCTTTTTTAAGGTGAAATAATCCATTTTTTAATTGGCTTTCAACAATATTAAAATGATTCCCTGATTTTCTATCTTCTAATAATTCACCGAAACAAAAAACAACTTCTAAATTATTTTCTAAAGCTGCATTTACTTTTTCAGCTAATAATGCATCGGATTCACCAAAATACTCTCTCCTTTCAGAATGCCCTAGAATAACAATATTTACTCCTATATCAGTTAACATATCAGCAGACACTTCTCCTGTAAACGCTCCACTTTTAGATTGATGCATATTCTGAGCAGCAACTTCGACGCTAGACTTTTTAGTTCTTTTTATTGCAGTATTTAAATTAACAAAACTAGGAGCTATAATTACCCTAGTATCATCATTTAAACCATCTTTTACTCCTTTCTTAATTCCTTTAATAAGCTTTTTAGCTTCATCAAGGTTTTTATTCATCTTCCAGTTACCTGCAACGATTTTTTGTCTCACTATATTTTATTTTTGATTTTTTATTATTCTTTTAATGCAGCAGCAATTCTTGGATCTCCAGGTTCAGTTGCACTTGCTAACGAAACAATACCTAATTCGTTAACCACCATATAACTTGGAATATCTTTAATTCCTAAACTTGTTGCAAACCCTCCTTTAAGTGCTGATGGCAAGAAATAATGCTGCCCTTCAATATTAAAGAATCTATCGATTCCTTTTTTCCATTGTGGAATTGTTTTATCTATTGATAAAAAGATAAAAACAACGTCAGGATTCTCTGCTTTTAATTTTTTAACTGTTGGTATTCCAGAAATACACTCACTACACCAAGAAGCACAAGCTTCTATCATCATTTTCTTACCTTTATTCTTTTCAATAATTTCTTTAAACGTAATTGGTTTTTCATCAATCGTTAAAAACTGCTCATTTAAAGCTTCTAATGGAAACGCTGGCGGTTTTTCAGTATTACAAGACACTAAAAAAACAAAGACTAATACATAAACTACTCTTTTCATTTAAAATGTTATTTAAGGGGTTAAATAATTTTATAGCTAAAATACGTTATTTTTTCTCTAAGCTTTGTTTAATTGATTTATCTGTTGCTTTTGTAGCGTTAAAAACAATAATTTTTCCCTGCTCATCAATAACTAAATAACGAGGAATCCAATTTAAACCTAAAAAATTTCCAAAAGCACCTTTCCATCCTGATTGCATAAAATAATGCTGCCCTTTTATTTTTAATCGCTCTACTCCATTTTTCCATGATTCTAAATCTCTATCTAGCGACAAAAACACATAACTGATTTCTGGGTTTTCTTCTTGTATCTTTTTTACATCTGGTAAACTTTGTAAACAATCAGTACACCAAGATGCCCAAACATCAATTAAAATTTTCTTCCCTTTATTTTTAGCTAAAATTTCACTGAATGCAGTTTCATCATTATTCAAATAAATAAAAACATCATTTAATGCTTCTTTTGAAAACTCAGTTTCATTTTTAACTGAACAATTCAATAATAACAATCCTACAAATAATACTATTATACTTTTTTTCATCTTTTAATCTATCTTGTTTTTTAACCTTTCTGAAACACTTGATGATTTGTAAAGTAAAATTTCTCCGTTTTTATCTAAAATCAAAAATCTAGGGATTGTTTTTAGTTTTAAAAATTCTCCCAACTGACCTTTTCCTTTTTTTGAAATATAATAATGATTTCCTTTCACCTTAATATCTTCAAGTCCTCTTTTCCAGTCGTGATAAGAGTGATCTACTGACAAAAAAATGTAGTTTATTTCTGAGTTTTCTTTTTGAAAAGCAATTACATCATCAAAACTGTCTTGACTTACCGGACAGTATGTAGCAAATATTTGAACAAAAGTCTTATTACCATTAGTATTTTTAAAAATTTCTTTTAATGTAATTGAGTCTCTATTTAAAGTAACCAACTTTTCATTTAAAGCTTCAGAATTAAAATTCTTAGGCTGGAAAGCCGCACAACTACTTAACAATATAACTCCAAGAAAAAACAATAAAAATCTCATACTAACTTAATCTTATTCTCGGATCTAACCAACTATAAATTACATCAACCAAAATATTAATTATAATAAACAGTGCTGCTACAACTAACACAGACCCCATAATTACAGGTAAATCGAGCGTATTTAATGAATTTACAATCTCTTTCCCTAATCCATTCCAATTAAAAATATACTCCACAAAAACCGCACCAGCTAACATAGAAGCAAACCAACCTGAAATTGCTGTCACAACTGGATTTAAAGAGTTTTTTAAGGCATGCTTTTTAATTACCTGATACATGGTTAATCCTTTTGCTTTTGCGGTACGAATATAATCTTGACTCATTGTTTCTAACAACGAGTTTCTCATTAACTGAATTACTACTGCTAACGGACGGATACCTAAAACTATTGCTGGTAACAATAAGTTTTTCCACTGTATATGCATTCCTTCACCAAAATCATCAACTTCATATAAACTCCCAGTCATTTCTAAACCCGTATATTCATGCAAAACAAAGCCAAAAAACCAAGCAAACAATATTGCTGAAAAGAAAGATGGCACACTCATTCCTAAAGTGCTTATCACCGCTATAATTCTATCAAAAAAAGTATCTTTATATAATGCTGACAAAATTCCCAGAACAATTCCTAATGCTAATGCTATAAGAATTGCTAAAATTGCCAAAACAGCTGTATTCGGTAATGTTTCAGCTATAACTTCTGATACATTTTTCCCGTTTTTCTGAAAGGACTCTCGTAAATATGGGTATTTAAAAACTACTGAAGTGCTTCCAATATCAAATATTTTTTGGTATTGATATTTTTCGTCAGACAAATATGTGTAATCGTTTTCATTGTCACTATGAAACGATACAGGAGACACATCATTTAAATAGTATAAATACTGTGTAAATACTGACTTATCAAAACCATACTTCTTTCTAATATTTTGTAACTGCTCAGTATCTTCTCGTTGATCTAACATCATTCTTGCAGGATCTCCAGGCAGTACATTAAACAAAAAGAAAATAACTGTAACCACTCCGAAAAGGGTTAAAAATCCATAGAAAATTTTGTTGATTATATATTGAAACATTAATAACAAAGATAATAGAAAGTGTTAAAAAAGTGTACTTTTGTATAACTTTTACAACAACACATGACAACACAACAATTAGTTAACGAAATTCGAAAAAAAAAATCGTTTTTATGCATTGGCTTAGATGTAGATTTAACTAAAATACCACAGCACTTGTTAAAAGAAGAAGATCCAATATTTGCTTTTAACAAAGAAATTATTGACGCAACGCATCATCTTTGTGTAGCTTATAAACCGAATACTGCTTTTTATGAAGCTTACGGAATAAAAGGATGGAAAGCTCTAGAAAAAACAATTAACTACATTAACGAAAAACATCCTGAAATTTTTACAATTGCAGACGCTAAACGTGGTGATATAGGAAATACTTCAACCATGTATGCGAAAGCTTTTTTTGAAGATTTATCTTTTGATAGCGTTACTGTAGCCCCGTATATGGGCAAGGATTCTGTTGAGCCTTTTTTAGCTTTTGAAAATAAACACACTATTATGTTAGCATTAACTTCTAACCAAGGTGCTTTTGATTTTCAAACAAAAACCGTTGAAGGAAAAGAGTTATATAAACAAGTTTTAGAAACTTCTAAATCTTGGCAAAATTCAGAAAACCTAATGTATGTTGTTGGAGCTACCAAAGCCGAGTACTTTGCTGAAATCAGAAAAATAATTCCAAACTCTTTTTTATTAGTTCCTGGAGTTGGAGCTCAAGGAGGTAATTTACAAGAGGTTTGTAAATATGGATTATCTGAAAACGTCGGATTATTGATCAATTCTTCTCGTGGAATTATTTATGCAAGTAATTGTAAGGATTTTGCAAAAAAAGCGTCAGAAAAAGCCACAAAACTTCAACTACAAATGGAGAATATTTTAAATTTGTAACAAATTACTTTAAATGAAAAAAAATATCTTATTTACCCTATTTGCAATTTTTTTATTAGGGTCTTGTTCCAACGACCCTGAAAAAGAACCTATCATACCAGAATTAACAGATGAAGTTTTAATATATGAGCCTGAAAAAATTAGTGATAATTTAGTTTTAGTAAATGATGCTGGTAACGCAGAAGTTTACTTATTAAAAAAAGACGGGCAAAAGTACCATGAATGGCAATTAACTAATAGGTTAGGAAACGACGTTGTTTTAGAGGAAAACGGTAAACTTTTAGCTCTATTAAAAACTGATGATGATAAAATTACTTTTGGAGGTAACGGTGGGCAAATTCAAGTTATAAATCCAGATAATTCAATTGACTGGAAATTTGTTTACTCTACTGAAGAGTACAATTTACATCACGATATTGAACGTTTACCAAATGGAAATATTATTGCCTTAGTCTGGGAAAAGAAAACAGCTACTGAAGCTCAAGAAAGAGGTTATCAATTAGACAAAGATATTTACATCGAATCTGTAATTGAAATTAACCCATCAACAAATCAAATTGTTTGGAAATGGAGCTCTTGGAACCATTTAATACAAGATAAAGATGACACTAAAATGAATCATGGTTCTGTTTCTAACAACCCTCAACTCATCGATATTAATTTTAACAATCTCGATAATGGTGATATAATGCATGCTAATGCTATAGAATATGATGAAAAGAATGATCTTATTTATATTAGTGTAAATTTCTATCACGAAGTTTGGGTAATTGATCATAGCACTAGTACAGAAGAAGCTAAAACTAATTTAGGTGGTAACTACAACAAAGGAGGTAATCTATTGTATCGTTTTGGAAACCCTTCTGCTTTCAAAAACCCTGGCAATCAATTATTCTCAAACAACCACAACTGTAATATCATTGACAATAATTTGCCTGGAGCTGGAAATATGTTGATATATAATAATGGGTCAAACAATATGCAATCTATTGTTTACGAATTACAAATTCCAACTATTTTTGACTTTAACAATCAGCCAAATATTGTTTGGTCTTTTACCGACTCTAACTTATTCTCTGCTAAAGTATCTGGAGCTTATAGAATAGAAAATGGAAACACGTTAATTACAGAAGGTGATTTCGGTTATTGGGAAGTAACTCAAAACAAAGAATTAGTTTGGCAATATAACGGAAGTGGCTTTTTCTGGAGAGGGTACCCTTACAAAAAAGATGGCGAAGCTATAAAAAACCTTAAACAATAAAGTAAGTATGTAATTAAATTTACACTAAAAAACACTTCTTTTTAATTAAAAGGGAGTGTTTTTTTGATACTTATACCATTTTTTTACACCAATAAACTTTTCTTACAATTCATTAACAATTACTTTAAATGCTAGACCAAATAGAACGAAATATTTCAACAAATAAAACCCCAAAAAGAATTATTTCATTAGTCCCTAGTCAAACTGAATTACTAGTCGACTTAGGATTAATGGATTCTATTGTAGGCATTACCAAATTCTGCATTCACCCTATTGGATTAAAAAAAATCAAAACTGTTGTTGGCGGAACAAAGAATATTAATATTGAAAAGATAAAAGCTTTAAAGCCTGATATCATTCTTTGCAACAAAGAAGAAAACACTAAAGAAATAGTTGAAGTTTGTGAGCAAATTGCTCCGACTCATGTTTCCGACATTTATAATCTTGATGATGCTAAAGAACTTATAAGTCAATATGGAAAAATGCTTTCTTGTAAAACATCTGCTTTAAAAATAAATAATGAGTTAGAGTTTAAAATAAATGATTTTAAACAGTTTATTAAAAATCAAAAAACTATAAGAGTTACTTATTTTATTTGGAGAAATCCATGGATGGTTGCCGCTAATAACACTTTTATAAATCACTTACTTCAATTAAATAATTTTGAAAATATTTATGCTAACCAAGAGCGATATCCAGAGATAGATATTAAAAAAATGAGACAAGTAAACTACCCTGATTTGATTTTACTCTCATCAGAACCTTATCCTTTTAAAGAAACTCATATTCAAGAAATACAAGAGCATAATCCTAACTCTAAAATATTATTAGTAGATGGGGAATTATTTTCTTGGTACGGTAGTAGGCTACTAAAGGCTTTTGATTATTTTAAAGAATTACACAATAGAATTTGAGAGGTCCTTATCTAAGTATTTTATTCTATTAATTTTTTCTAACACTTTCATTGCTTTAAATGCTGAGCAATCACTCTTACATTCATCCACATATTTATAATCATTCGCTCTTTCAACCAACTTACGATACCTCTCCTCAAGATGATTCTTATATCTATGTAGTTGATTAATTCGTGTCATTTTTACTTTGGTTAAACGGATTATAAATATACACAAATATTTGGTTTACAAGTACATAGAATTAACCACTATTGAATTTTAGGTGTTTTTCCTATATTACTTTAAATAGTCTATCAACGAAACTAACTCATGAATTAAACTTCCCACTTCAAAAGCTAACAACTGAAGTTCATTATTTTCAAAACCTATTTTTGCTTTTTGTCCTTATAAATAACTTCTATATACTTTTTTTCTATTTTCAGATTTACTTTTTTAAATTATAGGTAATGTTATCATCTACCGGAATTATTAATTGATAATCATATCCATCTAATAGCTTTTTTAACGCATGGTAATCTCCATTAATTGGCAGTTTTACTTTGTTTGATTTAATATCTTCTTTAATAGATTTAAAATCAATTATTGTCCATTTATTTTTCTTAGCAAATTGTGTAAAAACACCCAGTCGTCTATAGTATCTTTTATATTTTTCGATTGCATTTACTATAGAATCTCCATCTATATAAAATGGTCGCCATGAGTTAATACTAGAACTTACTGTATGTTTTTTTTGAGCTAGTTCTTCTGTTAAATAACCGATGTCATAAGAAGAGTTTGAAATATTTTTTGCAGCGTGTAAGCTCCCTACTTTTATAAATAGTTTAGCATCTTTTTGTTTTTTATAAACTTTCAATATATTATTTCTCATATAACTTACCCTGTCAAAATGTGATCCTTTTCTCCAACGTTTATAAATATCCCAACTAAATCTTAAGTCGTTTATGATTTTTCTTGCTTTTGTGTCTCCTTCTTCAAATTGATTAAAAAAAGTAATTATATTTTTATTTGTTTCAAAAGCTTCCATGGCTCTTACTGTTTTTCCTTTCTTATCATCTTTTAAGCGATTATATATAAGCTTATCTACTTTCTCTTTTAATTGTTTTATTTCTTCATAATTGGGTTTACTTTTCGCTTCTTTTAATAATTCATCCATAAAAAATAGGGCTGAGTATATATATTCTTGATCTATTCCATGAAAATTAATATTATACTTTCTAATTAATTGTAAAAATTCAGCATCTTCTACTCCTGCAAAAAACGGAATAGGATCACCTGTATTACCAAACTCATCGTGCTTATATTTTGTGGTGAATTCTTTTAAATTTTCTACTGTTTTTTCATAAGGTGTAGATAACTCTATTAATTTTTCAGCTGTACTTGGTCCTACTTCTGCTAAAAAATTAGTAAAATAAGCTTTGCTTAATAAAGGAATTAAAGCCTTTGTTAAAATAGAAGTTTGCTTAGAGTAATGATTTTCTCCAAACACAATAAATTGTGACTCGTTTACTATTTTTTCTATCAATTGTTTTCCTTTTCCTTCTATTATGTTGTTCTTAACTTTAAAATATGCTAGTTTACTTTTTACATATGCAGAATCTATTTCTACCGGTATGTTATTGATTATATTCTTTTTCTCTTCGGATTTTTGACAAGATGAAATCAAAATGATTATTATAAGTACAATGTAATTTTTCATTTTATAAACTATTAAATTCTACAAATTCATATTCTGGTGAGTACTCAATTAGATGTCTTAAAACTGATGCATGACCATTACCCATAATTATTAATATTCTATCTTCTTTTGTTTGATCGATTTGTTGAATTTTTCTAAAAATTCTCAAATTTCGATTATACCACCAAATAGATAAAAAATCGGCTCCTCTTGTATCATCTAACTTAAAATCTCCAATAAGGTAAGCTCCATAATTATTTCGATGACCTTCAATCGTATTCATATGCTTCATAAACTTTAACAAGTTTTCTTTTGCAGGAAACGCAGTAGATTCATCAAAAGATTTTTTTACCATCTTGTAAAATGGATCTTCAGATTTAAAATCATAGTCTTTTCCTAATTCTTCTATTAATTTAGGATTAACCTTAGATAAATCTTCATCAAAAGATTTTGCGTCTACAGAATAAATAGTATCTAAATTAAAATCATTTGCTATACGCATTCCTAACTGATAACTTTCATTTCTAACATCTCTATGTTTTCCTTTTCTATATTCTTTATAATCTTTATTCATATTCCAACTTGGTTTGGCTTCAATTGCTACTTTCGTTGGTTTAAATTGTTTTATATACTCAACCAATTCTGTTACTTCAGATTTTTTAGGTTCTTTTAAAACATCTATTTTATCATCGTTATTAGTTTTTGTAGCATCTAGTCCAGGGTACGAAAAATGGAATGTACCAACCACCAGAATTTTTGTTTTTTCTTTTGGATAATAAGATGAATATGGCTTTAAAATTATTTCTTTTTCTAGCGATTTTTTCTCTTCTGTTTTTTGACAAGAAAGAATTACTAAAATTCCAAGTGCGATTATGATATATTTTTTCATTTACTGAATGATTTTAAATTCATTACAAGATTACAGTACAAAATCAAGCTATTATTTTTTATTACACCATCTTAGAAATTTATTATATCAACTCATAATATTTTAAGCATTTCATTTTTTTGTTGGTTGATAACAATGGTTTATATAAAAAAATCTTGGTTCTGTCCTAATTCGAATATCAGTAACAGTTTTAGTCATATTTTTGAAATATGACTAAAGAATTACGATTTAACATATTTGTTATTGCATTACTTATTATGACTGATTTAGCTTGGGATATTTTTAGTCCAAACAAATCAATATCATTTATTTATGCCTTATTATTTACAACAACCTTTAGTATCAGTTTTTTTACCGTTTACTTATTAAACTATTATATATTACTACCTCAAGTATTAGATAAAAAGAAATATGTATTATTTGGAATTTCAATAATACTATTGGTTTTCATTTTTGCTGGAATTCGCTTTCTATTAGAAGAAATTGTTTCGCCTCTTCTTTTTAAGATTAACAATTACAATTTAGAACAAGACGATATCATATTTATATATTTATATGATAGTTTTATATATGCGTTTAAAGCCTGTTTATATAGTACGATTGTGTATTTATTGTATAAGAATTATGAAAATAAAAATAAGCTACATCAACTAAGCCTAGAACATCAAGAAGCTCAATTAGCAACTTTAAAAGCACAAATAAGTCCGCATTTTTTGTTTAACACACTCAATAATTTTTATATAGAATTGTATGACGATAAACCAGAGACAGCTAACGATATTTTAAAGTTATCACAATTATTAAGATACGTTACTTATGAAGCTTCAGAAGATTTTGTTTTCTTAGAAAAAGAAATTCAATTTATTAAAGATTATTTACATTTTTACAAACGTAGATACGAAGCAGATTTTCATGTATATTTAAACATTAACGGAAACATTGAAAATCATAAAATTCCATCATTAATTTTAATTCATTTTGTTGAAAATGTTTGTAAGCATGGAATTATTAATAATAAAAACTATCCTGCAAAAATCGGATTTAATATAACAGAAAACTGGTTAGAAATTATTACAGAAAATAACATTAACTCTTCTGAAAAATATATGGAAGCTGGAATTGGCACCGAAAACATAAAAAAGCGTTTAGCAGTTTTATATAAAAATAAATTCACTTTAGAATATGAAAAAAATAATGATATTTTTAAAGCCTATTTAAAATTGCCTTTATGAATAAACAACTAACTTGTGTTATTGTTGATGACGAACCACCAGCAATTAGATTATTGGAAAAGTATGCTTCTAAAGTTTCATTTTTAGAATTGAAAAACACATTTACAAATCCGTTAGAGGCTTTACAATTTATTGAAAAAGAGAAAATTGATTTAGTTTTTTTAGATATTCAAATGCCAGAAATTACTGGCATTCAGCTTTCTAAAATCATTAACGGTAAAACTAATATTATTTTTACGACTGCTTATCCACAATTTGCTATAGAAAGCTATGAGGTTTCTGCTACTGATTATCTACTAAAACCTATTGAGTTTGACAGATTTTATAAAGCTGTTTTAAAAATTCAGCAGAAAAACAATACTGACACTCAAAAAAAATCAATAGTTTCAAAAGAGGAATTTTTCTTCTTTAAAACAGATGGGAAAAATAAATTCTCTAAGGTATTTTTAAATGATATTTTATATATAGAAGGTTTAAAGAACTATGTCTCTATCTATTTAAAAAACGAACGAATAATTACATACAGTACGTTAAAAAGCTTAAAAGAGAACCTTCCTAAAGATAACTTTATACAAACTCATAAATCGTATATTATAGCTATAAAATCTATTGACAAAATAGATAACGATTCAGTTTGGATAAATAAAAAAGAGCTTCCTATTGGAAATACCTATAGAAAACTCTTTTTCGAAAAAATAACTGATAATCAGCTATAATTACCTACCATCTTGCAACGCAAAAACTCTACGTAATAAATCAGTATTTCTTAAACCTACTTTTTCACGAATTCCTTTTTCTTCAACAGCGATCATTGTAAAAACACCATCTAATGCTTGGGTTGTTACATAATCGGTTAAATTTGGGTTTACTTTATTTACAAAAGGAATACTATTGTATTTATTAATTAGGTTAGACCATATTTGATCAGCTCCTACTTTGGCAAACGACTTTTCAATTACTGGATTGAATTGGTTGTATAATGCTTGCGATGTTTTTCCTTCTAAGTAAGAAGTAGCTGCATTTTGTTCTCCTAATAAAATGTTTTTAGCATCAGTAAAAGTAATATCTTTTACTGCATTTACAAAAATTGGTGTAGCAGTTTTCACAGCATCTTCTGCAGCTCTGTTTAGTACTTTAATTCCTTCATCAGCTAAATTACTTAAGCCTATTTTACGTAAACCTTTATCAACCGTTTGTAATTCTTTTGGTAATAATATTTTTACTAATTCGTTGCGATAAAAACCGTCTTTAGATGTTAATTTAGTTACTTGGTGTTGAATTCCGTTATCTAATGCTTGACGCAAACCTCCACCTATTTGATCTTGAGTTAAAACTCCACCTGTTGTTGGTAATTGATTTACTACTTTTTGTAATTCAGCACATCCAGTTAACATAACTACAAATGCTAATGCTATAATTTTTTTCATTTTTGTTTGATTTATACTTTTTAGAAACAATTAATTAATAATTGTCACATTATTTAAAACTATCTGTTTTTTTATCATATCCATAAGGGCAATGCTTACAACCACTTTTACAACAGTATCCTCTTTTTAAATGAAATTTTTCTATAAAAACTTTATAGCCTTGCTCGTTTATATAATAATCTTCTTCTGTTAGCTCTACTCTTTTGTTATACATAACTGCAAAAGTATTCTTTTTAAATACAAAAAGACTGCCAAAATTGACAGTCTTTCTTTTTTAACTCTATTGATTACAACTTCCGTCTATTATCATCAGATTTTGTATCTATCAACTTATTATAAGGGTCAACCCCTACTTCTACTGGTTTTTTATCTACTATTAAAGATATTTTATTATTGATTTGAGTAATTTTATGTTTCTTTAAATAAAGTTCAACTTCTTTTTTAACACCATCAATTTCTTCTTCTCCAAAAATTCCAACATCAATATAATCTGCCAATGGAACTGATAAAATAGGTTTCTTCATTTTATCTGTTTTATAACTTATAGTATCACCTGCTTTCTCTCCATAATAACGTTTTCCTTTATCATTATTTCTATACTTACTTACGTTAAACTCTATATCTACTTTATATTTTCCATTATCTAATTCCGTCGAAGAAACATCTACAATTCTATTTCTATATAAGGTAATGGTTTCAAACATGTCTTTTAAAACATACTGCAAACTATCTGGTGTTACTTCTCTAATATGATCCATCATATCAATAGTCGTAGTATAAGGAGCTTCTTGAAACTTCACCTTTTCTACATACTTTTTTAAGGCTCCATTCAACTTGTCTTCACCAATATAGTCACTTAGTGCATAAAATACTAATGAGCCTTTTTCATAACGAATATAGCCTTGTCCGTCATTATACATTAATGGTTTTTCTCTTTTTCGCTCCATAGAACGATTTGCCAAATAACCATCTAATGCTTTCTTTAAAAACTTACGCATTTTACTTTTTCCATGTTGATGTTCTAACACTTTTAGTGCTACATATTCTGATGGACTTTCTGATAACATTGTAGCTCCTTGCACATCTGCACCTATTACTTGATGTGCCCACCATTGATGTGCTAATTCGTGTACTGTTATTGCAAATCCGTAATCTACTCCTCCTTCATCAGTATCATCTATATCTGCTATAAAACCTACATTTTCTGAAAATGGAATTGTATTTGGAAATGATTGGGCAAAGTTTCCATGAGGAAATTCTATTATACGTACTTGTTTGTGCTGATATGGGCTAAAGTTTTTAGTATTATAATCTAATGATGCTTTCATTCCTTTCATCATTCTATCTAGATTATACTCGTGTCCTTTTTTGTAGTAAATTTCTAAGTTTACATCATTCCACTTATCTCTTTTTACTTCATATCTTCCTGAATTATATGCATAAAAATTCAGAATCTTACTATCCATTTTATAATGAAAGTACCTTCTTCCGTCTTTTACCCATTCTTTTTGTAGGTACCCTGGAGCAATAGCTATTTGATCTTCTGAAGTACTTACAGTTGTTTCAAAATCTATCCAATCTGAATCTCCAGAAATATAAGTATTCCCTAAAGCTGTACTATCCGAAGGATGTGATTTTAATTCATTTTTTTCTAAACCGTATTTTTCACGTGTTTTATCATCTTTTAATTCACTTCCATCTGAATATCCTAATGATGGGAATAACTGAAAGCTATTTATAAACGTTCCGTTTTCTCTAACTGGAGAGTGACTTTTTATAAACGTATTTGGTTTGTTTTTTACCGTAAATGTTAACGTTAAACTATCACCTGGCTGAAGTGGTTCTTTTAACTGATATATATCAAAGTTTTGAATTGTATCTTCTAACACTAAAGTATTTGTTTTACTAAATTCAAAAGTACTTGGATATTGATTATGGTTTAAGAAAATACTATCTATAGTCTCTTCTGTTTTATTAATCATTTTATACACTCCTGTTGCATTAAAATCTCTTTTCTTTGGAAAGAGGTTCAGATCAACATTTACTGCTACAATTCTCGGTTGTGCTTTTCCTTGGAACTTTTTATATTTTTTTTCCCACTCTACTTGTCCTAACTCTCTTTCTTTTGAAGACCTTCTTTCATTTAAAATATTATTTTCATAATATATTCGAGCTCCAAGAGCTAAAAACCCTATTAAAAATACTGAGAATGCAATAACTGTTTTTCCTTTAAACCTAGATTTAGCTATTGAAATTCTTTCTGCAAATGAATTTGTAATTCCTCTAGTCCAAAATAGCCCTGTTAATACTAACAGTACTAATCCTCCTAAGAACCAATATGTTTTATAAGTAAAATACCTTGCTAAGGTAGCTCCGTATCCATCTAAATCAGAGTATCTAAAGTTTGGTCCTTGGTTATATTTAAAAATGGCTTGTTCTATTCCTGCAAATCGTAAAAATGGTAATCCTATATTTAATAGTAACAAAATGAATAATCCTAAATATGCATTCCCTACCAAGGTTTGTATAAATAAAGCTAACAATGCCCATATTGCATAATGAATAAAGTTTAACCCATATAATTCAAATAAATAATGTCCTATTTCAAAATCATAGTATCCGTTATAAATTTGGAATAATACTCCTGCTACCATAATTACAAACAGTAATACTATTTGCATTTTTAATAATGCCAATAACTTAGATAACCATAATGTCCAGTTAGGGATTGGTGTCGCTTCTACAATATGATTCGTACTAGCTATTTTAGCTCTATGAATTAACATTCCTGCATATAAAAAAGTAAGAATATTAATAAATAATGCGAATGTTCCTCCTGGTAAAGACAGCATTTTTGCTGTTGTTGGGTAAGTTTTTGTCCCCATATATTGGGTAGAAGTAATTGCA
The DNA here is from genome assembly GCA_947504185.1 of uncultured Tenacibaculum sp. Lineage (GTDB taxonomy): Bacteria > Bacteroidota > Bacteroidia > Flavobacteriales > Flavobacteriaceae > Polaribacter. The sequence goes on along the minus strand of CANNGJ010000013.1, from coordinate 53,226 downwards.
AAAAGTAATAAAAAAATTAACCCTACTAATAAAATACTTATAAATGGCCAGCTTTTTACAATGTACTTAAAATCTATATTTGACAGTTTCCATGAAGTTTTTAAATTTTGCCAAAAAGAAAAATCGTACTTCACTTTAGGCAGGTTAACTCTTGTTATCCCTCCAAAGTTACTTTTGATCATACGCTCCCCTTTTTCTTTCTTAAAACTAAACGAGATTGCATTTTGACTGAATGAGAAAAATTTATATACCAAAGCAAATATTGAAAATGCTATCCCTAACCACAATAACCTGTTATATAATATTACTCCTTTAACTGGCAATAGTAATTCATTTTTTTCTGCTACTGTCCAATAACGCGTATAATAACTTGCAGCTTGTCCTCCGAATGGGTCAAATAATGCTGACCAAAATCTATTATCTGGATTCGCTAACATTCCATCTGCTAATCCTTGAATAAATATTAATAATAATACAGCTATAAAACCTGCTGCTATATTTCTTGTAAAAGTTACTACACCAAAAACAATAGCTCCGAATAATAATATATTTGGCAATAAATACACTACATAGCTATGAATATATACCATGATATTAAAACCTCCTACAATTTCTGAGTTAGTTCCAGGTAATCTATATCCAATAAAAATTCCGATTCCAATTACTAAAATAATTAGTGACACCATTATTAATGAGCTAAAAAACTTTGCTAATAAATAATTTGCTTTTGTAAATGGATATGAATACAAAATAGAGTGCATATTACTTTTATAATCTCTATAAATAGAAACTCCTATTATAGACGGAAAGAAAAAGTAAGTTATTAAAGCTAAGCCACTAAACATTCCGTTAACTCCTATTGGTGAATTTACAATTCGTGAAGAACCTGTACTTGTTGTTAAGAAGTCAAAAAAACCTGCTGAACTTGCTGAAAATAATAAGGCCAATACAAAAAATATTGCCATAAAAACATAAAATGATGGTTTCTTAAACCAGTATTTTAATTCGTGATTAAATATTGTTGAAAACATGTGTTTTATTTTTTTAAGTTAATTTTTTTTAAAACTGATTAAACCGTTGCTGGTTCATCTTGTTTTAAAGCAATAAAATACACATCGTCTAACTGCGGCTCTGTAACTACAAAGTCTTCTGCTGGTTTCTCTTGAGCATATACTCTAATATTTAACGAATTATCTTGATTGTAATTTGAAGACAATACATTGTATGTTGCTTCCATACTCTCTAAATCATCTCGATCAATTTTCTTGGTCCAAATATGACCTTTAACTTCTTCTGTTGCTTCTATTGGAGTTGTATGCTTTAAAATTTTTCCTCCATTTAAAATTGCCATTTCATTACACAACTCTTTCACATCTTCTACAATATGAGTTGAAAATATAACTGTTGAATTTGTTCCTACCTCACGTAATACATTTAAAAAACGATGGCGCTCTGCTGGATCTAAACCTGCTGTAGGCTCATCAACAATAATTAATTTAGGATTATTTAAAAGTAATTGAGCAATTCCGAAACGTTGTTTCATTCCTCCAGAATAGCCTGCTACATATTTTTTACGAACCTCATATAAATTTGTAATTTCAAGTACTTCTTTTACTAATTTTTGGCGGTCATCTTTTGAACTTACTCCTTTTAAAGTTGCAAAATAATCTAACAACTCTTCTGCTGACATCTTAGGGTATACACCAAATGATTGTGGTAAGTATCCTAAAATTTTTCTAAACTCCATTGGGTTTTCTAGTACGTTAATTCCATCAAAAGTAATAGAACCGCTATCTGGACTTTGCAATGTTGCAATCGTTCTCATTAAAGATGATTTCCCTGCTCCGTTAGGTCCTAATAACCCAAACATTCCTGTTCCTATTTCTAAATTTAAATTATCAATAGCTCTTACACCATTTTTATAGGTTTTAGTTAAATTTTCTATAACTAATCTCATAGTATTTTGATTTTTGTTGATTTTATTAATTGACTATCAGATGAAAAAAAAAGCAATTCGTTACATTTTTTTTAACATTTTTTAATAAAAAACGTCAAGCTTAAAATTAGCTTGACGTTTTTTTATAATCTAAATATTCTTTAAAATTACTTTTTCTCGCTTCCTGGAGGGTATTTCGACATTATTTCTCCAACAAATTCTTTTATACGAGCTTCTCTTTTCTCTACATTACTCATTTTTAAAGCTCCAGTACCAATTCCTTGCCATACTAATTCTTTCTTTTTAGCATCTAGAATATCTATAAACAAAGTACCTTCAGTATATTGGTTTACATTTAAACGATTAGCTCCGTTCCACATCCATGGATTCCAGCCCCAACCATAACCATATCCCCAATTGTTATCGGTAATATTAACTCGTTCTCTACTCTTTGTAAAAAGACTAACCAATACATCTGGCGTAGATGATTTTGTCATTCCTTTTGCTAATAATTCAGATTCAACAGCACGCATAATTCGTTTTTTATCTAAATCAGAAATAGATGCCTTATCTATTCCCGTTTTGTAAAACGCAAATGTTTTGTATTGATTAAAATCTGCTTTTGTATCATAATCTGTTGCCACTCGTATAGAGCTACAAGAAATCATCAACAAAGTAATAATTGGTAAAAAAAGTAATTTCGTTATTTTCATTTTCTTAGGGTTTATACATTATCTAACAATGCATCATCCACTAAATTAGGAACTGTTACTTTTAATTTCTTTTCAGTTTTCATTGCTCTTTTAATAGCAAATACTGCTCCTTCATTTCTTGCCCAACTACGTCGTGAAATTCCGTTATTCACATCCCAGAAAAGCATTGATTTTAAGCGTCTTGATGCATCTTTAGAACCATCAAGAAGCATGCCAAATCCTCCATTAATAACTTCTCCCCAACCTACTCCACCACCATTGTGGATTGAGACCCAAGTAGCTCCTCTAAAACTATCTCCGATTACATTATGAATAGCCATATCAGCAGTATAACGAGAACCATCATAAATATTTGATGTTTCACGATACGGTGAATCCGTTCCAGATACATCATGATGATCACGTCCTAATACTACATTTCCTATTTTACCTTTTTTAATGGCTTTATTAAAAGCTTCAGCAATTTTCATACGTCCTTCAGCATCTGCGTATAAAATACGTGCTTGTGAACCTACTACTAATTTATTTTCTTGCGCTCCTTTAATCCACTGAATATTATCAGCCATTTGTTGCTGAATCTCCTCTGGTGAGTTCTTTTTTATTTTTTCTAATACTTTACAAGCAATCGCATCTGTTTTAGCTAAATCTTTCGGATCCCCTGAAGTACAAACCCAACGGAATGGTCCAAAACCATAATCAAAACACATTGGCCCCATGATATCCTGTACATAAGATGGGTATTTAAACTCTCTACCAATGGTAGGGTTCTCTGCCATTACATTTGCTCCTGCTCTACTTGCTTCTAACAAAAATGCATTTCCATAATCAAAGAAATACGTTCCTTTTGCTGTGTGCTTGTTTATTGCTTTTGCATGACGACGCAACGTTTCTTGTACTTTCTCCTTGAATAATTCAGGTTTATTTGCCATCATTTCATTAGCATCTTCAAACGAAATATCAACCGGATAGTAACCACCAGCCCATGGATTGTGTAATGATGTTTGATCTGATCCTAAATCGATATGCACATTCGCTTCATCAAACTTTTCCCAAACCTCAACAATGTTTCCTAAATAAGCGATTGAAACTGTTTCTTTGTTTTCTTTTGCTGATTTTACTCGATCAACTAATTCATCTAAATCAGTAATTTTTTCATCAATCCAACCTTGCTCTAAACGAATTTGCGTAATCTTCGGATTTACCTCAGCACACACCGTAATACAACCTGCAATATTTCCTGCTTTTGGTTGCGCTCCACTCATACCACCTAAACCAGCAGTTACAAATAAGTTTCCTTTAGGTTCTTTTTTAATTTTTCGAAAACCATTTAAAACGGTAATTGTTGTTCCATGTACAATTCCTTGTGGACCAATGTACATATAACTCCCCGCAGTCATTTGACCGTATTGAGAAACTCCTAAAGCGTTCATTCTTTCCCAGTCGTCTGGCTGCGAATAATTAGGAATTACCATTCCGTTTGTTACCACAACTCTTGGTGCATCTTTATGAGAAGGAAACAATCCCATTGGATGACCAGAATACATGGTTAACGTTTGCTTATCTGTCATTTCAGATAAATATTGCATCGTTAATAAATATTGTGCCCAATTAGAAAAAACCGCTCCATTTCCTCCATAGGTAATTAATTCATGAGGATGTTGCGCTACTGCATAATCTAAATTATTCTGAATCATCAACATAATTGATTTTGCTTGCTCAGATTTACCTGGATATTCAGCAATATCTCTTGCATACATTCTATATGTTGGTCTAAATCTATACATATATATTCTACCGTAATCTTCTAATTCCTTAGCAAATTCTGGTAATAAAACTTCGTGGTGTTTTTTATCAAAATAACGAAGTGCATTTTTTAACGCTAATTTTTTTTCTTCAGCAGTTAAAATTTCTTTACGTTTTGGCGCTCTGTTTATCGAGGAATCGTAAACTGGCATTTCTGGTAACTCGTTAGGAATACCTTGTTTTATTTGCTCTTTAAATGTCATTTTATTATCTTTTTTAAGCTACTTTAAACTTTTGATTTTTAACCATATTCACCAATGTATTAATATCATCTTTAAGTATACGATCCTCTTCTAATTTAGCTACTTTATTTCTAATTAACTTAAAATTACCTTCTATGATAGGTGAAAATGTATTTGGTCTTCTAAAATCCATAGCTTGTGCTGCATACATAAACTCTATTGCAAATATTTTATCTATATTTCCTAGGATTTGATTGAATTTACGTCCCGAAATACTTCCCATAGAAACATGATCTTCTTGCCCTAATGATGTTGGAACACTATCTGCCGACGGCGGGAAACACAATGATTTATTTTCAGTCACCAATGCCGCTGTAGTGTATTGAGGAATCATAAAACCTGAATTTAATCCTCCTGCTTCAGTAAGTAACCTAGGCAACCCATACTTTCCTTCTAACAATAAATAACAACGTCTGTCTGCAATATTTCCTAATTCAGATGCTGCGATTGAAGCATAGTCTAAAGCCATTGCTAAAGGTTGGCCATGAAAATTACCTCCAGATATTGCTTCGGTTTCACTTAATACAATTGGATTATCGGTAACAGAATTCATTTCTATTTCTGCTAATTCTTTTAAATGCGCATAGGCATTTCTTGAAGCTCCATGCACTTGTGGCATACAACGAATTGAATACGGATCTTGCACTCTTGGAAAACTTGCATCTTCTACATTTTGAGAATCTTTTAATAACATTCGCATGCGCTCAGCTACTTTTAAATTTCCTTTAAATGGACGAATTTTATGCAATTCTTCTTTAAATGGCGATACATTTCCTGAATAGCCTTCTAAAGTCATAGCTCCTGCAACATCAGCTAAGTTTAATAGATATTCCATTTTTTTCAATCCTAAGATAGCATGTGCTAGAATAAATTGTGTTCCGTTAATTAAACCTAAACCTTCTTTAGCCTCTAACACTAATGGTTCTAAATTGTTTTTTGCTAATACTTCTTTTGCTGGCTCAATTTTATCACCTACCCAAAATTCTCCTTCTCCTAATAATGGTAAAAAAAGATGCGATAAAGGCGCTAAATCTCCTGAAGCACCAACGGATCCTTGTTCAGGAACTACTGGCAATAAATCGTTCTCTATGAAATATATTATACGGTTAATCATTTCTAACCGCACTCCCGAAAATCCTTGACATAATGCCTGTACTTTACAAATCATCATGATTTTAGAAAGTTTCTTATCTATAGGGTTTCCTACCCCTACTGCATGTGTAATTAATAAGTTCTCTTGTAACTTACTAGTCTCCTCTGGTGTAATTTGCACATCACATAAAGGCCCAAATCCTGTATTGATTCCGTAAACAGCAGCATCTGAATTTGCCATTACTTCTACTTTCTTCCTACATACATTCACTTTCTCTTGAGCTTCTGCTGTAATCTCCGCTTTTAAAGTTCCATCTGCAATGGCAATTACTTTATCTACCGTTAATTGATCTATTCCGTATTTAAACATGTCTTTTATTTCATTTTTTACAAAGTTATTTTTATTTTTGATAACCAACAATATCATTATTATTAACAATTAATAACCATGAGTTATCAAATTGAATTACGACATTTTCGATATTTTTTAGCAGTAGCTGAAGATTTACATTTTAGAAAAGCTGCCGAACGTTTGTTTATTTCTCAACCAGGATTAAGCCGACAAATCAAACAAATGGAAGAAGATTTAGGCATTCAATTATTTATCCGACACAACCGAAAAGTGCAATTAACTCCCGCAGGAGTGTATCTTAAAAATGAACTTACTCGAAACCTAAAAAAGCTAGATAATATTTTAGATTATGCTAAATTATTACAAGAAGGAAAACAAGGAAGATTAGAGTTTGGCTATGTAGGTTCCGCTATGCAAGACATCATTCCCAACTTGTTAATTCAATTTAAAAAAGAGCATCCAAATGCTCAGTTTGGGTTAAAAGAAATGGACAATCAAAAACAAATTGATAATTTATTATCTCATGATATTGATGTAGGTTTTGTTCGCTTAGACAAAGTCCCTAGAGGTCTAGCTATAAAACCAATTTTAAAAGAATCTTTTTGTTTAGTTTTACCTAAAAATCATTTCATAAACTCTTCAACCTTTAAAAGTTTAGAACAACTAAAAGATGAACCTTTTATTTTATTCGATCCATCCTACAGCCCATCTTATTATGAAAAAATAATGCAGATTTTTAATGAGCATAATTTTACTCCTATAGTTTCTCATAACACGATTCATGCTGCTTCTATATACAAACTTGTTGAAAATGGCTTTGGTTTATCTATTGTACCTAAATCATTACAAAAAGGATATGACATGAATGTAAAATTTATAGAGCTCAACAACATATCACAAAGAACTACTTTATCAGTAGTTTGGGACAAGAATAATAGAAATCCGATATTAGCTTCACTTTTAGAAAAAATCAACTCATAAAACTCGGTATAAATAACACTTAAATAGAAATGGTTATTTTTACATCGTAATTTCTATGATTTTAATTTCTAAACATATCGTTCCTAAAGGCTTTGTAGGCTTAACTTTATTTCCTTTTATCTTTTTAAAACGAAAAGATTTAAAGCACAATGCAGAACTAATAAATCATGAAAAGATTCATTTAAAGCAGCAACAAGAGTTGTTGATCATTTTCTTTTATCTTTTTTATGGACTTGAATGGTCTATTAAGCTTATCAAATACAAAAACGGTTTTCTTGCATATAAAAACTTAAGCTTTGAGCGTGAAGCATATATGAATGAAAATAATCTATATTATTTAGAGAAGAGAAAGTTTTGGACTTTTCTTAACTATTTATAATCTCTAAAGAATTCTTATATCTTTTAAGAAATTCGTAAATTGCACACCCAATTTTCTTTAAAATTTACGAATGGAACAAATAGCACCATATAAACCAAAACATAAAGTACGAATTGTAACTGCTGCATCTCTTTTTGATGGACACGATGCTGCCATTAACATAATGCGTAGAATTATACAATCTACTGGGGTTGAAGTTATTCACTTAGGACATGATAGAAGTGTTGAAGAAGTAGTAAACTGTGCAATTCAAGAAGATGCCAATGCTATTGCAATGACATCGTACCAAGGTGGACACAATGAATATTTTAAATACATGTATGATCTTTTGAAAGAAAAAGGTGCAGAACATATTAAAATATTTGGTGGAGGTGGCGGAGTAATCCTTCCTGAAGAAATTAAGGAATTAATGGATTACGGAATTACACGTATTTACTCTCCTGATGATGGTCGTGAATTAGGATTACAAGGAATGATTAACGATTTGGTACAACAATCTGATTTTGCAATTGGTGATGTATTGAACGGAGAAGTAAATCATTTAGCTAAAAAAGAAATTGGTAGCATCGCTCGTGTAATTTCTTCTGCTGAAAATTTCCCTGAAATTGCCAAAGAAAGTTTAGATATTATTCATGAGAAAAATAAAAATTCTAAAACTCCTGTATTAGGTATTACAGGTACTGGAGGTGCTGGTAAATCGAGTTTAGTAGATGAGTTAGTTCGTCGCTTTTTAATCGACTTCCCAAATAAAACTATTGGATTAATTTCTGTAGATCCATCTAAACGTAAAACAGGTGGTGCATTATTAGGCGACCGTATTCGTATGAATGCTATTAATGACGAACGTGTATATATGCGTTCTTTAGCTACTCGTCAATCGAATTTAGCCTTATCTAAATATGTAAACGAAGCTGTAGAAGTTTTAAAAGCTGCTGAGTTTGATTTAATCATATTAGAAACTTCTGGTATCGGACAATCTGATACAGAAATTATAGAGCATTCTGATACTTCATTATATGTAATGACTCCAGAATTTGGTGCTGCTACTCAATTAGAAAAAATCGACATGTTAGATTTTGCTGATTTAGTTGCCATCAATAAATTTGACAAGCGTGGTGCTTTAGATGCTATTCGCGATGTAAAGAAACAATACATGCGTAACAATAATCTTTGGGATGTTCATATGGATGATATGCCTGTTTTTGGTACGATTGCTTCTCAATTTAACGATCCTGGAATGAATACGTTGTACAAACGTATTATGGATAAGTTGGTTGAAAAAACAGGAGCTGATTTGAAATCAAATATGGAAATTACCAAAGAAATGTCTGAAAAGATATTTGTAATTCCACCGAGTAGAGTTCGTTATTTATCTGAAATCTCAGAAAACAATAGAGCTTATGATAAAAAGGTAGATGACCAAGTTATTGTTGCTCAAAAACTATATGGTATTCACCAAACTATAGAATCAATAACAAATTCGCCAGTTGAAATTATTAAAACTGGTTTAAATGAAGATGAGATTCTGAAACAAGTTCAAAATGATGAACAAGATTTCGTAAAGTTATTAATTGCTCAATTTGACAAAGTAAAACTAAATCTTGACAACCATAACTGGGAAGTTATTTTAAACTGGCAAGAGAAAGTTCAGAAATACAAAAACCCAATTTACACGTTTAAAGTACGTGATAAAGAAATTAAAATAGCAACTCATACTGAGTCTCTTTCACATTCACAAATCCCAAAAGTAGCTTTACCTAAATATCAAGCTTGGGGAGATTTATTACGTTGGAATTTACAAGAAAATGTTCCGGGAGAATTCCCATATGCTTCTGGATTATATCCCTTTAAACGTACTGGTGAAGACCCAACAAGAATGTTTGCTGGTGAAGGAGGTCCGGAAAGAACCAACAGACGTTTTCACTACGTAAGTTTAGGAATGCCAGCAAAACGTTTATCTACAGCTTTTGATTCAGTTACTTTATATGGTAATGACCCTGGGCATCGACCTGACATTTACGGTAAAATTGGTAATGCAGGAGTGTCTATTTGCTGTTTAGATGATGCTAAAAAATTATACTCAGGTTTCGATTTAAGTCACCCTATGACTTCAGTGTCAATGACAATTAATGGTCCAGCTCCTATGTTATTAGGATTCTTTATGAATGCAGCTATCGATCAGAATTGTGAGAAATACATCAAAGAAAATAAATTAGAAAAACAAGTTGAAGCTAAATTTAAAGAAGTTTACGATTCTAAAGGATTAGACAGACCTGTTTACCAAGGTGGTTTACCTGAAGGAAACAACGGGTTAGGTTTAATGCTATTAGGTTTAACTGGTGATATGGTTTTACCTGCCGATGTATATGCCGAAATTAAAGCCACTACCTTAGCACAAGTTCGTGGTACTGTACAGGCTGATATTTTAAAAGAAGATCAAGCGCAAAATACTTGTATTTTCTCAACAGAATTCGCATTGCGTTTAATGGGAGATGTACAAGAATATTTCATAAACAAACAAGTCCGTAATTTTTATTCAGTTTCTATATCTGGATATCATATCGCAGAAGCAGGGGCAAATCCAATTACTCAACTAGCATTGACTTTAGCAAACGGATTCACCTATGTCGAATACTATTTATCTAGAGGAATGGATATTAATAAGTTTGGACCAAACTTATCCTTCTTTTTCTCAAACGGAATTGACCCAGAATATTCTGTAATAGGTAGAGTTGCGCGTAAAATTTGGGCTAAAGCGATGAAGCACAAATACGGAGCAAATCCAAGAGCGCAAATGTTAAAATACCACATTCAAACTTCTGGTCGTTCTTTACACGCACAAGAAATTGATTTTAACGACATTCGTACAACACTTCAGGCTTTATACGCAATTAACGATAACTGTAATTCTTTACATACCAATGCATATGATGAAGCTATTACTACACCTACAGAAGAATCAGTACGTAGAGCGATGGCAATTCAGTTGATTATCAACAAAGAATTAGGATTGGCTAAAAATGAAAATCCGATTCAAGGTGCATTTATTATTGAAGAATTAACCGATTTAGTAGAAGAAGCTGTATTACAAGAGTTTGATAGAATTACAGAACGTGGAGGCGTTTTAGGAGCTATGGAAACCATGTATCAACGTTCTAAAATACAAGAAGAAAGTTTGTATTATGAAACGTTAAAACATACAGGAGAGTTCCCAATTATTGGTGTTAACACCTTCTTAAGTTCTAAAGGATCTCCAACAGTTCAACCTGCAGAAGTAATCAGAGCAACGGAAGAAGAAAAACAATTTCAAATAAAAACTAAAGAATTATTGAACAAAGCCAACGACGGAAAAGTGCAAGAACAATTAGCTATTTTACAAGAAGCCGCTGTTCAGAATGAAAACTTATTTGACAAATTAATGGAAGCAACAAAATTTTGTTCTTTAGGTCAAATCACCGAATCTTTATTTAAAGTAGGTGGACAATATAGAAGGAATATGTAGCAAACAATGTTTGCATATAAATAATAAATCTGCACAGAATCTGTGCAGATTTTCTTTTTTAGCAATTTCCCTATAAATCTATTTTATAATCTTTTTATTCTCTACAGAAATTTCAGAGCCTTCTAAAAGCATTACCGAATTTGGATTTCTTGAATTTAAAAAGCTAAAATCAGCACCATAATTCGACTCAAAGTCTACTAAAATGGTATAATTTTTTATTGAATAGTATTTCCATTTTGGGTGTTTTACTTCATATTCTGTAGTTCTACTTTTAGTTTCTTTTGCATAACCCCAATAATGTTCTGATATAAATTCTATTACTGAATTTTCTTGTATTTCATTCGTTGAATTTTCAACATCAATTTCTATTAAATTCCAGTTTTTATTCTTTTTCCATTGATACTTTACTTTTAAACCTTCTTCATTTACATTCCAAGAATGCTTCATTGGTAAGGTTTCGTAATTCTCATTATAAAAAGTATTAGCTACAAATGTAATTGCAGGTTTTGGCACAATTTCTTTTATAAAGACGACACCTCTTTTATAGCCATTATCCGTCTTTCGTTTTACATAAAAACGAAGATTTACTTCTTCAAAATTTCTATGAAACGGAATTTTAAAACCTAATAATTTTGTATTTAAAAACATAAAACCAACTAAACTTACATAGCATTTATCTTTGAAAAAATCTAGTTCTGTTCCGTAAGGAACATACGGTTTTAAAATTGATGGATCTACCTCGTAATTAACCATTACTAATTTTCGCCATTCTGCTGTTAAGAAACTCATACTTGTTTATTTTAAATAAATCATGAAAAATAATGTACTCATGTATATCCAAAAAAAAGTGAACACTATATGCATCGTTGTTTCAAATTTTTTCCCTTTCCATAATTTTGGAGAATACACAAAGAGTTGAAATACTAACCTTAAAATCCAAAAAACACCTAATCCCAAAGAAATTTTCTTTCCTAAACTTGTATGAACCAATTCATTTGAAGAAGTTAAACATAGTAAACCAATTAAAAAAACAACCAATGCAATAAAAAATGTATGAACTGCCATCATTTGTTTATTTATCAAACTCAAAGATTTTAATTCTGTTTTCCAATTAAAATATTTTGGAAAACCAATATGTATAAAAGCCAATAATGATAAAAGAGTTCCTATAATTTTAAGGTGTAGTTCCATTTAATTTTAATTTTTTATAGTATTAAAAATTGACATAAAAGGTGTAAATTTTGTTTCTGTAGTAGATGAAAAACCAGCTTTTTTAAAAACATTTTGCCAAACTTTACTTGAGAAAAAATGAGTAAATCCAATTGAGAAAGCAAAGAAATTTGAAGTATCTCTTAAATGTTCAACCATAATTACTTTTCCGTTTGTTTTACAAATTCTTTTACACTCGCTTAAAAGCTCAATTTTTTCCTCATTATTTCTTATTTCGTGTACAGCCGATAATAAAAATATAATATCCACAGAATTATCCTTTAAAGGAACTTGATTGTATTTTATCTGCTTAGTTTTAGGATATTCTACAGTTACTTTTCTTGCTCTAACTATTGCTGGTTCAGTATGTTTTTCTGAATTGTAGAAATCAAAAACTTTTAAATCCGATTTCGGAAACTTATCTTTTATAATAAAACTTGTTTCATCAAAACCTGCATTTATATTTACAAAAGTGTTTTTTGTTGAATCAGAAATTTTAAATTGATTTAGCCAATTAAAATTATAATATCCTGAAAAATCATAAACATAGGCAGAAACAATTAAAGGCATTAAAAATCCGTATAAAAATGTACCAATTATCAACCAAATAATTAAATCTGATACATTAAAGAATGAGCAAATGGTAATGATTAAAAATAAAATGAGTAAACCTATTACATAAAAATGTCTATTAAAACTTAAAATATTTAGTACTCCCTGAAACTTTTTTCTTTCTATTTCCATAATTCAATTTTCCCTTTTTTCCATTGATATGGAATGTTTTCAATTATAAAACTATTTGCTAAAACATAATTTTTTAATTGTAATTCATTTAAGAAATTAAAATGATAATCTTCAACATTTAAAGGCTTTGGCTTCCAGTTTTGTCTAACACCTTCAATAATTAAAACTTCCTTTGTTTCTTTATTATAAGTAAATGTAAATGGTAAAGGACCAGCAAATTTTCTAGCTTCTTTCCAATTTATAAAAGGCGAATTTGTTGGCAACTCTATTTCTTCATCTGTTTTATTTACCTTAATATTAAAGTTAGATTTTTTAGAGAATATTTCTATTGTAGTTTCTTCTCTATTTATAGATATGTCTGTAGTTTTATAATTATAATGTGTGAAGATATTTCCTCTAAAAGTCATTTTATTACTATCAGTTTCTGACTTTAAAATATACAATCCTCTTAATCTTTTACCTTTATTATTTGTATAACGAACAAATACTCTATAACCAATTAAGAAAAAATCATTTCCCATAAATTTAGGAAAGCCTTTTGGTTTTAAATCTTTTGTTTGCACCATTGCAATCGCTATAAAAGCCCATTTATCTTGAAAAGTATCTAATGTTAAACGTTCAGGAATTAAAGGTTCTAATTGTTCTTTAGGAACTGCAAACGTGAACACTATAGAACTCTCAAAGAAAGCTTCAACTGCAAATGGATGATTTTTTATTTTATTAAACATAGTTTTTATTCTTAATTACAAATTCATTATAATATATAATTGCTACAAAAAGAAAAGCGAAAATTATATTTAGTTTACCCCACATTAATAAGTCTTTTGCCAAAAAGAATTCAATAATATTCATTGTAATTATAATTGATATCTGTGTAATGCTATTCAGTCTTGATTTAAAACCTGATAAAATCCAAATTATCATAAACACTTCTAAAACTCCAATTATTATTGTAATTTCTCTAGAATATTCTTCATTTAAAATTCTAGCAACAATTTCTTGATGTCTTGGAGCAAGGTTTAATATTTTACAAAAAAATCCATTGATAAACCAGACTAATGAGATTATATAAATTACTATTTTATTCAGTTTCATATATTAATTTAAAACTTTCAATAATTTTTGAAAGTTTGTGTTCAAATTTTTTTACTTCTTAATAACTTTTGTAAAGTTTGATAATAACCAATGTTCATCCGCTTTTATGGCTTTATCTAAAATTCCGTTTACAGTATTTGTAACAGAAGATAAATCTCCCAAAACCTTTTTAAATTGTTGTGCCTCTTCAGAATTATCATCTATTAATTGTAACTCATCCAAAATTTTAATAACTGGCTCTATCTCTCTCTTCTTACGCTCTTTAGTAATTTGTTTAAAGAGTTCCCAAATATCTTTTCCTGCAGAAAAAAATTCTTTACGCTCTCCAATTACAAACTCTTTATTAACAATTCCCCAATCAATTAAAGCTCTAACATTCATATTAACATTACCACGAGAAATTTGTAAAGTCTCCATAATATCTTCGGCAGAAAGTGGTTTTGTAGAAACTAATAACAAAGCATGTACTTGCGCCATCGTTTTATTAATGCCCCAACTTGTTGCTAAACTTCCCCAGGTTTGAATGTATTTTATCTTTGCCTCATCTAATTTCATGCAACAAATATACAACATCTTTTAAAACTTTCAATAATTATTGAAAATAAAATAATACATTTTTTTAAATTTCCTTGTAATATATTTAACTCTGCGATTACTAATCAATAAAAAACAATTTTGAGTAACGATTTTTACACATCATCAATACTACCGCATGCAGGTATTATTATTAAAATATGCAGAGCATATACTGATTCTCAAGAAGATTTTGAAGATTTTTATCAAGAGGCTTGTTTACAAATTTGGAAAAGTAGAGATGCTTTTCAAAATAAATCGAAATGGAGTACTTGGATTTATCGAATTACCTTAAACATTTGTTTAACGCTTTCTAAAAAGAAAAAAAGAAGAGGTAATAACGTCGAAATTCTTCATGAACAATCTGAAAAAAACACTGCTTTTAAAGATGAGAGTTTAAACTTATTGTATGATGCTATTAAAAAATTATCTGAAGTCGACAGAGCGATAATTTTATTGCATTTAGAAGAAAATCCGCACAAAGAAATTGCCACAATTATTGGAACCAGTGCTAACAATATTGCGGTACGAATTAACAGAGTTAAAAAACAATTAAAAATATTATTAGATGGAAAAATCAATTGAAAAAATATGGAATGAAGCTTTTATTGACGAGCAATCGTTAATAGCTCCGAAAATAAATAATTTATACAATCAAAAATCTCAATCATTAATTAACAAAATAAAAAGAACCTACGAGACAGATAATAAAGGATTGATTCCTATGGCTATTTTAGTTGCTGTTGGAATGACTCTTTTCTCTGAAGCGATCATAGGATTTTACGGTGCCTTTTTAATCTTATGCTTGTACTTTTTTAATACGAGATTATTAAGTCAGTTTAATAATATTGATGTAAAATCCGATAACTTAACATATTTAAAAGAATATAAAACTGTGATAAATACTGTTATAAAAGCCTCAAAAAAGCTATTTATATTTGCAATACCATTAGCTGTTTTATCAATTTTCGCACTTGCATTTAGTATTAAAGAAAAAAGCTTTTTATCAAAGTTTATTTCTTCTGATACTTCTTTTATAGAGGTTATAGGAATCGGTTTTATCGTAGCTCTTATAGTTTCTGTTATTGGAATAATCGTTTACACAATTTCAACTAAAATATTATATGGAACTCATATTTCTAAATTAGACAGTATTATCAAAGAAATGGAAGAATTAAAAAAATAAATTATGAAATAGGCTGCTTAAAAAGGCAGCCTATTTTTATCTTTTCTTCTGTAGAATAGTCAATCCAATTCTTATTTGCTCATACGGAACCTTCTCTCCTAGAAACTCAAAATAAGGTTTTAATGTTGATTCATTCTTTAATACTTTTTTAGCATTTGCGACTAACTTTAAAGTATCAGCTTCAATAAACTCATCTAAACTCACGTCTTTTCCTTCTAAATATAATTTAGATAAATGCGAAAAAATTGTTTGTGCTTTTAAATTTCGCTTATCAGCAATTTCATCAATTGTAAAATCTTCTTTATATAATTGAAAGGTTTCTAAAGTAGTATCTTTTCTTCCTCGCTTTTTTTCGTTAATAAAGGTTTTTATCTCTTCCATAAATTCACCTCCATATACTTCTAACTTACGCTGCCCTACTCCACTAATCGCTAAAAAATCATTATCTGTTTGCGGACGCTCATTTTCTAACTCTTTAAGAGTTGCATCACTAAAAACTAAATATGCTGCAATATCTTCTTCTTGGGCAATACGATAACGTAATTTACGTAAACGTTCAAACAGGGTATCTTTTGCTGCTGCTTTCGTTTTCACCTTTTTCTCTTTAGCAGCAATCTTAACTTCTTTTTTAATTTCAGTAGGTGTTGTTAGTTCAACTTTTTCACCATCAAACAATACTTTTTTAGAGAAGTCAGTTAACTGTAATGTATTATTTAAATGAAAAGCTATTTGGCAATATCCTTGATTGATTAACTGAATAATATAATGCTGCCAATGTTGCCATGAAGTATCACTTCCAACTCCGTATGTTTTTAAAGTTTGATAATTTTTATCATAAACTGCAGCATTTTTAGCACCTCTAATCACATCAATAACAGTACCCATCGCTTCTTTTTGTTGTAAACGATAAATAGCAGATAATGCTTTTTGAGCAATCACAGTTCCGTCGAAAAACTTTGGTGGATTATCACAAACATCACAATTACCACAATTTTCTTCAATCAACTCACCAAAGTAACTTAACAGTATTTTTCGTCTACAAACTGTAGCTTCAGAAAACTGCTTCATTCTATCTAACTTCGCTTCTTGCACTTCTCTATTTCCAGTATTTGCAATAAACTGACGTAACTGAATTACATCTGCATAACTGTGAAACAATAATGCTTGCGATGGTAATCCGTCACGACCCGCACGACCAATTTCCTGATAATATCCCTCAATATTTTTAGGCATATTATAATGAATCACCCAACGTACATTCGATTTATCGATTCCCATACCAAAGGCAATAGTTGCGCAAATAATTTGCGTCTCATCTTTAATAAAATCTTCCTGTGTTTTTGCACGTTCATCAAAAGTTAAACCAGCATGATACGATTTAGCATCTATTCCGTTTTGTTTTAATTTGCTTGCTAATTGCTCAGTTGCTTTTCTACTTAAACAATACACAATTCCAGAATCGTTAGGTCTTTTATTAATAAACTTTATAATCTGTTTTACTCTGTCGTTTGCAGGACGAACCTCTAAAGCGATATTTTCTCTATTAAAAGAACTCAAAAATCGTGTTGCATTCGGAATTGCTAATTGCTCTAGAATATCTTCTTGCGTAGCTTTATCAGCAGTCGCAGTTAAAGCTACTATTGGTGTTTCTGGCAACGTCTTTTTTAAGAAAGCTAATTGCTTGTATGATGGTCGAAAATCATGGCCCCAAGAAGAAATACAATGTGCTTCATCAATTGCAACACAACTTATATAATTCTGATTTAAAATATTTTGAAGCAATGGCAAACTCTCTGGAGCAACATATAATAACTTAATCGATTTATTTGCTATCGCATCAAAGACTTGCTGCTGTTCGTCAGATGATTGACTACTGTTATAATATGTTGATGGAATTCCGTTTGCTTTTAAACTATCAACCTGATCTTTCATTAATGCAATCAACGGAGAAATAACCAAGGTAATTCCTTCAAAAAATAATGATGGTAGCTGAAAACAAATAGATTTACCTCCACCTGTTGGCATAATAACCAAGGTATCTTTTTTAGCTAAAATATTTTCAATAATTGATTTTTGTTCTAATCGAAAACTATCATATCCGAAATTAATTTTTAGTTTTCCTAGTAAGTCTTTTTCAGTAATCTGCATCATGTGACAAAAGTAAAAATAAAAAAAGCGAAGATTTTAAAATCTTCGCTTTTTAATTATATAAACTTAACTATTATTTAATGTCTTGTAACAATACCTCAACTGCTTTTTTAAGTTGTCCATCTTCACCTCTTTCTTTCCATCCTGGAGCATTTTTAACTAAATAATCTGGTACTGCTGGAGCATCATTTTCCATATTTTTTCCTGATTTTTTAACAAACCAAGCTCTAAAAGGCATACGAATATATCCGTTTTGTAATCTTTTACCACCTGTAGAAATTACCGCTCCAAAGGTAGGTTGACCAACTAATTTACCTAATCCTAAGTTTTTAAATGCATGTGAAAAAATTTCAGCATTTGAATAACTATTCTCATTACATAAAGCAACTACTGGCTTTGTATTTACTGATAAAATAGCACGTTCATTAAACGGGTAATTCTTACTATACTTTTTATGATTTTTCAAGCTTTTTGTCGCACCTCTAGGAACCGTATATGCATGTTGATCTACATTTAAAACAGCCATTAAACGATCGGTAGTCCAACCTCCTCCGTTATAGCGAACATCGATTACGATTCCTTTTTTACCGTATCCACTTGCTTTTAATTCACGTTCAAAACGCTCAAAACTTGGTTGATTCATTCCTTGGATATGTATATACCCCAATTGCCCATTTGAATATTCATCAACTAATTTCTTTCGAGAATCTATCCATTCTTCATATTGTTGACTTCTAATTGATTTTTGTGGACGGATCACAACATCTTTTCCATTCTTTAGACTTAACAATACTTCGTTTCCTTGAGTTTGCTTTAACAGTTTATAGAAGTTAGTGTTTTTATCAATTATATTTCCATTTACAGCGGTAATAACATCTCCTACATTTAATTTACTTTTCGATTTATCAGCAACTGTATTTGGCAATACAAAATTTACTTTTACCCCATCCTTAACATTAATTACATCTAAACCTAATAATCCAATTTTTTCATCTATAGTCTTAGGTGCAGTTCCGCGATACCCCATATGACTCGCATTTAACTGTCCTAACAACAAATTATACATATATGAATAATCTTGATGCGTGGTTGCTGACAACACCCAAGGTTTATACTTTTTAACCAATGCATTCCAATCATACCCATGAAATTCTGGATCGTAAAAACCAGCTGTTAATGCTCTTATACCTTCGTTAAAAATTTGCTCGTATTCTTTCTTACTATTTTTAGTATAGGTTGCCGAATGAGGTAATTTGGTTACTTTATCAGATTTTGTATCTAACTGACTTAAGCTTCCTTTAGAAGTAAAATAAACTTTCCCTTTATTCTCTGAGATTCTTCTTGCTCCACTAACTCCTTTGATAGCTTTAGGTTTGCTTCCATCCCACTTTACTTTATAAGTACTTCTTTTTTTACTTGCTGGATTTGTAGCTGAGAAATAAATAAACTTACTATCTGCACTAAACACAGGACTATACTCATTATCTTGTAAAGAAGTAACCTGTACTAAACGATCATAGATTTTATCTTCATCTATTTTAACTATAACTTTTTTCTTCTTCTTTTTCTTGTCTTTCTTTTCTGTTTTTTTCCCTTCTTCCTTTTCCTCTTTCTTTTCTGGATAATAAGCGCCTTCTTCGTGATCTCTTTTAGATTTTTCCCAATCAGATTTTTCTAACCAAACCATCCAAACATCATAATTAATTCCACTTCTGTTAGATAAGAAAGCTAATTTTTTACCATCAGCACTCCAAACAGGGTTACGATCGCTTCGTGGATGCATTGACACATTCATTTTTACTGAAGGATCCTTGATTGATTGAATAAAAATCTCACTATCAAAATTTAAATCTTCTTGAGAGTAGGCTAAGTATTTACTATCTGGACTCCAAGACACACCTTCGGCAGCTGCCCAAGAATTAGAATACTCTTTAGCGTTTACTATTTCCCCATCTTTTAAATCAGCAACCATTAAAATTCCTCTACCAACTTGGTACGCGATTTTCTTTCCGTTTGGTGACACTAATGAACCTTCAACATCTTCTTTACTCTTCGTTAGTTTCGTAACTTTTGTTTTCAAACTACGGTGTAAACCAACTAATGTATCTGTTGAAACTGCGTTGTACAATTGATAAACTCCATCTCTATCTGAAGAAAAAACAACAGTTTTGTTATCAACCCACTGTGGATTACGATCTCTAAACGAATGCTTACTTACATTGTTAGAGCGCTTTTTCTCTTTATTATTTTGCTTAACAAATATCTCTCCGTTAATTTCTAAAGCTATATTTTTTCCATCAGGTGAAACTGCATAACTACTAATTCCGTTAGAAACTGTTTTTGTCTCTTCTTCTTCAAAACGATTGTCAGAAGAAATATTTAAATTGATTTTTTGTTTTGACCCATTTTCAACTTTAAATAAGTTTACTCCAGTCAAATAAATAATAATTCCGTTATCGCTTACCGAATAAGAACGCACTCCATCTTTTTTCTCTGATGTTAATTGAGTAGCAGTTCCATTAGTAGTTCCATTCGAAGAAATTACCTGTTTATATACATTGTATCTTCCACTTTTAGCTCCTACATAATATAAATTACCTGAAGCATCCCATATTGGTGAATGATCATTTTTACTACTAGTTGTAATTTGATGATATTGCTTTGTTTGTGTATTATAAATCCAAATATCACGTTGCGCAGAACCAGAATAATCTTCACGCGCAATACGACAAGCTCCTTTTGTAAATGCAATAAACTTACCATTTGGCGAAACCGAAGCCATCTCTCCATAAGCAGTTAATAATCGTTGAGGAGTACCTCCATTATCATTAACACTATACATTTGTGCGTCCCACTCTGGACCGCGATACACTCTCCTTGTTGTAAAAATTATCTCTCCACCTTTTGTCCAATCTGTTGGAGTATTTGCAGTAGGATAATATGTTAATTGCTTAGGAACTCCTCCGTTTAAAGAAGTTGTAAACACATTATCATTTCCCTTTCGGTTAGATGAAAATGCTATAGCTGTTCCGCTTGCATTCCAAACTGGATTACTCTCGTACCCTTTATGAATTGTTAATCGGCTTGTTTGTTGTGTAGTAAAATTATAGATCCAAATATCTCCATGATAAGAAAATGCCATTTGAGTAGCATCTGGACTAATAGCTGGTTTACGAATTAAATTATTTTGAGCCAGCAGAAAATTACTTGTAATTATAGCAATTACAATAAGTATTTTTTTTGAAGTCATTATAAATAGTAGTTTAAACTACTAAAATACTTTTTTCAAACTTCATTTAAGAAAAATTAGGAATACCTTAACAGTTCTTTATACTTTTAATAAAAGTATCAATTTTATTAACTCCATTTTCGTCTAACTCTTTTATAAAAGCTGAACCAATAATAGCTCCATTCATATGTCTACATGCAGTACTAAATGTTCTGTGATCAGAAATACCAAAACCAACAATTAACTTACTGTGTAAATTCATCGCATTTATTCTATTAAAATAGTCGACTTGTTGTTGTGAAATTTCTCCCTTTGCTCCTGTAATTGAAGCTGAGGCTACTACATAAATAAATACCTCCGTTAACGAATCAATTTTTCGAATTCGTTCTTCCGAAGTATGAGGAGTAATTAAAAAGACATTTACGATTCCATAATTCTTAAACAACTGTTGGTAATGGTTTTTAAATTCAATCATTGGTAAGTCTGGAATAATTACTGTATCAATTCCACATTCTTTTACTTTTTGACAGAACTCGTGCTCTCCATATTTGATAATTTGGTTTAAATACCCCATTAAAACTAAAGGAGTCTTATTAGTTTCTTTTATTGAAAACAATTGCTCAAAAACAACATCTAAATTCATTCCATTATCAAGAGCTACCGAACTGCTATGCTGAATAGTTGGTCCGTCTGCCAAAGGATCAGAATATGGCAATCCTACTTCAATAAAATCAACTCCACTAGAACTTAAGTTATTAATTACAGCCGTAGTATCATTCAATTTTGGAAAACCAGCTGTAAAAAAAATAGACAATAAATTTTGACTCTTTTCTTGAAATATTTTTTTAATCGAATTCATTTTTATTCTTCTAAATGATTGATATACGTTTCTAAATCTTTATCCCCTCTACCAGATAAGTTAATTACTACAACTTGGTCTTTTTTCAAATCCATTTTTGGTAAAACAGCTAATGCATGCGCGCTTTCTAATGCAGGGATAATCCCTTCTATCTTCGTTAATTCATAAGCCGCTTGCAAAGCTTCTTTATCAGTTGCATTCATAAACTTTGCACGTTTTGTTTCGTGTAAATATGCGTGTAAAGGGCCAACTCCTGGGTAATCTAATCCAGCTGAAATAGAGTATGGTTCAACAATTTGCCCATATTCATCTTGCATTAAAATAGTTTTACTTCCATGAATTACTCCTACTTCCCCTAATTGAGAAGTTGCTGCACTTTCTCCGGAATCAACTCCTAAACCAGCAGCTTCTACAGCTATTAATTCAACATCTTCATCCTCTAAATAATGATAAAAAGCACCAGCCGCATTAGAACCTCCTCCAACACAAGCAACAATCGTATCTGGATTTTCTTTACCCGTTTGCGTTTTTAATTGCTTCTTCATCTCTTCTGAAATCACCGCTTGCAAACGTGCAACCATGTCTGGATATGGATGTGGGCCTACTACAGAACCAATTAAATAATACGTTTCTGGGTTTTGAATCCAATAGCGAATTGCTTCGTTAGTTGCATCTTTTAAAGTTTTACTTCCGCTTGTAGCAGGAACCACTTTTGCTCCTAACATTTTCATACGAGCAACGTTTGGTGCTTGACGTTTAATATCTGTTTCTCCCATAAAAACAACACATTCTAAATCCATTAACGCACAAACGGTTGCAGTTGCAACTCCATGTTGACCAGCTCCGGTTTCAGCAATAATTTTAGTTTTACCTAAATGTTTCGCTATTAGAATCTGCCCAATTGTATTATTTACTTTATGAGCTCCAGTATGATTTAAATCTTCGCGTTTTAAATAAATAATTGCCCCATATTTTTCAGACAATCGTTTTGCTAAATATAACGGACTTGGGCGACCAACATAATGCTGTAACAAATCTTTATACTCATTTTGAAAAGCTTCTGAAGCAAGAATATCTAAATAATTATCTTCTAACTCTTTTACATTTGGATATAATAACTCTGGAATAAATGCGCCTCCGAATTGTCCGTAATATCCTTCTTTAGTTGGTTGAAATTTCATTTCTAAATTTCTTTATTTTTTTTACTGATTTTAAACCAGCCTCTGTTTCAAACTTGCTATTTATATCTAAAGCGTAAATAGGCAAGCTAGTTTTTTGTAATTCTTTTATCGCTGTTACCTCATTTGACCCTATTCCTCCACTTAAAAAAAATGGTTTAGTAGAATTATAATTCTCTAAGAGCTTCCAATTAAAAGTTATACCGTTTCCGCCTCTTTCGTTTCCTTTAGTATCAAACAAAAAGTAATCAACTAGTTCTTCGTATGACTTTACTGTTTCAAAATTAAAATCATCTTTAATACTAAAAACCTTTACCAGTTCTGGTATTTTATATTTTGATCTTTGATGCTTTTCTGCAATACTTTCTTTAAACATTTCTTTTAATCGAAGAATATAATCTGGTGATTCATCTCCATGCAATTGCACCATTTTCAACCCATATTCTTCTACAAGAGAAACTAATATTTCTGGAATTTCGTTTACAAAAACACCAGCTTTTTTTATTTCTTTTGGTAGTTCAGGAATGATCCCTTCAAAATTTCTTGGTGATCTATCATAGAAAATAAATCCTAAATAATCAGGATTCAATTCAGCTACTTGCTGAATGTTTTCTATATACTTCATTCCACAAACCTTTAGTTTCATCGTTATCTAATTTGATCTATAAATTCTTTACAAGCTTGTCCAGGATTATCAGTTTTCATAAAAGTCTCACCTATTAAAAACCCTTGAAAACCATGCTCTTTCAATCCAGTAATAATTCTTGGGTCAGAAATTCCACTTTCTGAAACTTTAAGTGCCGAATCTGGAATTTGACTTGCTAATTTCATCGAATGCTCTAAATCAACCTCAAATGTTTTAAGATTGCGGTTATTAATTCCGATTATTTTATTATCTAAATCGTTAATCTTATCTAAATCTTCTTGAGTATGCACCTCATATAAAACCTCTAAACCTAGATCGTTCGCTAATTGTCCGTAATTTTTCAACTCTTGGGCTGATAAACAAGCAGCGATTAACAAAACTACATCTGCTCCAATAGCTTTAGCTTCTACAATTTGAAAACCATCAACAATAAAGTCTTTTCTTAAAATTGGCTTTAGTTGATTCACTGTTCTAGCCTCTAATAAATCAGCCATTGTTCCTCCAAAAAACGAAGTATCTGTTAATATAGATTGTGCTGCTACATTGGCGTCTAAATAACCTTCTGTAACCTCAACAATAGTAGACTTATCGTTAATAATTCCTTTTGAAGGAGATTGACGTTTAAATTCGGCTATAATACCTGTTGAACCAACTTGTAACAACGACTTCTTTAACGAAAAAGGAGCATTTTTAAAATTAGGACTTTCAACTAATTTCTTAACAGGAACTTCAGCTTTTATCTTTGCTATTTCTGTTTTTTTAAACGCGATTATTTTATCTAAAATGGTCATTTTAACTTACTAATTTTTCTAATGATTTTTTTGCTTTTAATCCAAAAAGAGAATCTTTTGCTTCTTCAAAAGCAGTTTCAAAACTCTTATTTTCATCAAACGTTTTTAATGCAAATGCAGTATTTGTCAAAACTACATTATTCTGCTGTTCTGTTCCGCTCCCGTTGATAATATTTACAAAAATTTTAGCAGCTTCAACTACAGTATCACCTCCAAAAATATCTGATTGTAAAATTTGTTTTTGATTTAAATCTGATGGTGAAATTTGTTGTTCTGATTCTTTTGTAAATAATTTAAAATCTCCTGTTAACGAAATTTCATCATAGCCATCTAACGCGTGTACTACTCCGTAATTAACTTTAGATTGTTGTAATATATAGTTGTAAACTCTAGCTACTTCTAAATTAAAAACACCTACTAATTGGTTTTGTGGTGAACTTGGATTTACCAAAGGCCCTAGCATATTAAAAAATGTTTTTACACCTAACTCTCTTCGAATAGGCGCAACAACTTTCATTGCTGGATGAAATAAAGGCGCATGTAAAAAACAAATATTTGCTTCTTCTAACTGATGTTTTAAAATACTTTCGTCATTGGTAAATTTATAACCTAAAAACTCCAACATATTTGAAGAACCTGAAGCTGATGACACTCCGTAATTACCATGCTTAGCAACTTTATTTCCAGTTCCAGCAACAACAAAAGATGTTAGTGTTGAAATATTAAATGTGTTTTTTCCGTCTCCTCCTGTTCCACATAAATCAATCGTATTAAAGTCTGATAAATCTACTTTTACAGCTAATTCTAATAATGCTTCTCTAAATCCAGATAGTTCATCAACCGAAACCGGACGCATTAAAAACACCGTTATAAAAGCTGCTATTTGAGAAGCATTATATTTTTCTTGCGCTATATTTATTAAGACTTCTTTCGATTGATCTTTAGTTAATCTTTTCTGTTCGAAAAGTGTATTTAATATTTTTTTCATTAGATGCTTTCTATAAAATTTTGAATCATCTTTTTTCCATCTGGAGTTAAGATACTTTCTGGATGAAATTGTACTGCCTCGATATGATATTCTTTATGACGTAACGCCATTACACTTCCAGCATCATCAATTGCGGTAACTTCTAATTCTGACGGAAAATTATTATGAGAAGCAATCCAAGAATGATAACGAGCTGCTTCAAAAGTTTCTGGAATATCTTTAAAAGTAATTGTATCACTCTTAAGCACTTTCATCTCTGTTGCAACTCCATGAAATACATCGTTTAAATTTTCAAGTTCTCCTCCAAAAATTTCAGTGATTGCTTGTAAACCTAAACACACTCCGAAAATTGGAATTTTACCTGCATACGTTTTAATCACTTCTTTTAAAATTCCTGCTTCATCAGGAATTCCAGGTCCTGGTGATAAAATAATTGCATCGTAGTTTTTAATTTCATCAACTAAAATTTCATCATTACGGTATACATCTGGCAATTTACCTGTGATATCTTCTACATAATGGACCAAATTATACGTAAACGAATCGTAATTATCTAATAGTAATATCTTCATCTTATATCTCTTCTGCTAACACTAAAGCTTTCTTTAATGCTGCTAATTTATTATTAACTTCTTGTAATTCGTTTTCTTCTTTCGAATTAATAACAATCCCTGCTCCTGCTTGGTAGTACAAAGTATTATTTTTACTTACAAACGAACGTATTGCAATTGCTTGATTAACGTTTCCGTTTAACCCAATAAAACCTACACACCCTCCGTAAAACCCGCGAGTTTGGTTTTCGTATGCATCAATTAACTCCATTGCTTTATATTTTGGAGCTCCACTTAAGGTACCTGCAGGAAAAGTATCTCCAATAATTTCAATTGGATTCCCAGTAATTTTTCCTGTAACTGTAGATACTAAATGGATAACATGACTAAAGTATTGCACTTCTTTATAGGTTTCAACAGTAACATTAGTAGCATGTTTACTTAAATCATTACGTGCTAAATCTACCAACATTACATGTTCTGCATTTTCTTTCGGATCGTTAGCCAATTCTTTTGCTAACTCTCTATCTTTTTCATCGTCTCCAGTTCGTCTAAAAGTACCCGCAATAGGATTTATAATTGCCTCAGCTTGATTGATTTTAATTTGTGCTTCTGGTGAAGACCCCATTAATTTAAAACTACCATAATCGAAATAAAACAAATATGGTGATGGATTTATAGAACGTAATGCTCTATACACATTAAATTCATCTCCTTTAAATTGTTGTTGAAATTGACGTGACAATACTAATTGAAAAACATCTCCTCTTTTACAGTGTTCTTTTGCTTTAGCAACGTTTTGTTTAAACTCCTCATCTGTAATATTAGAAGTTTCACTTCCTTCAAAATTAAATTGATACTTAGCAAATGATTGAGAGTTTACTAAGTTTTGAATTTCAGATAATCGAGAATTTTCTCCTTTAGGAATATTTTCAATTAAAATTAGTTCATTTTTAAAATGGTTGATCGCAACAATAAATCTAAAAAAACTGTATTGTAACATTGGAATTGCTGATGGTGATTTCTTTGAATCAAATTGTATTGTTTCAAAATACTGAACGGCATCAAAAGTTGTATATCCATACAATCCATTGAATAATTTAATTTCACTTGAACAATCAACATCTATTAAATTACTATAACTATCAAACTGTGTATAAAAATTACGACCTATCGTTTTTCTATCTAATTCTACTTTTTTATATGAAAATGAAATATCGTTCTCATCAGCTTTAATAGTTATTAAAGGCTCAATACATAAAAAAGAATAACTATTTTCTTTACTATGATAATCTGAGCTTTCTAACAATAAACTATTCGCATATTTATCTCGCGTTCGCAAGTATAAACTAACTGGTGTAACGGTATCAGCCAATTGTTGCTTAGATATTGTTGTAAACTTTACTTTATTCATTTTTAAATTTATTGTAACAAAAAAGGCTTATCATGAGATAAGCCTTTTCGTTGTATTATAGATATAACGGTATGGTCTCACTAACGTAAGTTATGAGTTCTCCACCACCAGTTATTTAATAATTGTTTCATCATTATGGTACAAATGTAAAATAGATTTTCTGGAATCCAAATTTTTATTTCAATTATTTCTTTAAAAACAAAAAACAATAAGCTTTATAAGTAGTTTACTGCAAAACAACTTTCATATCAATACAAATAACAAGATGTTAATTAAAATATATAACCATAATTTAATATTTAGTTTTCAAATACAAACATCATTCAGTTATTTGTACCAGAATAGTAAACAAAAAATTACTCAAAGTATAAAAATATAAAGTTATGTGTGGAATTGTATGTGCGTTTGATTTAAAACAATCTTCTGAAAGTTTAAGACCTCAAGTATTAGAAATGGCTAAAAAAATTCGTCATCGTGGCCCAGACTGGAGCGGAATTTACAGTGATGAAAAGGTAATTATGGCTCATGAGCGTTTGGCTATTGTTGACCCTGCTTCTGGGCAACAACCTTTATTTAGCGCTGATAAAAAATTAGTTCTAGCTGCCAATGGAGAAATATACAACCATAGAGAATTGAAAAAAGAGTTTGATTTTGACTATGAATTTCAAACTGAATCAGATTGTGAAGTAATCCTAGCTTTATATAAAGAAAAAGGAGTTGATTTTGTTGATGATTTAAATGGAATTTTTGGTTTTGCTTTGTACGATGCTGAAAAAGATGAATATTTTATTGCTCGCGATCATATGGGAATTATTCCTCTATATATTGGATGGGATCAAAACGGAACTTTCTATGTTGCTTCAGAATTAAAAGCTTTAGAAGGTATTTGTGCTAAGATAGAGCTGTTCCCTCCAGGACATTATATGTCAAGTAAAGACGGAGAATTTGTACAATGGTACAAAAGAGATTGGTCTGACTATGAAGCTATAAAAGAAAACGAAACAAGTATTCAAGAAGTGAAAGAAGCTTTAGAAGCTGCTGTGCACAGACAATTAATGTCAGATGTTCCTTACGGAGTGTTACTTTCTGGTGGATTAGACTCTTCAGTAACTTCAGCTATTGCTAAAAAATATTCTCAAATGAGAATTGAATCTGATGACAAGTCAGAAGCTTGGTATCCACAATTACATTCTTTTTCTGTTGGTTTAGATGGCTCACCTGATTTAGCGGCAGCACAAAAAGTTGCTGACTACATTGGTACGATTCATCATGAAATTAAATTTACAATTCAAGAAGGTTTAGACGCTATTAAAGATGTTATTTACAATATCGAAACTTACGACATTACTACAATCCGTTCTTCTACACCAATGTATTTAATGGCTCGTGTAATTAAATCTATGGGAATTAAAATGGTATTATCTGGTGAAGGAGCCGATGAAATTTTTGGAGGATATTTATATTTCCATAAAGCACCAAACGCGCAAGAATTCCATGAAGAAACTGTTCGTAAATTAGATAAGTTACATATGTACGATTGCTTAAGAGCAAATAAGAGTTTAATGGCTTGGGGAATTGAAGGTCGTGTACCTTTTTTAGATAAAGAATTTATGGATGTTGCTATGCGCATCAATCCAAAAGACAAAATGATTAATGGAGAACGCATGGAAAAATGGGTAATTCGTAAAGCTTTTGAAGATATGCTGCCTGAAAGCGTAGCTTGGAGACAAAAAGAGCAGTTTAGCGATGGTGTTGGTTATAGTTGGATTGATACTTTAAAAGAAGTAGTTGATAAAGAAGTAACAGATGAACAATTAGCAAATGCTAAGTTTAGATTCCCAATACAAACTCCTCAAAACAAAGAAGAGTTTTATTACAGAACTATTTTTGAAGAACACTTTCCAAGTGATACTGCTGCATTAAGTGTACCTCAAGAAGCAAGTGTTGCTTGCAGTACTGCTACAGCTTTAGAATGGGATGAAGCGTTTAAAAACATGAACGAACCTTCTGGAAGAGCCATTACTAACGTACATGACGATTCTTATTAAAAAAAGTTTTAAATTTAAAAATCGATAAAAATCCTACCATTTGGTGGGATTTTTTATTTTTACTTAAAAAATTAGCTAACATGAATGAACAAAAACTAGATGAGTATTTTCAATGTGATAAATTCAACTGGAATGAAGAGCAGTCTTTAGAATTTTGGGAGGTTCTAAAAGAAGAAAAAATTAATAAAGAAAATTTTCATTTTTTGGGTTATGAATTCCCTTCTTTTAATGGTAAAAAACTAAAAGATAAATACTCAAATTACTGGCATCCTGAAGGAAAAAACTCAATTGATGTAGAAGTCAGAATGGATTATTGCTTATTTAATGATGAGTTAAATTTTTGGGGAGTAAACTTCTCAAAAGAAGTAACAATAATATGGTCTACTTTTAAAAAAACACTTTGGTTTTGGAATTGTAATATTAATATTTTAACCATAGACCATTCATACTGTGTCAATGGTTTAGAAATAATGTCATGTTATTTCAAAGATTCAACAATAATAGCTAATACCTTTTTTACAATTATCTTTCTTTTTCCGATTGCTCTTTTAAAAACAACTTTTTAATACAGAATAATTTTATCAACAATAATTTCTCTCTTTATAATTGTAAATACTCCAATGGCAACTTATCTAGTATTGAAAATATTTATAGGGTTGATTTAAATGACATAGAAACTAATTTACATTTAGAGCTTGAGTATTTAGTCGATATTTTAAAGTTTTCAGAAGAATATAAATCCGATTATGAGAAGCTTACTAAAAAAATAAAAACATCATACAGCTTTATAAAAGATTTTCTTACTAAACAAAAAGAATATCCAAATATTTCTGAAAACATTAATGATAAAACCATTAAACATTTCAAAATACTATTTGACAGAAGTTTCACTCAATTGGTTCCTTATCTAATCTTAAATTCAGTTTCTCTTCCTAAAGGCTTTAGTTTCAAAAAAATTAATTTTTCTGAAACTAAGATAGAAAGCACATACTTAGATAACGTTAATTTTCACGAATGTAAATGGAAGATTAATAAGGAAAGAATTGTCCTAAAAGAAGAGAAAGGTAATGAAGAAAAATACCTAAATGTCTATAGAGAGTTTAAAAGAAATTTTGACAATCTTAAAAACTGGGAATATTCAGGCATTTTTTATATAAGCGAAATGGAAATGAGAAAAAAGATCCTTTGGAAAGAGAAAAAATATTTCAGTTGGATATTTT
The DNA here is from genome assembly GCA_947504185.1 of uncultured Tenacibaculum sp. Lineage (GTDB taxonomy): Bacteria > Bacteroidota > Bacteroidia > Flavobacteriales > Flavobacteriaceae > Polaribacter. Next base: position 22,347 of record CANNGJ010000013.1, on the reverse strand, counting down.
ATCAATTTTACTATTTAATTGGCGGTTATACACAAAATTTTTTAAAACCTACTTTTTGGTTTATTATTTTAAACTTTATTATTTTTCCATTCATTTATTATTTTTATGAACCTACAATTACAAACAACTTATCAAACTCATTTCAAAAGAGTATGGCAAATTCTTTTCCTTTTTTGAAAGAGAGCAAAAATATTATTTATCAAAACTGGCATTTGAGATCCTTTCAAATATTTTTTAGTACAATTCTTCTAACTTTTATCATTTTAGGCCTAAGAAAACGATTCAAACAATAAATTAGAAAATTAAAATATCGCTTCTGAGAGGTTTTGTATAGTTTAATCTTTATCAACAAACAAAAAAACAACCAAAATACATCATAGCCTTATTTTCAGGAGTTTTAAGCCACTTTTACCTTTTCAACAAATGTTAATAATTTATACCGTAAATCGCTTAAAAACTTTCTACTCCCTTTAAAATTTCGTAAATTTGTAAGACAACAAAAGTCGCTTTCGAGCGATTTTTTCATGCAATGATTTTAATTTAATTCACTTTATAATGAGCGAAGAAAAAAAACATAGTTATGATGCCTCGAGTATTCAGGCATTAGAAGGAATGGAGCATGTAAGAATGCGCCCATCAATGTATATTGGAGATGTAGGAGTTAGAGGTTTACACCACTTGGTATATGAAGTTGTAGATAATTCTATTGATGAGGCATTAGCGGGTCATTGTGATAGAATTGATGTAACTATTAATGAAGATAACTCTATTACTACCAAAGATAACGGTCGTGGTATTCCTGTGGGAATTCACAAAAAAGAAGGAGTTTCAGCATTACAAGTAGTAATGACAAAAATCGGTGCTGGTGGTAAATTCGATAAAGATTCATATAAGGTTTCTGGTGGATTACACGGTGTTGGTGTTTCTTGTGTAAACGCATTATCAGATCACTTAACAGCGACTGTTCATAAAGACGGAAAGATTTGGCAACAAGAATACGAAAAAGGTAAAACTTTATACCCAGTAAAAACAATTGGAGAAACTGATTTCACTGGAACAATCGTAACATTTTTACCAGACAAATCAATTTTTGCTCAAACAACTGAATACAATTACGATACATTAGCAACACGTATGCGTGAGTTGTCTTATCTAAATAAAGGGATTACAATAACTTTAACAGATAAACGTAATAAAGATGATGAAGGAAATGATATTATGGAAACTTTCCATTCTACCGAAGGGTTATCTGAATTTGTAAAGTATTTAGATTCTACTCGTGAGCAATTAACGCAAGGAGTTATTGCAATGGAAGGTGAGAAAAATGGAATACCTGTTGAAGTAGCTATGGTGTATAATACTTCATATTCAGAGAATTTACATTCGTATGTTAACAACATTAATACACACGAAGGAGGAACGCATTTATCTGGTTTCCGTCGTGGATTAACCCATACTTTAAAAAAGTATGCTGACGAATCTGGATTATTAAAGAACGTAAAGTTTGATATTGCTGGTGATGATTTCCGTGAAGGGTTAACTGCAATTATTTCTGTAAAAGTTGCTGAGCCACAATTTGAAGGACAAACAAAAACTAAATTAGGTAACCGTGATGTAAGTTCTGCTGTATCACAAGCAGTTTCAGAAATGCTTACTGATTATTTAGAGGAAAATCCTAACGATGCTAAAACAATTGTTCAAAAAGTAATTTTAGCAGCCCAAGCACGTCATGCAGCTCGTAAAGCTCGTGAAATGGTGCAACGTAAAACAGTAATGAGCATTGGTGGTTTACCTGGTAAATTATCTGACTGCTCTGAAACTGATCCTGCACAATGTGAAATTTTCTTAGTCGAGGGAGATTCGGCAGGTGGTACTGCAAAACAAGGACGTGATCGTAATTTCCAAGCTATTCTCCCTTTAAGAGGTAAAATCTTAAATGTTGAAAAAGCAATGCAGCATAAAGTTTTTGAAAATGAAGAAATCAAAAACATGTTTACTGCCTTAGGAGTTTCAATAGGAACAGAAGAAGATCCTCGTGCTTTAAATTTATCAAAATTACGTTATCATAAAGTAGTTATTATGTGTGATGCCGATGTAGATGGTTCGCATATTGCTACTTTAATTTTAACATTCTTCTTTAGATATATGCGTGATATGGTAGAGCAAGGTTACATTTATATTGCTACACCTCCTTTATATTTAGTTAAAAAAGGTCAGAAACGTGAATACGCATGGGATGACAATCAACGTGACTTAATCGCTCAAAAAATGGGTGGAAGCGTAAATATTCAACGTTATAAAGGTCTTGGAGAGATGAATGCTGAACAATTATGGGATACAACAATGAATCCTGAATTCAGAACTTTACGTCAAGTTGTAATTGATAGCGGTACAGAAGCAGATAGAGTATTCTCAATGCTAATGGGAGATGAAGTTCCGCCTCGTAGAGATTTTATTGAAAGAAATGCTAAGTATGCAAATATTGATGCATAACAAGCATTGTTTTTTTAATTAAAACAGTTTTTAAAACCTCAACAAATTTGTTGAGGTTTTATTTTTTCAGTAAATCACTATATTTAAGTATTAATATTTATGTTTTATATACTATTTTAGCTAAAGTTTAACCAATAAAAGTTGAAATGAAAACACGAATTTTAATAACATTAAGTATACTTTTTCTTTCTATTAATTTAAAAGCTCAAGATGGTCTTGAAGCTATTTTATTAGCAGGAAAAGATGATGCTTCTAAACTGACCAAAGCTTATGTTAACCCAGCTATGAAAGGGTTGATTTATAGTATGAACGGAGGTTGGTACCATACAGCAAAAGTTCATAAAAAATTTGGTTTTGACATCACCATAGGAGCTAACTTAGCTTCAATTCCTACAAAGGATGAAGTTTTTAGCTTTGCTAACTTAGGTTTAAGTACTGTTAGTTCATCTCCTGGTACGTCACCAACTGTTGCCGGTGGAGAAGTTCCAAATGGTGACGAAGTAGAAATCACCATTCCAGCGGGGACTTTAAAAGACCAAAGTGGAGCTACTATTAATGAAGAAATTTCAGCTACTTTTAGAATGCCTGATGGTATAAAAGATGATTTACCTTTAAATGCAGTTCCTGCACCTGTAGTTCAGTTCAACATAGGCTTACCTTATAAAATAGATGCAATGTTACGTTTAGTTCCTAAAGTAGGATCTGATGATGTAAAAGGAGAATTATTGGGGCTAGGAATAAAAAAAGAAATTACAAGTTGGTTTGGTCCTTTAGATAAGCTTCCTTTACATGTTTCCTTACTAGGAGCCTACACAAACATGAAGGTTACTTACGATTTACAAAACGATAGTTCAATTTCTGGTTCAGGGCAAGAAGCTGAGTTTAAATTAAACTCTTACACCATACAAGCTATTGCTTCACTAAATTTTCCAATCATAAACGTATATGCAGGTATCGGATATGGAGGAGGTACTTCTGATTTAAACTTAAAAGGAACCTATAATTTAGATTATACAAACGCTACAGGAACAACGATTAGCACGGAACCTTTAGTAAACCCATTAAATGCAAGTTTTAGCGCTAATGGATTTAGTACAACTATAGGTACTAGATTAAGCTTAGGCTTTTTTAAAATATTTGCAGATTATACTTTAAGAGAATACAATACTATTTCTGGTGGAATCGCTTTCAGTTTCAGATAAGTACTATTGTTAAAAAAATCTTAAAAAAAGGATCTTACTTTCCATGTAAGGTTCTTTTTTATTTTATATTTTCGGGCTTTATTTATTAAAATCAACCTCTTAACATTAAATAGTTATGAAAACAAAAATTTTTATTTTATTATTTCTAACCTCTCTTTGGGTTCATTCTCAAAAAAAACCAGATCATTCAATTTCTTTAGATAGTAAAATCAGCGACATCTCTTTACACAAGCTTACAGGTATTCCTGTAGTTACAACTGGCGGAGCTGTATATGGAATCAATGGTGAAACTGGCAATAAGATATGGGAGTTCAAAGAAACTGGATTTGTAAAAAGTTTAAATGCTCTTGGTCAAGATGGCGGGTCATCTTTTAAAGAAATCCCTTTGTCTCCTTTTGGTGAATTTAACCAAACAGTTTTTAATATTAAAACTGGTCATAAAATTTTGGATAAAAAAAACAATGGCTATAAAGATATTATTTCTACCAAATTTGTATTTGGAAAAAACGCTATTTTATTTACTACCAAAACTGCTAAAACTGAAGCAAAACTTTTTTTAGTTAGTATAGAAAATGATAATATTTTTTGGCAAAATGATATAAAAACAAACAAAAAATTAGGAAGTTTATTAGGTGGTGGAACAATTCATAATTTTATTCAAAACAACAATAGAATTGCTTTTACAGCTGGTAAAACTGTTTTCTTAATCAATAAAGAAGATGGTAATATTATTTTATCAGAAAAATACGATGCTGGTAAGTTATTCTTTACAGAAGATAACAAGTCTCTAATCGCCGTAGAAAATAAAAGTAGCTCTTTAATTGGAGGCGCTATAAAAGCTGGTTTTACAATGGGGTTATCATTACTTGGAAAAAAAGTTATTGGTAAAGAATTAATTGCTTTTGATAATAACTCTGGTGATGAAGTATGGAAAAAATCTATAAAACTAGATGAAGGCTTTGTAGACTATCAATTTGAAGACGGGAAATTATTCCTAATTCATGAAGATGGAGCTAAATTATATGACTACCATACAGGTAAAGAATCTTGGAAAAAAGAATTTAAAAGAAAAAAGGTAAAAGGTGTAGAAAAAACTGATGATGGATATATTGTTTATTACAAGAACAAAAAACACTTAGTTGATAATACAGGTAAAAAGATTTGGAAAAAATCTCAAAAAGTAATTAAAAATGTAGATTTCGAAGTAGATGATGAAGAAGAATTCACTACTTTTTCTTATGATAAAGGTACTGTTTTTGTAACTCCTTATAGAATTGAATATTACGAAAATGGAAAAGAAAAAAGAGTTTATAGAATAGGTCTAGACGAAAAAAATGACAAACTTACTTTTGACAAAAAGAATAACAACCTAATTCTTTTAAGCGGAAAAAAATTATATATTTTAAATCCTGATAAAGGACTTGGAAAAGATCAAGTACAAAAAATTGATTTTCATAATAAAAATGATATTAACCTTATTGAAGGAAGAGAAAAAGGCTATTTTATTAATGGAAATTGGGAATATGTTATGGTAGACCTTCAGGGGAATCTTATCAAAAAAGAATACTTTAAACAACCAGGAGAAGGCTTACGTCATTTAAAAAACGTTGGTGCTTTTGCATTAGGTATGACAGGTTCAGCTATGCATTTAGCTGGTGCTTATAATATGTCTGCGGGGGCTGGATTACATGTATCTGAGCACTTTGTTGGAGAGCAAAACATGTTAAAGAAAGGAGAAGGTGAATCTAAATTCCATAAAGGTTATGACCAATATAACCAAGGAGCATTGATGAATTCTGTTGCAGAAAAAATTTGGGATACAAATAGACATAATGCTTTTAAAGCTACTAAAAATAATGCTTTTTTCTATGCGAACAAAGGTGGAAAGAAGGTTTTAGTACAGGTTAATAAAGACTCTGGTGATACTATTGAAACTTATGAATTTGGAATAGACAAACCTAAATACAAAATAGACAAACCAGCTAAAAAGATTTATTTTAGAAAAGGTAAAGATTTAAAAATATTTAGTTATAATTAACAGATTTAAATCCCATCGAAATTTCGATGGGGTTTTCTTTTTATATCCATAGCCAAATCGCTATTTTTGTGCATCTTAAATTAATCATCACAATTAAAAAAATATAAAATGAAAGTAACAGTTGTAGGAGCAGGTGCTGTAGGTGCAAGTTGTGCAGAGTACATTGCTATTAAAAATTTCGCATCAGAAGTTGTATTAGTAGATATTAAAGAAGGTTTCGCTGAAGGTAAAGCTATGGATTTAATGCAAACTTCTTCTTTAAATGGTTTCGATACTAAAATTACTGGAACTACTGGAGATTATAGCAAAACTGCCGGGTCTGATGTGTGTGTAATTACTTCTGGTATTGCTCGTAAACCTGGTATGTCTCGTGACGAGTTATTAGGTATCAATGCTAGTATTGTAAAAATGGTTTCTGCTAGTTTAATTGAGCAATCTCCAAACACGATCATCATCGTTGTTTCTAACCCAATGGATACAATGACTTATTTAGTACATAAAACAACTGGTTTACCTAAAAATAGAATTATCGGTATGGGTGGAGCTTTAGATTCTGCTCGTTTCAAGTACCGTTTAGCGGAAGCATTAGAAGCTCCAATTTCTGATGTAGACGGAATGGTTATCGGTGGTCACTCAGATAAAGGAATGGTTCCTTTAACTCGTTTAGCGACTCGTAATTCTGTTTCTGTTTCTGAATTTTTATCAGAAGAGCGTTTAGAACAAGTTAAACAAGATACTAAAGTTGGTGGAGCTACCTTAACTGGATTGTTAGGAACTTCTGCTTGGTATGCACCTGGTGCTGCTGTTTCTGGAATGGTTCAAGCAATTGCTTGTGATACTAAGAAAATATTCCCTTGTTCTGCTTTATTAGATGGAGAATATGGTTTATCTGATTTATGTATCGGTGTGCCAGTAGTTTTAGGTAAAAACGGAATTGAAAAAATCGTAAGTATTAATTTATCTGATGCAGAAAAAGCACATTTAGCTGCCTCTGCAGAAGCTGTTAAAAATAACAATGCTTCTTTAAATTTATAAAAAAGGTAACTGTATTTATACTAACTATATAAAGAATCCTGAGTTTCGACTCAGGATTTTTGTTTTTTATAAAAATTTGTTAAAGTTATTTTTTAGTGTAAGATTTCCTTAAAAAAAACGTCTTTAATATAGAGAAACATCAGCAGTGTTTCTCTTTCATAGTTTTTCATAGCAATTTTCCCACTTCATTTATTTGGAGTGGGTTATTATTATTTTAAACTGCTTGTTGTACTACTTCAAATAACTCCCCTCCTTCACACTTAATAGTTTTTTGTTTAAACTTTACTATTAGTTGATAATCGTGAGTTGCCATTAAAATGGTTTTTCCACTTTTATGAATTTCATTTAGCAACTCCATAACTTCCAATGAAGTTTTTGGATCTAAATTCCCTGTAGGTTCATCTGCCAAAATTAATTCAGGATCGTTTAATAAAGCTCTTGCAATAGCTACACGCTGTTGTTCTCCTCCTGAAAGTTCGAAAGTCTTTTTATAGTATTTCTCTTTCATTCCTACCTTATCTAAAACTTCATGAATCTTATTTTTCATATCTGTTTTATTTTTCCATCCAGTAGCTTTTAAAACGAATTCTAAGTTTTCAAAAACATTTCTATCATTCAATAATTTAAAATCCTGAAAAACAATTCCTAATTTTCTTCTTAAAAAAGGAATGTCTTTTTCCTTCATTTTTTTTAAATCGAAATCAACGATAGTACCCAAACCACGCTGTAATCTTAAATCTCCATACAAGGTTTTAAGCAAACTACTTTTTCCGCTTCCTGTTTTTCCAATCAAATAATAAAAATCTCCTTTATTTAAAGTGAAATTTACTTTTGATAACACTAAACTATCTTGCTGATAAATATCTGCATTTTCAAGATGTAAAACAGGGTTTGCCATAGGTCTATTCGTTTTTACAAATCTAAAATTTTATTATGTAATTCTATAACATTTCTTACTTTTGATATAAAGTCTCCCAACAAAAATAAAAAACGAACGTTATAGTTTCTAGATAACTAAAATATATGAGATTTATTTGTTATAAAAAAAGCTGCTATTTATTATTTTTATTAGCCTTTTCAACATCAATAATAGCGCAAAAAACCGCTATTAATTCTGATCTTAGTTCAGACTTCCATAAAGCCACGCGATTATACAACAACAAAGCTTATGCAGCTGCACAGCAATTGTTTATAAAGGTTTCTAATGAATCTGATAATCATCAAAATTTAAAAGCTGATGCCGATTATTACGACGCCATGGCTGCTGTTAAATTAATTCAAGACAATGCTGATGAAAAAGTAATTGATTTCGTTAAAAATCATCCTTATAACAATAAGACTGAGAAAGCTTTTTTAAACGTTGGAAACTATTATTTTGCGAACAGAAAAGCTGCACATGCCTTAAAATGGTATCAAAAAGTAAATGAAAAGCTATTAACTCAAAAAGAAAAAAATGAGTTGAATTATAAAATGGGATATGCACTGTTAGTGTCAAACTATTTAAAAGATGCTAAGTCTCGTTTTCAAACCTTATTAGGAAATCCTATTTATGGTAACGATGCTCGTTATTATTATGGTTTTATAGCTTACAAACAAGAAAATTTTGGGGAGGCTGAAGATAATTTAAGTCAACTGGCTAACGATGCTACTTACCAAGCAAAAGCAAATTATTATATTCTAGATATTAGTTTTAAAGCAGGACGTTTTGATAAGTCCGTTCAAATCGGAGAGAAACTTCTAAAAGAAACAAAAGACAAAAAAGAAATTTCTCAAATTTCAAAGATTATTGGAGAGAGTTATTTTAATCTTCTTAAATACGAAGAGGCAATTCCTTATTTAAAAGCATATAAAGGTAAAAGAGGTAAATGGACTAATACGGATTATTATTATTTAGGATACGCTTATTACCAGCAAAAAGATTATGAAAGTGCAATTAGCAATTTCAATAAAATTATTGGCGGAAATAATAAAGTTGCTCAAAATGCTTATTATCATTTAGGAGAATGTTATTTAGAATTAAAGAAAAAACCAGAAGCTCTAAATGCATTTAAAAATGCTAGTGAAATGGAGTTTGATCCTAAAATTACTGAAGGTGCTTCGTTAAACTATGCAAAATTAAGCTATGAACAAGGTAATCCATATGAAAGTGTTCCTGATGTTTTAAAAGGTTTTTTAGCAAAATACCCTACTTCACCTAACACAGCCGAAATAAGTAATTTATTAATTACTTCTTATTTACATCAACAAGATTATCAAGGAGCTTTAGATTTTTTAAACACTACAAATTCTCCTAAAAACAAAAGGTTAGCAAATGAAGTTTCATTGTATAGAGGAATTCAGCTTTTTAATGAAGATAAACTAAAAGAAGCGAAACCATATTTTTACAATGCCACTTTAGCAGAAAATGCTTCGGTAAGTAATAAAGGTACTTTTTGGCTAGCAGAAACAGACTACTTACTTGGAAATTACGAAGACGCTTTAGCTAGTTTTCTATTAATAACGAAAGACGATATTGAAGAGATAAAAAAATTAGATTACAATATTGCTTATACCTATTTTAAGTTTAAAAAATATGACGATGCTGCAAAGCATTTTCAACAGTTTTTAGACAAAAAAATAGATGATAATGATTTAAACGATGATGCTTCTAATCGCTTAGGCGATTCTTTCTATGCTACAAAAAACTATACTAAAGCTATTGAAGCTTATAATAAAGTAGTACAAGAAGGTGGTGTTGGTGCTGATTATGCGCAATATCAAATAGCTATGAGTAAAGGTTATATGGGTAATAATGAATCAAAAATCGAAAGTTTAAAAACACTGATTAATGATTATGTTGATTCACAGTTACAAGACGATGCTTTATTTCAACTAGCGACGACATATACAACTACGAACAATATTACTAAGGCCCAAGAAACTTATAATAACTTATTATCAAAGCATTCAAAAAGTAACTACGTACCTAATGTACTTTTACGCCAAGGATTGTTATACTACAATAATAATAACAATGAAAAAGCTTTAGAAAAATACAAAGAAATTGTTGCTAAACACCCAAATTCAAACGAAGCAAAACAAGCTGTTTCCAATGTTAAAAATGTATATATAGATATTGGTAAGGTAGATGAATATGCTGCTTGGGTTAAAAATGTAAAATTTGTAAATGTTACAGATGCTGAACTTGATAACGCAACTTATCAATCTGCTGAAAACAAATTTTTAGAAAATAACACAGCTAGAGCTATTGAAGGATTTAATAAATATCTACAAACCTTCCCTTCAGGAATCAATGCTTTAAAGGCTCATTTTTATTTAGCACAATCCTATAATAATACTAATAAATTTGACAATGCTGTTCCGCATTACACCTATGTTATTAGTCAAGATAAAAGCGAGTTCTCCGAAGAATCTTTAGCCAAACTAGCTAAAATATATTTAGAAAAAGAAGATTGGAATAACGGAATGCAAGTTCTTGAGCAATTAGAAAAAGAAGCTAATTATCCTCAAAACATCATTTTTGCGCAAAGTAATTTAATGAAAGGTCATTACAATAATAAAGATTATGCAAATGCAATTTCATATGCAGAAAAAGTATTAAGCAATGGTAAAGTTGACACTAAGGTTATCGAGGATGCTAAAGTTATCATTGCTCGTTCTTCGTTTAAAAGTGATGATTTTATAACCGCTGAAGAGTTTTTTAACGAAGTAAGTAAAAAAGCTACTGGCGAATTAAAAGCTGAAAGTTTATACTACAATGCTTTCTTTTTAAATGAACACAAAGATTACGAAACTTCAAACAAAGCGATTCAAGATTTAATTGCAAACTACTCATCTTATAAATATTGGGGAGTTAAGAGTTATATAGTAATGGCTAAAAACTATTATGCTTTAAAAGATGCATACCAAGCAACATATATTTTAGAGAATATTATTAAAAACTTTACGCAATATAAAGATGTGTTAGAAGAAGCTAAAAACGAGCTTCGAAACATTAAAAACAAAGAAGCGAAAACAAACGAATCAGTAACTAACCAAAACTAAAATTTGTTGAAAACAAAAGAAAGCTCAATGATTAAATCGATGAAAAAGCACATAGTTTTACTTGCTGTATTAGTAACATTAATTGCGAATTCGCAAGAAAAGAAAGCTCCAGAAAAAGCAAAAGACACTATAATAAAAACTGAAGTCGTAAATGTAGTAACATCATATGTTCCTAAAATTACAGATGCCTTTAAAATAAAGCAAAAACCAATAATTCAGCACACCAAAGAAACTCAAAAAAAGGAGTTAGAATATCAAATTTTCTCTGTTCCTGTTGCTTCTACTTTTATTCCAAAAAGTGGTACTATGAAAAAGGTTGATTTAGGAAAGCGCGAAAGACTTTACCCTAATTACCTTTCTTTAGGACTTGGTAATAAAATTACTCCTTTTTTAGAAGCCTACATAAGACGTAATGAGAGTTATAATAGTGAGTTGGGCGCACATTTAAAATTTCTATTATCGATAGATCCAGTTGAAAATACAAAACTTAGCAGTACCTTCTATAATGCTAATTTGAATTTATTTTATGCACAACAAGAGCGCTATTTTGATTGGAAAGCGGGTTTAAATGCGGAACGTAATAAAAGTAACTGGTATGGTTTACCAACAAATATTTCTTTTACTGATGCTACCATAAGTGCTATTGAAGAAGAGCAAGCTTATAATTCGTTTAAAATATTTGGTAACATTAATTTTGATGATTCATATTTAGAAGAAGCAAATGGTTCGTTAAACTATTTTTCTGATATTCTAAGTAGTAGTGAGTTTTTAATTGATGCCGATGCTACCTTTAAATTTCCGTTAGACAACTTCCATCGTCAATTAAATGATTTATATATCAATACAACTTTAAGCTATTTAGGAGGTAAATTCGAAAATTCTTACGAAGCTCGAAATCAATTAAAACATAGTTTTTTTACTGTTGGATTGCACCCAACATATAAATTCGTTGTACAAGATTTAGCGATTCAACTTGGAGCTAAAGCATACTTCTCTTTAGATTTAGAAAATAAAGACAATAACTTCTTTATATATCCCGATGTAGAAATCTCATATCCAATCGTAAAAGATTTTGCAAATGTATTTATAGGAGCTTCTGGAGATTTAGAAACAAATTCTTATCAATCACTTGCTGATAAAAATCCATACATTTCGCCAACTCAACAAATATTACAAACCAATAAAAAATACAATGCTTTTGCTGGTATAAGAGGAAAATTAGATGCGCAGTTTAGTTACAATTTCAAAGCAAGTTATGCTGAGATAGAAAACAATCCGTTTTTTAGTTTAAATCAATCAAAATCTAACGGAAATAATGTCGCAGGTACAGATGCTTTTACCTTCTTTGGTTATGAATTCGGAAATTCATTTAAAACAGAATATGACGACATAAAGTTAATGTCATTCTTTGGTGAAGCTGCCTTTAATGGAATTAAAAACTTAACGGTAGGTATGAATGCGCAATTCAATAAATTCACGTTAACAAACCTACAAGAGCCTTGGAATGCTCCAAAAATAAAAGGTGAACTTTTTGGAACCTATAAAACTGACAAATGGTTTGCTGGTGCCAACTTCTTTTTTGTTGGAGAACGAAAAGGAAAAGAATATGAAGCGGTACCTTCTGTTACTCCGCCAAATACAATTAGTCTAAAAAGTTATTTCGATGTTAATTTTAATGGTGGTTATCATTTTAACGACTCATTCTCTGTCTTTTTAAACTTAAATAATGTATTAAACAACGACTACCAAAGGTTTACCAACTTTAACGTACAAGGGTTTCAAGCTCTTGGTGGATTAACTTGGAAATTTGATTCTCTTTTCTAAATTATAAAACTTACATTTATGGTTCTGTAAAACGAACCATAAATGAAAAGAACATCCCTCCTATTAATTACAGGGTTATTTTTAATATCCTGCCAGTTAGAAAAGAAAAAAACAAGTACAACATTTGCTGGACTTTCTAATGAAGAGAAAGTAGATTCAACTCAAATAAAGCAAATTTTTAATGCAGCTTTAACCGAAGGAAAATCCTATGAATGGCTTCGAGATTTAACGCAAAATATCGGAAGTCGATTATCGGGTTCAGAAGGAGCGGCAAAATCTGTTATTTGGGGAGAGCAACTAATGAAAGAAGTTGGGCTAGATTCTGTTTGGCTACAACCTGTAATGGTTTCGCATTGGGTACGTGGAGAAAAGGAAGTTGCAAACTATGAATTCAATGGAGAAAAAATCAATGTTCCTATTTGCGCATTAGGTGGTTCAATCGCGACTCCTAAAGAGGGCATTACCGCAGAACTTATTGAAGTAAAAAGCTTAGACGAAGCCAAAAAATTAGGAGATAAAGCCAAAGGAAAAATTGTGTTTTTCAATGGAGCTTTTGACAATACATTAATCAATACATTTAAAGCTTACGGAGGTTGTGTAGGACAACGTTACGGTGGCGCAGCTACTGTAGGTAAATTTGGAGCAAAAGCAGTAATTGTTCGTTCTATGACTAATGGAATTGACGATTATCCGCATACCGGATCTATGGGTTATGGAGAAATTCCGAAATCAGAACATATACCAACAGCCGCAATTAGTTCAAGAGCAGCAGAAAACTTAAGCAAACACTTAAAGGAAAATCCTAACCTACAATTCTATTTCAAACAAAGTTGTGAAACACTACCAGACGCACCTTCTCATAACGTAGTTGGAGAAATAAAAGGAAGTGAATATCCAAATAAAATTATGGTTATCGGTGGACACTTAGATTCGTGGGATTTAGGTGAAGGGGCTCATGACGACGGAACAGGAATCGTACAATCTTTAGAAGTAGCTTACTTACTAAAAAAGAACAACATTAAACCTAAAAACACCATTCGTATTGTATTTTTCATGAATGAAGAAAATGGTTTGCGTGGCGCTACCGAATATGCTCGTTTAGCAAAAGAAAATGGCGAATTACATATTAGCGCTTTAGAATCTGATGCAGGAGGACATACTCCTAGAGGTTTTTCAATTGACGCTAATGATAAAAATAGAGTCTTATTACAAAGCTGGAAAAAACTCCTAGCTCCATATGGCTTACATGATATTACTGCTGGAGGTGGTGGTGCTGATATTGGTCCTTTAAAAGATGACCACGTTACTTTAGTAGGATATCGTCCAGATTCGCAGCGATATTTCGATTACCATCATGCTGTAACCGATACTTTTGACAAAGTAAATAAGCGCGAGCTAGAACTAGGTAGTGCTTCTATGGCTAGTATCGTTTATTTAATGGATAAATATTTATATAACAACGAAACTTTAAAACCGTAAAACAAAAACGAATCAAACTAAAATGAAAAAAACATTCATTACTCTTTTATCAATTGGAATTTTATTTTCATGTAAAAAGCAAGAAAAAGCAGATGTAATTGTTATAAATGCAAATGCTTATACGGTAAACCCAAGTTTCGATAAAGCTGAAAGTTTTGCCATTAAAGATGGGAAATTTATTGCCGTAGGTAGCAATAAAGAAATTCAAAACAAATATGCTACTCTAAAAACTATTGATGCTAAAAACAAAGCAGTATATCCAGGTTTTATAGATGCACATTGTCATTTTTACGGATTAGGTTTACAACAACAAAAAGTAGATTTAACGGGTACTAAAAGTTACGATGAAGTATTAAATAGATTAGTTGCTTTTCAAAAAGAAAAAAACACATCTTTCATAACTGGGCGTGGTTGGGATCAAAACGACTGGGAAGTAAAAGAGTTTCCTACTAAAGAAAAATTAGACAAACTTTTTCCTAAAATCCCCGTTGCTGTTCGTAGAATTGACGGTCATGCAATGTTAGCGAATCAAGCAGCAATTGATTTAGCAGGAATTACCTTAGATTCAAAAGTTAATGGCGGAGAGTTCTTAAAAAAAGACGGAAAACTTACTGGAGTTTTAATTGATAATGCCATGAACTTTATTAAAGTTCCTAAACCAAGTAAAAAAGAACAAATTCAAGCATTAAAAGATGCTCAAAAAATCTGTTTCGACCTAGGTTTAACAACTGTTGACGATGCTGGTTTAGATAAACAAGTAATCGAATTAGTAGATAGCTTACAACAAACAGGAGATTTAAAAATCCGTATGTATGCTATGATTTCTAACAACAAAGAAAATTTAGATTACTACTTAAATAAAGGAATTATAAAAAACGATCGTTTAAATGTACGTTCAGTAAAAGTTTATTCAGATGGAGCCTTAGGGTCTCGTGGAGCAACTTTAAAAGATGAATACTCAGATAAAAAAGGGCACTTTGGTGCTTTAGTAAACTCATACAATGATCTTCAAAGTTTAGCTAAAAGAATAGCTGATTCAGAATATCAAATGAATACCCATGCTATTGGAGATTCTGCTAATTATGTAATGTTAAAAACATATGATGAAGTTTTAAAAAACAAAAAAGATAGACGTTGGCGTATAGAACATGCACAAATAGTTGATTTAAACGACTTTCATCATTTTAAAAATGTATTACCATCTATTCAACCAACGCATGCAACTTCAGACATGTATTGGGCCGAAGATCGTGTTGGTTCAGAAAGGATAAAAGGAGCTTATGCTTATAATGATTTATTAAAACAATACGGTAAAGTTGCTTTAGGAACCGATTTCCCTATTGAAAATGTAAGTCCGCTGTATACATATTATGCAGCAACTATTCGAAAAGATTTAAAAGGATATCCTGAAAAAGGATTTCAATCTCATAATGCTTTATCAAGAAAAGATGCCTTAAAAGGAATGACTATTTGGAATGCCTATGCTAATTTTGAAGAAAATGAAAAAGGGAGTATTGAAGTTGGTAAATTGGCCGATTTTATTATTCTAGAAAATGATATTATGACTATTGACGGTAATAAAATTCCAAATACAAAAGTAATAGCTACTTATGTTAATGGAGAAAAAGTAAACTAACTTGCATCTTTTCATATAAAAGTTAGTCTGTTTTGTAAAAAAAATGACCAAATCACAACGTAAAAAAGAATTTAAAATTCAATTAGAATTAGGTAAAATGCCATTGAGAAACCATCGTTTCGAAATGTCATTTTATCATTTAGAAAATGCTCATATTTTAGGGCAAAAGCATTTATACAGACATATAGCATCTCACTATTGGATGTTGATTCATGGTATAAAAACTAAAAACATCAAAGAAGTTTTTGGGCAAATTACTCGAATTATAGCTTCTGTTTTTTTTACAAATATTTGGGTACCCAAAGGAAATACTGGAGGTGCAAACATCTCTCCTATTAAATCTATTCCTGTTAGAGAAGAATTACAAAAATATTTTTCAAAATAATTGCATCTTTTTAGTCTTTTTAAAGTCTACTATATGAACTTAAAGATTAAATAAGATGAAATATAAAAACCAATGTACTTGTAATTGTGACGGATGTAAAACAGGAAGTTGTGCTAACTGCACATGCGAAAATTGTTCTTGTAATAATTGCAATTGCTAAATAGAATATTTGTTAACTATAACAGAAATTATCCTTAAATTTATAAAAGAATAATTTCTGTTTTATTCTGTATTAAAATGACTACAAATCAAGTTTGGACAAAATACGCTACCGATATTCAATTTTTTATTTTAAGTAAAGTAAAAGATAAAACTGTTACGGACGATATTTTACAAGACACTTTTATAAAAATCCACACAAAACTTCATACACTAAAAGATATCACGAAGTTAAAACCATGGATTTTTACTATTGCTCGTAATTCTATAATGGATCATTTTAAAAATACAAA
Source organism: uncultured Tenacibaculum sp. (assembly GCA_947504185.1). Taxonomy (GTDB): domain Bacteria; phylum Bacteroidota; class Bacteroidia; order Flavobacteriales; family Flavobacteriaceae; genus Polaribacter. The sequence goes on along the minus strand of CANNGJ010000013.1, from coordinate 5,759 downwards.
CCAAACATTTGAATTAGCTAATTTTGAGACAGAAACTAAAATAGAAGAACACAAACATACAGAAAGAGACTGTTTACGTGGTATTCTACAAAGTCTCCCTAAAAAATACAGAGACCCTTTATTTTTATCAGATATTAAAGGATTAAAACAACAAGAAGTCGCTGACACATTAAAGCAGAGTTTACCAACAACTAAATCTCAAATTCAACGTGCTCGTAAACTAATTGCAAAAGGATTTATGGATTGCTGTGGATTTGTTTTAAACGAGGAAGGAAAACTCGTTGGTGAAGTTCAAGACAAAGACGATTGTAAAGTTTGTAATTAATTTATAGAACTTTAATCTTTTATTTTGTTGTTTTTCTTTTTTTAAATATGTTTGGTCAAGAATTAATATGCTATGAACAATAACCCTTCTCGATTTGAAATTTTACAAGAAGAAATTTCAAAAATGATTGAATTTACCTCTTGCCGTACCAAACAAAACAAGAAAAAATCATTTCGTATATACATCTGTATTGCTATTTCATCGGCACTAATTACTTTTCTGGTAGCTATTGGTGATGATTTTCCTAACTATAAAACTCTTATTAAAGTTTTAACTTTATTTTTTAGTGCTTCAAGTGCAATATTTGCCGCTTGGGATGGGTTTTATAGCCATAAAGAATTATGGGTTATCTACGGAGAAACCCGAGATCGTTTAAAAGAGCTTGAGTTAAAAACCAAATTAGCTTCTGAAGAAGAAAAAGTTAGTGATGATTATATTAATCAAATTCATAAAGATTTTCAATCGATTGTTAGTAAAGGAAATTTTAAATGGAAAGAACTTAGACTTGAAGAGAACGGGAATTAATTTATCTTCATTCTTAACTCTTTTAATTTCGCTAACGTTGAATATAAATCATTAAAAAAGGTCATATTCCTGAAACTGCTGCATTTAATTGCGAGAAAAAACCTTGAAACTGAAATTCAACATGAATAATAAATATCAACTGATTTTTTTAATAATAATATTTCAAATAATAATAAGTTGCACACCAAAACTGACTTTAACAAAAATAGAGGAAAGCGTAAATAAAAAATATATCGCTTTTAACAAAAATGATATGGAGTATGAATATAACAATATTCCTGTAAAATATCTAAAGGAATATGGAGAAGACGGTTTTAGAAAGAAACTTCTAAAGATTTCCGAATCAAAAAAGAAAAACAAGTATCCAATTATATTTAATGAAATAGGAGACTTAAAAGTTCAAGATATAAATAAATGTAATTCTACTTATTTTTATAAAGTTAAATACTTAGTTGACAAAGCGCAAATGACCCCCTATTTGGATTCTACAGCACTAGAACGAAATTATAAAAGTTATGGAAAAGAAAATGTATATTTTAATCCAAATTCAAATATTTTACAAACTAGGTTAAGAAAAGAAAGTATTTTAATTTATGACAAAGATAAAGTTTGGAAATTATTTAATTACGAGGGTTTTTACAAACAATCTTATGATAGATATTTTGGGAAAGGGTTTTCAAAATGTGTTAAGACAAAAGTTGACAATTCGGAATATCTTCCATATTAGTAAATGAGGGTAAAAAACAAAAAAGCAGCTTAAAGGCAACAATGGTTGTAATTCATTGTAATTTTGTCCATATCAAAATAAAAGTATTAACCAACGGTTGATTCCCTAATGAAATTACCTCCTTTTCTTCTTAAAACCTGTACCCTTACTTTTAGATTTATTTCTTGAACCTTTAGATTTCGGGTTAAAAGCAGTTACCGTATCATCAAAAGTATTTTTAGCTTTACCAGCTTTATTTTTCTTCCATGAATTATCTTCAGGCAATAACTTTTTTAGTAAGTCATTACGTCCAACTTTAGTAAGCGTATCTTTAATCCACTTTCTGTTTTCCTTTTTATACCAAAAGAAAAAACGATGTTGCTCTTCTTTTTCTTTAGCTGTTTTAGGAGTTTTAGTAGGCTTTAAAGTATATGGGTGATATCCACTATAATAAATTACCGTAGCAACCGTCATAGGTGTTGGTGTAAACCCTTGTACTTGCTCTAACTGGAAACCCATATCTTTAGTTTCGGCTGCTAAGTTTGCCATATCTTCTTTTTCACAAGCTGGGTGACTCGATATAAAATAGGGTATTAATTGCAGTTTTAATTTCTTCTTTATATTAATACGATCAAACCTATCTTTAAACATATGGAAATATTTAAACGATGGTTTACGCATTAATTTTAAAACAGGATCAGAAGTATGTTCTGGAGCTACTTTTAAACGTCCAGAAACATGATTTGTCATTACCTCTTCCGTATATGCATCTAGCTCTTTTGGGTCTGCGTTTTTATTAAACTCTGGCACCAACATATCATGTCGAATTCCACTTCCTATAAATGATTTTTTCACTTTTGGATGTGCGTCAACTGCTTGATATAATTTTGTTAATGGTTTATGAGAAGTATCTAGATTAGAACAAATCACTGGTGAAATACAAGACGGTGCAACACATTTATCACAAATAGATTGTATTTTACCTTTCATCTTATACATATTCGCAGATGGCCCACCAATATCAGATAAATATCCTTTAAAGTCATCCATTTGAGCAACAGCATCAACCTCTTTTAATACAGATTCTTGACTACGACTCGCAATAAATTTTCCTTGATGTGCAGAAATGGTACAAAAACTACATCCTCCAAAACATCCACGGTGAATATTTATAGAGAACTTAATCATTTCAAACGCTGGAATCGGCCCTCTCTTATTGTATTTCGGATGTGGTAAACGTGTAAAAGGCAAATCGAAAGAAGCATCTATCTCTTCTTCTGTCATTGTTGGAAAAGGAGGGTTTATCATTAATTTCTTATCTCCTACTTGCTGAAATATACGACGCGCATGTAATTTATTCGACTCTTGCTCTATTACTTTAAAGTTAGACGCAAACGTCTTTTTATCTTTTAAACAAGCTTCATGAGAATTGATTTCAATATCATCCCAATTTTTATTCTTCGGAATTTTCTCTCCTTCATCAACAAAAACAGCCGTTTGTTTAATTGTTTTTAAACTCGAAAACGGAACACCTTTTTGTAATAACTCAACAATTTCTCGTAAAGGTTGCTCACCCATTCCATACACCAACATATCTGCTTTAGATGTTTCTAAGATAGTTGGCAATAACTTATCAGACCAATAATCATAATGCGTTACTCTACGTAATGAAGCCTCAATACCTCCAATTAATACAGGAACATCAGGAAACTTCTCCTTTAAGATCTTTGAATATACTGAAGTTGCGTAATCAGGTCTAAATCCTTTATCACCATTTGGCGTATATGCATCTTTATCTCTACGTCGTTTACTTGCCGTATAATTACTAACCATAGGATCCATACATCCGCCAGTAACAGCAAAAAACAATCGCGGTCTACCTAACTTTTCAAAATCTTGTAAATTATCATGCACACTAGGCTGCGGTACAATAGCAACCTTAAGTCCATAACTTTCTAATATACGTCCAATTACTGCAGGACCAAATGATGGATGATCTACATATGCATCTCCACTAAAAAGAATTACATCTAATTCTTCCCATCCTCTTAACTTAACCTCCTTATTTGTAGTAGGTAACCAATCTGAAACTCGTCTTATTCTCATGCCGCTGCAAAGGTACAACGTTTTAACGTAGGTTGTATCTCTTAAAAAGATGTTAAATATGTTACATAGTTTGTAACAAATCGTCTTTAATCAGTACAAATACTAGAAACTAATAAATCACATCATGAAAAAAATAATTGTAGCTATTGCTGCTATTGCTGTTTTAGGAAGTTGTTCCTCTTCTAAAAACTTAACAAAAGAAACTCCTTTAATCGAAACAACTATCGACATTAATAATGTTGTAGATGACAAAGTAACTGTTGAAGTTAATCCTCATAAGATTAAAGAAGCTACCATCGTTTATAACATTCCTGCAATTGTTCCTGGTACTTACGCCATGAGTAATTACGGACAATTTGTGTCTAACTTTAAAGCTTTTGATTATGATGGAAATGAATTAACTGTTGAAAAGTTAGATCAAAATTCTTGGAAAATTAACAACGCCACAAAAATGGATAAGTTATCATACCAAGTGGATGACACTTTCGATTCTGAAGTAAAACACGGAATTTATGTAATGGCAGGTACAAACATCGAAAAAGATAAAAACTTTTTCTTAAACCTTCCAGGTTTTGTAGGATACTTTACTGGAAAGAAAGAAACACCTTATAAAATTAATGTTTTACATCCTGCTAACTTATACGAAACTACTTCTTTAATTAATAAAAACACAACTAAAGAAGACAATACTAAAGATGTATTTGTAGCTTCTAGATATGATGAAATTTCTGACAATCCAATTATGTACGCTCCATTAAACAACGTAAGTTTTAATGTAGACGGAATTGATGTTACGTTAGCTGTATATTCTCCTAACGGAGTGCACTCTGCAAAAGATATGGAAGCTGACTTAAAGAAAATGGTGCAAGCTCAGAGTAATTTCTTAAAAGGTTTTAAAACTACCAAAGAGTATAATATTTTATTATATCTATTTGATCCTGCAGTATACAAATGGCAAAGTTTTGGTGCTTTAGAGCACTTATCTTCAACTACTGTTGTATATCCTGAATCATATTCTAAAAAGCAATTAGCAGACGGAATGATTAACGGAACTGTTTCTCATGAATTCTTCCATATCGTATCTCCATTATCAGTGCACTCTGAAGAGATTCATAATTTTAATTTTAATGAGCCTGATATGTCTAAGCACTTATGGATGTATGAAGGAATTACTGAATACTTTGCGAACTTATTTCAAGTAAATCAAGATTTAATTACTTCTGAGGCATTTATTGCTAAAATGCAAGGAAAAATTGCTACTTCTAAACGTTTTAAAGATGATATGTCTTTTACCGAAATGAGTAAAAATATTCTAGATAAAGAATACGCTTCTAATTATTCTAACGTATATATGAAGGGAGCTTTAATAGGAATGTGTTTAGATATTATTTTACGTGATGAAACTAAAGGAACTTATGGTTTAGTTGATTTAATGAGAGATTTATCTAACAAATATGGAGCGCATAAACCTTTTAAAGACGATGAGATTATTGCTGAGATTGTAAAAATGACAAACCCTAAAATTGGAGCATTTTTCGCAAACCACGTAGAAGGAAGTACACCAATTGATTATTCTGTTTATTTTGATAAAGTTGGAATTAAAAAAGAAACAAAGACAACTAATTCAGCATATTTTATTGATGCTAAAGGACAACCTTTTATTTCAGTAAATAATGATAAAAAAATCTTTTTCACTCCAAGAGCAAACTCAGGGTTAGTTGCTTTAGGAATTAAAGCAGGAGATGTTTTAGAATCTGTAAATGGAGAAAAAGTATCTTTAGCAAATGCTCGTCCAATCATAGGAAAAACAATGCAATGGAAAGCTGGCGATAAAATAACAATGGAAGTTACTAGAAATGGAAACTTAGTAAAATTAGAAGGTGATTTTACACAACCTACGTATGAAAGCTCTGCTTTAGTACTTGAAGAATTACTTGCAACTGATGCTAAAGTAATTTTAAGAAATGCTTGGTTAAAGAATTAAACCATTCTTAGTATAAAAACAAAAAAGGCAACCAAATGGTTAGTCATGGTCGGAAGAAATTCCGGCCATTTTTTATGTTTCAAAATGGTCTAAATTGCCTTGACAATCAACAA
>CANNGJ010000012.1 GCA_947504185.1 uncultured Tenacibaculum sp. | reverse complement strand
ATCAAATAATTAAAGCCAAAATTATAACCGACGGAAAATAAAAAAGTCGGAAGATTTTTTCTTCCGACCATGACTACGCTGTTTAGCGGCTTTTTTATTTTTATGATAATTTGTTGATAGCGTTTTCTATTCGCTGTACTGTGGTTTCTTTACCAATCATTGTCATGATATCAAACAAATCAGGTCCTGCTAGCTTACCAACTAAACTTAATCGTAGTGGTTGCATTACTTTACCAAAACCAATTTCTTTTGAGGTTATCCATCCTTTAATTTCGGTCTGTGCATTCTCAATCGAGAAATCGTCAATATTTTTAATTACCGAAACTAATTCTTGCATTAACTCACCTGTAGTTTCTTTCCATTGCTTCTTCGCTGCTTTCGCATCGTATTCTTCTGGATTAACAAAAAAGAAGTTTGATAATTCCCAGAAATCAGCCACGAAGGTAGCACGTTCTTTTACTAAACCAACTACTTTTTCTGCAAATGCCACATCAGTAGTTATTCCTTTTTCTGAAAGCATTGGTAAGTATAAAGCTGTTAATTCTTTATCAGATTTTTGCTGTAAATATTGTTGATTAAACCACTTGGTTTTATCTGGACTAAACTTAGCTCCAGATTTACTTACACGACTTAAATCGAACGCTTCAATTAATGCTTCTAAAGAAAAAATTTCTTGTTCTGTTCCAGGGTTCCATCCTAATAAAGCCAACATGTTTATAAAAGCATCGGCAAAATAACCATCTTCTTTATATCCACGTGAAACATCACCTGTTTGTTCGTTGGTATATTCTAATGGGAATACTGGGAAACCTAATTTATCACCATCACGCTTGCTTAATTTTCCTTTACCAACCGGTTTTAAAATTAATGGTAAGTGTGCAAATTTTGGAGCATCCCAACCAAAAGCTCTGTATAATAACACGTGTAATGCCATTGATGGTAACCATTCTTCACCACGAATAACATGGCTAATTTCCATTAAATGATCATCTACAATATTTGCTAAATGATAGGTTGGCATTCCGTCTGATTTAAACAAAACTTTATCGTCTAAAACATTGGTATCTATCTTAATTGTTCCACGTATTTCATCCTCCATTATTAAAGTTTCGTCTTGCGGAGTTTTAAAACGGATTACATATTTATCGCCAGCAGCTAGTTTAGCTTTCACTTCTTCAGCCGATAAAGCCAACGAACTGTTTAACTTTTCGCGATTATGCCAGTTATACGTAAATGTTTTACCATTTTCTTCGTGGTTTTTACGATGTGCATCTAATTCTTCAGCAGTATCAAATGCATAATATGCCCAACCGCTTTCAATTAATTGATCTGCATATTTTTTATATAAATCTTTACGTTCTGACTGACGATACGGTCCGAATTTTTCATTCTTTCCTGGTCCTTCATCAAAAGGAATATTACACCATTCTAAAGCATCGATGATGTATTGTTCTGCATTGGCAACATAACGTGTTTGATCGGTATCTTCGATACGTAACACAAATGTTCCGTTGTGTTTTTTAGCAAATAAATAGTTGAATAAAGCAGTTCTTACACCACCAATATGCAAAGGTCCTGTTGGACTTGGAGCAAATCGTACTCTTACGTTCTCAGTCATTTTTGTTGATTTGAAAGCGCAAAGATAGTTTTAATATAAGCATAAAAAAAGCGAACCGAAGTTCGCTTGATATTTTGATATTAATGATGATTTATTCGAAACAAGCCCATCTTTTACCCAAAAATCCTATAGCACAAATCCCTTCACAATTGTCTTGACATTCTGCCAGAGAAAACCAAAGCCCTCCATTAATAGATTGCTTTTCTTTTTTGTTTAGGATTGTTCCTAAATTTGAAATGTTTTTTAACATAGCTTAAAATTTATAGATTAATAAAGTAGCAATCTAGAACTTCAAAAACTCTCTTATTGATTTTTTACCATAATAAAAGTAAGGAAAAACCGTAAAATTTAAAATTTGTGATACAATCCAAAACTTAAAGCTGGAGCTTTGGCTACGTTTCTACCTGCAAAAGCACCTCCAAAACCAATGTTTGCTCCAAATTTGTCATTAAACTCTCCGATAAATTTTAATCCAAAACCTGCAAAACTTTGATCGTTAACATATAAACCTGTTGCTAAGTTTTGAGCTGGTAAAACTACATCTCCGTTTTTTAAAGAGGCTACACCGTCTAAGAAACCAGCTATCCATAGCCAATCTATTGCTTTATAACCTATTTCTCCTCCTAATTTAAAATTACTACTATAATCGTTTGTACGAATATCAACTCCTGTAAATGCTTGAATATACCATGAATTAAAACCTCTACCTGCTAAAAACATCGGTGTAAACGTCCAAGCATCATACCCTGATCTTAATCCTGAAGTTGCATCATACTCTGATGTGTTCATTTCAACATTTAATTGCCCTGAAAGCAACCATTTTTTCTTGTAAAAATTATGTTTAATTCCTATTTGCATGTTACCTACCATAATTTTATCGTTGATCCCAGACAACATTTTTAATGGTAAATTAGCTACTAATGTAGTTTTATCGGAAATACCATATTCCCCATATAATTGGAGGGTATTATCTGATATTTTTCTAGGTAAAGCAATGTCACTTTTTCCAAAAAGTTTATCGTAATTTGAAATGGTAGTGTATGATAGTTGTAAATATCCTTCGTCCTTGTTTTTTGTCCACGGACTTTGCGCAAAGAAATTTATTGACGTAAATAATAGAATTAAAATAGCTAGTTTTTTCATCTTGTTTGTTTTTAGTTAATCTATAGAAAACTTCTAATTTTTAATGCTTAGTTGTAAGATGCTTTAGATGCTTACAGAAATCTTTAACAAATACTTTCTTTTAAAAATAGTACTTTTATATCTCGATATGAAAATTTTTAACAAAATAGAACAAAAATTACAGCTTTTTAGTAAGAAATATTACACAAATAAGCTGATAAAAGGAAGTATTTTATTTATTTCTTTAGGACTTATTTATTTGTTTTTCACCTTATTTATAGAATATTTTCTATGGTTGCAACCCACAGCCAGAACCATTTTATTTTGGAGTTTTATTTTAGTTGAACTGTTTTTGTTTTTTCGTTTTATCTGTTTCCCCTTTTTTAAAATTATGGGATTACAGAAAGGAATATCCTTCGAAGATGCTTCAAAAATTATTGGAAATCACTTTCCGGAGGTTAAAGACAAACTTTTAAATGTATTGCAATTACAACAAAACAATGAGCAATCTGACTTATTATTAGCTAGTATCCAACAAAAATCGGAGGAATTACAGCCTGTTTATTTTAATAAAGCCATCGATTTTACTAAAAACAAAAAGTATTTAAAATATGCTTTAATTCCGTTGTTTATCTGGTTATTCTCTTTCGTTACTGGAACATCAAATAAATTATCTCAAAGTTTAAATCGTGTTGTAAACCATAGTGTTGCTTATACACCACCAGCACCTTTTCATTTTAATTTAACTGCTAAGAATTTAAAAGTAATTAAAGGAAAGGATATAACTGTATACGTTCAAACTACAGGAGAAATTGTTCCACAAGAAGCAAAAATTCATTTTAACAACCAACAATACTTCTTTGAAAATGAAGGAAATGGGTTATTTTCTTTTACTTTTTCTGAAGTGCAAAAACCTATTACTTTTTTTGCAAGTGCAAATGGTGTAACATCTCAAGAATATAAAATTGATGTAATAAATACACCTTCGATTCAAAATATTTCTTTGAATTTAAAATATCCTCGTTATACTAAAAAACAAAACGAAACTATTAACAATACTGGTAACTTAACTGTTCCACAAGGAACGACAGTAGAGTGGGTTGTAAAAACCTCTGAAACAGATACTGTTCGTTTTATTCAACAAGAAAAAAAGGCTTTTTTTAAAAAAATAAATACTAATGATTTTCAATATCAAAAGCGAGTAACTCAAAATTTAAATTATCAAATTAGCACATCAAATCAAGATTTGAAAGACTATGAGCAATTACAATTTTCTATTGATGTTATAAAAGATGAATACCCAAACATTAACGTAAACTCTAATATTGATAGTATTTCACGTGGAAATGCTCAGTTTGTAGGTCAAATTGCTGATGACTACGGTTTTAAGAAATTAGAATTGGTATATTATGATACAAATAATACTCAAAACACTGAAAATCAGATAATTAAATTAAATAAAGAAAACATACAAACTTTTTATTACGAGTTTCCTAATGGTTTAAAGCTTAAAGAAGGTGTTGACTATGAACTATACTTTCAAGTATATGATAATGATGTTGTAAATGGTAGTAAAAAAACGGTAAGTAATAAGTTTTCGTATCGTCAGAAATCTACTAACGAAATAGAAAATGAATTACTACAAGAGCAAAAAAACTATATTCAAAACATTGAAAACTCTTTAAATAAACAACAGCATAGTAAAAAAGATTTAGAGAAAATTCAGTTTGAACTTCAAAATAAAAAGAATGTAAACTGGAATGATCAGAAAAAAATTAAAAATGTAATTAAGCGTCAAGAGCAATACAAGCAAATGATGCAACGTCAAACCAATAAATTACAAGAAAACTTTACTGAGAAAAAAGAAAAAAACGAAAGCTTACAAGAGAAAAAAGAAGATTTAAAAAAGCGAATAGAAGAGCTCAAAAAGTTAGAAAAACAACAGCAATTATTAGATGAACTTAAAAAGTTAGCCGAAAAACTTAATAGAGAAGATTTACTTAAAAAAACTAAAGAGCTAGCAGAACAAAACAAACAACAGGAAAAAAGTTTAGAGCGTATTTTAGAAATGACTAAACGTTTTTATGTTGAGCAAAAAATGAATAAGATTGCTGATAACTTAAAAGAGTTATCAAAAAAACAAGAAGATTTAAGTAAAAAAGAAGCTAGTAAAGAGGAACAAAGTAAAATAAATAAAGAGTTTCAAGGAGTAAAAAAGGAACTTGATGACCTAAAAAAAGATAATAAAAATTTAAAATCTCCTATGGATTTACCTTCTATGGAGGATTTAAAGAAGGAAACTCAAGAAGAACTAAACAAATCTGAAGAAAATTTAGATAATAAAAAGCAATCTGAAGCGAAACAAAATCAGAAGAAAGCATCAAAAAAGATGCAAGAAATGAGTCAGAAAATGCAAGAATCTATGCAATCTATGTCTGCCGAAATGGAAGAGGAAAACATGGAAGGCATGCGTCAGGTTCTTGAAAACTTAATTACTTTTTCTTTTGATCAAGAAGCTTTAATGAATGTGTTTTCTTCTAGTAATTCAGCACATCCAAATTTTGGTAAGAACCTACAAAAACAACATGTACTTAAAACATATTTCGAACATATTGATGATAGCTTGTTTGTATTATCAATAAAAGTTCCTAAAATTTCGTCTAAAGTTCAAGATCATTTAGCCCAAGCACATTATAACTTGAATCAATCTTTAGAAAACTTTGCTGATAACAATTTTCAAAACGGGATATCTAATCAACGCTATGTAATGACCTCTGCAAATACTTTAGCAGATATGTTAAGTAATGCGTTAGATGCTATGCAAAATCCGAAACCTGGTAGTGGAAAAGGTAAGGGTAAAGGAAAGTCTTTTAGCTTACCAGATATTATTCAGAAGCAAAAAGAATTGATGGATAAAATGAAAGATGGGATGCAAAAGAAAAATAAAGGAAGACCTAAAGATGGAAAGGACGGAAAAAAGAAAGGTGAAAAAGAAGGAAAAAGTGGTGAACCTAGTGAAGATTTAAATGGTGAATTATATCAGATTTATAAAGAACAATCTGAGTTGAGACAACAATTAGAAAACGCAATTAAGCAAGGAAAAGATGGTTCTGGAAAAGCTAAAAAAGCTTTGAAAGAAATGGAGCAATTAGAAAATGATATTTTAGAAAAAGGGTTTACACAAAAAAGCATTAATAGAATGCAGCAATTAAACTACGAATTACTAAAATTAGACAAAGCTACTTTTGAACAAAATCAGGATAAAAAACGAAAATCGAACACCAATTTACAAGAGTATAATAACAACACTACAAAAGAACTAAAGTTTAAAAAGCTGTTTTATAACCAAACAGAGATATTAAACAGACAATCACTACCTTTGCGCCAAAATTACAAAAAGAAGGTGCAAGAATATTTTAGCCTTCCTAAAAACAAAGAGTAATACTTTTAATTTTAGTGTTAGTAATTAAAATATCCTGATACATATAGAATGATTGCATTTAATTATGAAATAGATTTTCAATTAGAAAACGAAGAAAAAACGACTACTTGGATTCAAAATTGCATAGAAGAAGAAGGTTTTGAATTGGGTGAAATCAACTATATTTTTTGTGATGATGATTATCTTCATAATATAAATGTAGAGTTTTTACAACACGATACCTTAACAGATATTATCAGTTTTGATTATACTTTAGGTAAGTTAGTAGGAGGTGATATTTTTATTTCTATTGATAGAGTTAAAGAGAATGCCGAAGAGTTTAATACTTCATTCAAAAACGAATTACACCGTGTTATTATTCATGGAATATTACACTATATGAAGTATAAAGATAAGACTGAAGAAGAGAAACAAGTGATGCGAGAAAAAGAAAACACTTGTTTAAATATTTTAAATAAAAACTAAAAGTTCCACGTGGAACTCGATTAATAAGATGAGTTTATTTAATACAACATACGATGTTATTGTAGTAGGAGGTGGTCATGCTGGTAGCGAAGCTGCAGCTGCAAGTGCTAACATGGGAGCACACACTTTGCTAATTACAATGAACTTACAAAACATTGCTCAAATGAGTTGTAATCCTGCCATGGGTGGAATTGCAAAAGGGCAAATAGTACGTGAAATTGATGCCTTAGGTGGTTATAGCGGAATAGTTACCGACAAGACTGCTATTCAGTTTAAAATGCTTAATAAATCGAAAGGGCCTGCGATGTGGAGTCCAAGAGCACAATCTGATAGAATGCAATTTGCAGAGTGTTGGAGAACGATGTTAGAGCAAACCGAAAACTTAGATTTCTATCAAGATTCAGTGAACGGATTATTGTTTGATGGAGATAAGATTATTGGTGTAAAAACAGTTCTTGGTTTAGAAATAAAAGCAAAAACTGTAATCGTAACTGCAGGTACTTTCTTAAATGGATTAATCCATATTGGAGAAAAAACATTTGGTGGAGGTAGAGCAGGTGAAGGAGCTTCGACAGGAATTACAGAAGACTTGGTTGCAAAAGGTTTTGAATCTGGTAGAATGAAAACAGGAACTCCTCCAAGAGTAGATGGTCGTTCTTTAGATTATTCTAAAATGACAGAGCAACCTGGTGACGATAACCCAGAGAAATTTTCTTATTTACCTATTACAAAAATATTAACTAAACAACGTTCTTGTTACTTAACATATACCAATCCAGAAGTGCATAATTTACTTCGCGAAGGCTTTGATCGTTCACCAATGTTTAATGGTAGAATTAAATCTACAGGGCCGAGGTACTGTCCTTCAGTAGAAGATAAAATAAATCGTTTTGCAGAAAAAGAACGTCACCAAGTTTTTGTTGAACCGGAAGGTTGGACAACAGTTGAGATTTATGTAAATGGTTTTTCTACATCATTACCAGAAGACATTCAAGACAAAGCAATTCGTTCAATAGCTGGTTTTGAGAATGTGAAATTCTTACGATATGGCTATGCTATTGAGTACGATTATTTTCCACCAACACAATTAAAACACAATTTAGAAACTAAGTTAATTGAAAACTTATTTTTTGCTGGACAAATAAACGGAACCACAGGTTACGAAGAAGCAGCAGCTCAAGGATTAATGGCTGGAGTAAATGCTGCTTTAAAAACGCAAGAAAAAGAGCCTTTTATCTTAAAAAGAAGTGAAGCTTATATTGGAGTTTTAATTGATGATTTAATTACAAAAGGAACAGAAGAACCATATAGAATGTTTACTTCTCGTGCAGAATACAGAACACTGTTACGACAAGATAATGCAGATTTACGTTTAACAGAAAAATCATTTAAACTAGGTTTAGCTTCTCAAGAAAGAAAAGACAGAGTAGAAGAGAAGAGAACAAAAACTGAAGAATTAATTAAATTCTTAAATAATTTAAGTGTTAAAAAAGAAGAAATAAATCCTATTCTAGAAAGCAAAAATCTTTCAGTAGTAAATCAATCTATGAAGTTAATTAAGATTGCTTCAAGACCTCAATTGTCTTTTAATGATTTTACTTCTATAGAAAGACTAGACACATATATTAAAGAAAATAATATTGATAAAGAAGTCATTGAACAAGTTGAAATTCATTTAAAATATTCAGGATACATTGAGAAAGAAAGGAACAATGCTGATAAATTAAATAGATTAGAAAATGTTCCTATTCCTTCTACATTTAATTATAGTAAAGTCAAATCTTTATCATATGAAGCAAGAGAAAAACTATCTAAAATACAACCAACATCAATTTCTCAAGCGAGTAGAATAAGTGGTGTTTCCCCAAGTGATATTTCTGTATTACTTGTTTATATGGGCAGGTAATAATGATAAGTTTAATAAAAAGAAAAAGGTTCCATGTGGAACCTTTTTCTTTTTTATGTAATATTGCATCAAATTTAAAAAAATGTTCCTCGTGGAACATTAAACAAAAACAAAGGGATTGAAAAAAGAAAACGGGTTATATAAAAACTTAAAACCATTTTTAAACTGTATAGATCAAACAGTTTCTAAGGAGAGTTATGAGGTAATGATTAACAAAGAATACGACATGTTAATTACCTCACCTGTACCAGATAATTTAGAAAACTATTATTTGAGTGATTCTTATATTTCTCATACTGATAGTAAAAAAACATTATTTGATAAAGTTTACCAATTAGTAAAAAACTATACTTTAAAAAGTAAGTTGAACTTAATTAATTCTTTTAATACTGATGATAAAACAATTTTAGATATTGGTGCAGGCACTGGTGATTTTTTAAATGTCTGTAAAAAGAATAATTGGAAAATTAGCGGAATTGAACCTTCATTAAAAGCACGAGAAATTGCAAGTAAAAAAAGTATTACTCTAAAAGAAGATATTACAGAAATTAAAGAAGATAAATTTGATGTTATTACTTTATGGCATGTATTAGAACATATTCCAAATTTAATAGAATACATATCTCAACTTAAAAAATTATTAAAAAATAAAGGAGTCTTAATAATTGCAGTTCCTAACTACAAAAGTTATGATGCTAAATATTACAAAGAGTTTTGGGCTGCTTATGATGTACCACGACATTTATGGCATTTTTCAAAAAGCTCTATAGAAAAATTATTTTCTTCAGTTAATATGAAAGTTGAAAAAATACTTCCTATGAAATTTGACTCATTCTATGTTTCGTTATTATCAGAAAAATATAAAACAAAAAAATCAAGACCAATTCGAGCTTTTTATAGAGGATTAAAATCTAATTTAAAAGCGAAGACAACTAAAGAGTATTCTTCACTAATTTATATTATTAAGAACACTTAAAAACGTTTTTAAATACTTTTTTAAACAATTACAGACCTGTATTTATACAAACACCTTACAAAACTACAAAGCCCTCTTAAAAACAAGTTTTAAGAGGGCTTTTTATTAATTAAATTTATTTAAAATAAAATTATTATAGATTTTATCTATTTAATAAATACATACCAAAAATTGTAATTATAAAATAAACTGCTAATGTCATTGCGCCTGCATAATCTTTTGCTAAACGTTGACCAATTAATAAAAAGATTAAAGACAACGCTGCAATTTCTACTCCAAGTAAAGCTAAATTATGGTCGCCTGTTGTTGCTAAATTAAAAATACCAATAAACATAAAAGCGCCTGCTAATAATTCCATCACTAAAATTATTACTAATAAAAGAGGTACTACATTTTTTAAAGGTGAATTTTTAAAGTGACCTTTTATAAAAGATAAATTTCCATTCCAGTCGGTTACTTTATCGATTCCTGATTGTAAAAAAGTAAAGATTAAAAATAACAGAATTAAAATTTCTGTAGCGTGTTTTTGTATAAGTTCCATAAAATTGATTTTCAACAAATATAAGTGTAAAACGAAAAACATGTAACATTTAATAAAATTTGCGTCAAATAAATAGACACAAGAATATGTATCTTTACAGTAAATCAATTATTAACTTAAAAAAATAAGACTATGCCAATTTATTTGTATCCATTTATCTTCTTTGGAATCATTATTTTATTATCATCCTTTTTTATTGTAAAACAACAAACCGCAGCTATTGTAGAACGATTTGGTAAATTTCACAGTATACGTCAATCTGGATTACATTTAAAAATTCCTTTGGTTGATAGAATCGCTGGGAAATTGAGTTTAAAAATTCAACAATTAGATGTAATTATTGAAACAAAAACATTAGATGATGTATTTGTTAAATTAAAGGTATCAGTACAGTATAAAGTAATTAAAGATAAAGTATACGATGCTTTTTATAAATTAGATTATCCACATGATCAGATAACTTCTTATGTTTTTGATGTAGTTCGTGCAGAAGTACCAAAAATGAAATTAGATGATGTTTTTGTTAAGAAAGATGATATTGCGATTGCAGTAAAATCTGAACTAAATGATGCAATGATGACGTATGGTTATGATATTATTAAAACCTTAGTAACTGATATTGATCCGGATGCTCAGGTAAAGGAAGCAATGAACCGTATTAATGCTTCAGAACGTGAAAAAATTGCTGCCCAGTTTGAAGGTGATGCACAACGTATTTTAATTGTAGAACGTGCTAAGGCAGAAGCAGAAAGTAAGCGTTTACAAGGTCAAGGTATTGCAGATCAACGTCGTGAGATTGCTCGTGGTTTAGAAGAATCAGTAGAAGTATTAAATAAAGTTGGAATTAACAGTCAAGAAGCATCTGCTTTAATTGTCGTTACTCAACATTATGATACTTTACAATCTATAGGTCAAGAAACAAATAGTAATTTAATATTATTACCTAATTCACCTCAAGCAGGTAGCCAGATGTTAAACGATATGGTAGCTAGTTTTACTGCAAGTAATCAAATTGGTGAAGCAATGAAGAAGAATAGCAAAAAAGAAAAATAGAATATGATAATATCAACAACACATACAATTGAAAATAAACCTGTAAAAGAATATTTAGGTATTGTTAGCGGTGAAACTATAATCGGTGCAAATATTATAAAAGATTTTTTTGCTGGTATTAGAGATATTGTTGGCGGACGATCTGGTTCATACGAAAAAGTATTGCGAGAAGCAAAAGATACTTCTTTAAGAGAAATGCAACAACGAGCAGAAACTCTAGGGGCAAATGTTATTGTTGGTGTTGATTTAGATTATGAAACCGTTGGTAAAAACGGTGGAATGCTCATGGTAACTTCTTCTGGTACTGCCGTTAAAATTTAAGCAATAAAAAACCGAAACTATTAAGTTTCGGTTTTTTTATATCAAAAATATAATTACTTTTTTTCCTCTGAACCTTCTTCTTCTGTTTTTGTAGCGTCTTTAAATTCTTTAATTCCGGTACCTAAACCTTTCATTAATTCTGGAATTTTCTTTCCTCCAAACATTAATAAAACTAATGCTACAACTATGGCAATTTGCCATGGTCCAATCATTCCTAAAAATATTGTCTGTGAAATCATTTTATTTTAAATTTTACGCTACAAAGATACAAAATTAACTTCTGTGTTCAATTACACCACCAATTACTTTTTTATCTTTAAAAACTTCAGGTTTTCCTTTATAAAAAATAGACCCTCCAAAAGATACTTTAGCATCTAAAGTTTCACCTGCTTGTACTTCAACTTTCGATCCTGATCCTGCTTTTACCATAGTCATATCAGAAACTTGCATTTTGTATCCATGATACATTCCTCCTAAATCTGCCGCTACATGTTGGTTCTTAGTTTCCCCAGAAAGCTTAATTACAGCCCCAGAAGAGCTTTTAACCTTTAAGTGTTTAACATTTACTACCATATTAATAAAAGCACCTTCTTGGGCTTTAATTTCTACTTTAGACTGCTTAATATTTTTACAAGTAATTACAGCACCTTCATTTGCATCAATAACATCTAAATCTTTTACAAAATAAAGGGTTACTTTAACTTTACCTTCTCCAGTAGTTTCTGGAAATTTTAAAGATAATCTTAAGGTGTTATTACTCGTTTTTATTTTTACTTTTTCAGCTTTTTCTCCAGTAATAATTATTTTTGACTCATCTGATTTTATCAATTCAACATCTATTCCGTTAAAAATTTTAATCTCAGAAAAATCTCCTAATTTTTTATTTATTGTTGTTTGAGCTGATGCTAAAACGGTCATCAAAAACAAACTTAAAATTGCTATTTTTTTCATCTTAATTTTCATTAATTATTAGATATATCCAATAACTGTACCAATACTATAAAGACAAATATTAAAATTTATTGTTACAAACAATAAAAAATTAGTGTGAAATTAAATTAAAATCTAAATGCTTTCGTTCTAAATCGGTCTTTTTAACTTTTACTACAACTTCATCTCCTAATTGAATTATATTTTTAGTGGATTGACCTACAATAGCATACTGCTTCTCATCAAAAATGTAATAATCATCTTTAATATCACGAATACGTACCATTCCTTCACATTTATTAGATTTAATTTCTACATAAATTCCCCATTCAGTTACACCAGAAATAACACCTTCAAATTCTTCATCTTGATGATCTTGCATGTATTTAACTTGCATATATTTTATTGAATCTCGTTCAGCTTTCGAAGCTAGTTCTTCCATCTTAGAAGTATGCTTACATTTTTCTTCATAAATTTCAGCATTTGGTGATTTTTCTCCATCTAAATAATGTTGTAATAAACGATGTGTCATCACATCAGGGTAACGACGAATTGGTGATGTAAAATGTGAATAATAATCAAAAGCTAATCCATAGTGCCCAACATTTTGAGTTGTATAAGCAGCTTTACTCATTGATCGGATTGCCAAAGTTTCAACCATATTAGCTTCTCCTTTACCATGAACATCTGCTAATAATTTATTTAAAGATTGTGATGTTTTTTCTTTTGTTTCAGTATTAATCTTATAGCCAAACTTGCCGATAATATTTTGTAACGAAGCTAATTTTTCAACATCTGGTTCATCATGAACACGATATACAAAAGTATTTTTACTAGGTTTTCCTTTTTCTAAACCAATAAATTCTGCTACTTTTTTGTTTGCTAATAACATAAATTCTTCAATTAATTTATTAGCATCTTTGGCTTCTTTAAAGAAAACTCCTATTGGATTTGCATCTTCATCTAAATTGAATTTTACTTCGACTCTATCAAAAGATATAGCACCAGATTGCATACGCTTTTTACGCATCTTTTTAGCTAACTCATCTAATTTTAAAGTAGCTTCTACAATTTCTGGAGCAACTTCATATTCTTTGTCAATAATAGAAATATCAATCGGCATTGTATATGGTTGAACATCATCCGAAAGTTTACAATTTTCTATGATAGATTGTGCTTCTTCATAAGCAAAACGTTGGTCTGAATACGTTACTGTTCTACCAAACCATTGATTAACAATTTGTGCTTTTTCATTCATTTCAAAAACTGCTGAAAAAGTTAATTTTTCTTCATTTGGTCGTAAAGAACAAGCTCCGTTACTCAACATTTCTGGTAACATTGGTACCACTCTATCAACTAAATAAACCGATGTTGCTCTGTCGTAAGCTTCATCATCTAAAATAGTTTTAGGCTGTACATAATGTGAAACATCAGCAATATGAATTCCTATTTCATAGTTACCATTTTCTAGTTTGGTAAACGATAAAGCATCATCAAAATCTTTAGCATCTTTAGGGTCGATTGTAAAAGTTAAATCACTTCGCATATCACGTCGCTTTGCAATTTCTTCTTTGGTTATTTCTAAAGATAATTTTTCTGCGTCTTCTTCTACTTCCTTTGGAAATTCAAAAGGTAAACCATATTCTAATAAAATAGAATGTATCTCTGTATCATGGTCTCCTGGTTTTCCTAAAACTTGTGTAATTTTCCCAAACGGATTTTTAGAATTTTCTGGCCAATCGGTCATTTCTACAACTACCTTATCACCATCCTCTGCTCCGTTTATTTTATTTTGAGAAACAAATAAATCCGCATACATTTTTTGATTATCTGGTATTACAAATCCGAAGTTTTTATTCATTTGTAAAACTCCTACAAACTCCGTTTTTTTACGCTCTATAATATCTACAACTTCTGCTTCATATTTATTAGACCTACGTTTTTTATATACATAAGCTTTTACAGTATCTTGATGTAATCCTTTACCTAAATTTATAGAAGGTATAAAGATGTCTTTTTCAAAATCATCAGACATAAAATATCCATTTCCATTAGAAGTTAAATCTAAGGTACCAATATGATATTTTCGGTCTTCATTAATTTGAAACTTACCTCTATCTATCTCTTTAATTTTTTTGGTAGCTGTTAATTCTGCTAATTTTTTAAGTATTTGGGTTTTTCCATCTGTATCAGAAATTCCCATTTTACCAGCAATCTGTTTATAGTTATAATGTTTATTACTGTCTTCGTTAAGTATTTTAAAAATATTTCGGGTAAGATCTTTAATAATTTTACCTTTTTTCTTGTAGATTTTTTTCTTTCTAGTCATTAATCTTTCGTCTTTAATAATTTTTACCAAAGTACGAATAAAAATAGAGCTTGATAATTAAATAAGTGTTATCAAATCTATTTTGTACTTTGCCACACTTAAATTTTTAATTTTTATGGATACTTCTTGGTTTTTAATTGTAAACCCTGTAGCTGGAAATGGACATTTTGATAAGTTATGGGCTAAAATTCAACAAGAATTAAAAGCAAATAATATATCATATGAATATACAAAAACTGAGTATTCTAAGCATGAAATTGAATTAGTTAACAAAGCTGTTAACAAGGGATATAAAAATATAATTTCTGTTGGTGGTGATGGTACTTTGCATCATATCATAAACGGAATTATGAATCAAGAAAAGATAGATACTAAAGAAATATCTGTTGGTGTAATTCCTTTAGGTACTGGAAATGATTGGATTAAAACATATAAAATTCCTAAAAATATAAAAGAAGCTGTTTCTTTAATTAAAAAGGAACAGAAGATTCACCAAGATATTGGTTATTTAGAGCTTAAAAATACATCTTCATATTTTAATAATGTTGCTGGTATTGGTTATGATGGCTATGTTGTTAATAAATTAAATAAATTAAAACGTTTTGGTGCTATTGCTTATTTGTTAAGTGGTATAGCTGGTTTACTACTTTATAAAAAAACAACTTTTAAAGTAGAAGTTAACAATAAAATTATTGAAACTAAATGTTTAATGACTTTGTTCGGAATATGTAAATATTCAGCCGGTGGTATGCAACTTACTGATTATAAAGATTCTTCAAATGGTTTGTTTGATATTACTATAGCTAAAAATCTAAGTTTTTGGGATTTAACCTTTCATTTAAAAAAACTATACAACGGTTTAATTGTTAAACATAAAAAAGTAGAAACATACATATCAAGTGAATTGTTTGTAACTCCAACTACTGTAAAAGATAAACCATTTATTCAAGCAGATGGTGAGTTAATAGGTAGAGGATCTGTGAAAGTTTCTATACTTCCAAAAGCTATACAATTTGTTATTCCTTAAATTATTGATAATAAGTAAAGTATTATAATATTAAACTTTTTATTTACCTTGTAAAGTAATTAACTTATTATGAATAGTTTACCTGTTATAAATATAATTATAGGATTCGCTTTAACTATTTTTATCTTATTTAATAAAAATAATTTAGGTAAAAATAGGATAGCTAAATTAGCTATAATGGGAGTAATATTAATTTTTACCTCTTCTGCTATAGCTGAGTTTATTGCTAATGAGTACGGTAATCTTCGTTATAATTTTTTTATTTTCTTAGCTATAATAGTATCGCACTTAACTGGTTATTTTCTAATACTATTTGTAGCATCAATAACCAACTCTTTTCACAACTTAAAAAAAATAACTTTACTCACTGTTTTAATTACAGTAATACGACTTATTTTATTTGTTTTCATTGAAGAATTATTAATAAAAACTGATATTTCTGGTATTAAAAACCTATCAAATCCTAATTTTAAATTATATGTGATACTTGCTGATATTGATGAATTTATCATGTCATTTTATAATTTATTCTTAATCATAATAGCATATAAAACTTTAAAAAATACACCATTAGTCGTTGATTTAAAATCTAATAAAACACTATATTATAAATGGGGAAATATCATATTAATATTTTCAATTTTCTTGTACAGTTTATTATTAATAAACACCATCTTATTATCTTTTAATAGACAAAATCTAGATATTATAATTAGTTTTGAAAATGTTTTAAGTTCAGTTTTTTTTATTTTCCTAAGCTTATCAATGATGTATTTTCCAGTTTTTGCTTATTCAGGTAAATATGAAGATTTATCGCCAAATGATAAAGAAAAATACAAAAGCTCTGCCTTAACAAATTCTTCAAATCTTTTTAAAGAAATTGATGAATTAGTAAAAAATGAAAAATTGTATTTAGACTCTGAATTAAAAATGGATAAAGTATCTAAGATTCTTTCTAAGCCTATACCATACATTTCTCAAGCTATTAATGAAAATACTCAAAGTAGTTTTCCTGATTATATAAACTCTTTTAGAATAGAAGAAGCTAAACAAAAATTATTAACTGATAATCCAGATACTATTTTTGCAATTACTATTGATGTAGGATTTAATAATAAAGCTACTTTTTATAATGCTTTCAAGAAAAGTACAAATACAACACCAACCGAATTTAGAAAAACATTTTTAAAAAATAAAAAGGTTGACATTTAAGGGGGATGTCAACCTTTTTGATAAAAAAAGGGGTACTTTTTTTTTAATAAAGAGAACTTCTATGTAAATGTATATAACTTACTTCAACTAGTCGTAAAGTATTATAAATAGTAGATAAGAAATGTATCAAAATTTATAATTCTATACTTTTTTGTTAAAAAAATCTTAATAAAAATGTAACATTTCTTAAAATTTACCGTCTTTATTATAAGTAGGCGTTAAAAATGAAAAACTTACGTAAAATAATAGCTTTCTTTCTTTTTATATTTATTACAGGAATTATTGTAACTGTAGTAAGTATAAATACTACTTTAAACAAAAAAACACCTACAGAGATAGTTAAAGCTAAAGACACTGTTTACTTGCTTAAAAAACAACAAAAAACAGTTTAATTAACTAAACTTACCTTTTATTCTTACTTATCAACAAGCTTAGTTTTATTTACTAAAATTTAGCAATTTTCCTTTTTAAACATTTTACATTTCTTTTTTATTTAAATATTAGAAGAGCCTTAAAATATTTAATTTTCAAAAATTAAGGTTATCAACATATTATATAATAATAATAAAAGATTTTTAAAATTTAAAAAAAGGGATGATGGTTATTATAGTGTGTTAATATGTACAATAAATAGTTCAATTTATTTTTGGTTGTATCACTTATTAAAATAAACTAACAAGTTATTAGCTTCTTAAAATCTTAAAAATCAATAATAAATTAGAGTTATTAACAAAACTTATAAACAGCTATTCACTTAAAATTATGGATAGTTAATTTAATTTTAAATGTAAATAAGAGGTTAATTTTATGTTGATAAATGTTCATTAAAAACTCAAAAAAAAAGTTGCATATGTAATAGTAGTTCTTGTATTGTAAAAAAAATGTAAATAATCAAATAATCTTTTTAAAATCTACCATTAGTTCTTAACATTTTAATAATAACGTTAAGTACTTTATTCTTAATAGGTTATTAAGAATGCTAAAAAAAGCATTGTTAATTACTGTTGATAACCGTGAATAACTGTATTTTTGTAACTCACAACTAAATTAAAATCAACATATTATGATAATTGCTGTAGGAAATGACCATGCAGGTACCGAATACAAATTTGAAATTGTACAACTTTTAGAAGAATTAGGACATAAAGTAATCAATTTTGGAACCAATACTAATGATTCTATGGATTATCCAGATGCTATTCATCCAGCTGCTGAAGCTGTAGAAACTGGTCAGGCAGAAATGGGTATTATTTTATGTGGAAGTGGTAACGGAGCGCAAATGACAGCTAATAAACATCAAGGTGTACGTGCAGCTTTATGTTGGAATAACGAATTGGTTGAACTAACACGTCAACATAATGATGCAAATGTGTTAACAATTCCAGCACGTTTTGTGTCTTTACAACAAGCTTTAGGTTTTGTAAGGATATTTTTATCTACCGAATTTGAAGGTGGACGTCATGCAAATAGAGTAAACAAAATAGCTGTGGATTGCTAATGGAATTTAAAGTAAAAAAATTTAAAGAATTAACGACTTCAGAACTGTATGAAATACTTCAATTACGTTCTGAAGTTTTTGTTGTAGAACAAGATTGTGTATATCAAGATATTGATTTTAAAGATCAAAAAGCATTACATGTTATAGGAACCAAAGAAGGTAAAATTATTGCTTATACTCGTTTATTTAATAGTGGTGAATATTTTGATACACCTAGTATTGGTAGAGTAGTTGTAAAAGATATCGAACGTAAATTTGGTTATGGACACGATTTAATAAAAGCCTCTATACAAGCTATTATTGATAACTACAACGAAACTAAAATCACTATTTCTGCGCAAACTTATTTACAAAAATTCTACGAGTCTCACGAATTTAAACAAATAGGAGAAGGATATTTAGAAGATGATATTCCGCATATTAAGATGGTTAGATAATATTTTTTGAATGAGTATTGAATTTTGTCAAATAAAAAATAATGATAGAGATGTTGTTTTATCTTTATTTAAAGAAGCAGCTATAAAAATTGCTAAAATGAATATTGATCACTGGCAATATTGGAAAAATCCGCCTTTAGAAAAAATAAGATGGGTTGAAGAAGGTATTGAGAATAAAGAGTTCTATTTTATAAAGGATCATGATGGTAACACTTTAGGAATGGTTAGAATTTTAAAGGAAGATTTATTGTACTGGGGTAAACAAGAAGATAAATCGTTATATGTCCATTCATTAATAGTAAGAGAAAAATTTAATAAAAAAGGACTGGGTAAAACAATCTTAAATAGAATAGAAAATTTAGGAAGAGAAGAACAATATAAATATTTAAGACTTGATGCAGTTTCTAGTAATACAAAACTTTGTAACTACTACGAAAAACAAGGATTTAAAAAAGTAGGAGAAAAAGATTTAATTAAAACTATAAACAATCTTTACCAAAAAGAAATTTAATATAGTTTATCAACCTCAATAACTTCTCCAGAATTCATTTTACCTAATTCAATATTTCCAACACGTACACGTACTAAACGTAATGTAGGACAATCAACCGCAGAAGTCATTTTACGCACTTGTCGAAACTTACCTTCGGTAAGTATAACTGAAATCCAACTGGTTGGTCCATGGCGATCATCACGTATTTTTTTAGAAAGTTCAGGAAAATCTGGAGTATCAATTAGTTTTACTTTGCAAGGTTTTGTTTGGTATTTTTTTCCATCAAAACCAATTTCAACGCCTTTTCTTAATTGCTCAATTTTTTCTTCAGTTATTTGTCCGTTAACTTGTACGTAATACTCTTTTTCAACCTTACCTCTAGTTGTAATAAAATCACTTACTTTTCCATCCGTAGTTAATAAAAGTAATCCTTCCGATTTTACATCTAATCTTCCCACTGCCATGGTTCCTTCAGGAAAATTATGTAATTCTCCTAACATTTTATGTTTACCACCTTTTTTTTGATTGGTAATAAACTGAGAAAGAAATCCGTAAGGTTTATGAATAATAAAATGTCGATGTGTTTGCATTGGTAAAAAATAAGGATTACAAAATTACAAATATTGAATACTAAAAATCTAGTAAATTACCATCAGTTTTTCATAACTTAGCCACTCTTATTATTTAAAATAATTAACACGATTTATGGCAGCAGATAAAGAAAAAGAAGCGAAACTAAAAGCGCTTCAACTTACTTTAGATAAGTTAGATAAAACTTACGGTAAAGGTACAGTAATGAAGTTAGGTGATAGTCAGGTAGAAGATGTTGATGCAATTTCATCAGGATCTTTAGGATTAGATTTAGCTTTAGGTGTAGGAGGATATCCTCGTGGTAGAGTTATTGAAATTTACGGACCAGAATCGTCAGGTAAAACAACTTTAACAATACATGCAATTGCTGAAGCTCAAAAAGCTGGAGGTATTGCTGCTTTTATTGATGCAGAACACGCTTTTGATCGTTTTTATGCAGAAAGTTTAGGAGTAGATACCGATAATTTAATTATTTCTCAACCAGATCATGGTGAGCAAGCTTTAGAAATTGCTGATAATTTAATTCGTTCAGGAGCTGTTGATATTGTAGTAATTGATTCGGTTGCTGCATTAACACCAAAATCTGAGATTGAAGGTGAAATGGGAGATTCTAAAATGGGATTACATGCTCGTTTAATGTCTCAAGCATTGCGTAAATTAACAGGTACTATTAGTAAAACTAAATGTACTGTTATTTTTATCAACCAGTTACGTGAAAAAATTGGAGTTATGTTTGGTAACCCAGAAACGACAACAGGTGGTAATGCTTTAAAATTTTATGCTTCTGTTCGTTTAGATATTCGTCGTAGAACACAAATTAAAGATGGCGATAGAGTAATTGGTAACAGTACCAAAGTAAAAGTTGTTAAAAATAAAGTAGCACCACCTTTTCAAATTGCAGAATTTGATATTATGTATGGAAAAGGAATTTCTAAAGTTGGTGAAGTTTTAGATATTGGTGTAGAATACGGAATTATAAAGAAAAGTGGTTCATGGTTTAGCTATGGAGACACTAAGTTAGGCCAGGGTAGAGATGCTGTAAAAAGTTTAATTAAAGATAACCCTGAATTGATGGAAGAGCTTGAAGGAAAAATAAAAGAAGCTATTGAAAATCAAGAATAAGTTTTTAAATTAAAAGTTCTAACTATTGCTAAAGCCGTTGAAATACTTCAACGGCTTTTTTTGTATATTTAATTCAAAAGATAGCCTTGATAAATATATCAGAAAACATACAATTAAAAGAAATTTTGAACACTGATTCTGAATCTCTTTTTATGTTAATGAAAGAAGTTTACCCAGCAGCTTATAGTCATTTTTGGGAAGATGGAGGAGATTGGTATGTGAATACACAATATTCAAAAGAGAATATATTAAAAGAACTTTTAGAAGAAAAAGCACAGTACTATTTTGTGTTGTTTAAAAATGAAATAATAGGCAATTTTAGAATTATTTGGGATAGAAAATTAGCTGATTTTGAAACTAAAAAAAGTGTAAAGCTACATCGAGTTTATTTACATTCAAAAACACAAGGAAATGGAATAGGGAAGAAGATACTAAATTGGTTGGAGATAGAAGCTGTAAAAAAACAATATGAATTGATTTGGTTAGATGCTATGGATGAGCAACCTCAAGCCTTTGAATTTTATAAAAAATTAGGATACCAATATCATTCACATTGTTTTTTAGACTTTGATTTACTACATGATAATGTTAGAAAAATGAGTCAATTGTATAAAGAGTTAATTTAAACCCCTGTACTACCAAACCCACCAGCACCACGTTCAGTTTCGTTTAAAACTTCTACTTCTTGCCAGTTTACACGTTCGTGTTTTGCAATAACTAATTGTGCAATACGTTCGCCATCGTTAACTATAAAATCTTCGTTTGATAAGTTTACTAATATCACTCCAATTTCTCCACGATAATCAGCATCTACAGTTCCAGGAGAATTTAATACCGTAATTCCTTTTTTTGCTGCGAGTCCGCTTCGCGGACGTACTTGTGCTTCAAACCCCACTGGCAATGCAATAAATAAACCGGTTTTTATAATAGCACGTTCTAAAGGTTTTAAAGTAATTGCAGTATCAATATTTGCACGTAAATCCATTCCTGCAGAACCTTCTGTTTCATAAGCAGGTGTTTGATGTTTTGATTTGTTAATGATTTGTACGGTCATAATTTATCGTTTCAAAAGTTGTTGAATCATTGTTTTTTCGTTGTAATAAATCCATCCTAAAAATAAGAAAATGAATACTACAGATATAATATAATTTTCTCTAAAATAAAGAAATGACATTCCAGATAAAAGAGTAGTTAATATAATATAACTACTTACTTTTTTTAGTTCATAAGGAACAGGATAATGTTTTTTACCAATTAAGTATGATATCAGCATCATTACTCCGTAAGCTATTAATGTTGCTAAAGCAGATGCTATAAATCCAATTTTTGGAATCATAAATAAATTGAATCCAATGGTGATTATTGCTCCGAATATAGAGAAATACATCCCGAATTTAGTTTTATCTGTTAGTTTATACCAGATAGATAAGTTGTTATAAATTCCTAAAAATAAATTAGCTAATAAGATAATTGGTACAATTTCTAGTGCTTCAAAATACTCATCACTTTTCAATAAAAAAGAAGCAAAGACATCGATAAAACCAACGATAATTAACATAAATAAAGCTCCAAAAAGTGTAAACCAAGTTAGTATTGTACTATAAGTTTGTTTGGCATTTTCTTTATCAGCTTGATTAAAGAAAAATGGTTCAGCACCTAAACGGAAAGCCATAATATAAAGTGTCATAAAAACACCCAATTTATAACAAGCAGCATACACACCCATTTGTTGTTCACCAACCATATCACCTAATAATAATTTATCTAAATTTTCATTAGTAACAAATGCTAAACTACCTATCATTATAGGTAAACTATATCGTAACATCTTTTTTAATAAATTAAAATCAAAAGTGATTTTAAACTTAAAGAGCGTTGGTAATAATAAGATAAAAGTGATTGCACTAGCTACTAATCCAGCAACAAAAATATGGATTACTTGAGGCTGATTTTCTACATAAGTAATTAAACTATTTGGTAAAGAAATTCCCTTTCTATTTGTGTACGGAACAAACCATAAAAAGAAAACATTTAACGCAGCAAAAATGATAATGTTTACAATTTTATAAACCGTAAAATTTATAGGCTTATTAGTAACCCTTAAATACGCAAAAGGAATAACAACTAAAGTATCTAGCGTAAGCGTAAGAATTAGTATTTGAAAAAACAAAGGATTCTTAAAACCAAAAAATAAGGCTATTTCATTACTAAAAATAAAAGTAGCTCCAATAAAAACTAACGTTGTAATTAATAAACTAATAAATGAGGTAGATACAATTTTTCCTTTGTTTTTTTCTTTAGAAAAAAATCGAAAAAAAGCAGTTTCCATTCCGTAGGTTAATAAAGCATTAAAGTAAGCAGCATACACATAATACATTGTATTTACTGCAAATTTATCAGCACTTAAAGTATCAGTATGTAAACGAACCAATAAAATGTTAATTGCTCTCGGTAAAACAGCAGCTATTCCGTAAATAACAGTGTCTTTTAAAAAACGTTTTAATGCGCTCAAAAAGAATGGGTTTATTTGAGGCAAATATAATAATTAAGGGTTGGTTTAGGCATTCGCTCTTAGATTTCTTAAATTCGTACTAGAAAACTAAACAAAATGAGTAAACAAGCTAAAATTGCAGTATTAGGTGGAGGAAGTTGGGCTACAGCTATTGTTAAAATGTTATCTGAAAACCTAGAAACTATAGGATGGTATATGCGTAGTGTATATGCTTTAGAACATATAAAACGTAATAAACACAATCCTAATTATTTAAGTTCTGTGGAATTGCATCCAGAGCAGTTAGATTTATCTAATGATATGAATCATATCGTTGATAATTATGATATTTTAATTTTCGCAATTCCATCAGCATTTTTAAAAACTGAGTTAGAAAAACTAAATGGTTCTCTTGAAAATAAAGTGATTTTTTCAGCTATAAAAGGTATTGTTCCAGAAACAGGATTAATCGTTGGAGAGCATTTTCATGATATTCATAATGTTCCTTTTGAAAATATTGGAGTCATCACTGGTCCATGTCATGCAGAAGAGGTAGCAATGGAACGTTTATCGTATTTAACGTTGGCTTGTCAAGACGAACAAAAGGCTAAAAACTTAAGTGAATATATTGCTGGTAGATATATTAAAACTAAAATATCTGATGATATTATTGGCACCGAATATGCAGCCATGTTAAAAAATATTTATGCTATAGCTGCAGGAATTGCTCATGGTTTAGGTTATGGTGATAATTTTCAATCTGTATTAATGAGTAATGCAATTCGTGAAATGAAACGTTTTATTAAAAAGGTGCATAAAATGAAACGTAACATTAATAACTCTGCTTACTTAGGTGATTTATTAGTTACAGGATATTCTGTTTTTAGTAGAAACAGGATGTTCGGAAATATGATTGGAAAGGGATATACTGTAAAATCCGCTATGTTTGAAATGAGTATGGTGGCCGAAGGTTATTATGCTACAAAAAGTGCTTACGAAATCAATCAAAAAAACGGTGCAAAAACTCCTATTATCGACGCTGTGTATAACGTGTTATACGGAAAAAAAGAAGCGAAAGATGAGTTTTTTAAGTTAACAAATAGATTAGATTAGTTGTCTGCATTTGTACAAATAATCCTTCTTAATAAAAAGAAGTCTCTCATCAATCGCTTCTAAAATTGAGTTGTGTTGGTTTTGCATCTAATAACCAATGCCAACAAATTTAATTTAAAATTCTGATTGACAAACTTTTTTATTAAATATCTTCTGAATAACTTATTAAGTTTAATTCTTATCATTAAGTTTATTTTTATTACTTTTCGTTTAAAATTAAACAACAATGAAAACCATTCAAGAAGCTGTAGAAATTACGATTCGTAAAACCCCATTTATTGAAGAGGCTTTAAATGAAAAATTAATCAATGTATCGTCACTAGCAAGAGTTATACTACCTGATGTTTCTACACTTTTAAAAAAAGAAGTAAAGGTTGGTGCAGTAATGATGGCGATTAATAGATTATCTCCAGCGAATGAATTAAGAGTACGAAGAAACATAAAAAAATTAGCCCTTGATTTAGGAGATGTAATTGTTCGTTCTGATTTATGTGATTATACTTTTAAAAATACACCTTCATTATTAAAAGAAATTGCTAAAATTTTAAGCAAATCAGCTGATAGTAATGACTATTTTTTAACGGTATCGCAAGGAATTTTTGAAACCAATATTGTTACCAGTAAAAATTTACAACCTTTTGTTGAAGAAATTTTTCAAAAAGAAACAGTTATTAACAATGTTAATGATTTAGCATCAATAACTATAAAGTTACCAAAAGATAATTTAGAGCAATCAGGAGTTTATTATTTCATTTTAAAGCAATTTGCTTGGGCAAATATTGCTGTACAAGAAGTAATATCTACAACTCACGAAATGACAATTGTTGTAAAAGAACAAGATGTAAACGAAACTTTTGCCATTTTAATGGATTTAAAATTAAACTAATAAATGGAAAAAAAAGATCCGTACGCATCATTGCGAATTAAGGAGTTCAATATTTTTTTATTAGTTAGATTCTTGTTGGTTTTTGCATGGTCTATGCAATTCATCATCATCGAATGGCAAGTATATAGCATTACTAAAAATCCGTTATCGTTAGGAATTATTGGTTTAATGGAGGTGATTCCAGCTGTATCTATGGCGTTATTTGCAGGTCATATAGTAGATCAAAAAGAAAAAAGAAATTTACTAGCACTTTGTATCGGAGCATTTTCATTAATAAGTTTAGGCTTATTCTTTTTAACCCTACCAAGTTTTATTGAAGGTTGGGAAACCAATACGGTGTTATATGCAATTTATGCTTTGGTATTTTTTGGTGGATTTTTACGTTCGTTTTTTGGACCAACTATTTTCTCGTTAATAGCGTTAATCGTTCCAAAAAAATTATACCCTAATGCAGCAACTTGGAGTAGCTCTACTTGGCAAATAGCCTCAGTATTAGGACCTGCTTTTGCAGGGTTTACCATTTCATGGATGGGAGTTCATTGGTCGTTATGTATCGTTTTTGGATTGGTAGTATTTTCGTTTTTAATGGTGTTTTTTATTAAAAGAAAACCAATATTAAATCCAAAAATAGGAGAGCCAGTAATGGAAAGCTTAAAAGAAGGAGTTCGTTTTGTTTTTAAAACCAAAGCAATTTTAGGAGCGATTACTTTAGATATGATTTCGGTACTTTTTGGTGGAGCAATTGCTTTATTACCAGTGTATGCTCAAGATATATTAAAAGTAGGTCCTGAAGGATTCGGAGCTTTACGTGCTGCACCAGCCATAGGAGCTTTTTTAACGATGTTAATTACAGCTTATATACCAATTAGTAAAAATGCAGGAATGAAGTTATTAGCTGCTATTTTTGGCTTTGGTATTTGTATTATCGTATTCGGATTATCTTCTGTATTTTGGATATCAATTGTGGCTTTATTTTTTAGCGGAGTTACTGACGGAGTTTCAATGGTAATACGTCAAACAATTTTACAATTAAAAACACCTGACCATATGCGCGGTAGAGTAGCATCTGTAAATTCTATGTTTGTTGGATCGTCAAACGAATTAGGAGCTTTTGAAAGTGGTGTAACTGCCAAGTTAATGGGAACTGTAACTGCAGTAGTTTTTGGTGGAACTATGACGTTAATAACAGTCGTAACTACAGGAATAATAAACCCTACATTACGAAAACTAGATTTAACTAAAGATTTAGAAGCGCATGAGAAGTTAGAGTAATAAAAAAGCAGCTTAAGTATTTAAGCTGCTTTTTTATTTATATAAACTATACTTTTAAGACATATCCATATAACTAATCTTAGTTATTACTTTGGTATTTTGATCAAATTCAATATTTACAAAGCTATCACAGTCTTCACAATCTGTAAACAAAATACTTTTAGCACCATTTCTAGCAACTATAAAAACTACAGTTCCTAGTTTATTAATATCATCACCAACAGTAATAGTTTTATCTTTTATAGTTAATGAAACTTGATTACTCATTATTTCAAATGATTCAATATACGGTTTACTTTTACCGCTCATAGCAAAGTCGATAGACAAACCATTGAATTTAAAATAATGATAAATTTCATTCTCATCTTGAGAAAAAGAAGTGACTGTTCCTAGTAGTTTTTCAACCGAATCTTTTTTTCCTTTCGTTTTTTTAAGATCAGTAATAGTAGCATTACTTATTTTAATGCTTTGGTACTCTGAATCAGATAAAATATTACTTTGACTTTTGGCTATAATACTGCTTAACACAAGTATAAAAACAAATAGCTTTTGCTTCATTTTATTTTGACTTATTAGGGGATTTTTTGCGCACCAAAGATATAATACTTTTTTTAGGAAACAATTAAAATATGTTATGTAAGAATTATATAAAGTTTATAGCTAAATTAATTTTAGTTTCTAATTCTTCTTGGTGTTTTTTAGTTTCAATTTCTGACCAATTAAAGTAATTTTTAAACACTGTTAAAACTACTTTTTTGTATTTATCAACACTAGGCTTATCGAAAAATAAACGTCCTGTGCGTCTCATAAAAAAGTCGGTAGGAGTACAAGTCATTTCATGTTGAATGGTAAACCAAACTTCAGATTTTAACAAACGAAGATTGATATTTTCTTCTGTAAGTTCATCAAATTTATCTAAAATAATATCGGTCTGTTTTCCGTAGTTGTGGACCAAATAGCTAGCATCTTTTTGAGTTAAACCAAATGGCTTAATTCGTTTTGACACTTGTTTTATATAAATTTTTACTGATTTATAGTTCTGAAAAGGACCTCCTGCTAATACAATGTCTTCGGTTTGAATAGGTTCGAAATCTGCTTCAAAACGTCGTTTTATCTTTTTAGAAACAATATCTACAATACGTTCTGCCATTTTACGGTACCCTGTTAATTTACCTCCAGCGATAGAGATTAATTTTGTGTCAGAAACAAAAATTTCATCTTTACGAGAAAGCTCAGAAGCTGACTTTCCTTCTTCATGAATTAATGGGCGTAAACCTGCCCATGAAGATTGAATATCATCCATAGTTAAATGAATATCAGTAAACATATTATTTACAGCTTCAATTAAATATAAAGCATCTACCATAGAGGTATTTACGGAATCTTTATCCTGTTGATAATTGGTATCGGTAGTTCCAAAATAAGTTACTTTCCCACGAGGAATAGCAAACATCATACGTCCGTCAGGAACATCAAAATATACTGATTGTTTTACAGGTAGTTTTTCATGAGGTACCACCAAATGAACCCCTTTGGTAAGATGTAATCTTTTTCCAATTTTAGAGTTGTTTATTTGACGTAATTCGTCTACCCAAGGCCCAGCAGCATTAACAACATACTTTGCTTTAATATCATACGTTTTGTTTGTAAAATCATCGGTAACATTTGCACCAACAACACGTTTATTTTCGTAAATAAATTCGTTAGCGGTAGTATAATTTATAATTTGTGCATCGTACTGACTAGCAGTTTTTAAAACCTCAATAGTTAAACGAGCATCATCCGTACGATATTCTGCGTAATAACCAGCGCCTTTTAAAATGCTTTCAGGCAATAAAGGTTCTTTGTTTAAAGCTTCTTTTTTATCGAGCATTTTACGCTTATCATCTCCTTCTACCGAAGCCAACACATCATATACCTTTAAACCAATAGAGGTAAGCCAAGAACCGTAGGTTCCTCCATCTATTAAAGGTAAAATCATTTTCTCAGGAATAACTAAATGAGGAGCTAGTTTATGAACAATAGCACGCTCAGTACCTACTTCTTTTACCAACCAAAAATCAAATTGTTTTAAATAACGGAGCCCACCGTGAATTAGTTTCGTGGATTTACTTGAAGTCCCAGAAGCAAAATCGTTTTTCTCAACCAGTGCAACTTTCATTCCTCTAGAAGCAGCATCTAAAGCAATTCCTGCTCCAGTAATTCCACCACCAATAATAAGAAGGTCGAATTCTGTTTCTTGTAATTCTTGTTGAATATTTGCTCGATTAAAAAATGAAAAATTGTTCATAGGTTGCTTTTTACCAAACAAAAATAAGAATAAAAATGAGTTGATAGTGCATAAAAAAGAGTAGAAAAGTTTCTACTCTTTTTAACTATTTACACAATAAAGGAATCAATTATATATTAATTTTTTCCAATTTAAATCTGCTTTATTTTTTAACTCTACAGCTCCTTCTTCTTGCCACAGTTTTAAAGTATTAGTACCCCAAGAATTATAGAACAGATATAATTTACCATCTCTTATTTCATAGGTTTTAGGATTAACACTTACTTTTTCTCCCGTTTTTCCAATAGCATATGCACAGTAACCACCGTACTGAGGAGTATATTTTGTTGGATTCTTTTTAAAAGAATTTAAATTTTCCTGAGAAGAAAAATGAAAAAAAACTCCATCATGTATAGTGGCGAATTTTTTATCTCCTTTAAGAGCATTGCTAGAAAAGTAAGCAACTACATCATAACCATTTGCTACAGCTCCTTTTTTAACGTTGTACTGTTGAGAAAAAACACTAAAAGATAGAAATAAGAATAATAACCAAAGTTTTTTCATGATTATTTATGCTTTAGTTTTTCCCAGTTCTTATCTCCTTTAGCTTGTCTTTTTGTAACATTCCCTTCTTGCCAATCACCTAATTTACTTCCAATCCAAGAGCTATAAAAAAGATATAATTTTCCATCACGGATTTCATATACTTCTGGGTCTATATACATTTTCTTTTTCTTCTCGGCTACGGCATAGGCACAATAACCACCGTATTGAGGAACATATTTTGTTGGATTTTCTTTAAATGCATTTAAGTTTTTTTCCGATGAGAACTTAAATTTAGCACCGTCATAAGTTGTTTGATATTTCTTATTTCCTTCTACAGGTTTGTCATTTTCAAAGTAAGTAATTACATCAAATCCTTCTACAACATATCCTTTTTTGGTATTATAATCGGTTTTTTGAGCTACTAAAACTGTGGTAACCGTTAGTAAAAACAGTGTGATAATTTGTTTCATCGTTTTTTAATTTTAAAGATAGTCGATGAAAATTAGAAATAATTACAATTATTTATTTTTTAATAATTTCCATGACTGTTGAATTGTACCATTTCGTAGAGTAAGAATTTCTCCAAACTGCAAAAAAACAAAGTCATCGATTTTTATAATACCATTAAGTTACAACCACGAATATCTGAATTATCAAAGCGACCAATAATTTCAAAACTATTATCTAAGTAAACTTTCCCTAAGTCTTGAGTAGCAATAAAAGAACAAGAATTATAGTTTGCTAAGTCTATTACATTAATTCCACCTGATTTTCCTGAATCTTGAATAGTTAATGCATCTTCAGTATCACGAGTTAAAAGCCGCATCCATGGAGGACAGTTAAAAATACCATTTCCTTTTGAATATCCTTGACTTAACAATTCTGTCATTCCGTATTCTGAGTGAATTTGTTGAACTCCAAATCCGTTACCTAAAATTTGATGCAATTCATTTCGAATAAGCTCTTTTCTTCTTCCTTTCATACCTCCAGTTTCCATAATAATGGTATTTTTCAGGTTGAAATGATAGGCTTCAATCAAGTCTAACAAAGCAAAAGAAACTCCTATTAATAATACTTTTTGACCTTTTTTGCCTAATTCTATTAGTTTTTTAGCGAGTTCAGATAAGTTGTTCAGATAAAATCCACTTTCTGGTTGTTTAGAGCGTTGTATTAAATCATCTACCATATAAATTAAGGAAGAACCCTTACGTTCTAGATAATTAGGTAATAAAGCAAGTACAACATAGTTTTCAATAGCTCCATAAAAATGATGAAACCCTTTTAAATAACTAGCTTCGTACCAAGATATATCGGTAACTAGATGTTTGCTCATTACACTTCCTGTAGTTCCTGAACTCGTAAAAGTTTCTTGAACTTCATCGGTAGAAGAAAGAACGTTTTTAGTTTTAAAAAACTGAATAGGTAAAAAAGGAATTTGTTCAATTGTTTGAACATCGGAAGGGTGTATATATAATAAATCACAAAAAGAACGATATACTTTATTGTTATTAAACTGATGCTTAAAAACTGCTATAGCAGCAGTTGTAAAATCTTCTTCCGATTGTATGTTAAAAACCTGTTCTTTCATAAACTTCGACAAAAATAATAGTATTTAACGCAACCTTTTTGTTTTTTCTTCATCTTCTATATAAAACATAGAATTATGAAAAATATTTTTAGATTAAAAAGTATCCTATTTATTAGCTTATTTGTATTATTTTCTTGTAGTTCTCAAGAAGAGGTAAATAAACAAAAAATAATTAATGAGACTAATTTATGTATTAATCAAAATTTATTTAATTCTATGAATATTGAAAATTATAACATACATGAAGCAGACATAAAAGAAAACATATTGACTGTAAAAATAGGTTCAAATAGCTGCAGTTCTGATTTATGGAAAATAAAACTTGTAGTTTCAGAAAATATAGCAGAATCACTTCCTCCAAAACGTTTTGCAAAACTAAAATTAGATGATGATGAGGTTTGTGTTGCTCAACCTCATAGCTTTACTTATTATGTTAAAGAGTATACTTTTGACATTCGTTCAATAAGAATAAAAGGAAATGAAAATAAGTTAATTTTAGATTTGATTAAGTGGAATAATGAATTGGTATATATTTATTAAAAACATAAAAATTATGAAAAATCTATTTTTATTTACATTGATGTTTTTTATGTTTTCTTGTGATAAAGAAGAAGAAATAGTAATTAATTCTGAAAACTTATTACTTGGAGTTTGGACTAATAGTACATACGATTCGAATACGAATACCACAACGTTTGAACGTGTAGGAGAATTACCTAATGAAAGATATGGAGTTTCTTTTCAAGAAGATGGAACGTATATAAATAGAACATCAGGATGGTGTGGTACTCCTCCGTTAACCTTTTTTAATATAGAAGGAACTTTTATACTAGATAAAGATGTTGTTAAAGTTAATATTCAAGATTTCCCAGGAGATTTTCAATGGAAAATAGTTGAACTTGATGAAAATAAGTTGGTTGTAAAAAGAGAATTAACAGATCAAGAGAAAGACCATAAGGAGTTAATGAATGTATTTAATGAAATAGAATTATTATCTATGAGTGTTTCATGTACAGATAGTAATAATTGGGATTTTGTAGCATATGGATCTAAGGCTTGTGGAGGGCCTCAAGGCTATATAGCATATTCAAGTCTGATAGATGTTACTTC
Source organism: uncultured Tenacibaculum sp. (assembly GCA_947504185.1). GTDB lineage: Bacteria > Bacteroidota > Bacteroidia > Flavobacteriales > Flavobacteriaceae > Polaribacter. Next base: position 62,112 of record CANNGJ010000012.1, on the reverse strand, counting down.
TTTTTTAGAAAAAGTGACAGTCTACACAAAATTAGAAGATGAGTATAATAAAAAATGGGGAATTGGTTCTACTTGTGATGTTACACCTCAACCAAAAAAAGTGAATTGTGAGAATGGATACCCAGTGTTAAAATATTAATTATTTTTAAACAATTATTCTACACATTAACCTAAATGATCTCATAGAAAAGTGTGGCCGTCAAGATATTACGGCACAAGCAAAAGTATACCAACTATTTGCAAAGAAACTATTTGCTGTATGTTTAAAATATTCTAAAAATTTTGAAGACGCAGAAGATGTTTTACAAGACAGTTTTTTAACCATATTTAATAAAATTAAACAGTTTAAAGGAAAGGGTTCTTTTGAAGGGTGGATGAAAAGAATAACAATTAATGTTGCTTTACAGAAATACAGAAGTAAACACTCTTTATATGTAATCAAAAACGAGATTCTGGTTGAATCAGAAGAAGAGATGGAAGTAGATGAAAACTCTATTGATATTGATTTTCTCTTAAATCTTATTCAGAAATTACCAGATAGATATCGGTTGGTTTTTAATTTATATGTATTAGATGATTTTTCACATAAAGAGATAGCTAGCTTATTAGAAATTTCAGAAGGAACCTCTAAGTCTAATTTATCAAGAGCTAGACAAATACTAAAACAACGAATAGAAGAATACCATCAAATAGAAAAGGAGGCATAGATGAAGGAAACTAAAAACATAGATCAAATGTTTCAAGAGAAACTTAAGAATTTGGAAGCTACTCCAAGTCCTGAAGTATGGAACAATATTGAAGCTAAACTAAAAAAGAAGAAAAGAAGAATTCTTCCTATGTGGTGGTTTTCTGGAGGTGTTGCTGCTATTTTGGTAGTTGGATTTTTGATGTACCCACTATTCATTAAAAATAATAATACAGAAGAAATTAATACGCCGATTATTGTAGATGTACCAGAATCTGATTTAAAAAAAGAAATAGAAAACAATGATTCTATTTTGAATAGAGAAAGAGAAAGTATCGAAGTTGTAATAACTGAAAAAGAGAAAAAATCTTTAGACGAAGAGTCAGAGTTATTAAATGCGCCAATAGCTGAGAGAAAAGTTGATTTGGTTAATCAAAAAAAATCTATAGAGAAAAAAGAAAAAGCAACTGGTAGTGAAGGGTTAACTCCAGTTGACAAAAATGCTATGAAAAAGAATTCTTTTGCTTTGTTAGAAGAAAAAACACAGAATAATAAGCAGAAAAAAAATAAAAAAGATTCAATTAATGTTTTGACACCAAAGAAAGATTTTATTGCAGAAATATCTTCCAAAGATACTATTCTATCAGAGAAGAAAAATCATAGTAAATGGGCTCTGTCACCAACAGTAGCTTTACTAGCAACAAATTCTTTTTCTTCAACATCATCATTGGATAATAGTTTAAATTCTAGTTCAACTCAAGGGTCTAATTCTTTTTCTTATGGAGTAAAAGTTGCCTATCAAATTAATGATAAATGGTCTATACAATCAGGAATTCATTTACAGAATTTAGATTATTTAAATAAGAATTTATCAATTGTATCTAGTATTTCTGAGAGTACCCTTTCAAATATAGATTATAATAATGAAAACCTGTTTTCTATTAACTCACCAGATGCTGCTAATAACTTAACTAGTGGAGCCAACATAATTACTAATGAAGCCACAGTTACTCAGGCTTTTGGATATATAGAGATCCCTTTAGAAGTGCAGTATTCATTTTTTAGAAGTAATAAGTTCAACACAAAAATAGTAACAGGATTTAGCTCATTAATACTACAAAAAAATGAAATAGTTATTTCTTCATCTACTATAAATAGAGTAATAGGGAAAGCTAATAATTTAAATACTTTAAACTTTAGTGGTAATGTAGGGTTGGATGTAGATTATTCTATAAATAAAAAACTGCAATTGAATTTTAATCCAATGTTTAAGATTCAAATGAATACTTTTTCTAAAAACTCTAATGGATTTAAACCTTACTCGATAGGGTTTTATACAGGAATTAAATATCAATTTTAAAAATTTAAAAATGAAAAGAATATTATTTTTAGTATTAACAATTACATTGTTTTCTTCATGTTTAGAAAATGATGACCCTAACTACGAGTATCGGTTATTACCGATAGAATCATCTATGGTACCTACAAGTTTTAAGTTTAATACTGGAGATACTATTAAGGTTACTTATAATTTACCAAGCGGATGTTATCAATTTGATAACTTATATTATGAATATAAAGACACTGCAAGAATTGTTGCTATTAGAGCAATAGAGCATTTAGAAATTAATTGTACACAAGCTATCATAGAAAAAGAATTTAAGTTTCCTGTACAAGTAAAACAAAGACAAGATTATGTTTTTAAGTTTTGGAAAGGAAAAGATATTAATGGAGAAGATGTTTTTGAAGAAAAAGTAGTAGAAGTAACGAATTAATAGTTTAAAAAATCAACAAACGAAAAGGTTCTATTTAAAAATCCCGAATAAGATTTTGTTTAATTTTAAACAAAATCTTTAGAATTGTTCAATTTATATAATTGTAAAATTATTCCTACTTTTGCACTTTATTTTAAACAACTAAAATTACAATACAAAATGGTAGATTTTGGAATGGATAAAGCATTAGCTCAGTTAGGGTTAAGCGACATAAATGATGGAACTTCAACAGGTTCAAATAATTTTTCTAGTGGAGAGATTATCGAATCATATTCACCGGTAGACGGTAAATTAATCGGTAAAGTTAAAACAACTACTAGAGAAGATTATGAAAAGGTGATGGAAGCGGCTACAACTGCTTTTAAATCTTTTAGAACAATGCCAGCTCCACAAAGAGGAGAAATTGTTCGTCAATTTGGAAATAAATTAAGAGAACTTAAAGAACCATTAGGTAAGTTAGTTTCTTACGAAATGGGTAAATCTTACCAAGAAGGTTTAGGTGAAGTTCAAGAAATGATTGATATCTGTGATTTCGCAGTAGGTTTATCTCGTCAGTTAAACGGACAAGTAATTCCATCTGAAAGACCAGGACACGTAATGAGAGAGCAGTGGCACCCAATTGGTGTTGTTGGTATTATTTCTGCATTTAACTTCCCAGTAGCAGTTTGGGCTTGGAACACAGCTTTAGCTTGGATTTGTGGTGATGTATGTGTGTGGAAAGGATCAGAAAAAGCTCCTTTATGTTCAGTTGCTTGTCAAAACATTATTGCAGGAATTTTAAAAGAAAATAACTTACCAGAAGGTATTTCTTGTATCATTAACGGTGATTATAAAGTAGGTGAGTTCATGACTAAAGATACTCGTATTCCTTTAGTATCTGCTACAGGTTCTACTCGAATGGGAAGAATTGTTGGAGCAACAGTTGCTGAACGTTTCGGAAAATCTTTATTAGAATTAGGAGGAAACAACGCAATTATTATTACTCCAACTGCTGATTTAAAAGTAGTAGTTCCTGGAGCTGTATTTGGAGCTGTTGGTACTTGTGGACAACGTTGTACTTCTACTCGTCGTTTAATTATTCACGAATCTGTTTACGATAAAGTAAGAGATGCAATTGTTGGTGCTTATGGGCAATTAACAATTGGTAATCCTTTAGATGAAAAGAATCATATTGGTCCATTAATCGATCACGATTCAGTAAACACGTATTTAGCAGCTATTGAAAAAGCAAAGGCTGAAGGAGGTAAAGTATTAGTTGATGGTGGAGTTTTAGAAGGTGAAGGTTACGAAAGCGGATGCTACGTAAAACCAGCTATTATTGAAGCTGAAAATCATTTCGAAATCGTACAACATGAAACATTTGCTCCTATTTTATATTTAATGAAATATTCTGGAGAAGTAGAAAATGCTATTGAATTACAAAACGGTGTTGCTCAAGGTTTATCTTCTTCTATCATGACTAACGAAATGAAAGAAGCTGAAAAGTTCTTGTCATTTGCTGGTTCTGATTGTGGTATTGCTAACGTAAACATTGGAACTTCTGGTGCTGAAATTGGTGGAGCTTTTGGTGGAGAAAAAGAAACTGGTGGTGGACGTGAGTCTGGATCTGATGCATGGAAAGTTTACATGAGAAGACAAACCAACACAGTTAATTATTCTGATGAATTGCCTTTAGCACAAGGAATTAAATTCGATTTATAGAATAAAGCTATAGTCTTAAAATAATAAAAAGGTCACATCGATAAGATGTGACCTTTTTGCTTTATAAAAAGATTGGTTTTATTTATCTAAAGCAGCTTTAATAACTTTATAAGATTCATGAGCTTTAGACATTTTTGCATATTGTAATGCTGTATATCCTCTTTCTGATTTTACCTTTAGTTTAGCTCCTTTATTAATTAAAAGTTTAACAATTTCTACTTTGTTATACCTAGCAGCAAACATTAACGGAGTTAATCCTGTAGATTTTCTGTTAATGTTTGTACCATTTTCTATCATAGCTTTTACAGCGTCATAATTACCAGCTGTTATTAATTTACAAAAAGTACTAACATTAGGATATTCTATTGAAGTTGCAGGCGCTCCATGTTCTAAAGAAGAAGCGTTAATAGTTCCAAATGATAAAGCGATTGCGAATGCAGTAAAAATTAATTTTTTCATAATATTGAGTTTTATTTAAGATTAGGTTTATGTCTAAGAGACGCTAGATAAATAAAAACGTTTCAATAAAAAGTGAGAGTTAACACAAGTTTAAGAGAACTTCTTAAAAGCCTCTTAAAAAAATAATTATTCTATTTGTTATTTTTTTAATAAATTCACAATCAACTAATTAAATAACTAAAAAATGAGTAAAAAGTCAACTTATTTATTAGGTATTGTACTAACTATCGTTGTTGGTAGCTTATTGTATTGGTATTTATGCTGTAGTATTTGTTGTGAAAAACAAAGTTGCAAAGCGAAAGAAACGCCTCAAGAAGTTATTAAAGATGATTTAGGAAAACCTAATGTAAAAGAAACAACATTCTTTCCATTCAGTATTAAAGATGCCAATGGAGATTTCAATTTTTCAATTGATGAAAGTTTTAATTTTAACGAATCAAGTTTTGGTATTCGTGATTCTATTTCAGGAAATTTAAATAATGGAATTTTAAAAATTAAAGAGTATTTAGATGCTAACGGAGACAAACGATTTAACATTACTGGTTTTTATACTAGTGATGAAACGAATAACTCTGCTTTTCCTAATTTAGGTTTAGCTAGAGCAAATTCGGTAAAAAACCATATGGTGTCTCAAGGAATATCATCAAGATTAATAAATACATATGGAGAGTTGAAAGACGATATGTACGCTGATGAATACGGTGTTTTATTTGGACCCTTAGCTTTTGATGTTTTTACTAGAACAGAAGAGTCAACTGCCAATGACGAAGCATTAAAAATAGCCTGTGAAGCAATTAAAGAAAACCCGTTAATGCTTTATTTTAAAACAGGTTCAGCTCATATCAATTTAACAACAGAACAGCGACAAAAATTTGCTAATATATCTCGTTGTATAGATAAGTTAGGATTAAAGATTCAAGTTGTAGGTCATACAGATAACACAGGTAATGCTGAGGCAAATATGCAACTAGGGCAAAAAAGAGCCGATTTTGTAAAAAGCTACTTAGTACGTAACGGAATTTTACAAGAAAACATCGAAACTTCTTCAAAAGGACAAAACGAGCCTATTGCTGATAATACAACCGAAGAAGGAAGAACAAAAAACAGAAGAATTGTAGTAACAATTAACTAAAACAAACTTTAAAAATATAAATTATGAATTTATTAGCAATGCATATACCATGTTGGTTAATTCCATTTTTAGTTGGAGCTATTTGCGCATTATTAGGATATCTATTAGGAAAGCTTTTAGGTGGAGGAAACAACAATGAGGATATAGACATATGGAAAAACAAAGTAACTCGACTAGAAGCCGATTTAGAGGCTTGTAATTCATATAAACTAAATTTAGAATCTGATTTAAAAACAGCGAAATCAGCAAATTTAGGAATGGCTTCACCTTTTGCAGGAGCACCCGCAACATTAATTCCTTTTGATGCTGGAGCAGCTAAAGCAGCTTTTGGAAAAAAAATTAAAGAAAACGATTTAAAAATTGTAGAAGGGATTGGACCAAAAATAGAAGGGTTATTTCATAATTTTAATATTAAAACATGGAAAGATTTAGGAGAAGCTTCTGTTGAAAAATGCCAAGAAGTATTAAATAGTGGAGGAGATCGATATCGAATTCACAAACCAGCTACATGGCCGCAACAAGCAAAACTTGCTTACGAAGGTAAATGGAGTGACTTAAAAAAATGGCAAGACGAATTAGATGGCGGAAAGTAGACTTTTATCTAATTAAGTATAATAAAGCCTCGCATATAGCGAGGTTTTGTTTTTTAAACCTTTTCATCTTTTTAATGTCAAATACATATGAAGGCAAAACATCTACAACATTTATACAATCGCATTGGTTTTGGAATCACTCCTTTAGAACTTCAAAAACTAAAAGGAAAAACCGAAAACCAAATTATAAATTCGCTTTTTAAACAGTCTGAAAAAGTATCACCAATTACTATTGATACCTCTTTTATTTCTAATCTTACCAAAGAAGATTTAAAAAATAAAAAGAAGCGAAGAGAGCTGATGAAAATCAGTAGAAAAAAGATTACAGAATTAAACCAAGCATGGTTGCAACGATTATACAATCCATCAGAAATATTACGAGAAAAAATGACGCTGTTTTGGGCAAATCATTTTGTTTGTGAAGATAAAAACGTACTGTTTTCTCAACAATATAATAATACATTACGTAAGAATGCATTAGGAAATTTTAGAGATTTTATAAAAGTAGTTTCTAAAGAACCAGCGATGTTACGATATTTAAATAATAAGCAGAATAAAAAGAAAAGTCCAAATGAAAATTTTGCTCGTGAATTAATGGAATTATTTACGCTGGGTCAAGGAAATTATACAGAACAAGATATTAAAGAAAGTGCTAGAGCATTTACAGGATACAATCATAATTTTAAAGGAGATTTTAAGCTTAGAAAACGTCAACACGATGAAGATGAGAAGATTTTTTTAGGTGAAACGGGATATTTTGATGGAGATGATATTATTGATATTATCCTAGAACAAAAGCCGTGTGCACAATTTATTTGCGAAAAAATCTATCGTTATTTTGTAAATGAAACGATTAATACAAATCATATAAATAAAATGATTTTGGTGTTTTATCCGAAATATAATATCGAAGAATTAATGCGACTTGTATTAACATCAGATTGGTTTTATTCCGAAGAAAACATAGGGTCTAAAATAAAATCTCCGATAGAATTGTTAGTAGGAATCCATAAAACAGTTCCCTACACATTATTAAAAAACAAGCAAAGTATATTACTTCAAAAATTATTAGGACAAATACTATTACGTCCGCCAAATGTAGCAGGCTGGAAGGGAGGAAAAATATGGATTGATAGTAATACCATTGTTACCCGGTTACGATTAGCTTCAGTTTTGTTAAATAATGCGGAAATAACGTATTCAGATAAAGGTGATTTAGAAGATACTATTAAGGATTTTAGTGAAAAAAGACTCCGAAAAAGAACCTTTATAAAATCTGAAGCAGATTGGAATTCTTTTGAAGAAAACTATCCAACAAAATCAAATATCGATTTGATAGAGCAACTTATTGTAGCTCCTTTAAATATAGGAACAAAACAACTACTAAATGACACAAACGAAGTTTCTAAAATAGATTTCTGTGTGCAATTATTATCGTTACCAGAATATCAATTATGCTAAAAAAGTAAAGAAATGGACAGAAGAAATTTTATAAAAAGAACATCATTAGCCAGTGGCGGATTGTTTTTTGTTCCGCAGTTTGTAAAAGCTTTTGAGCAAAATGTACCACAACTTTTTAGCAATAAAAAAGTAGTAATTATTCAGTTAAAAGGAGGAAATGACGGGTTAAATACAGTAGTGCCTTTTAGAAATGATATTTACTATCAGAAACGAAACGGAATTGCAATTAATCAAAATAATTTATTAAAGTTAAATGATGAGGTTGGCTTACATAAGAGTTTAGCTCCGCTGCAAAAATTATATGATAAAGGATATGTAAGTATTATTAATAATGTTGGATATCCGAATCCGAATCGTTCACATTTTCGATCTACTGATATTTGGCAAACAGCCAGCGATAGTAATGAGTATCTACAAAGTGGATGGGTTGGTCGTTATTTAGACGCAACAAATTCAAAACCGTATAATGCTATTGAGGTTGATGAAAGTTTGTCTTTACTATTAAAAGGAAATCAACAAAACGGATTAGCAGTTACCAATCCGAAGTTATTATATCAATCATTAAAGCAACCTTTTTTTACAGATGTTTTAGATCACTATAATGATTCTCATTTAAGCGAACATAACTTAGGATATTTATACAATACGATGATTAATGCAAAATCATCAGCAAAGTATATTTATGAAAAAAGCAATACTTCTAAATCATCAGGAACATATCCTAAAAATGTATTTGGGAAGCAATTAAAAACCATTTCAGAGTTTATCAATTCAGGTTTAGAAACGCAAGTGTATTATGCCGCTTTAAGCGGATTCGATACACATGCAAATCAAGCAAACCGTCAAGCTCGTTTATTACAATTATATGCCGATAGCATGGAGGTTTTTGTAAAAGATTTAGAGAAAAACAATACCTTTGATAATGTATTAATTCTTACTTTTTCAGAATTTGGACGTCGTGTACAACAAAACGCTGCCAATGGTACTGATCACGGTACTGCAAACAATGTATTTGTAATAGGTAAACATCTTAAAAAACAAGGATTGTATAACGGATTACCAGATCTACAAAACTTAGATGAAAATGGCGATTTACAGTACGAAATAGATTTTAGAGAAGTGTACGCAACAATTTTAGATAAATGGTTGCAAGTTGATGACACGCAAATACTAAATAAGCAATTTTCTAAGTTGAGGTTTTTGTAAAATTTAGTTTGTGTTTAAAAGCAATTTCAACTATCTTTCACTAACGCTGAATATAAATTATTAAAATGGATTTATATTCTTAAAAGGAGTTAGCTCTCATTAGATGAAACTCACAGACAAACAAATACAAAATGGCTATTGGTATTATAGACCAAAAGAAAATTTTCCGCCAAAAGGAAAATTTCTTGAGGAGTATAAAGGAGAGGAATGGCTGTCGTTATATTTCACAAAAGGAAATGAAACTAATGGACAAATTAAGAAAAGAAATAATTTAAATAAATTAGAAATTCCAACAAAACTTAAGGCATTAAAAATATTATGGGCTGACCATTGTAATCAAGATATATTTAATGCTATTTGCCAACTTGATGAATTGGAATCACTTTATATTCAATCCAATAGAATTTTAGATTTGACCGAAATATCTAATCTGAAAAACTTAAAGCATTTGGGATTGTTAAGTTTAACCAAAGTAGAAAACATAAAACCAATATCGAGTTTAAATCAACTTCAAACTTTAAAATTAGAGCATTTTAAAAAAATCACTGATTTTAGCCCAATTTCCGAATTGACAAAATTGCAAGGTTTACAAATAGATGGCGATATGTACACAGCACAAATAATTGAGAACTTTGAATTCCTGAGTTCACTATCAGAATTGAAATATTTAACATTTACTAAATCAAGAGTAAAAACAAATTTTTTTGATTATATATCTAAATTATCGAACCTAGAAATGCTACAATGCTCTGCGAATTATCCAAAAAAGGAATTCCAAAAATTACGTGGAATGAAAAGTTTAAAATATGTTGGTGAAAATATCAAACCTCTTATAAATAGCGAGAGCTAATACAGTGTATAATTAATTGCTAGAATATGTAACTACCAATCGGAAAATTATCCAAATTCCCTTCAGTTCCGCCTCCTTTTGCTATCTTAGTTGTTAGACGCAATGAAATCATACACGAACACGTTAGTGAAAAGTTAATTATACTTCACTTTACGCAATACCCGCATAGCTTCTTTATATTTTATATAGGTAGTTTTATCTTCTAGGTTTTTAATATAACCTTTGGCTTTTCTTAATTGCTCAGAAGCCTCTAAAAACCCATTTAAATAACAGATTAAATAAGAAGTGGGTAATTTATGTACATCTTCATGTTCCGTTACAGAAAGTGGTTTATTATGCTCTATTTTAGAGATAATGCTATTGTTATTATCATAAATATGTTTTAAGATGGTAGTATCATACAAAGGGGCTTCAAATAAGAATTCAGTTATAATATCATGCTTACCATTGTCTTTAAAATGAATAATGGTTTTTTCTAACGGATAATGTTTTTCGTTTTTATCAATCCCTAATAAAATATATTCGGTAACAATAAACGATTGCTCGTTATAACTTATTTGTACATCATCTAATGAAGAATAAAATAATCGTACTTGTTCGTTTATCAATTCAATATCCACTCGGGTAAAAAACTCTTCATTTCCAATTAGTTTCTTTTTACCAGCCCAACATAATACAAACTGCTCATAAAAAACTTTGTACTGCGGATTGTATTCTGGTTTATGACTGTTTATAAAATCGAAAACACCGTCTAAAGTATGTTTAATATTATTACTGGCATTCTTTTCAATAGCTTCTACAATATCACTATTTACATCGTTTAGTTTAAAATCTCCTTCTGAAGGCATTGAGTTACTTCCTCTTCTAAAAAACACAGTGCCTTTTTTATATTTCCAATTATTTTTAATTAAAGAAGTAATTAAATTATTAGGATAAATAGTTACTAAGCCAATTACTTTATGACGCGGTAAACGCGGGAAAGGAACATTCGCATATTCAATTTTTGGAGGGTTTTTGAGATAAGCGTTTATTAAATTCTGAATTTTACTATCATCGTAAAAATCAACCCCTATAATTTTATTTTCTTCGTCTTCAATACCAATAACAATGTATGAGTTGTTATTGGGGTTAGAGTTAGATAATGCGCAAACGTGTTTTATAAATTTTGCTTTTCCTTCTTTAGAGTTTAAGGAGAGTTTTTGTTTTTTATCAAAAAAACTATTCTCATCGTTATGAGAAAGTAGGTTTTTAATAAGTAAACGTTTATTAATCAAAAGATAGCTTTTTTATAAAGATACTTAAAAGTATGTTTTCTTCGAAAAGAAAAAAGAATACTTAACGTAAAGTTTATAAATAGAAAAACCGCCCCTTGTAGGGGGCGGTTCCTTTTAGTTGGCTACTACACCAACCAAAAATCAACTAACCAAACTTTATTTTAAATATTTTCTTTAACAACGGTTTTACGTTGTATTTTAGTACGTTTTCTGCCACTATTCCTTACAGCTGGCTTAGTAGTACTTTTACCTTCGGTTTTTAAATATTGTACAAATCCTCTACCAGAAAATGTGTACGATCTTTCAGAACTTAAATGGAACAATTTAATCGTTTCATCATTTATAACGCTTAATTCAAACCTTTCAGTATCGCCTCCATCATAATTAAGTGTTAAATATTTTAGGTCTTCATATCCTGCAATATTGGCTACTTCATAACCACCTATATAGTCCCAATTAATATAATCAATATTCGTGCCAAATGAATCGTGAGATGATTGAAATGTCACATCATTTTCAGGTGTAAATTGTAAGTAATGTTCATCGTCAAAAGCATTTGGAATTCCTCCTGACCTGTCTGTTCTTTCCCAAGCTACAAACTCTTGTAAAAAGTATTCAATGTTTTCATAAAAAAGTTTATCGTAATCGAAGTTATTTGTTTGATACCCTATCAAATAGTAACTCACATTTTGTGATAAATCATCAATTCTAATTTCATCATTTGCTAATTGCACCACATCAAAATCATATCTACCATCTAAATCGTGTCGTGTTTCTAAAATAGTTCCGTTAGTACCATAATTTCCAACAGCAATTCCTAATCCGTTTCCTGTTCTACCAATATCAACAATATTATTGTTTGCATACATGGTACCATTTAAAAAAGATACCGTAAATGCTTTTGATAAAAAAGGAACATCGCCTGAACCTGTAGTTCTATGATAATCTATATACCATAAGTCGTAACTAGACACATATTCGTTTAATGCAAAAGCATTGTCGTCAATTAAATCATTTTGTACAACACATGATGTTAGTGTTAAACTGGCTGTAACAAATAGGAATAGTAATTTTAAACGTTTCATAAGCATTAATTTTATGGTTATGCTTAGTAAAATTCAAAATACGTGCCAAAAATAAAAAAGCACCTCATCAGAGGTGCTTTTTGTTAGTTTTGAGGTCTTGCTGAGGGCATAAAAACTCTTTTTTCTTTTTTTACATTTTCAATTTTATAGTAGTGAATTTTCTCACCTATTTTATATGTAACTACAGCTTCGTTTTCTTCTAACTTAAAAGGAAATTTTTCTTTTGTTTCATTAGCCGTATTTCCAAACTCAGCTTTAGCATCAGAACTTAAAACTAAATCTTTTCTTTCTTGATCAGTTGAGGTTTTATAACGTGCAGCAATATATTGCTTTCCACCTTTTTCTTCAATTACAGCAGGAGTTATCCTATTTTGAAAAAATACGTTTTGAAAATCAATAGTTTCTGGCGCAGTAAATTCAATCATTAAGTTTAAAGTACTATTTCCTGGTTGACCTCCAGTAATATGTGAGTAATTTGCAGATGCTATTTTAAAAGGAGGTTGTGTATCCATTTTCATACTAGCACATTGAGAAAATCCCAAGGCTAAAATTAAGATTCCGAATAATTTCATAGTATTGTTATTTATTGTTTAATTTTAAATATTCAAGTAGTGTGCCAAGGTACAAATATATTTAATCGCAGAGCGATATTCAAGATTTTAAGCTTCCGACTATATAAAAATATTTTTTCGAAAATATACCATGTATCTTTGATATGATATTGTTGATTATAATAAGATGTTGAATTATAGTTATTGGGAATTAAAAGAATGGTTTACAAATGTAGACTTTACTGTTGTTGGTAGTGGAATTGTAGGTTTAAATTGTGCTTTAGTATTAAAAAATAAATATCCAAAAGCTAAAATTTTAATTTTAGAAAAAGGTATTTTACCACAAGGAGCAAGTACTAAAAATGCTGGTTTTGCATGTTTTGGTAGTTTATCTGAGTTGATTGATGATCTTAAAACTCACACAGAAGAAGAAGTTTTTAATTTAGTTAAAAAGCGTTGGGAAGGATTACAATTATTATGTGAAACCTTAAGTGATAAAAAAATCGATTTTAAACAAAACAAAGGGTATGAATTATTTCAAGATTCTGCATTTTTTGAAGAATGTTTACATCAAAAAAATGAAATAAATAAATTATTAAAACCATTGTTTAAATCTGATGTTTTTACAGTTGATAAAAATATTTTTGATTTTAAAAATATACACCAAAATTATATTACAAATCAGTTTGAAGGACAAATTGATACTGGGAAAATGGCTGCTAATTTATTAGAACTAGTTCAATCTTCAGGAGTTAAAATCATTAATAATATTAAAGTAGACAGCTTTTTAGAAGAGAATGATAAGGTTAGTATTAAAACAGATAAGATTGAGTTTTCTACTAAAAATTTATGTATTGCAACGAATGGTTTTGCTAATCAACTTTTAGATGAAGAAGTAGTACCAGCAAGAGCACAAGTTTTAATAACAAAACCAATTGAAAATCTTCACATTAAAGGAACTTTTCATTTAGATAAAGGGTACTATTATTTTAGAAATATTGATAATAGAATCTTATTTGGAGGAGGTAGAAATCTTGATTTTAAAACTGAAGAAACATCAGAGTTTGGAGAAACAACACTTATTCAAAATAAATTAGAAGAAATTTTAAGAACCACCATTTTACCCAATACTGATTTCGAAATAGAACATCAATGGAGTGGAATTATGGGAGTCGGAAATCAGAAAAAAGCAATTGTAAAACAAATATCTAACAACGTATTTTGCGGAGTTCGATTAGGAGGAATGGGAGTTGCGATAGGTAGTTTGGTAGGAAAAGAATTAGCTGAACTAACATGGAAATAAAAGAAAAACTATATCAACAATGTGTTGAGTATGTTAATAAGCGTTTACAAACAATAGATGAGATAATATCTTCTAACCAAAAAGCATTACAATCTGAGACAAAGAGTTCTGCTGGAGATAAACATGAAACAGGGAGAGCAATGTTGCAATTAGAAATGGAAAAAGCTGGTCAACAATTGCAAGGAATAACTCAAATGAAAGAAATTTTAGCTAGAATTGATATTTATAAAAAATCAAACATTGCTCATTTAGGCAGTGTGGTAATAACAGATAAAGCTTCTTATTTTTTAAGCATTAGCTCTGGAAAATTGAAAGTTGATGATAAAAAATATTTTTCTGTTTCAATTTCATCACCTATAGGTAGGTTATTATTAGGAAAACAAGAAGGTGAGATAGTTGTTTTTAACAATGTTAAACAAAAAATTAAAGAAATTTTCTAATCAAAGGTAGGGTAAAGCTTTTTTAAACGGTTATAGTTTTAGAAAAGTTGTTACCCTTCAAGAAAAAGGAAATTTATAATACACTTTTACCTTTTTGGTGTTTAAACAGGTAGAAGTGTATTTTTCTAGAAAAAGAAAAATTAAAGTAATAATTTTGAGATAGTTATTAAAGGTTTAAACAGTTTCGTTAACTCTTAGCGAAACTGTTTTTTTTATGTCAATATTTTGGTGGTGAGTTATAAAAATAGATTGATTATTATAGTCAACTTCTATTAACCAATAAGAACCTTTAAAATATGTTTTTGTAACAGTAGCTTTTAAAGGTGAATTTTTAATAATTTGTATTTGATGAGGATATAAAAGTATTTCTTTATCACCAATTGTAATTTCATTTATGTCATCAAATAAAGAAGCAATGTGTTTTTCTTTTGGATTTTGATATAGGTTTGAAGGTGTATCATTTGCAATTATTTCATGATTTTTTATGATAATCATTTTATCAGCAAAAGAAAGTGCATCATCTCCATCGTGAGTAGCTACAATACAGGCAATATTTTTTTCTTTTAAATAACTAAATAAGTTTCTTCTTAGTGAATTTTTTTTAAAGTTATCTATCTGACTAAAAGGCTCATCTAATAATAATAATTCAGGTTCTTTAGCTAAAGCTCTAGCAATAGCTACTCGTTGTTGTTGCCCACCACTTAAGTTTTTTACTTTTACGTTAGCAAACTCAATCATTTCAATTACTTCTAATAATTCTTGAGTTCGTTCTTCTGCTTCTTTGGGATAAAAACGAGAGAGAAATTTTTTAATGTTTTCACTTACCGATGTAAATGGCATTAAATCGAAATCTTGTGCTACGTATTTAAAGAACTCCATTCCAGGAACTAAATGATGTTTCGGACCTAAAATTTTAAGATCATTCCAAAATAATGATCCACTATCTAAATCCAATAATCCATAAATAACTTTTAGTAAAGTTGATTTTCCACAGCCACTTTCTCCCATTACACATAAATGCTCGCCTTTTTTAAGAGTAAAATTTATATCCAATAATGTTTTTTCTTTTGATGGATAGGTAAAAGAAATATTATTTACTTGTAACATCGTTATAAAGCATTTTTAATTGCTAAAAAAGAAAGAAATATTATAGAAGCAAATATTGTTATAAATATAAAATATGTTAGAATAGTAAATAATATAGTTTGATAAATTTTATCCTTTTTAAAAAACTGAATAAAAGTCCAAAAAACAAAACCTAAAGATAAAGCAACAGGAAAAGCATCTGTAAAGAAATTTTCACCAAATACAGATTTAAAAATTATGAAAACTGAATAGATTATTGCTTGTTGACCTGTTAAATATGAGTTTAGAACAAAATGCTCAAAATAATTAAATTTAGATTCTAAAAAAGCTAAATAAGATGCTAAAGAAAAAAAAGGTAGTAAGATTAATGTAGTATATGCATAATTATTTACAAACCAATTTAAATGTGATATATCTTTACTAGAATTTGTACTGTCTTTATAGCCATTATTCCATCCTGTAAAAGCGTCCCCTATAATAGTTTTTTCATCAATTAAATTCGCAATTAAAGCATAAACAGTAGAAAGTAATAAAACATAAGCAATAGGTTTAAAATATGACTTTCTTTCACCTTCAATAAATTGTTTAATAGTTTTTCCAGGAGCAATAAAAAGTTGTTTTATTGTATACAAAAAACCGTGGTTTAATTGAAAAACTGTAGTACTTAATTCATTAAATAAGTAAGGTAAATCTATTTTACCAACCCTATCGCTTTGACCACAGTTAGAACAATATTTACCGTCTAATTTCTCTTTACAGTTTTTACAATTCATTTTCTATATTTAGAATAGAATTTCAAAAATAAGATAAATAAAAAAACCGACACATTTCTGTATCGGT
Source organism: uncultured Tenacibaculum sp. (assembly GCA_947504185.1). Taxonomy (GTDB): domain Bacteria; phylum Bacteroidota; class Bacteroidia; order Flavobacteriales; family Flavobacteriaceae; genus Polaribacter. Next base: position 45,671 of record CANNGJ010000012.1, on the reverse strand, counting down.
TTTTAGAATTTTATTTGATGACTTTCATAAAGAGAATCATACTAAAAAGGTCTGCGACCTTACCAGATTCTAACTCTTTCCTCTGGTTTTATATACATTTTATCACCTTCTTTAACATCAAACGCTTCATAAAAAGAATCTACGTTTTTAAGAGGCATATATGCTCTGTATTGCCCAGGAGCGTGAGTATTTGTCATGATTAAGTTTTTTAAAGCTTCATCACGCATTTTAGTTCTCCAAATTGTTCCCCAAGAAAGGAAGAAACGTTGTTCAGGAGAGAAACCATCGATATCAGCAGGACGACCACTTTTTTCTAAGAAGATTTTTAATCCTTCATAAGCAGCTTGCACACCACCTAAATCACCAATATTTTCTCCTAAAGTATATTCTCCGTTTAAGTGCATGCTATCGATTGCAATAATATCGCTGTATTGCTTAACTAATTTACTTCCGATATCTTTAAACTTTTTAGAATCGTCTTCTGTCCACCAGTTTTTAAGGTTTCCATCACCGTCGAAACGAGCTCCTGAATCATCGAAACTGTGAGAAATTTCGTGTCCAATAACAGCTCCAATTCCACCATAATTTACAGCTTCATCTGCTTTATAGTTATAGAAAGGCGGTTGTAAAATTGCAGCAGGGAAAACGATTTCGTTGTTTACTGGGTTAAAGTAAGCGTTTACTGTTTGTGGAGACATTCCCCATTCAGTTCTATCAACTTCCTTACCTAATTTATCCATATTTTTATTAAAGTTCCATTTAGAAACATTAATAGCGTTATCAAAGTAAGTACCTCCGTTTTTTAAACCTTTAACTTGTAATTCTGAATAGTCTTTCCACTTATCAGGGTAAGCAATCTTAACGGTTAATTTGTGTAATTTTTCTAAAGCTTTTTGCTTAGTTTCTTCGCTCATCCAAGGTAATTGTGCAATACGCTTTTCGAAACCTAACATTACGTTGTCAATCATTTCTTTAGCTTTCTGCTTTGCTTCTGGTGGGAATTTAGCATCAACATATAATTTACCTAAAGCTTCACCAATAGCACCGTTTAAGTTACCTAAAGCACGTTCGTCTCTTGGACGTTGTTGTTTAGCTCCACGCATTTCTTTGCTATAAAACTCCCAGTTTGCTTTTTCTAAATCAGTAGATAATAATCCTAATGAATTATTAATAGCATTCCAACGTAATAATAGTTTGATGTCTTCTACTGGACGATTTTTAAGGATTTCGCTCATTGCTTTAAAATATCCAGGGTCAGTAACGATTACTTTATCAATATCATTAACACCAATTCCTTTTAAATGTGCTGCCCAATCGATAGTAGGAGCTAAAGTAGTTAACTCTTCAACAGACATTGGGTTGTACATTTTACGAGTATCTCTACGCTCTTCTTTAGTCATCATTGGTTCAGCTAAACTTTTTTCGAAAGCAACAATAGTAGCCGCGTTCTTTTTAGCAGTAGCTTCGTCATCACCAAACTCTTGTAACATTTTAGCTACAAATTCTTGATATTTTTTAAGCTTATCTTCAACTTTTTTATCTACATAGTAATCTCTTCTTAACCCAAGGCTACCAGCTCCCATATAACCAGCATTCATACTACTGTTTTTAAGGTCGTTGAAAACGCCAAAACCATAAAAACCACCACCTCCATAAGGAGCCATGTTAGTAATAAATTCTTGAACGCCGTTTAAATCTTTAATTTCCTCAATTTTTGCTAGGAAAGGTTGAACAGGTGCTTTACCTGATTTGTTTCTAGCAACAGTATCCATAATAGTTTCGTAATAGTTTACTGCTTTTTCTTGATCAGAATCTATTTCGTTACCTTCAGCATCTTTCATTTTTGGAAAGTTACCTTCTTCGATAGCCTTGTTTAAAATAACTAAAACATCCGCATCAGTTTTTTTACGAAGCTCTCCAAAACCTCCCCAAGAAGTTCTATCAGCAGGAATCTCAGTTTTGTCTAACCAAGCTCCGTTAACATACCTAAAGAAGTCATCAGTAGGTTTTACAGAAGTATCCATGTTTTCTAAAATAATTCCCTGAACTTTTTCTTCAGGTTTTTGTTCTGTTTTACACGATACGATAGCTAAAGAAGCTACCGCAGTTGTAAACAGCATTTTGTGAATGGTTTTCATTGTATAAAATTTGATTGATATTTAACACTCTTATTAAAATAAGAGTGTTTTTGCTGAAAATTGTTACAGTTTAATTCCACTTTTTTTATTTATGTGGGATAAAACACGTAAAATATTGTGATAAAGATATATAAATTTAAAAAGCAACTCTTTAGAGTGTGAAAGATTAACAAAAATTAACAATTAGATAGTACTCTTAGGTTGTATTTAGTAATTAATCTCATATTTTAAGATAAACCCTTTTAAAAATCATAGTTTTACAGCGTTAAAAACTATACATGAAGGATTATATAATCATTGGAGCAGGGCAAGCAGGTTTAGCAATAGCATATTATTTAAATAAACAAAACGCGAATTATTTAATAGTTGATGCCAATTCAGAAACTGGAGCTCCGTGGTTAAAAAGATGGGATTCTTTAAAACTTTTTACTCCTTCGGAGTTTAATCATTTACCAGGGATGAAATTTCCGCATAAAAAAGGACATTATGCAAATAAGTATGAAGTAGCTGATTACTTAAAAAAGTATGTTGATAAGTTTGATATTCCTGTTGAGTTTAATCAAAAAATTACATGTTTAAAAAAGGGAAACAAAGTATTTACTTTAAAAAGTGATACAAAAGAGTTCACCGCAAAAAATGTAATTATTGCTACAGGCCCTTTCCATAAACCTTTTACTCCAAAATGTCATACTAAAATATCAAAGGATATTATACAAATTCATAGCGAACATTATAAGAGTCCAAATCAATTACAAGAAGGAGCAACTCTTGTTGTTGGTGCTGGAGATTCTGGAGTTCAGATATTAAATGAAGTATCAGAAACAAATAAATCGGTTTATTTTTCTGGGAACACAAATATTATGTCTATCCCTCAAGAATTTTTAGGGAAAACATTATGGTGGTGGTTTAGTAAAATAGGTTTTTTAACAGCTCATAAATATTCATGGATTGGTAAAAAGCTAAGCAAAGGCGGACAGCCAGTTATTGGAACCGATGTAAAAATATTGTTTAAGAAAAAGAATGTGACTTGTGTAGGAAGAACATTAGATGCAAATGAAGAAACCATCACTTTTGAAAAACAGGAAGTAAATGATATTAAAAATATTGTTTGGGCTACAGGGTTTAAACCTAATTTTAATTGGATAGATGGTATTGAACTAGACGACGACTATTACCCAAAGAATTATAGAGGTGTTAGTGATAATATTGAAGGATTGTATTTTCTAGGTCTTCCATGGTTGTATACCAGAGGCTCTGCTACTTTAGGCGGAGTTAAAAAAGACGCAAAATATCTGAGTCAATATATTTTTAAGAAATAATAAAATTGAATAAAAAAACAGCCGCTATTAGCGACTGTTTTTAGTTTATGTATAAACGATTATTATGATTTCATTTTAGATTTTGGTGGGCTTGGTAATTGATCAAATCCCATATTAAATAAAGTGAATCCAAAAATATCAGCATATTGTTCTATCGTTTTTGCAACTGGTGTTCCAGCTCCATGACCAGCGTTAGTTTCAATACGAATTAACACAGGGTTTGTTCCTTCTTGTTTGTCTTGTAATTCAGCAGCAAATTTAAAACTATGTGCAGGTACTACACGATCATCATGATCTCCAGTAGTAACCATTGTAGCAGGATATGCTTCTTTTTTTACATTATGTACAGGCGAATATCCTTTTAAATAATCAAACATTTCTTTGCTTTGTTCAGCAGTTCCGTAGTCGTATGCCCAACCAGCTCCAGCAGTAAATGTATGATAACGTAACATATCTAAAACTCCAACAGCAGGTAAAGCTACTTTCATTAAATCAGGACGTTGCGTCATGGTAGCACCTACTAATAAACCTCCGTTAGAACCTCCACGAATTGCTAAATAATCAGAAGAAGTATAGTTTTCTTTAATTAAAAATTCGGCAGCAGCGATAAAATCATCAAATACATTTTGCTTTTGTAATTGTGTTCCTGCTTTGTGCCATTTTTTTCCATATTCACCTCCACCACGTAAGTTTGGTACAGCATATACCCCGCCTTGTTCCATCCAAACGGCATTGGCAATACTAAAACTTGGAGTTAATGAAATATTGAAACCTCCGTAACCATATAAAATAGTTGGGTTTTTACCTTTTAATTCTAACCCTTTTTTATAGGTAATAATCATCGGAACTTTTGTTCCATCTTTTGACGAATAGAAAACTTGTTTACTTTCATAATCATCAGAATTGAAAGAAATAGCAGGTTTCCAGTAAACATCATAAGTTCCTTCTTTCGGATTGAATTTATATGATGAACTTGGTGTGTTGTAATTAGTGAAAGAAAAATATAATTCTTTAGCATCGGTTTTTCCGCCAAAACCGCCAGCAGAACCAACTCCTGGTAATTTTACTTCACGAATTAATTTTCCGTCAAAATCATATTGTAATACTTTCGATACGGCATCTACCATATATTCTGCAAAGAAATATCCTGCACCTGTTGATGGTGATAATACATTTTCTGTTTCAGCGATAAAATCTTTCCAGTTATCAGAGGTAGGGTTTTTAGCATCAACAGTTACTATTTTTTTGTTTGGCGCATTTAAGTTAGTTACTAAATATAATTTATCATCTCGGTTATCAATCACATAAGTATCGCTATCGTAATTATCTATAACCGTTACGAGTTTACTCTTTGGATTCGTTAAGTCTTTTAAAAACAATTTATTTCCTGATGTTGAGGTAGAAGCAGAGATCACTAAATACTTGTCATCTTCAGTTAAATAACCACCAACATATCTATTTTTTTCTGCAGCAGTTGCTCCGAAAATAATAGCATCTTCATTTTGCTTAGTTCCTAATTGATGGTAATATAATTTATGTTGATCTGTTTTAGCAGAAAGTTCACTTCCTTTAGGTTTATCATAACTAGAATAGTAAAAACCTTCGTTACCTTTCCATGCAATTCCAGAGAATTTTACATCTACTAAAGTGTCTCCAAGGATCTCTTTATTTTTAGCATCCATTACAATAATTTTTCTCCAGTCGCTACCGCCTTCAGAAATCGAATAGGCTACGATATTTCCGTTTTTAGAGAAATTTACAGAGCCTAAAGAAGTAGTAGCATCTTCAGAAAAAGTATTAGGGTCTAAGAACACTTCTTCTTTACCATCTTTATCTTTTCTATATAAAACATACTGATTTTGTAATCCATTGTTTTTATAAAAATAAGTGTAGTTACCTTCTTTAAAAGGAGTACCTACTTTTTCGTAATTCCATAATTCTGATAAACGATCTTTTAATTGTTCACGATATGGTATTTTACTTAAGTAATCAAAAGTAACTTCGTTCTCAGCTTTTACCCAAGATTCAGTTTCTGGACTTCGATCGTCTTCTAACCAACGATAATTATCGGTTACTTTAGTGCCAAAGTATTCATCTACTACAGGTTTTTTAGTTGTTTCAGGGTAATTCACCGCAATTGCTTTTTTAGTTTGTTCTTCTTTTTTACAAGATATTATAGCAATACTTGCAATAAGAATAGGGAAGATTAGTTTTTTCATTAAATAAATGATTGGTTAATGCTTTCAAAATTAGTAGAAAAACTGAAGTACACTTCTTTTTTAAGATGAATTTAACAGAGAATAACACATTTGTAAACTTTAGAAATAAAAACGACTACCTTTATGCTTGAATTTTTCAGGTAAAGAATTAGTAAAAATAAAAGAATGACAGAAAATTTAACGAAAGAGACTTTTTTAGAAAAAGTATTTAATTTTGAAGTAAATAAAGAGTGGAAATTTGAAGGAGATAAACCAGCATTAATAGATTTTTATGCTGATTGGTGTGGACCATGTAAAGCATTAGCACCAGTTTTAGAACAATTAGGTAAAGATTATGAAGGTAAAGTAAATATTTATAAGATAGATACAGAAGCAGAACCTGAACTTTCAGCAGCTTTTGGAATTAGAAGTATTCCTTCTATGTTATTTTGTCCAATAGGAGAAGAACCTCAAATGGCTCACGGAGCGTTACCTCAAAAACAAATTGAACAAATTATTGCAGATGTTTTAAAAGTACAGAAGTGATAAGTTTATTGAATAAAAGAAGAAAAAAAGTGGTGTTAAAAAACAGCACTTTTTTTTGGTTTAAACTTAAAACAAGAAACTTAGTGATTATCACTACGCAAGCTCTTTTTTTAATTTTAAACCCTTTAAAAACAGGGTTTTGGGTTTTTTGAAAAACGACGTATTTTTTCTATAAAACATCAATTTGTTAAAAACTTCAAGGGATTTGTGAATAAGTATAGCTTTCAGCTTTTAGTAATTTTTTGAATCTTTGTTTCTCCCCCAAGAAAAGAAAACAACAACTAAAATTTACCTCAAAATATAATGGCTGCAATCGAACCAATTTTACAAGAAAACAAAGATAGATTTGTAATTTTTCCTATTCAACATAACGATTTATGGGAATGGTATAAAAAACAACAAGCTTGTTTTTGGACAGCCGAAGAAATCGATTTACATTCTGATTTAAATGATTGGAATACGAAGTTAACAGATGATGAGCGTTATTTTATCAAACATATTTTAGCATTTTTTGCAGCTTCTGATGGAATTGTAAATGAAAATTTAGCAGAGAACTTTGTAAACGAAGTTCAGTATTCTGAAGCGAAATTCTTTTATGGTTTCCAAATTATGATGGAAAATGTTCATTCTGAAACCTACTCTTTATTAATAGATACGTATGTAAAGAATGAAGAAGAAAAAGATAAGTTGTTTAAAGCGATTGAGGTTTTTCCGGCAATTAAGAAAAAAGCAGATTGGGCTTTAAAATGGATAGATTCAGATTCGTTTGCAGAGCGTTTAATTGCTTTTGCTGCTGTTGAAGGAATATTCTTTTCAGGATCGTTTTGCTCTATTTTTTGGCTTAAGAAAAGAGGATTGTTACCAGGATTAACTTTTTCTAATGAGTTAATTTCTCGTGATGAAGGTATGCACTGTGACTTTGCAGTTCATTTGCACAATCATCATATGGTAAATAAAGTGCCGAAAGAGCGTATTCGCGAAATTATTATCGATGCACTTAATATTGAAAGAGAGTTTATTACAGAATCTTTACCTGTAAGTTTAATTGGTATGAATGCCAAGTTAATGACACAGTATTTAGAGTATGTAACTGATCGTTTATTATTAGAGTTTGGATGTGATAAAGAGTACGAGGCTACCAATCCGTTCGATTTTATGGAAATGATTTCTTTAGAAGGAAAAACAAACTTCTTTGAAAAAAGAGTTTCTGAGTACCAAAAAGCAGGAGTTTCTTCTGGAGGTACTGGAGACATCAGCTTTGATGCTGATTTTTAATCGCCTAGCGATAGTCAAAGATTTAATTATTAAATAAATACTGCTACCCCCTACATGCGGTAAATTTTGCTAAAGTACTTCGGTGCTTTAGCACCATATGGTTTCAAAAAGAAACAAAATTATTTTAACGTATAGTTGTTTAAGTGTAATGCTTTAGCGACGCTATTAACCAAATTAAAACCAGTAAATATATGTATGTAGCAAAAAGAGACGGTAGGAAAGAACCTGTGATGTTCGACAAAATCACAGCCAGGGTTAAAAAAATGTGTTATGGATTAAACAAAATTGTTGATCCAGTGAAAGTAGCAATGCGAGTTATTGAAGGGTTGTATGATGGTGTAACTACTTCTGAATTAGATAATTTAGCAGCCGAGGTTGCTGCAACGATGACTACAGCACATCCTGATTATGCAAAACTAGCTGCAAGAATTGCCGTATCTAATTTACATAAAAACACAAAGAAATCGTTTTCTGAAACGATGACTGATTTGTACAAATATGTAAATCCTCGTACAGAAAAAAAATCTCCTTTATTAGCTGATGATGTGTATGATATCATCATGAAGAACGCTGATAAATTAGATTCTACAATTATTTACAGTCGTGATTTTAATTACGATTACTTTGGTTTTAAAACGTTAGAGCGTTCATATTTATTAAAATTAAACGGTAACATTGTTGAGCGTCCGCAACAAATGTTAATGCGTGTATCAATAGGTATTCATAAAGAAGACATTGATGAGGCAATTGCTACATACGAGTTAATGAGTAAAAAATACTTTACACATGCAACTCCTACCTTATTTAATGCTGGTACACCAAAACCACAAATGTCGTCATGTTTCTTATTACAAATGCAAGATGATAGTATTGATGGTATTTATGATACATTAAAACAAACAGCTAAGATTTCACAATCTGCTGGAGGTATTGGTTTGTCTTTACATAACATCCGTGCTACAGGAAGTTATATTGCTGGAACTAATGGAACATCAAACGGAATTGTACCAATGTTACGTGTATTTAACGACACGGCACGTTATGTAGATCAAGGAGGAGGGAAGCGTAAAGGTTCTTTCGCTATGTATTTAGAGCCTTGGCATGCTGATATTTATGATTTCTTAGATTTAAAGAAAAACCATGGTAAAGAAGAAATGCGTGCACGTGATTTATTTTACGCAATGTGGATTTCTGATTTATTTATGGAGCGTGTACAACAAGACGGAGAGTGGACGTTAATGTGCCCACACGAATGCCCTAATTTATTTGACACGTACGGTAAAGAATTCGAGCGTTTATATACAAGTTACGAAGCTGCTGGTAAAGGTAGAAAAACAATTAAGGCTCGTGATTTATGGGAGAAAATATTAGAATCGCAAATTGAAACAGGTACTCCGTACATGTTATATAAAGATGCTGCGAACCGTAAATCGAATCAAAAGAATTTAGGAACCATTCGTTCTTCAAATTTATGTACTGAGATTATGGAATATACTGCTGAAGATGAGGTGGCGGTATGTAATTTAGCATCAATTGCAATTCCAATGTTTGTTGGAGAAGATGAAAACGGAAACAAGTTTTTCGATCACGACAAGTTATTCAAAGTAACTAAAAAGGTAATTAGAAACTTAGATACGGTTATTGACCGTAACTACTATCCTGTTATTGAAGCAGAGAATTCTAACGTTCGTCATCGTCCGGTAGGATTAGGAATTCAAGGGTTAGCAGATGCTTTTATTATGTTACGTATGCCGTTTACATCAGATGAAGCTAAGAAGTTAAACCAAGAAATTTTTGAAACTTTATATTTTGCATCTGTAACTTCATCTATGGAAGTTGCAAAAGCAAAAGAGCCATATTCAACATTTAAAGGATCACCGATGTCTGAAGGAGAATTCCAATACAATATGTGGGGAATTAAAGACGAGGAATTAAGTGGTCGTTGGGATTGGAATGCATTACGTAAAGAAGTTAAAAAGCATGGAGTTCGTAACTCATTATTAGTTGCGCCAATGCCTACAGCATCAACGTCTCAGATTTTAGGAAACAACGAAGCATTCGAACCATACACTTCTAATATTTATACGCGTAGAGTATTATCGGGTGAATTTATCGTTGTAAACAAGCATTTATTAGAAGATTTAGTAGAGCTTAATTTATGGGATAACAATATGAAAGAAGATATTATGCGTGCAAACGGATCTATCCAACATATTGAGACAATTCCACAAGAGTTAAAAGATTTATATAAAACAGTTTGGGAAATGAGTATGAAAGATATTATCGATATGGCACGCCATAGAGGATATTTTATCGATCAATCTCAGTCGTTAAACTTATTTATGAAAGATCCTGATTTTGCAAAATTAACTTCAATGCATTTCTATGCTTGGAAGAGTGGATTAAAAACAGGAATGTATTATTTACGTACAAAATCTGCTGTAAATGCAAAACAATTTACATTAAATATAGAGAAAAAAGCTGATGTAATCGAGGAAGAAAAACCAATGAGTGCAGCAGAATTTAAAGCAATGGTAGATGCTTCTAAAAACGGAGCACCAGATGATGATTGTTTAATGTGTGGTTCTTAAACCAAAAATTAGATTAAAAGTGATAAAAGAGAAGTCGAAAGGCTTCTCTTTTTTTAGTAAATTCGACAAATTTTATTCAAATGATGAACTGGGAACAATTACTTTCTTTAAAACGTTTTGGAGATACACAAAAACGCGAACGAATAAAACAAGATGAAACTCGTTTAGGGTTCGAAGTAGATTTTGATAGAATAATATTCTCATCTGCTTTTCGTAGTCTACAAGATAAAACACAGGTAATTCCATTATCAAAAACCGATTTTGTACATACGCGTTTAACACACAGTTTAGAAGTATCGGTAGTAGGTAGAACTTTAGGAAGACGTGTAGGAAAGGTATTATTAGAACGTCATCCTAATCTTAAAGAATTAGGATATACCTTTAATGATTTCGGAGCTATCGTTGCTGCCGCATCGGTAATGCACGATATCGGGAATCCGCCTTTTGGGCATTCAGGGGAAAAAGCAATTGGAGAATATTTTAAAACTGGTAATGGAGCAAAATACAAAGAACAATTAACAGAAAAAGAATATCAAGATTTAATCGATTTTGAAGGAAATGCTAATGGATTCAAAATTCTTACAGAAAGTAACCAAGGGACAGAAGGAGGCTTGCGTTTAAGTTATGCAACTTTAGGCGCTTTTATGAAATACCCTAAAGAATCACTTCCTAAAAAGCCAACAAAGCATATTGTTGATAAGAAATATGGTTTTTTTCAATCTGAAAAAGAAGCTTTTTTAGATGTGGCTAATGATTTAGGATTACAACAAAAAGAAAGTAATGGGGTTTCATATTACCGTCATCCACTAGCATATTTAGTAGAGGCAGCAGATGATATTTGTTACACCATCATCGATTTTGAAGATGGTATTAACTTAGGGGTAATAGACGAAGATTACGCCTTGGAATACATGATTAAGCTAGTTAAAGATACTATTGATAGTAAAAAGTATCATTCACTTCAATATAAAAAAGATAGAGTAAGTTATTTGCGCGCCTTAGCTATTGGTGTATTAATTAATGAAGCTGTTGACATATTTTTAGATAACGAAGAAGCTATTTTAAACGGAAGTTTTGAAAAATCTTTATTAGATAAATGTAAGTATGAAGCACAGATTAACGATATAATTAAAATTAGTGTTGATAAAATTTACAAGAGTAAAGATGTGGTCGAAAAAGAAGTAGCAGGATATAAAATTATTGCTGACTTATTAGATGTGTTTGTAACTGCTTTAAATAATAAATTTGAAGGTAATCAATCAAACTACGATAAATTAGTATTGAATTTATTACCTAAAGAATATCAACAAGAAAAAGAAAATTTATATGGCAGAGTCATGCAAGTTAGTAGTTTTATTGCTAGTTTATCAGATGGTTTTGCAATACGATTATACAAAAAAATTAAAGGAAATATTATATAGTTAATTGTTAGAGTCCAGATTTTTATTGATTTAATCAATATATTGCGGCTTTTTTAGAAAAAAGGTAGGGTATAAATTACTTTAACTGTTCTATAAAACATTAATGATTTTATTATGAATAAAAAAATACTATTTATTAGTTTAATAGCTTTGGCTATAGGAGGAGTTGTTTTTAAATCAATCAACAGTTCAGAAACTGAAGTTGATAAATTAAGAAAACAACATGCTGAATTTTTGAAGAATCATCCTTATCAAAAAACAGGAGAACTTCCAAAAAAAGAAAGAAAAGCACAAGGTTTACCACCTAACGCTTATTTTGAACAAAAACATTTAAGTGAAATTAACCCAGCAACGGGAAAAACTTATAAAGAGAATATCTATAAGCTTCAAAAAACCTTAAACAAGCAAAGAGTAGCTCAAAAGGTTCCAGGTGAAGCTGATAATGCTTGGATAGAAAGAGGTCCCGATAATGTAGGAGGAAGAACAAGAGCTTTAATCTTTGATCCTAACGATACTACAAACGAAACTGTTTTTGCAGGTGGAGTAAGTGGTGGATTATGGAAGAATACCAATATATCTAATCCTGATTCTAAGTGGGTAAGAGTAGGTATTGATGAAAATTTGGCTGTTTCTTGTATAGCTGTTGACCCAAATAACCCTAAAATATTTTATGTTGGTACAGGTGAGACATTTGTGAATGGAGAAATAAACGGTGATGGTTTATGGAAAACAACAGATGGAGGAAATACTTGGAATAGAGTAGTTGGTAGGAATATTCAAAGCCCTACAATTGAATATAATGTAAAATTAACTGTTAATTCACCAGCAAGTATTGCCAAAGATTATATAGCTGTTTTATCTAAAGCATTCGGAAACCCTATTGACACTCCAATTACCACTGATATAATTTTAGTAGAAGATGATAATTCTGATACTACAATTTCACCTACTGATACAAATGATATTTGTGATAATATTACTAATGCTTCAGAATTAGAGGGTAAAATTGCTGTTGTAAGAAGAGGAGGATGTAATTTTTCGTTAAAAGCACTAAAAGTACAAGAAGCTGGAGCAAAAGCAATTATTGTTGTAAATAATCAAGATACACCACCATTTAATATGGCAGCAGGTACTGATGGACCAAATGTAACAATACCTTCAATAATGCTAAGTAAGGTAGATGGAGAAGGGTTAATATCTGCTTTAAATACAGAAGCAGTTAATGTTACTTTAACAGGTGGTAATTTCGATGCCGTTAATGGTATAGCAACAGTTTCAGGTATACACCACATTAATGATATACTAGTTCGTAATAATGGTGGTGTGTCAGAAGTTTATATTGCAGTAGGAGATGTGTTCTATAGACACGGAACAACTTCCTTGGGAGGAGATTCTATAGGGGTTTACAAGTCTATAGATGGAGAAAACTTCACTAAATTGGATATGCCTAGAACATCAGGAGGTAATAATTACGAACCAATTAATATTAAATTATCACCATCAGATAATTCTATCTATGTTAGTACAACTAGAAGTTCATCTTTTGGTGACGGAGGAGGAGCAATCTTAAAATCTACCGATGGGAATACTTTTGCTTTAAAGCATATAGTGGCTGATGGACGAAGAACGGAAATAGCTTTATCTCCTACAAATCCAGGAACAGTATATGCTTTAGTTCATATGAGTGATGATTCAAATCCAGTTAAAATATTTAAAACAACTGACGATTTTGTTGATGTAAATGATTTGTCACTACCAAATGATGTAGATAATGGGATTCCTGCTAATGATTTTACTAGAGGACAAGCGTGGTATGATTTGTTATTAAGAGTAGATCCAAATGACGAAAACATACTTTATGTAGGAGGGATAGATCTATTTAAGTCAACAAATGGAGGAAGTTCATGGAGTCAAATATCTAAGTGGTCAAATAATAATGATCTAATATCTCTACCTGTTTCTAAAGTACATGCAGATCAACATGGTTTAGCTTTTGCTTCATCGTCTAAAATGGTTTTAGGTAATGATGGAGGTGTTTATTTTTCTAATAATTCAGGTACTAACATTGAGGCAAGAAACAATAATTATAATACAGTTCAATTCTATACTCTAGGTGTAGCTCCAACAACAGCTTTCGAAGGAAAAGAATTTATTGTAGCTGGAGCCCAAGATAATGGTACACATGCAATTCAAGATGGTGTGTCAGGAATTAATAGTTCAGATAGAGTGAGTGGTGGAGATGGAGCTGCTAGCTTTTTTGATACTGATGGCTCTGACCAATATTTAATAACTAACTATGTATTTAATCAAGCTATTAATTTGTTTAATTATAAAACAGCTGAATGGGTAGTTCTAAATGATGAAAACACACGTAATGGGGACTTTATAAATCAAGAAGAATTAGATTCTAATTTAAACATATTGTACTCTAATTATAGCTCAGATTTAAATGGAAATATTATAAGGAGATATTCAAACATTACAACATCGAACTCAGTTGTAAAAAACAATTTATCTAACTCTTTAATGACTTCAGGACCATCCACTTTAAAAATTTCTCCATATACTACAAATTCTAGTACATTATTTTTGGGGCTTAAAAATGGAAAGCTTATTAAGGTTGAAAATGCTGATGTAGGACCCGGTGATTGGTCAGAAATTACAGGGCCAAATTTTGTAGGTTCTATTTCTGATATAGAATTTGGTGAAAATGAAAATCAAATCTTTGTTACTATGCATAATTATGGAGTTGTTAGTGTGTGGTACTCAGAGAATGGTGGTTCTTCATGGAAGAATAAAGAAGGTAATTTACCTGATATTCCTGTAAAATCAATTTTACAAAATCCATTAAATATAAAAGAAGTTATAGTTGGTACAGATTTAGGGGTTTGGAAAACAAGTAATTTTGACGAAAGCTCACCTACTTGGACTCAATCTTATAATGGAATGAGTAATGTACCAGTACTTGATTTAGATTTAAGAGATGATAATGTAGTTTTTGCTGCAACTTATGGTAGAGGAATTTTTTCTGGAGAGTTTAAATTAGACCCTAATGGAGATGCAGATGGTGATGGTGTTCTAAACGGAGTTGATAATTGCCCAACCACAGCGAATCCAAATCAAGAAGATGTCGATAATAACGATATTGGAGATGTATGCCAAGATACTGATGGAGATGGCGTTTTAGATATAGATGATAATTGTCCCGAAACTTCAAATCCAGATCAAGCAGATGCTGATAATAATAATATTGGTGATGTTTGTCAAGATACAGATGGAGATGGTGTTATGGATAGTGATGATAATTGTCTTACAACAGCTAATCTAGATCAAGCAGATGTTAACAATAATAATATTGGAGATGTTTGTGATACCAGTTATACAATCCCAAATAGCATTTCAGTTGAATCAATATCTGAAACATGTGTTGGCGAGAATGATGGAAAAATAATAGTTAATGTTAAAGAAGTATTTGTTGATTATACAGTTACTCTTAATGGAGGAACTGCTCAAACTATAACAGGAACAGCTACTTCAACAACTTATGAGAATTTAGCTCCAGGAACATATGAAATTTGTGTAGTAGTAGATGGTAGAGATTACAAACAATGTTTTGAACTTGAAATTAAAGAAGCAAATACTGTTTCATTAAGAGTAGCAAAAAAACAATCTACAAGAAGCTATATAGTTAATATAAGTTCAGGAACAGCTCCTTATAATGTTTACTTAAACGGAAGTTTAATAGAGACATTTAATAGTTCAACATTTGATGTGAAAGTTCAAGGAAGTGGCGTTTTAGAAGTAGAAACAGCTAAATCTTGTGAAGGTAGGTTTAAAATGGTAATTGATAATGTTTTCTTAAAAAGAAATCCAGTGTCGAGCTCTATTGAATTATTAATGCCTAATGATGCAGACTCAAATGTAAACGTAACTATATTTGATATTACAGGAAAAACTATTTTAAAAGATAATATTCAAAGACAAGGAAATCAATTATCAATTCCTTTTGATAGTTTTAAATCAGGTATTTATATTCTTAAGTTAGGAAACGATAACACGAACACTTTTAAAATTTTAAAATAATGAGAAAAGTAATAAAAACAATAGCATTATTATCACTTCCTTTATTCGTTGCTTGTGGTGGTGGAAGTTCAGAACCAGTTAACGAAGCACCAAGTAAAGTGAGTTTAGTATACCCAACACCTAATTTGTTATGTATAGATAATACAATAACTTTTGATTGGAGTGATGCTACAGACCCTAACAATGATAATGTAAGTTATAAAGTTGAGGTTTCTGGAAATAGAGAAATGTCTAATATTGTAAAAACCCAAACAGCTAGTACATCTCAAGTAAATATTACTTTAGATAAAGGTACTGCTTTGTATTGGAGAGTTACAGCTACAGACGCTAAAGGTTTAGCAGGGGATCCGTCTGAGGTAAATGCTTTTTACACTAAGGGTGAAGGAGAAACTAATACTGCTCCTTTTACAGCAGAATTAGTAAGCCCTGCAGATGAAAAATCAGATGTTGCAGCCGGAACAGTTACTTTAACTTGGAAAGGAGCAGATTCTAATACAAGTGATACATTAAAGTATGATGTGTTTTTGGGAGAAACAGCAGATTTAACAACAGAAAAAGTAAAGGATTTAACAGATTCAACCCACAATGAAGATGTTGTGACTGGAAAAACATATTATTGGAAAATAAATACAACGGATTCTGCTGGAGCTAAATCAATAGGTCAAGTCTGGAGCTTTACAGTTAAATAATATTCACAATAAATTTTTATAAAAAAAGCGTCAAATAATATTTGACGCTTTTTTCTTTATAAGAAAGAAAGTGTTACTTTTTTAAATGTTTTTCTGCTACTTTTTCTAGTTCACTATACCAGTTTTGACCAAATTTTCTAACTAAGGCTTGCTTTACAAATTTATAGACAGGTACTTGTAATTCTTTTCCTAAAGAACAGGCATCATCACAGATTTCCCATTTATGGTAATTTACTGAAGAAAATTCACTAAAATCTTTAACTCTTACAGGATATAAGTGACAAGAAATAGGTTTTTTCCAATCTACAATACCTTGATTATATGCTTCTTCAATAGCACACAAAGCTGTTCTTTTATCATCAAATATAACATAGGCACAATCAGCATCATTAATTAAAGGCGTTTCTAACTCGCCAAATTCACTCGTAACCCAAGTTCCTTGCTTTTCAATAGCATCGATACCCTCTTTACGTAAAAAGGGTTTAATCTTTGGGTATATGTCTTCTAAAATTTTAGTTTCCTCTTCTTCTAATGGTGCTCCAGCATCACCATCTATGCAACAAGCACCTTTACAAGCAGATAAATTACAAACGAATTCTTTTTCTATAAGGTCTTCTGAAACGATGGTCTTTCCTAATTGAAACATAAAATATATTTAAAAGTTATAAGTTTACATAAACTTCATGTAAATTTAGATGCAAAAATACTAGATTGTAACATTACTTATCTAATTTTGTACTCGAAAAACAACATAATATGAATTTTAATTTAAAAGAAATTTTTACTGCCTTTATGGTATTATTTGCAGTAATTGATATTGTTGGAAACATTCCGATTATTATAGACTTGCGTAAAAAAGTAGGTCATATTCAATCTGAAAAAGCCTCGATTATAGCTGGTTTTATCATGATATTATTTTTATTTGTTGGTGAACGATTATTAAGCTTAATAGGAATTGATGTGCATTCATTTGCTGTTGCTGGGGCTTTTATATTGTTTTTTATTGCCTTAGAAATGATATTAGGAATTACTTTATATAAAGATGATGAAGATGAAACGTTAACAGCGACTGTTTTTCCGCTTGCATTTCCATTAATAGCTGGCCCTGGTAGTTTAACCACCTTACTTTCGTTGCGAGCAGAATTTAGTATAGAAAATATAATTATAGCAGTCTTATTAAATGTATTAGTTATTTACGCTGTATTAAAAACATCATCTAGAATAGAGAAAATGATTGGTAATAACGGAATTAAAATAATCAGAAAAATATTTGGGGTAATCTTATTAGCAATTGCAGTAAAATTATTTGCAACAAATATTAAAGTCTTACTTGCATAATGATTTTTGATGTTTTAATTGTTGGTGGTGGAGTTTCAGGAATGCAATGTGCATTGGTTTTAGGATCAGCTAAAACAAAAAATTATGCAAAAGATAAAAAAGTTGGAATAATTCTACATCAACGATCATCTCATTTACAAAATGCGTTATTTAATAATGTTTTGGGCTTACCAGCTGGAACTTTAGGAGAAGCTATTTTAACTGAAGGAAAAGAACAATTAAAAACTCAATACCCTGATGTAAATCAAATAGAAAATGAGAAAGTAATTGCGGTCTTAGACGATGAAAAAGGATATAAAGTAATTACAAATAAAAATGAATACTGGAGTAAAAAAGTAGTGATTGCTCTTAATTATTCAAAACCATTTGAAATAGCTGGATTAGAACAATATATTGAACCGCATATGAGAGCTAACTCTATGAAAAACAGAGTTCAATTGCGTAATTTTAACCATTTAATAAAAAAAGGTTTGTATGTTTGCGGAACTTTAGCAGGATGGCGTAGTCAATTTGCTATTGCAGCTGGTAGTGGAGCAAGTGTTGCTACTGATATCTTAACAGTATGGAATAATCATATTCCTACAAAAGTACATGATAAAAAATAATTATTTAAATAGATAGGATGATGAAAAGAATGTTAGTTTTAGGAATGATAGCATCATTTTTTATAAACTGTGGAGGAAGTGACAATGAAGTTGTACCCCCACCTGTAGAAGACAGAGTTATAGCAGTAAATGATTCTTTTGAGATAGAGGAAGATACTCCAACTGTTTTACCAGATTTTCTAGCAAATGACACTTATACTTCTGGTAACGTTAAAGTAACTTTCGAAACCACTACTTCAAAAAATGGAAAAGTAGCTCAAAATAATGACAAGTTTACATATACTCCTGCACAAGATTTTGTAGGTACTGATACTTTTAAATACACTATATGTAGTACTATTAAAACCACAAGCTGTTCTACAGCGGTTGTTACTTTAACAGTAAAAGCATCTTCTAACACAGGAGGTGGTAATGCAGGTAATTTTAACATTCCTTCAGATTTACAAAGCTATTATAGTGATGTTGATTTTACTTTAACGGGTTCTTCTTTAATGGATGCTTTAGCTACAAAAACTATTAATAAACATGCAACAAATATATCATATTCTCAAGTATGGGATGTTTTAAAGAAATCTGATTTAAGTCCTTCTGATAACAGTAAAGTGTTGTTAATTTACGGTTATAGTGATTCAGATAACGATCCTATAACAGATAAAACTCGTGATATAAATAAAAATGGAGGCAATCAAGGTGATTGGAATAGAGAACATGTTTATGCTAAATCTTTAGGCACTCCAAAATTTGAAAATTCTCATACTCCTGGTTCAGATCCACACCATTTACGCCCTTCTGATGTTAGAATGAATTCTAATAGAGACAATAAAAAATTCGCTTCTGGTTCTGGTAATGCCGGTAGTGTTTCTGGGGGATGGTATCCTGGAGAAGAATGGAAAGGTGATGTTGCTCGTATGATGATGTATATGTATTTACGTTACGGAAATCAATGTTTACCTAAAAACGTTGCTGTTGGTACTGCTAATTCATCAGATGATAATATGATTAATTTATTATTAGAATGGAATAAAGAAGATCCTGTTTCTGATTTTGAAAAAAACAGAAATGAAGTTATTGCAAATGAACAAGGAAATAGAAACCCGATAATTGACAACCCTTATTTAGCTACAATAATTTGGGGAGAAAGCGAGGCTGAGAATACTTGGAAATAATCATAATGATTTATAAATAAAAACAAAGGCGAACTTATAAGTTCGCCTTTGTTTTTATTTTATAGGTTCTTCCTATTGGAATTTTTTGATTGAAAATAACAACATAGGTTCCAGTAAACTTTTCTATCTTTTTACTATTTACAATATAGGATTTATGTATTTGTACAAATCCTTTTTTATTTAATGATTCTTCCCACTTCTTTAAAGAATCAATAATTGTTAGTTTTTTGTTTTTAGTAAAAAAAGTAATATAATTCCTGTCAGACTCTAGGTATAAAATATCATCGAGATAAATTTTATGTATTGTTTTATCTACATTTAATAGTAAAGTTTCTTTTTCTGTTTTAATTGAATTATTTACCTGTTTTTCTGTTTTTTTAATTGCTTTTAAAAAACGATCAAAAGAAAAAGGCTTTACTAAATAATCAACTATAGTATCTAACTCAAAACTTGAAACAGCATAATCTGAATATGCAGTAGTTATTATTATTCTAGGTGGATTTTTTACAGTTTTTATAAAGTCTAATCCAGAAATGTCTGGAAGATTAATATCTAGGAAAACTAAATCAACTGTATGCTCCTTAAAAAAAGCATTAGCATTTGTAGCTGTTTGAAAAGCATCAATAAGGGTTAAATCAGGGATTTTACCGATATAATTTTTTAGGATATTTTGTGCAGGAAGTTCATCTTCAATAATAATACAATTCATAACCTTTTTAAGATAAGTTTAAAATTAAAGTTACACTGTAAACATCAGTAGAATTAATGATTAATTCATATTTGTTTTCATATAGAAGGTTCAAACGTTTTTTTAAATTATCTAACCCTATAGTATTAGCGTTTTTAACAGTTTGTTTATCAAAATGATTTGTGCAAATACAAGTTAAAGTATTGTTTTCAGTTTTAATATTAATATTAATTGCGCTATTAACAGTACTATGTTTAAAGGCATTTTCAATAATAGTAATTAATAATAAAGGTGCTACTGAATAAGCTTGTTTATCAATAGATGTATTATAATTTATTTTTTTAATCCCTTCTGTTCTAATTTTTTGAAAAGCAATATAATTATCAATAAACTGAAATTCTTTATTTAAAGCTACTTTGTCACTATTACTTTCATATAAAACATGCTTTAAATTATCAGATAGCTTTAAAATTAAGTCTGGTGCTTTGGTTGGTTTTTCAATTGAATATGAATAGATAGTATTTAAATTATTGAATAAAACATGTGGATTTATTTGTGATTTTAGAAATTTCAACTCCATTTCCGTTTTTTCTTGTTGAGCTTTTTGTACTGCTTCAGACTGATCTATATATCTAAAAAGCATCCATATAAAAGAGAAAAATAATAATGGAGTTAAAGTTTGCCATAAATAATCACTTAAACATTTCATTATAGAGCAGCCACAGAGAGCAAAAACATTACAATATAATTGTGTTGCTAAAAAAGAAATAAGAATAAAAATTAGGGCATACATTGCATACCATTTCTTTTTGACAAAAAAAGGCAGCAAAATTTGATTATTAGTATAAACAATAACTACAAGAATAAAAAAATACTGTAAAAACGGATTTTCAGCCCAATAGTAGCGCGTAAAAACAAATAGTGACACAAATGTAAATAACACCCAAAAAAGGATGTGAATTAAGATCTCTGTGCTGCGTTTTCTATCTAGTCTAATCATTGTTTTTGTAAGTAACTAAAAATCCATCATTCAACAAAATAATAAGTACGAAAGGTAATTTCATCGGTACGAACTACTATAGTTTATTTAAACTATGTTGTTGGTACTTGTTTTTAGGTGGTATATACTTTCAATTTTTTAAAAGAATAGTTATCCAGTACATTCGAGTATAAATCTTTTAAAAAATGAAAAAACAACTAATTATCACCTTTCTATTTGTCAGTTATTTTGTTTCTGGACAACAAATAAATCAAACTTCAGAAGACAGTAAAGGTAAACTTATGCTGTTAGGAAAAACGAACAAGAAAGCTTTTGAAAGTAAAGATTTTTCTTGGTTTGATAAAAACTATGAAAACTACATTACTAACGATAAGATAATTCATCGATTAAAAGACTCACTTAAAAATTATAAAATAAAAGCCTTTTACGGTACTTGGTGTGGTGATAGTAGACGAGAACTACCAAAATTTTATAAAGTAATTGACGAAGTAGGTTTTGAAGAAAACCAGTTAGAGGCTATAGCTGTTGATAGAAAAAAAGACGCTTATAAATCATCTCCAAATGGAGAAGAAAAAGGGTTGAATATTCACAGAGTTCCTACGTTCATTTTTTATAAAAATAATAAAGAAATTGGTAGAATTGTTGAATACCCAAAACAAGATTTTGAAAGAGATATGTTAACAATTATTAATGGTAAAAAATACAGACCACAGTATATAGTTGTAGAGCGTTTAAATAAATTAATGGAAGAGAAAACATTAGAAGAGCTAGTAAAAGATGAACAAAAACTTATAGTTTCATTTGCTGAATTCACAAAAGGGAGTAGAGAATTAAACACTTTTGGATATAAATTACTTAGATCAGGTAACATTGAAAAAGCACTATTTGTATTTAAATTAAACACTAAAATGTATCCATATAAGTACAATGTTTTTGACAGTTTAGCCGAAGCTTATTATACTATAAAAGATTATGAAAACTCATTAAAAAATTATGATAAAGTATTGGTGTTAAAATCGAACGATAAAAATGCTATAGAAATGATTGAGAAAATTAAAAAAGAGTTGTAATGAAACATGTGATATATATGCTTCTAGTATTTAGTGCTATTACTTGTACATCAGAAAAGAAAAAAATAAAAAAGTACAACGAGCATATTGGTGATACTTTTTTCAATCCAAAGAAAGACAATTCAGATTTTGCATTTTGTGATTCAACTAAAGTTTTTCATAGTAGAAGTAAAGTTCAATATACAGGAAGTAGTAAAGCTTTAGAAACTGAATTAATAAATCAGTATCAATTTAAATCTATCTTTAAAAATTTTAGTGGTTATTTTTTTATACGATTTGCTGTAAACTGTAAAAATGAAACAGGTAGATTTAGGTATCAAATAGTTGATGATAATTTTAAAGAAACCTCGTGTAATGAAGAGTTAGTAGATCATATTATTTCACTTACAAAGAGTTTAAAAGGATGGAATCATGTTAAGTATAACGATAAAAGCTATGACGGATATACTTTTTTAATTGTAAAACTTATAAATGGGGAAATTGTAAAATCATGAAAAAAATAATTGTACTTATAACTTTTGCTTTCTCTGTTTATACTTATGGACAAGGAAATTGTTTATTGTATCCTAAAGGAAGTAACGAGCGAAAAGCGTGTAGATTAGGAGAAACAACTAGAAACTACAAACAAGGAAGTAAAGAGTCACAGGTTTTATTTGATTCAATAACTTCTTTAAGCCCTAATTATGCTTGGGCATATAAAGAAAAATCGGTGCCTTATTTTAAGAGAGGTTTTATTCTTGAAGGACTTCGAATATTAAATAAAGCAGTTAATCTTGAGCCAGAAAATCATATACCTTATAGAGCCTATTGGTATTTTGCTAATAGAAATTATAAAAAATGTATTGAAGATTTAGAAACATACTATGCCTTACCAAATGCTTATCATAACGAATTAACCCCTGGAGGTGATATGGATATGCGTTTGCTTTTAGGGATGTCGTATGCAAAACAAGGAGATTTAAAAAAGGCGATTTCAACAGTTGAAAAATGTATTGATAGTTATGAGAAAGAAATGGAATTTGGGCTGCTTGATTATTATATTTTAGGAATGTTATATGTAAAAGATACCCAGTATAACAAAGCGATAGAAGTTTTGAACAAACAATTAGAAACAAATACTGAGTTAGCTGAAATATATTATTATCTAGGCTTAGCCTATGATGGAGTTTTAAAAACTACTAAAGCACAAAATGCATATAAAAAAGCTTTAGAGAAACTTAAAGAACCTTATCGAATGCGTTATGGTTATTTATGCTTTAGAGTATATCCGGAGGAAATAAAAGAAAGAAGAATAGAAAATAAGATTTAAATAAACCTAAAAACATGTAATATGAAAACATTAGTATCATTTATAGTTATTTGCTTCATAACAATTGCCGTTAATGGGCAAGAATTCAAATTTGAAACAGCATCAATAGATTACGGTAAAATTAATCAAGGATCTGATGGAACACGAATCTTCGAATTTACCAATGTAGGTAATGCTCCATTAGTTATTAAAGACATAAAATCTACTTGCGGATGTGCCATTCCAAAGAAACCAGAAAAACCAATTATGCCGGGAGAAAAAGGACAAATAGAAGTTTCTTATGACACTAAAAGAATTGGTGGGTTTTCAAAAGCAGTTACGATTATTTCTAATGCAAAGACATCTCGAAAAATGTTGAAAATTAAAGGCTTTGTTAATAAGAAAAGTGTTTCAAAAGAAAAAGTATAAGAAATACAAATGAAAAAAACCGAGTTCTTAAGAACTCGGTTTTTAATTTTATATAAAAAAAGGATTTTATCCTTTTAAACTAGCTTTCATAAACTCAGTATTCATACGAGCAATGTTTTCTAAAGAAATTCCTTTTGGACATTCAATCTCACAAGCTCCAGTATTGGTACAGTTACCAAAACCTTCTTCATCCATTTGCTTCACCATGTTTAAAACACGATCAGTAGCTTCTACTTGTCCTTGAGGTAACAAAGCATATTGAGATACTTTTGCTCCAACAAATAACATTGCAGAAGAGTTTTTACAAGTAGCAACACAAGCTCCACAACCAATACAAGTTGCTGCATCCATTGCTTTATCAGCATCTTCTTTTGGAATTAAGATTGCATTTGCATCTTGTGTATTACCAGAAGTATTTACAGAAATATATCCACCAGCTTGTTGAATTCTTTCAAAAGAAGTTCTATCAACTACTAAATCTTTAATTACAGGAAATGCAGCTGCTCTAAATGGTTCAATTGTAATTGTATCACCATCCTTAAACATACGCATGTGTAACTGACATGTAGTTACACCACGATCTGGTCCATGAGCTTCACCATTAATATACATTGAACACATACCGCAAATTCCTTCACGACAATCATGATCAAAAGCTACAGGCTCTTCACCTTGATTAATTAATTGTTCGTTTAATACGTCCATCATTTCTAAGAAAGACATATGTTCAGAAATATCGGTAACTTTATAGTCTACCATTTTCCCTTTATCGTTCGCTCCTTTTTGTCTCCAAATGCTTAGCGTAAGATTCATGTTACTCATATCTTTTCTTATTTGTATGAACGTTGTTTTAATTCAATATCGTTAAACTCTAATTCTTCTTTATGTAAAACTGCATCAGCAGGTTCCCCTTTATATTCCCAAGCAGCTACATACGCGTAATCTTCATCGTTACGTTTTGCTTCTCCTTTTTGTAATCCGTCTAATTCAACAGATTCTTCTCTAAAGTGACCTCCACAAGATTCGTTTCTATTTAATGCATCCTTAGCAAATAATTCACCTAATTCTAGGAAATCTGCTACACGACCTGCTTTTTCTAATTCAGGATTCATTTCGTTAGCATCTCCAGGAACAGTTACGTTTTTCCAGAAATCTTCACGTAAAGCTTTAATTTCAGCCATAGCTTCTTTTAAACCTTGTTCGTTACGTGCCATTCCACATTTTTCCCACATGATTTTTCCTAACTTCTTGTGGTAATAATCTACTGAATGTTCTCCTTTATTGTTAACGAAGAAGTTGATACGCTCAGTTACTTCTTTTTCAGCCTCATCAAATTCTTTAGTATCTGTTGGTATTTTTCCTGTACGAATATCGTCAGATAAATAATCTCCAATAGTATATGGTAACACGAAATAACCATCAGCTAAACCTTGCATTAAGGCAGAAGCCCCTAAACGGTTAGCACCGTGATCAGAGAAGTTTGCTTCACCGATACAGTATAATCCGTTAACCGTTGTCATTAAGTTGTAATCAACCCAAACACCACCCATTGTATAGTGCGTTGCAGGATAAATCATCATTGGAGTTTCGTATGGATTGTCATCAACAATCTTCTCATACATTTGGAATAAGTTACCGTATTTTGCTTCTACGATAGCTTTTCCTAAATCATATATTTCTTTTGCAGTTGGATTTGTAACATGCTTTAATTTAGCTTGTTCTTTTCCGTAACGCTCAATTGCCGATTTAAAATCTAAATAAACAGCTTCACCAGTTGCATTTACCCCGTAACCAGCATCACAACGCTCTTTAGCTGCACGAGAGGCAACATCACGAGGTACTAAGTTACCAAATGCAGGATATCTTCTTTCTAAGTAATAATCTCTTTCATCTTCAGACAAATCGGTAGGTTTCTTACGACCTTCTCTAATTGCCATTACATCATCCATACTTTTAGGAACCCAAATACGACCATCATTACGTAATGATTCTGACATCAACGTTAATTTCGATTGGTAATCACCTGAACGAGGAATACAAGTTGGGTGAATTTGTGTATAACATGGGTTAGCAAAAAATGCTCCTTTTTTATGAATTTTCCATACAGCTGTTGCATTTGAACCCATTGCGTTGGTTGATAAGAAATACACATTTCCGTATCCACCAGAAGCAATAACTACTGCGTGAGCAGAATGACGTTCAATTTCACCAGTAACTAAGTTACGAGCAATAATACCACGTGCTTTTCCATCAACAATAACAACATCTAACATTTCGTGACGATTGAACATTTCAATCTTTCCACGAGCAATTTGACGGTTCATTGCAGAATACGCTCCTAATAATAATTGTTGACCTGTTTGTCCTTTAGCGTAAAAAGTTCTTGAAACCAATACACCACCAAACGAACGGTTATCTAATTGACCACCATAATCACGTGCAAAAGGAACTCCTTGAGCCACACATTGGTCAATAATATTTGCTGATACTTGTGCTAAACGATAAACATTTGCTTCACGTGAACGGTAATCTCCACCTTTTACGGTATCGTAAAACAATCGGTAAAAAGAATCACCATCACCTTGATAGTTTTTTGCTGCATTAATTCCTCCTTGAGCAGCAATCGAGTGCGCTCTACGAGGAGAATCTTGATACGCAAATGCTTTTACATTGTATCCTAATTCAGCTAAAGTTGCTGAAGCAGATCCACCTGCTAAACCTGTACCTACTACAATAACGTCGATTGAACGCTTGTTGGCAGGGTTTACCAAATCGATATGATCTTTATAATCTGTCCATTTATCTTTTAATGGACCTTTTGGAATTTTTGAGTCTAAAGTTGCCATAAGTTATGATAATACGTATTTAAGGTGATGATATACTGCAATAAAAACAAATCCTAATGGAATTAAGATTGCATATAATTTACCAAAAGTTTTCAATCCTTTAGTATACTTATTATTTGCTCCAACTGATTGGAAAGCAGAGTTAAATCCATGCATTAAATGTAGGCTTAAAAAGATAAAAGCGATAACGTATGCAATGGTTCTAATGTGGCTTTGAAATTTGTGCTGTAACTCATGAAAATATCTAAAATCTCCATCGTGTAACCCACTCCAATCACCTTGAATAAATTTGGTGTTAATTTCTGGAAACCAAAAATCGATAAAGTGTAATATTACAAATGCTAAAATTGCAGCTCCACTATAAATCATATTTCTACTCATCCAAGTAGAATTAGCAGCTCCGTTATTTTTAGCATAACTTACTTTACGTGCACTGTTATTCTTTAGTTCTAAGATGAACCCCATTACAAAGTGAAAAACTACACCAAAAATCAAGATAGGTTGCATAACATATTGTACCAAACCATTGGTGCCCATAAAATGAGATAGTTTGTTAAATGTTGCTCCGTTATCTGGAAAAATAGAAGTGATGTTTATTGCAAAATGTTGTAATAAGAAAAACATCAGGAAGAATGCCGAAAGTGCCATGGCAAATTTTCTTCCGATAGAAGATTTTAATAATCCCATTATTTTGTTTGTTGATTAAATAATAAACACAAATTTAAGGGCTACAGGCTAGTTGCACAAACTTTACGAATTCTTTTATTAAATATTTAGAATGGGTTTAAATAGATTAGAGAGGTTTTGCGCCTTTTACTAACTAGTTAACGAAAGATATTTACTTTTCAAATATTAAATTTTCTAAGTACCTAATAGCAGATGCAATTAAACCATTTCTGTTTTTTGCCTGTTTTTCAAAATTATGGAGCGTTTGCCTATTCAATTTTCTTCCTTTTATGAATACAATCGATGGATTTTTCAATGTAGATAAACTCAATAAAGGATTCTCATCTAATAGTATTAGGTTTGCAATTTTCCCTACTTCAATCGAACCCATTTCATTCATGATTTTATGCGTTCTTGAAGCGTTTATTGTAGCCGTTTTTAGTATTTCATAATTGGAAAGTCCTGCATCTTTATAAAAAGCTAACTCTTGATGAATTGAAAATCCAGGTAGAGTTATTCCTATTCCAGCATCTGTTCCACAAATAAAAGTAACACCTTTTTTGTGTAATTTTTTGATTATTTTAACATGAAGGTCATGCTGTTTTTTTATTCTCTTTACAATGGAAGAATCTCTTAATTTAGCATTATGCCATTTATCAAATTCAGCTTTACTATCAACTATTTTAATAAGAGGGTTCATAAAATCTAGTTTTTTAGATTCTAAAATAGTATCGTCAATAAGTATTTGATAGATATTATTGTAAACGGTTAAGGTTGGACTAAAAGAACTATGCTTTGATTTAGAGAAATCGTTAATTACTTCTTTTAGTTTTAATGTATCTGATAAGTTATATTTTAAAGGTTGTTGAATAATGTCCTCTACATGTTCTATAGACTTTATTTGTGAATTAAAATGATAAGAATAAGGGACTTTTTGAGAAGGGTGTGCAACAATATCTATATCAGAAATCATTGCTTGTTCAACAACAGCATCAAATATATCTTCATTTAAATTGTAGAAAGTTTTAATAAAATCATACCCTCTTTTTTTATATGAAATTACTTTTTCTTTAGCATCGGTAGGGTTCATAAGTTGTAAATTATCATCTCCAATAAATTCTGGTCCAGTAAGTTTTGGTCCAGATGTAAAGAACATCGGAGAAATAATTTCATCATTGTTTATGTCTTTTTTGATTCTTAAATGCATTGGCATTCCCCATAAATTTCTAACAGTAGTAATACTATTAGATAAATACAAGCCAAGTTCATATCTATCCCATATATGAACGTGCATGTCTATAAGGCCTGGAGATAGATATTTGTTTTTTGCATTAATAATTTCAATATCCTTAACTTCAATGTTATCAGCAATGTTATTTATTAAACCGTCTTTTATATGCACCATTTTATTAACTAAAACAGTGTCTTTATTCATTGGGATTATATTTGCATTGGTAATTAGATAGGAATTATTATTAGCGTATTTAATGTTTTTAACTTTTAAGTAGTTTGTGTTTTTTTTGTCTAAAAACACCGAAATAATAATAATCAATATAAAAAGGCCGATGAATATTATGATGAACTTAAGAAATCGTTTTACTATTTTCATGTTGTTTTTAATTATTTAGAATTCTACTTTTCAGAATTTTAACTCTTGTTGAAGTTACCTTTAATTAAATAATTTTTTTTGATATTACTGGAGCTTTTTTAATATATCAGACTTATAATAATCTCCAATTGGGATCTCAATTTTTTCAATTTCAATATCTTGCTTGGTAAAAGCTGTTATTTTTTTTGAATTAACAATGTATGAGCGATGAACCCTTAAAAAACGAGCGTCTAATTTTTTACTAAAAGCAGTAATACCATGTTTAATGATAATTGTAGAAGTGTCTTTTAAGTGAATTCTGATATAATCTTTAATGCTTTCTATATAGTTTATATCATCAAACAATATTTTAATATTCTTTTTATTGCTTTGTACAAAAATATAATCTCCAGAAATATCATTTTTCACTTCTGATTTAAGTGTTGAAGTAGGTTTTACACTCTCAATAAATTTTTCAATTGCTTTAAAAAAACGTTCAAAAACTATTGGCTTTAATAAATAATCAACAGCACTTAATTCAAAACCTTCTATAGCATAATCTCTATAAGCAGTGGTAAATATTACTTTGGGTTTTTGAGTTAGATTTTTAAAGAAATCAGTACCTTTTAAAACTGGCATTTCTATGTCTAAAAAAAGTAAATCAACCTTTTCTTTTTGTAAAACCTCATGTGCTTCTATTGCTGATGCACAAGAAGCTACAATTTCAAAATTAGCTAATTGAGAAAGATGGGTTTCAATCAACTCTCTAGCTAATTCTTCATCATCAATAATTAAACATTTAAAACTCATTTGGTATAATTTTTAAAGCAACAATATAGGTGTTTGTAGAGTTAGTAATATCTAAAGTATATTGATTTTGATATAATAAATCTAACTGTTTTTTTATGTTTTGTAAACCAATTGATTCTCTGTCTTCTAGACTAATATTTATTGAATTAGAGGGTTTCGTGTTTTTGATATAAAAATTAATTTCATTAGAATCTCCTTTTATAGCAATATCAATTTTTGCTGTATTTATTTCCTGACTAACACCATGTTTAAAAGAATTTTCTAAAAAAGTGAGGAGTAGTAACGGAGCAATTTCAGCATCACTTTCAATAGTTTCATTAAAAGTAATTCCTACTCGTTTACCATATCGTACTTTTTCTAATGCGATATAATTATGTAATAGCGAAACTTCATTTTTAAGAGGAACAAAATCATCCTTACATCGATATAAAATATAATCTAAAATTTCAGAAAGTTTAGCGATTACTTCAGGTGTTCTATCTGATTTTTTTAATGCTAAAATGTATAGATTATTAAGTGTATTGAATAAAAAATGAGGGTTTAATTGGTTCTTTAAAGCATTCAGCTCATTAGTTTTCTTTTGATCTAATAATTTGGCAGTTTCTTTTTCTTTTTTATAATAATTAAAAAACATTAGGATAACAGCCGGTACTAACAGAGCAACAAAGCTTGATATATAATTAGAGAGATTAGTTGCACGTTTTATAAAGTCATGGTAAGCTATATGGTTTGATTTCTGTTTTACATAAAAAATTATATAAACAGAAAATAAAAGATACGATATAATTATCATTAAAATTACAAGTAAGAAGAAAAGCTTTTTTCTATCCTTATAAAGTAGCTTAGGAACTAAAATATAAATTATAGTATAGGCTATAATTATTTGAATTAAGACATCAATGAAAACTACTTGAACTATATATACAAAGTCTTTCCTTTGCCATAAAGTGCTTGAATAATAGAGAAATACCACACACCAAAACAAAAAGTGTTTAAAAAAAGCACTATTAAATAAGTTAATAAGAAAATTCTTTTTTTTCATAAGAAACAAAAGTACAATTAAAGACACTATTCTATTTGGTTTATAGATGTACTGTTTATAAAGGAAGACTAAATAAGATTTACTGAAGATAAAACCCAAAACTTATTAATAATTACTTTCTGTAGTCGACAAATCTCTATTTGTCTTTTTTATTAATTGTTGAAAGCTAAAGAAAGTATTTTCGCTTTGTGATTAGATAGTATAACTAATAAAGGAGTGGAGAATATAGTAGTTAGGTCTAGAAGGGTATCTAAACTATTTTATTTAAAGCTCCTTGTTTTAAAGTAAAAGATGAAAAAAAGAATAGTAGTAATCTTAATGTTAGTTTCTACAGTTTTGACTGCTCAAAAAAAGCTTTCATTTAGTGATATTACAGGGAACACTAAAAAAATATCAACAAAATACTTTAATGATTATATCAAGTTAAATTTTGAGGGAATGAAATCTCAAATGCATGATAGTATTTCGTTTAATGATCCAACAGCTAAATCAATTTTTGGAATTGAATTAATAGAGGGAAAAACGAAAGTTTTAGAAAACTTAAAAAAAACGTATGAAGCCATTGTGGAAATGAAATCAGAACCAATTAGAACTATGTTTTCAAGTAATGTTGGGATTTTTGAAGTACAGTTAACATATAAATTTAAAGTAGATAACAAAAAAACCATAACTATTAATAATATGCCTTTAATTGTTGTTTTATATGTAGAGAAGGGTGAAATTATTAAGCATAGAGATTATGGAGATTATAACAATTTTCTAGTTCAGTATAAAAAACAATTAACCGAATAAGTATTAAATGCAGTTGATTTGAGAGTATAAAACAGTTTAGATTGATACTTTCTTTTCAACAGAAAAGAAAGTATCAGTAAATAAATAATTAAAATAAAAATCAATGTTAAAAAAAGTATTAAAAGCAACAACAATTTTATCAATTCTTTTCTTTTTAAATTCTTGTAATGACTCTAAAGATATTGCGAAAGAAGAGCAAACTATTTTAGAAAAAAATAAAGAGGTGGTAACGAGTTTCTATCAAGAATTTTTTGGAGATCTTAATTTTGAATCGGCAAACAAATATATAGGAGATATATATGTTCAACACAATCCAGCTTTAGCAGATGGAAAAGAAGCACTTATAGAAGCGGCTAAAATTTGGTTTAATGGGGCTCCTCAAAAAGAAATAAAAATAAACTTAGTAATTGCAGAAGAAGATTTAGTGTTTGTACAAATTATTGATGAAGCAAATGGAAACAGATCCTCAACCATGGATGTATTTAGAGTAACTAACGGTAAGATATCAGAACACTGGGATGCTTTTGCAACTTTCAGAAATGGCGATGTATCTCAAAATGATCATCCTTTATTTTAAGTATTAGTTTTTGATTGAAGTATTTTAAAGGCATTATATAATAGTTATACAATGTCTTTTTAACTTGTGATTTGTAGACATTATTACAATAAGTAAATCAACTTTATTATGAAAAAGTAAGAGTAAATTCAAAAACTACTATTCATCTATCAAAATCTAGAATTAAGTGTTTTTTAACTTTTAATTATTGAAGCTGGTTTTATATTCGAACTTGATTAAAAGAGGTTAAAAATTAAAATAATAAAATGAAACTTTATAAGACATTATTTGCAGCGATAATTATATGTTTTTTTACTAATTATCTTTTTGCTCAAAAATTAGAAGTAAATAAATGTATTCTAAAAGAGGATCATACGATCAAGTCGAAAATAATGGATAAAGACTATCAACTATATATGTCTTTTCCATCTTCATATACTTCTAAAGATACTATTAACTATCCTGTTTTATATGTGCTTGATGGAAAATATATGTTTTCTATAATTGATGGAACTCGTGTTAATTTAGATTTTGAAAACAAAATAGAAGACGTCATTATTGTCGGTATTGGCTCTGGAAAAGATATAGGCTCTTGGCAAACTAATAGAACCTATGAATTTACTCCGTCTGAAGATAAAAGTGTTAAAAAATTTGAATCTGGAGGAGCAAAACAATTTTTAGAATGTATTAAGACAGAAATCATTCCGTTTGTAGATAAACATTATAAAACCAATGGAGATAATGGAATTTTAGGACATTCTCTTGGAGGGTTATTTACAACTTATACTTTTTTGAACGCACCAAATAGCTTTAGTCGATACGGAATTAGTAGCCCTTCATTAATGTGGAAGAATAATGAATTGCTAAATGAAACAGAAACAATTTTGACTCAAACTAAAACCAGGGATATTCCGTCTATTAAAGTGTTTATTTCGGCAGGAGGAAATGAAGAAGAAGCCATGACTTCTGGAATGACAAAGCTTTCTGATTTACTAGAAAAGAATGGTAATAATATTCAAGTCACTACTAATGTTTTTGAAGACGAATCCCACTTATCTGTAGTTTCTGCTATGATTAGTCGAGCGCTTTCTGTTTTATATGGGAAAAATCATAAAAATATTAATTCAGATTTTGTAATAACTAATATTACAGACAATGTCTATAGTATTGTTTCACCATCAGTTGGATTGCCAACACCTGAAAATAAAGGTTGGAATTCCAACGTACACTTTGTGGTTACTAGAAGCGGCGTATTACTTTTTGATACAGGTTCCTCTGAAACTATCGGTAATAAAATTAAAAAAGCGATAAAAACAGTTACAAATCAACCAGTTCGTTGGGTGGTTAATTCGCATAGTCATGCTGATCATTGGTTTGGTAATGCTGCTTTTCCTGATGCTGAAATTATTACGAGTAGTCATGCGCTAAAAACAATGAAAGAACATGGGCAGCGATCTTTGGAGTTTTATTCTAAAGTTACAAAAGGCACTATTGGGTTTACACAACTTATGTATCCTACTTCAATATTGACTAAAGGACAGAAGCGAAATTTTGAAGGACTAGATGTAGCATTTATAATGTCTAATGACGGACATTCACCTGGAGATATTTTGATGTGGTTGCCTAAGCAAAAAATCATATTTGGAGGAGATGTATTAAGTTCTGATTATATGCCAATGATTACAGGGCATGGAAATGTTTCTAACTTAATTAGTACCCTTAATGCCATAATAAAGTTAAACCCAACTATTGTTTTAACAGGACATGGAAAAGGAACAACAGTAAAGTCGTTAATAAGAGATGTCAATTTATTATCAAGTATTTGGGAACAAGTGAAGTCTGATTATAAAAAAGGTAGAAAACCTGAAGGAACTTTACTAGATATTAAAACAAAATTAAAGCCTAAGTACAATTCTTTATATAAAAACTTCGATTCGGAAATTGAACGATATGTAAAATTAATGTACAAATTGCAATAATAATATTTTAAAGAGCAGTGGTATCGTTAAGAGTTTACAGCTCATCCACTAAAATATACAGTTTGGTATTTTTTTTAATTTATTTATTCTGTGTAATTACATATTTGCATAGAATAAATAAAGTTAAAAAATGATAGAAAACAAAAGAACATTAGAAGAGCAACGAATTGAATTTACAAACAGAAAATTTTTAGCAACTCCATTAGCTGGTTTAATCGTTTGGTTAATAATAGGAATTTCGGGTATATTTTTACCTCCAAAAGCAATTGTTTGGGTACTTTTTATAGGAACGGGAAGTATTGTGTATTTAGCTTTGTTTATATCAAAATTTACTGGAGAGAATTTTTTAGATAAAACGAAACCTAAAAATGTGTTTGACTCTCTATTTTTATTTACAGTTGCGCAAGCTGTTTTGGTTTATGCAATTGCGATTCCTTTCTTTTTAATTGATTATACATCATTACCATTAACTGTAGGAATTTTAACAGGAACCATGTGGATTCCTTTTTCTTGGATAGTAAAGCATTGGGTAGGTGTTTTTCACTCAGTAGTAAGAACCATTTTAATTTTAGTGCTGTGGTACATTTTTCCAGAATTAAGGTTCATTATAATTCCTTTTGCTATTGTAGTTGTCTATTTAATTACAATGATTTTACTTAAAAAAAGAAATAATAATTAATAAAATCTCTAACCAAGTTTTACAACAAATTATTATTTAAACATAACTACTAACAATGAAAAAATTCTTATTAAAAATTGCAGCTTCTCTTTTTGTAGGAAGCATTTTATTAACTTCTTGTTCAAAAGAAGAAACTGAAAAAGAAACTTGCACAGGAGAAAATTACCCTATTGAAATTAACAAGTTTGTTAAGAAAGTAACAACTCATGTTCCGGGTCAAGTAATCGTTCCAAAAGAGTATAACTACTCATATAATGAATTTAATTTACTATCAAATAAAAAACAAATAGAGAACAGTATTCTTAAAAATGATTACTCATATAATTACATATGTAGTAATAGTTTAAAAGAAAGAAGTGAAATTAATACTGATTCTGATAAGTATGAATTTGATCTTGAAAATAGACTTATTGGATTTAATACTTCAAGAACTTTTAATGCTGATTATAAATTAACTTATGATGGAAATAGAATTACAGTTGAGCATAGAGAAAACGGTACATCAACATTGTTTTTAGAAACTAACGAAGTTGGTCTAGTTATTAAGATTACTAGAGAATGGGGACATTCAACGGTTTTTGAATATGACGTTAATGGAAATATAACAAAAGTAGAAGACTTTAGAACTGATGGAAGTTTTGAAAAAGGTTATGAAGTAATTTATGATCAAAACCCAAATCCCTTTTATGGACAATTATCATCTGTTTATTTAGAAAGAGTTATCAGCAATTTTTATATATCCTCAAGAGGAATTACAGGTGTGCTTTTTATGGAAAAAGGATATGAATTTCCTTATTTTAAGAATAATCCAGTTTTGATAAAGTATATTAATAACGTTAACGAGACTGTATTAACTATGGACTATGAATATAATGATGAAAATTATCCTGTTAGAGTTATTGAAACGTTTGGAGAGAATCCTAATAGTATCACATACTATTTAGAATATAAATAACGATAAGAGTTTATAATTAAAGTCAATGCTTCTGGTTTTTCCAAAGGAATCATATGCCCGCAATTTTTAATGCGAATGTATTTTCCTTTTTTTGGTTTATTAGCAAACTCTTTTATATCCGTAGCAGAAACTAAAGCATCGTTTTCAGCAGCAATAAATTGTATTGGAACATTTAAGGTTTTTACTCTTTCAGAAACATCAATTCTTGTTGAAGTTGCTTTTAGTTGACGTATTAATACTTCTTTTCCTAAATCTGTATCCATTTTTTTTATAATGGTTGTAATTTTTTCATTTTGATGATTCTCAGGATGCAAGAATTGTTGAACTCGTGCTTTAGAAACTCCTTTGTATGTATGGTTTTCTAAAAAATTAATGGTACTTTTTCGTAGTTGAATTTCTTTATCATTTAAGCCATTGGCGTTTGCTGCAATAATTATTAGTTTTTTTACTTTATCAGGATTATGAACAGCAAAGTTTAGGGCGGAAAATCCGCCTAAAGAAAAACCAACAATTACCGCAGGTTCTTCAATTTCAGTTAAGATAATTTTGTTGATTTCGTCAAAAGAT
Source organism: uncultured Tenacibaculum sp. (assembly GCA_947504185.1). Lineage (GTDB taxonomy): Bacteria > Bacteroidota > Bacteroidia > Flavobacteriales > Flavobacteriaceae > Polaribacter. Next base: position 9,347 of record CANNGJ010000012.1, on the reverse strand, counting down.
TTTGCAGACGTAATATCTATATAAATTGGTAAAATGTTTTCTAATTTAGGAAATACAAATTGCCATAAATCAACCGTACACATAGTACCTGAAATAAAATATACTTTTTGCATTCGCTTCTATATTATTTAGAGTTACAAACATAAGCTGATTTTATACATCCAACTATATTTAAATCATCTTTCACTCTGACGGAATTATCATTTCTTCAGTTTTTACAAACTAGTTTGCTGTAATTCGCAGTATAATTAGAAATACAATGATGTCAGAAAGAAAGAATAAAATAGGAATAGTAATTGGAGCAGCAATAGGAATAATAATTGGAGTTGTTATAATTTCATTTACAAATAACTATAAAATTGGTATTAGTATTGGAATAATTTTAGGAGGAAGTATTGGAGCCATTTCTAAATTAAAAAAGTATCCTAAAATTAAATGGACACTCATCTTATTAGTAAGTTTAATTGTAATAGTTGTGTCTTTTGGAGCCTGGTTTATTAGTTTACTTCCTATAAATGATATGAAAAAAGATTTAACAGAAAGTAAGGCTGAAGATATTTCTTATCTATCACAAAATAAAATCGCTAAGCGAGGAAAAATATTAGCTGTAGTTACAAGTACTAAAACTATGGGAGAAAGTGGTAAAAGTACTGGATATGAATTAACTGAATTATCACGCGCTTATTATGTTTTTGAAGCCAATGGTTTTGAAGTTGATGTGGCAAGCCCTTTAGGTGGAAAACCTCCTGTTGTTCTTGATGATGAAGATATGAAAGAATTTGATTACGCTTTTTTAAACGATTCAATTGCTCAATATAAAACAAGTCATACAATAGCTTTAGATAATGTGAAAGCAGAAGAGTATAGTGCTATATTCTTTGTTGGAGGAAAAGGAGCTATGTTCGATTTTCCTGAAAACAAAGCAATTCAAGAAATTGTGAAGAACTATTACCAATCAGGAAAAGTAGTTGGTGCTGTTTGTCATGGTCCTGCAGCCTTAGTAAATATAACTTTAGACAACGGAACTCATCTTTTAGAGAATAAAACTGTAAGTGGGTTTACAAATAGAGAAGAGTTATTTTTAATTCCTGATGCTAAATCAGTATTTCCTTTCCTTTTACAGGATAAATTGGCTTCACAAGGGGCTAACATAAATGAAGGGTCATTGTATTTAGAAACCGTTAGTCATGATACTAATTTAGTAACAGGACAAAATCCTTGGTCTACCTGGAAACTTGCTGAGACAATGATAAAACAATTAGGCTATACACCAAAAAACAGAAAAAGAACAGGAGAGGAAAATGCAGGAAAAGTGCTATTGGTGTATGAAAAAGGAGGCTCTAAAAAAGCAGAAAAACTAATAGATAAATTAATAATTGAAGAGAAAAAACCAGTAGATAGGTTTTTATTAGCCACACATAGTGCTGTAGCAATAATGGATGGTGAAATAGGTCGTTTCTTTGGTTTACTCAGATTAACATCTTATGCAAAAAAGAAATCTAAAAAACAATAATTGGTTAAGATGAAGAAAAGATTTCTAAAAGTGCTTAAAGGATTTTTCCTATTTATAGCATTAGTTTTTATTGTTATTACTACTGCCATTTTGTGGCCTATGCCTATAATAGAAACGCCAAACAAACACAGTGCTATTTTAATAAAGTCTATAAATATCATTGATGTGAAAACAGGAATAATCTTAAAAAATAGAGACCTATTAATTGAAGAAAATACTATCCAATCAATAGATACAACAGGAATTATAAAAGTGCCAGAAAAAACTTTTATCATTAATGGAAATAGAAAATATATGATTCCAGGATTATGGGATATGCACACACATTCAAATCATCATTCTCCTTGGTTGCACCACCCATTATATATTGCAAATGGAGTGACAGGAATTAGAGACATGTCTGGTACTTTAGGCAAAAAAGACAGTTATTGGGTTGGCAGTAACGAACGTTTACAATGGAATAGCGATTTACAAGATAATAAAAGAATTACACCAAGATATGTTTTGCAAAGTAGTTATCAAATAGACGGAAAATCTTCTGTACCTAACGATTTTCCTTCATTTTTTAAGCTGGAAAATGAGAGCGATGTGATTCCTTTTTTAGAATTTCATAAAAAAGAAAACATTGATTTCATAAAAGTATATCAACAAATAAAGCTCAATTCTTATAGGAAATTAGCAATTGAAGCTCCAAAATATGGAATTCATTTAGCAGGACACAAGCCCATGTTTTTAAGTTTAGAAGAAGCTATAAATCTTGGGCAAAAGAGTTTTGAGCATGGAAGAATATTTATGTTTGAAGCTTTTCCTAAAGCTGATAGTTTAAAAAAACCTGATAGCTGGAAAAAGTTCTTTTCTAAATCAAAGAAAGCCATAATTTCAAATTATGATGAAAGCATTGCAATTAAATTGATGACATTAATGAAAGAGAAGAATGCGCATTGGACACCAACTTTACAAACCTTAAAATTTGAAGCCTCAGCGCATAATAAGCAGTTTTTAAACAATCCAAACCTTAAATATATAACGCAAATAAGAAAGAAATTATGGTGGGGAATTGATGCTAAAAATAATAAAAAAAGAAATTTATCTGCTGAAGGGAAAGATGTAAGCAAAGATTTTTATGAAGCTGCAAAAATGCAAATTAAAAAAGCAAGTACTATTGGGGTTCCCATTATGACGGGTACAGATGTTACAGACAGTTATACCTTTGCAGGTTTTAGTGTTCATGATGAGCTATACGATTTAACAGAAAGTGGATTATCAAACTTGGAAGCATTACAAACAGCAACTATAATTCCTGCTAAGTATGCTAATTTACAAGCAAGCCATGGCTCTATAGATATAGGGAAAATAGCAGATTTAATTATTCTAGATGAAAACCCTTTAGAAAATATTAAAAACACGCAAAAAATACATGCAGTGTTTTTAAATGGTATTTTATATGATTCTAAAAAAAATAAAGAATTAAAAGAATTTACAAAATCTATTGCGTCTAGTTTTCACATGAATATAAAGGTTCTTAAAAGCTTTATTAGCAGCCCGTTAATTAGAGTTCAATTTGCTGATTAATATAAGTGGTTTTAGCTGATGTAGAAAGTATAAATCCCTCGTGATTTGTGCTTTCTTTTTTTGTGAAAAGCTTTAAGTTTGTAAAAAACATTCTATTGGGTTTTTCAGAAATACTTCTTATTATAATTAGCAGTGCAGGACTTTTGCATGGGATTCTCTTTGCTTTTTATTTGTTCTTTTTCAAAAAGAAAAAAACACTCACCAACCATTTATTAGGGTTCATTTTAATTTTTATGGCATTCAGAATAGGAAAGTCTGTAATGAAGAATTTTGGTAATGATTTAGAACCTATATTTATTTTTGTAGGATTAGCTTTTTTACTTTTAATTGGGCCATTACTACGATGGTATGTATTAGGAATGACAAGACCTAACTATAAATTACCCAAGAAATATTTGTTAGAATTCATTCCCTTTGGTTTAATTTTTATTTCGAGTTTCTTTGTTACCAAAGAGTGGTTTAATACCAATAACAGAGAAGCAATTATATTATTCGGCAGTTCTCTTCTTTTTATTTATTTCCATTTTGCGTTTTATATTTTTCTATCATGGAAGACTGTAAAAAGTGTGAAGAAGAACCACCAAAAAGAAGACTCAACAAAATCGAAAAAAGCAATATTTGATTGGTTAAATCTACTCATTATCGGCTTCATTCTTATTTGGATATCATATGTTTTAAATATTTTAGACGATGAGGTACCATATATAATTGGACCAATTGTATACTCTATTGTCATTTATTTTTTAAGCTATAAAGCCTTTCAGTTAAAAACAACAGATATTGATGGAGAGACTTTTAAAGTAAATGATAACTCTATATTATTTAAGGAAATATCTAAAGTAGTAATCGATGATAAATTATATTTAGAATCTGATTTGTCACTTTCAAAATTAGGAGAATTACTAGGGCAAAGCACTCAAAAAACGTCTTTGGTGATTAATCAATATGCAAAACGAAACTTTAATGATTTTATTAATTATTATAGAATTCAAGACGCAAAGAAAATACTGCTAGATAAAAACAACGAAAAATTTACCATTTCATCTATAGCTTTTGATACTGGTTTTAGCAGCTTATCATCTTTTAATAGTGCTTTTAAAAAATTTGAAGAAATGACGCCTTCAAGTTACAGAAAGAATAAAGGTTAGAAATTTATTCTATTTTAGAAGAGATCAAGCATTTATTATTTTTCCATTTTCCTTTCAAAGATTTTGAAGAAATTATTTTTCCGTCACAAGTTAAAAAGTTTCCTTTAGTGTCTTTTTTAATGATTTTTAATTTCCCTGCATGAATAGCATTGATAACTTTATAAACCAATCCTTTTTTAGAACCCTTGCTGTTTCTTCGAGTGAGAGATAGTCCAATTTCATTATTAAATAAATCCATTGTAGATGAAATTTTATCAGGAATTACTCCGTCCTCTAATTTTCTTTTCTTGTAAGTTTTATAATTGTCTTTCTCATGTGCTTTCCCTAAAGACCTAGCAGCGTTTTTGCCAATTACTTGATTAAGGCATGCCATCCAATATGCGTGACGAAAAGCATCTACTTGTCCACCAGAAGGGTCACCATCTAATAAAGGAGACTTTTTTATTGAGTCTGCTACTCTATTAGCTTCTTTTGAAATAGCTAATGCTTTTTTAGCTTTAAAAGGATGGAATAACACCCACATTTTCTTTGAAGGGGGTAAATTTTTAAATTTTTGCCAATTAGATTGCGAGAACGTTAAAGAACTCAATAATATAAAAACAATAAAAAGATGTTTCTTTATCAAAACTGTACGAATTTTACTTCAAATATAGCCTTGTTTTGTCAGCTAGCCATATTTTTTCGACCAAGAATAAAACTATGCAAAACAATGGCTATTCAAGATATAAAAACCTATAAATATCAAGATGTTTTTTCATTGCAAACTGTGCAATTCGAAAAAGCTTGTGTGGTTAATAAACCAGAACAAATAAACACCTATAAAATATTCTGGATTAAAGAGGGAAAAGGGACATACCATATCGATTTTGAAACCTATTCGTTTGACAGTAGTGTATTATTTTTTTTATCACCAGGACAAATATTTTCTGTTGATTCTGAAAAAATAAAAGAAGCCTACCAATTAAGTTTTGTACAAGATTTTTATTGTATTCAAACCTATGATTCCGAAATTGCTTGTAATGGAGTATTGTTTAATAATGTTTATGAAACACCTTTTGTAAAGCCTTGTGAAAAAGATATTCAGAAACTAAATTTTATCATTGAAAGTTTAATTGATGAATTTAAGAACACTGACACTGCTCAGTACGATATGTTACAGGCTTATTTAAAGCAATTTATTATTCATTCTGTTCGAATAAAAAAAGAATACCATATTGTAAAAGAAGATGAAACCACGAAGTTATTTAAAGACTTTAGCTTGTTGGTAGAACAAAATTTTAAAAAGCTACATAGTGTTACTGATTATGCAAGTCGTTTAGGGGTTTCTCCAAAATCATTAACAAAAAGTTTTCAAAAAACAGGAACTAAAACTCCTAGTGATTTTATTAAAAATAGGATTATAACAGAAGCTAAGCGACAATTATTATACTCAACAGAAGCTATAAAACATATCGCATTCGATTTAGGGTTTAACGATCCAGCATACTTTTCTCGCTTCTTTACCAAAGCAATTGGACAATCTCCAAAGCAATTTCAAAAAGAATATAAGGCATAAAAAAACTCGCAACACACAAGGGCTACGAGTATAAGGGGTATAAATTTTATATACTTTTTAAGGGGGTAAGTATATATATAATTACACTACAAATATATAGTTTATTTTAATTTAAAATATTAACATAGGTTAAGAAATTAAAAATATTTCAATAAAATTAAACTTTTAGTCCAAGTTTTAAGAACTTTTGTCCATTTTTTAAGGTCTCTTCTCATCGCATCTTTGTATCAGAATTTTTAACCAATGGTTTTCATGGTTAATTTAAAAAGCAAAAAGATGAAAACAATAGAAAATTATCAATGCCCAAATTGTTGGGGATATCAAACATACGACGAGCAAAATTCTGATAGAGAATTATGCAGTTGTAATCAAACAAAATAATAACCTTAAAAACATACAAAGATGAGTACAAGAATTGAAACATTAAACCCAGAAACAACAACAGGTAAATCAAAAGAATTATTTGATGCCGTTCAAAACAAATTAGGATTCATTCCTAACTTAATTAAAGTGTTTGGTAATTCGCCAGCTACTTTACAAACCTATTTAAGTTTAGGAGAATTAACCGCAAGCGGGAATTTCTCTAATAAATTTAGAGAACAATTAGCATTAGCTATTGCCGAAGAAAACGAATGTAATTACTGTTTATCTGCACATACGGCTATTGGAAAAATGAATGGTTTAACTGATGAAGAAACAGAACAAAACAGACAAGGTTTATCTTTTGATGCGAAAGTGCAAGCAGGTTTAAATTTTGCACAAAGCGTTACTAAAAATAGAGGAAATATAAGTTCTGAAGAATTAGCAGCGGCAAAAGCAGCAGGTTATAACGATGGTGATATTTTAGAAATCGTGTTGAATGTAGTTGCTAATACGTTAACAAACTATGTAAACCATATTGCAGAAACAGAAGTAGATTTTCCAAAAGTTGAAGCAGGAAAATTTAAGATAAACGCTTAAAAACTTTTTGAGCGAGCTCTTGTAGTTATCTGTGAGACATTTCTGAAAAGGGGTTATGGAACTACAGAGCTACTCAATTTTAAATTAATTATAAAAACAAATCAAATGAAACGAATTATTGCAATTTTAGTATTAACATTAGGTATTGCTTTTCAAGCAAACGCACAAGATGTAAAAACAGTAGCTTTAGAACAAACTAAAGGTGAGTTCACACAAAAAAAGTTGACTTTAAAAGAAGGAACTTACATTTTTGAAATATCAAACAAAGCTGTAGGACACGATGTAGGTTTTGTATTAGCACCTAAAGGAAAAGTAGAAGCAGAGCATCATATTAAAGATGCCTACGTAACTTCTTTAGTTAAAAACAATAGCAAGTCTACTTCTAAAAAAGTAACCCTTAAAAAAGGAGAATACGTATATTTTTGTCCGTTAAATCCAACACCACAATACACTTTAAAAGTAGAGTAAACATATATAAGCTTATAGAAAAAGAACCCCTGCAAATTTGCAGGGGGTTTCTTTTTTACTTATTCATTATTTCTTCAATCTCGTCTGCTTCAATAGGAATGTTTCGCATTAAGTTAAAAGGTTCTCCTTTTTCTTGAATAACCACATCGTCTTCTAAACGAATACCAAAACCTTCATCAGGAATATAAATCCCAGGCTCAACAGTAAATACCATGTTTGCTTGCATTGGTTCGTGTAATAATCCATAGTCATGTGTATCTAAGCCCATATGGTGCGAAGTACCATGCATAAAGTACTTTTTGTATGCTGGCCATTTTGGATCTTCATTTTGTACATCAGCTTTATCTAATAAACCTAAACCTAATAATTCTGAAGTCATTAATTTACCAACTTCAAAATGATAGTCTGCCCAAATAGTTCCAGGGACTAATAATTTTGTAGCGTCATTTTTTACTCTGTTTACAGCATTGTATATCGCTTTTTGTCTGTCGGTAAAACGACCTGAAACAGGAATGGTACGAGACATATCTGATGAATAATTTGCATACTCAGCACCAACATCCATTAAAATTAATTCACCAGCTTTACATTGCTGATTGTTTTCAATATAGTGTAATACGTTCGCGTTATTACCTGAAGCAATAATCGGCGTATAAGCAAATTTTTTAGATCGATTTCTTAAAAATTCATGTATAAATTCAGCTTCAATTTCGTACTCCCAAACTCCAGGTTTTACGAAATCTAACACACGTCTAAATCCTTTTTCGGTAATATCACACGCGGTTTGCATTAAATCTAACTCTATTTGATCTTTAACCGAACGTAAGCGTTGTAAAATAGGATTACTCTTAGCTACAGTATGCGCAGGATATTTATTTAATAACCATTTTGTAAAACGAGCTTCACGAGTTTCAGTTTCTATCGAAGCACGATAATGTTCGTTGGTGTTTATATAAACGGTATCAGCTAAAGCCATCATTTCAGCCAAAACTTTTTCTAAATCTTGTAACCAAAAAACAGATTTTATTCCGCTTGTTGCTAATGCTTTTTCTTTGGTTAATTTCTCTCCTTCCCAAACAGCAATATGTTCGTTTGTTTCACGCAAAAACAATACTTCGCGTAAATTTTCTTTCGGACAATCAGGAAAAACAACTAGAATACTTTCTTCTTGATCAACACCACTTAAAAAGAAAATATCACGATGTTGTTCGAAAGGCAAAGTGCTATCAGCACTTACAGGATATATATCATTTGAGTTAAAAATAGCTAAACTATTTGGCTTCATTTGTGCCATAAAGTTTTTACGATTTTTAATAAACAGTTTGCTATTTATTGGATGGTATTTCATAATAATTCAATTAAAATTGATAATGTTTTTCAAAAATAATGAAAGAATACATGCAAATATTAGCCATTTGGCGTTATTTTATGTTTTTTCGAATTCTACTCATATGTCTAGTAGAAATTCCGAGAAAGGAAGCTAAATAATGAAGCGGTACTTCTTGTAATAATTTAGGTTCGTTTTCTAATAGTTTTTGGTACCGTTCTTCTGGAGTTAAAGTCAATAAATCAATTCGATAATCATCAATTAAAAAAATCTGATTTTCAATTAAGTTATAGTAAAATTGATGAAAGGCTTTATTATTGTTTAATAGGTGTTTAAAGTCATCAACAGAAATTACCCATAAATTACACGCACTTAATCCCTTTATGTTTTTACGAGAAGGTGTTTGTTGTAAAAAGCTTTTTAAAGAGGCTGTACAAGAGTTTTTTAAACCTAAATAAGTAGTTTTTTCTTCATCAGATATTTGTATGGAATGTTGTAAGATTCCACTTTCTATGTAGCAAAAGTATTTGCATATTTTACCTTCTTCAACGTAGTATTCGTTTTTAGAAAGCTTTTTAAAAGAAAAACAGGCGATAATTTCTGGAATCAAAGAATTTAACAAATCATTGTTTACAACAGTTTGTATGTATTCAGAAATATGTTCTTTTGAAGATTCCATTAAAGCGAGAAATTTAGTTTAAAAGTATAAAAAAAGGACGCTTATTAAGCTAGTCATGGTCGGAAGAAAAAATCTTCCGACTTTTTTATTTTCCGTCGGTTATAATTTTGGCTTTAATTATTTGA
>CANNGJ010000011.1 GCA_947504185.1 uncultured Tenacibaculum sp. | reverse complement strand
TTGCATATATCAAAATACAACTATTTTTTATCTTTAACTAAACTTGTGCAACAAGCACAACGTGTATAATTAATTGCGGCTGAATTTCCTCAGCGGAAATTCAATTTTAACCTGTAGCCATATTTCAGGACGAGACAGCAAAAATAACGTCTCAAGTTGACTAAAGAAATTAATAAAAGAGGTATAAATTGACAAAGGCATAAAAAAGTAATCCAACTATTGCTATGAATTAATAAAATAATTATAGTTGATGATACTTAAATAACACTCTTAGAAACTACTTAACACCTCCTTTTTCAAACGTACACTTATAGGTATTTCATAATCACCAATAATAATTTTATTTTCTATAATTTCATCTACTTTAAATTTAGATACCATATACGATTTGTGCGTTTGAATAAAATTATTTTCGGGTAATTGATCTTTAAAGTTCTTTAAAGGTATTTGTGTAACTATAATCTCTTTAGATGTTACAACTTTGATATAATTTTGCATTGCCTCTACAAATAAAATATCTTTTATATCTACCTTTTTAAGTTGTCTTTCACTTTTTAAAAAAAGTATGTTTTTTTCATCCTTATGCTTATGATAACTGTTTACCTTATTAACAGCCTTCAGAAAACGTTTAAAAGAAATCGGTTTTACTAAATAATCTAAAACATTATACGAGAAACTTTCTAAGGCATACTCTTCATATGCAGTTGTCATAATAATTAAAGGAGATTTTTTTATACCTTTTAACCAATCAATCCCAGTTACTATTGGCATATTAATATCCAAAAAAATTAAATCGATTTGTTTTTTTTCTAAATAATGATTTGCTTGTAATACATTTTTACATAGTGCAACAACGTTTAAATATGATATTTTCTTACAATAGTCTGCTATAGCTTCTCGAGCAATAGGTTCATCATCGATAATTAAACAATTAAGTTGTTTCATTTTTCGTTTTATAAATTAATAGAGAGATTTACAATATGATTAGTTTTATCTTTTTTAATTTCTAGTTCATGTTGATTTCTATACAATAAAAACAAACGTTTTTGCACATTATTTAGGCCTATTCCTCCTACGCTATTTTTATAAATTAAGTTATCGTAACTATTTACAACGTTTAGATTAAGTTTTCCATCAACTTCTTCTATTTTTATTTTAATTGTATTTGCACTATTATCTATATGATTACTACAATGTTTAAAAGCATTTTCAATAAAAGGAATCAATAATAAAGGAGCTATTTTCAATGTAGAATTCTCGGATATAATATCATAATCTAATTGAATATCTGAGCCTTTTCGAGTCTCTTCAATTTTGATATACTTTAATACATAGTCTAGTTCTTTTTCTAATAAAATATGAGTATTACTTTCGTATAATTGATAACGCAATAAACCTGAAAACTGAAGTAAAGTTTGTTTGGCTAAATCATCATTTTTACCAATTAAATGATAAATATTATTAATTCCATTAAATAAGAAATGAGGGTTTAATTGAGCTTTTAGATATTTTAATTCGGTTTTATAGGTTTCTTCTAAAAGGTTTTGCTTTATTTTCTCCGATTTTCTGTATTCAAACTTTAGAATATAGTAAAAGCCTACGATACTATATTCTATATGAAATATAGAATTACTAATAAAGCTTCCTGATAACTCATTATTTATTTTGTAGATACCATAAAGGACAGAATCACAATAGGTCTCAATTAGTGTAATTACAGTAATTATGGAAATAGAAAACGTATAAAATTTTACCTTTCTATTAAGGGCATACATTTTCGGAAATAGCCAAAAAATTTGTACATAAACTAAAATGGCATTAAAAAAAAGCCCATAAGTATAGGCAAAAGCTAAACTACCAGAACTAGCCGTAAAACCATTCCAATTGAAATCTGATCCAAAAGCAATAAACCAATAATTTAATAACCAAAAGAATAGGTGCCCCGTTATATTTATTGCTGTTTTGCGTTTATTCATTTAACATTTTTTAACAAAATAAAGTATAATTTATTTGTCACGAACAGAATTAAACGTTCATCACTAACTATTCTACGTTAATCAAATTATTATTTTTTTAAACTTTCTTTTCTGTTTTTTTGTTTAAAATTTTAGTCGTAAAAATAAGAAAATATATTTTTCAGCTTTCAATCAAAAAAATCATGATAAAAAAAACAAATTTAATTCTAGTCCTATTATTAACAATCTTTACAATTTCTTGCTCTAATGATGATGGAGCCCCTGCACCTATAGGAATATCGCAAGAAATTAAAGATTTAATTTATTTCAAAGGAGAAGAAGATGCACCTGTAGTTTTAATCAATGCACAAGGTGGCCCCGATACAGAGTTTACTACGGATGAAGTTGACGAAATTTCTCGGCTTTTTAATACTACTGACCTTTTAGCTGTAAATGTACACCAAGTACAAACGCTTAATCCAAGCCTATTCGAAAATGATGATATTTCATTTGAAAAAGCTATTCATTTTAATTCTGAAAGTCTAGAAATACTATCTCAAGTTATAAAATATTTTAAAGATCAAGGTAGGACGGTTTATGTTCTAGGAATTTCATTTGGTGCTTTTATGACACAAGAGCTTATCGCAAAAAAAGGAGCAGATGTAGCTGATAAATATTTAATTATGGTTGGTAGATTAGATATGGATGATGTAATATGGCAAGCATTTTCAGAAGGAAAATTCGGGTATTTTGAAAACGGAATCACCCCTATAATAGATCAAGAATCAGGTACAGATGTAACTCAGAGAAATATGGATAGATTAGCCGCTGGATTATCAATGAATAGATATACGCAAATTTTTGACACTTTTGAGGATTTATCCAAAATCACTTATGTTTATGGAAAAACAGACCAAGCTGTTGGTAGACTTACAGATAACGAAATTCAATTTTTAGAATCTAAAAATGTTAACATAATTACTGGAAATGGAAACCACGATGAAACTATTGGTGATTTTCTCTTACAAGGATTTTCTGAGGCATTTGGAATAGAAATGCAATAAGTATCTAACATCATAAATCTTAATTGAACTTTGTATACTTAACTATTTTTTTACTTAAATCACTTTCTATGAATATTAAATTGTTGTTTTTTTTAATTCTCACGCTTTATTACGTTACTGGGTATACCCAAACAGATATCGACACAAAAAAGAATCAACTCGAGCTTTTAACAGGATACAATTTTGGTGCCTTAAAAAATTTAGCATTAGCGCCTCTTTCACTTTATGAATATAACGGATTATATCATCAATTAAAATATACACGAACCACTACTAAAAAAAATCTAGTTGAGTTAAAAATAGGGTATTTAGAATCAGGATTAACGTCTAATCTTATCCCTGAACTTAATTTACCTTACTATTCTAAGATAACACTTGATTTTTCGTACTTAAAACGAGTTTTTGATACCGATAAGTTCTCAATACATGTTGGACTACAAACACAAACCAATATGTCTTCTTTTTCTAAATTCGGTCAGAAAACCAACATATTTAGTCGTAAAGACGACGTATTTGATTTCCAACAGAAGCTTGGAATTACAGGTCAATTGATCTATAAAATTAATAACAAAAATTCACTGTCATCTAAACTTACCATTCCATTTATGATGTGGCGAACTTCAACTTTTGAAGAAAATTTATACTCATTAAAAAGTTATCAAAGTATTTTATGGAATAATGAGTATACATATAAGCTTTCTAATCATTTTGATGTAAAAATAAACTATAATTTCAACTATGACAGACTTCAAATTTCAAATGCATATAGAGAATTACAACAACAAATTAATCTAGGCATTAACATAAAATTTTAACTATGAAGCATATAAGAAAATTAACTTGTTCATTATTCACTATTATGTTAGTTTTAACTCAAATCTCTTGTACAGATATTTTAATGGGAAATGAAGGGACATTAGACGAAGTTATTTATTTAAACTACCAAACTATTACCGATTTAGAATTACCTTTTGAAGAAGAGTGGTATGTTTTTAATGGCGGAAAAACACATAGAGAAGGTGCGCATCATTTTACAACTCGTGGTGGAGGCGAACGATATGCTATTGATTTTGTAATAGTAGTAGATACAGAAACAAGTACAGGCATATTAAGAAAGATACATGCAGGTGATGGAAAACAAAATGAAGACCATTATTGTTTTGGAAAACGCTTAAATGCTCCTGGTGATGGAAAAATAATAGAAGTTGTAAATCATGTAGAAGATAATCAACCCGGTACTATTAACAGAGATCAACCTGGCGGTAATTATATTATTATAGATCATTTAAATGGTGAAACTTCAATAATGGCACATTTAAAGAAAGGATCAATTATGGTTTCTGCGGGAGATCTTGTTGTTAAAGGTCAAGAAGTAGGTAAAACAGGTAATAGTGGTTCTTCTGATGCTCCACATCTACACTATCAATTAGAAAGCTCATCTGGGGAGCTTGAAGGATTAGGCCTTCCTGCTCAATTTTTAAATTATTATGAAGATGGTGTATTCGTAGAAAGGAACGAACCGGTAAGAAACCAAAAAGTTAAAAAACAATAACAACATGACAAATATAGAAACTGTAAAAAAGTTTTTAAATGGTTTTAACAATCTATCAAAGATTCAAAAATCATTAGACTTATTGACCAATGAATATCATTTTACAAGCCCTACAGGAAACAGTTATTCTAAGACTGAATTTATTGGGGCAGTTCAAGAGTTAGCAAAGGTGCTTACTGGCGTTGACATCAAAAAAATAGCCGTAAGTGATAATTGGGTAGCTGTAAATTATGTGTTTAAATCTTCAATAAAAGGGTTAGAAATGACTTTAGGAAATGAATGGTTTAGAGTTGAAAATGGAAAAATCCAAGAATCGCACTTAATCTATGATGCTTCTGAATGGAGAAAAGTATTTGACGAAATGAGAAATTAGTGGTTATGAAAAAATTAAAAGAAGCTTTGACAGTAAATGCCATATTTTCAGTTGTCTCCGGAATAATTTTAATTTTATTAAATAGACAAATAGCAGATTTATTTGGAGTTAAAAATAATACTGTATTCTGGACTATAGGCTTAATATTAATCTGTTTTTCAGCTACAATCTGGTATGAAATTTTCAAACTACGTAGGTTAGCCATTTTATGGATTATTATTCAAGATTACGCTTGGGTTTTAGGAAGTTTAATACTAATTATATTCAATCCTTTTCAAATTACAGCAATAGGAAATCTAATAATTGCAATAATTGCTTTCATAGTTTTATACCTCGGTGTAAATCAAATGATTGTATTGAATAAAATACTACCAACTAAGAACAGAGTTTAAAAACACAGAGCATTTAATATTAGCTCCAAAGGGTTGTATTATTTCTATTGATAGAGCACGTACGTTTGTTTTTAGAGTAAAAAATAATTAGTAATGAAAAGAATACATTTATTTGAATTTGAAGATTTAAAATGGTTTCCTAATTGGATTAGGGTTAGTATCACTCGACTAATTATAGTAATGCATAAAAAATTTAATACAAGTGAGGATATGGCAAAATTACTCTCCAAATTAATCAAGCAAACCAATAACAATAAAATTATCGATTTATGCTCTGGAAGTGGAGGCCCTATGTTAGATACGGTTTCTAAATTAAAAAATATTCATAAAATCGAAAACATAGAACTCCTTTTAACAGATTTATACCCAAATCTAGAAGAGGCTAAAAAAATAAACAAGGTAGATGATTCAATCAGTTATAGAATAACTCCTTTAGACGCTACAAAACTTGACACTGATATTAAAGGAATATTAACTATGGTTGGAAGTTTTCATCATATGAAACCAAAATTAGCTAGAAAAATTTTGGTTGAAGCACAGAAAAAGAAACAACCAATATGCATTATGGAAATACATAAAAAATTCCCAATCATTTTATGGTGGTTATTTATTCCATTAAGTGTTATTTTATGCTTATTTGTTACACCATTAGTTAAACCACTAACAGTAAAACAAATTATCTTCACTTACCTAATCCCAATTATCCCCATATGTTTTGCTTGGGATGCAGTAATTACTAGTGGCAGAATTTATAGAATGGAAGATTTAGACATTTTATTACAAGGGTTAGGAAACGATAATTACATCTGGGAAAAAGGAATTATAAAAGGGGACTCTGAAAAAAATTATTTAATGGGTTATCCAAGTTGAAGAAGAAACGAAATACTAATGGGGTATAAGAAAATATAAAACATCTAATGCCAACAAAAAAACTTATGGTTGTTTACAAAATCAATAAGTACATAACCTGAAATTTAGTTACATTAAACACACTACAATTTCATACTCCAGAGGTTACACTTAATTACAATAAAAAATAAAACGAAACAATGAAAAAAACACATCTAATTAGTAGTGTATTAACAATAGTTACTATATTTGCTTGTAAGGATAACAAAGAACGAAATACTGATAAAGAAATAGAAATAATTAATGCAAATAGAGATGAATCAAACAAAGAATTATCAAATAAAAAAACAATTAAAAAGTTCTCTTGGGATAATATTCCTGAATCAGCTACTGAAATAGGAGATTATCCATACATCACACCTCCAAAAGGAATGATAGTAGATGAAAATACCAGTAATACCGTATCTTATGATTTTCATAAGCTTGAAATGTTTGATGGTAAATCGTTTTTTGATATCGAAGGGCAAGTGGATAAAATAGGAATTATAATGGATGGAGATAAAAATTGGAATCAATATTATTTTGATAAAAGTATAGAAGATTATATGAATTCTATTGGCGCCCAACTTATTTTTAAAGGTAAAATCCCAGATGAATTAATAGATAAAAAAGGAAAGACCACAAACGAACGTTATGCTTATTGTAATAACTTTTATATTGGTGACATAGTAAATGAAACTATTAGAATGTTTGTTTTAAAAACACCAACTAAAAAAATTGGGATTCAAGTTTATTCTAATACCGCTACCGCACAAATTGGTATAGTAGAATCAAAAGAATTTGAACAAACAATTGAAAAAATTACCGCAAACGATATTTTAAAAGAAATTACTAATAAAGGTTTTGCTACTTTACATATTAACTTTGATACTGGAAAATCTAGAATTAAAACAGATTCTTATGAAATAATTGCTGAAATTTCAAAAATGATGAAATCTAATCCTGAATTAAAAATTAGTATCGAAGGGCATACAGATAATGTTGGTGATGAAGCATCTAATATGAAATTATCCAAAAATAGAGCGCAATCAGTTCTTATAGCACTTACAGATGAAAATATTGATGAAGACAGATTAAAAAGCAAAGGTTTTGGACAAACCAAACCTCTAGAAAGTAATTCAACTGAAGAAGGAAAAGCTAAAAATAGGCGAGTTGAATTAAGAAAAATATAAATTAACTTTACAACATTAAAACCATGAAAAAAACAGTAATGATTCTTTTAACTCTAATATCATTATCATTTCAATCAAATTACATTCAAGACGATATAAGCCTTATTTGTTCGGGGAAATGGTATATAGAATACATGGAAGTAGCTGGAAATAAAATTCCTCTACCTCCTGAAATGATAAAAAATAGCTGGGTTATATACTATACAGACGGAAGAGCTGAAGGGATGGATCAAAAAGGAGTACTAAAAACTGGAAGTTGGGAATACTTAAAAGAAAAAAGAGCTTTAAAAGTAACTGATAAGGAGGAAATAGATATTCAAAAAATAATTTCGATTAACTCTTCTAAATTAGTTTTCTCAACAAATAAACATGGACAAGAAATGATAATAGGATTTACCAAAAAGTAACTAATTATCATCCTTTTTAAGAAATTTGCTAACAATATATAAGAAAACATAGGCCTTTAGTTTTAATCACAGAGTCCATACTTATTTATTAAATAATCAAACATAAATGAAAAAAACTTTAATTGCTAGCTTAACACTTATCGTAATTGCTTTCTTATATACTAAATTGGATAAAACTCCTTCAATAGAAAATATAAGCCAGAGTTTACTCGATTGGAAATCAACAGAGAAAACATTTAGGTATCGAAACCATAAATTATCTTATCATGATTCAGGAGATACATCAAAAAAAGTAATTGTTCTTATACATGGTTATCCTACTTCATCATATGATTGGCGTTTAATATGGCCAGAACTTAATACCAATTATCGTTTAATTGCAATGGATATGCTAGGTTTTGGATTCTCTGATAAGCCTGATAACATAGGTTATACAATTTCTATGCAAACAAATATTCTAGAAGCTCTATTGAAAAATCTAAATGTTGCAAACGTAAATCTTATCGCTCATGACTATGGAGATAATGTAGCGCAGGAAATCTTAGCAAGGAATATTGAACAAAAAGAAAAGTATTTCTTAAAAATAGAATCCTTAATACTCTTAAATGGTGGACTATTTCCCGAAACTCATCGCCCAACAACGATTCAGAAATTATTGAGTAGTCCGATTGGCGGTACTGTAACGTCTTTCATGAATCAAACATTATTTGGTAAAAGTTTCAGTAAAGTTTTTGGACCTAACACCCAACCAACTCAACAAGAATTAATAGATCAATGGTATATAATTTGTCATCAAAAGGGTTATAAAATTGCCGACAAACTTACTCACGCATCAAATGACCGCAAAATAAATAGAGAACGCTGGGTTAGTGCTTTAATTTCACCTAAAGTACCTATTCTATACATAAGCGGACAACTTGATCCTGTTACTGGAAGCGAAACTGTTGAAAGATATATAGAACTTGTACCAAATTCAAATGTTATAAAACTTGATTCCGTTGGGCATTTCCCTCAACTGGAAAATCCAAAAAAAATATTGAGTAAAGTAAACGCACATATAAGGAAATCTGAAGGAGTTTGAAAAACTGAAAAAAAAGCACGAGTGCACATCACCATATTACCTGTACTCTAATATCTAAGCCTATTGCCCAAAATAACGCCCCAAATATCTCTTATGCAGTTTAGGAAAATCTTGTAGTAATTGTCTCGATTTTCTTTCTTTCAATTTCTTAACTAGGTTACTTATATCTTATAACGAATGATATTCTTTATAGATATAGTCCTTACTTATTACACCTTTAAAAACATTAATCATCTCTACATCAACTACTTGTGCTAATATTTTTCTGTATCTTTTCCGAACATCGCTTATTAACACTAAACATCTATCTTTTGTACTTAAAACTACAAGAACTATTAACCTTGAAACTGTGTGTGACCATTTATTCTTTGATTCGACATAAACAGCAGAAGATAAAATTTTTAGTTAAATTTGAGACCAACAAAAGCCAGTTGCCAACATTGTATAAAATTAATTGCTAGTTTTAGCCAATTTACGAAAGTCCTTACGAGCTTTTTATCTGTATTTATTTACTAACTTTAATGCTTAAAACACGCAACGAAATCATACACAAACACGTTATTCAGCAATCCCGCTACGCGGGAGTCAAATCCGCGTTGATCGCTAAAGCTCTCAAACTATGCGTCTTTCACTAAATTGCTGAATAATGACCTGCTAAACCAAATTGCTCTACGCAATTTCAATTTAACCCACGTAGCTTACTCGCACAAAGCGCTGGACTACTAATAACAGTATGCTAAAAGCAATTTGATTCTACTTCTTGAATTCTCAATCTAATAAATTTAACAACTAACGGTAGCTACGCTACCTTGTTGACAAACAATAATTTGAGATAACTAAACTAACATTGGTCTAATTCTCAAATCATTGTTACTTAAATTTATTATCTTTTCATTCGCAAAGCAGAACTGCGTTTAGCAGATCATTGTACACCATTTGAGAAAAATAGAACTATGAACAAGATTTTTACATTATTACTATTATTTTTTTTAGTTATTTCTTGTAATAAGAGTAACGAAAAAACGAAAATCCTTTTCATTACAACCAACGTTAATGAAATGAAAAATGAACCAAATGGAACTTATTTGATTGAATTGGCAATTCCTTTCAATAAATTCTCTGAAAAGAATCTTAAAATTGATATTGTATCACCAAAAGGTGGAGAAATTCCAATCTACCATAACGGAGACACAACGAATTTAGTTAAATCAATTATCAAAAGTGAACTATTACAAAGTAAGATAAAGAATAGTTTAAAACCGACAGAAATTAATCCAGAAGAGTATTTAGCTGTTATCATTCCTGGTGGATATGGACAATTTTGGGACACTCATAAAGATGTAGATATTCTTCGAGTGATATCAGAGATATATGATAATGGAGGAATTGTCGGAACAATCGGTCACGGAACAGCAACACTTATCGATGTTAAATTGAATTCAGGAGAGTATTTGGTAAAAGACAAGACAATGACAAGTTTTCCTACTTGGAATGAAAAAAACATAATGAAACAATCCGGCTTTGGAAAATTATTGCCTTATGATATGGAAACTGAATTACTAAAAAGAGGTGCTAATTTGAAAGTGTATAATCACGAAAAGAAAATAAATTATGAAATCGTAGATTCTGAAAACAGATTGATAACTGCTTCTTTTGCTAATGGTGGAAAGTTTGTAGCTGATGAAGTTCTAAAATTGATTGATAAAACGAAATAAAAACGGCTTACAACAAAGAACTGAGTTAAAAAACAAGTCTTTTTAACTTAATTTGGAAACAAAATTCTCATCATAAGGCAATCCACTTTTTGCGATTGCAAATGCCTGTTTTAATAGTTTATTTGACACTGCAATCAAAGTTAACTTCTTGCTCTTTCCTTTAGCAACAATTCTTTTATATAATTCTCTACAAGCCTTGTTGTGTTTACATCGATCTAACCTATAAGAAAAATGAATAAAGGGCTGTGGCTCTAACAATATTAAAAAATAGTGGCTTAATCGCTAAAAGTAAAGTAAGTAAAAACGGGGAAACCTTTGCTTAAACGAGAGTTTTGTACATAATCCGCTACTACTCATACACAAGACATACACTATGTCATGTACTTGCATTCTGTTATCGTGTAATACTCACGTACAATTCATCCTAGCAGCAACCTGATACGCACCCCGTTGCTCAATGAACATGGTTTTTTTATTATATTCGTGCGTGAGCAGTGGGAGCGCTCACCATAACAAAATATATAACCAGCAAGGTGCAGTAATGGCGGCTATCGAGCTTCAGCCTCTCTCTCCTCATATACATGTTGCCGTTGTGACAATTTAAAAAAAGCATAGATTTATTATCTAACATCCTGAAAAAAAATATGGAATTTAAAATGACTAAAAAAGATATAATAAATACCATTAGCATTAAATATGCTCCTTTGAGTTCCGAGTGCAAATCAGAATTCTTTAATAATTCTAAAATATTAACTTTAAAAAAAGGAGTAATTTTAGTTAAAGAAGGACAACATTCTGATAAAGCGTATTTCATAGTTAATGGAAGTGCAAGAGCATACTATCTTAATGATGGAAAAGACGTTACAGATTGGTTTGCTTTTGAAAATGATTTTATCTGCGCTATAAATAGTTTTTTTCAAAACATCCCAAGCCCGCATTTTATAGAGACAATAG
Organism: uncultured Tenacibaculum sp.; assembly: GCA_947504185.1. GTDB lineage: Bacteria > Bacteroidota > Bacteroidia > Flavobacteriales > Flavobacteriaceae > Polaribacter. Next base: position 85,247 of record CANNGJ010000011.1, on the reverse strand, counting down.
AAGATACTACATTATTAGTCATTTCGAGAGACCAGATTATGAAATTATCAGATAAATACCACGATTTCGAAAGATTAACAAACAGAGTTGCCACTAAAACAATGTTAAAATTGCAAGCACGTGTTGTATCAATGCAATTTCAATCTGCCCAACAGAAGTATCAAAACATTTTGTTAGCTTACCCAAATATTACTCAACGAGTTCCTTTAATGCATATCGCATCCTATATTGGCATTACACTCGAAACATTGAGTAGAATACGAAAATTAAAAACGCGAATTTGATTTATATCAAATGATATCTCTACTATTGAATTTACCTTTGCAGGTATATCAAAATGATAAGATAATTAAAGATTAAAAAAAATGAAAATGCTTTTTAATAAAAGTTTCAAATCTAATTTTTATGTATCGGTTGCTTCTGTTGATGTAAATATCAATCCAACAGCAGCCTCAATAGGGTTTTTATTTTGAGAAATTTCCATAATAGCTCCCAGTTCATACTAAACCAACAAGAACACCTGTCTTTAGGAGTTAGTAGCAATTATTTCTATTGGATTAAATCCCTCTTCAAGGAAGAGCTACACTACCATTAAACTATATAGTAAATTAGACGAAAAAAGAAAAGCCGGGGAAGAAAAAATTGAACAATTAAATAGAAGAATAAAATTAACAAATGGTTTAAAAGGGAATGTCTCTTTATGGAAAAGCATGAAATATGTTAGAGAATTAAAGTTCAAAAGCGAGAAGTAATCAATTAAAAAAAATGACTAATCAACAAAAAGCACAAAAATGAATTCATATCTTTTAATCGCTAGTATCTTAAGTTTCTTTTTAGGGGCTGCTCATTCATTCCTTGGGGAATACTTAATTTTTAAAAATAAAAAAGAGAAAGGAAATTTAGTTCCTTCAAAAGGAAACGTTGAACTAAAAGAAAGGCATTTAAGAATACTATGGGCTACATGGCATTTAGCTTCTGTTTTTGGGTGGTGTATAGGTGCTATTTTACTTAAAATAGCAGCAATTGAAAACCTGAAAAATACAGAATTGATTGATTTGATTCTAAATGCAATCATTTGCACTATGTTTTTATCTTCTGCTCTGGTTTTAGTAGGAACAAAAGGCAAACATCCTGGATGGATAGTACTTTTATTGATAGGGATACTAACATTAATTGGAAACTAATAGAAAATGAAAAGAATACATTTATTTGAATTTGAAGACTTACAATGGTTCCCTAATTGGATTAGAATTTGCCTTACCCGGCTTATATTGGTAATGCATAAAAAGTTCAAAACTAGCGAAGATATGGCCAAACTACTTGTCAAGCTAATTAAACAAACGAATACAACTAAAATTATTGATTTATGTTCTGGAAGTGGAGGGCCTATGTTAGACACTATTTCTCAATTGAAAAATAGTTATAAAATTGAAAATATTGAACTAGTATTAACCGATCTATACCCAAACTTGGAAGATGCAAAAAGAATAAACCAACTAAATAATCATATTTATTATAGAACCGAGCCTTTAGATGCAACAAATATTGATAATGATATAAAAGGAATACTAACTATGGTTGGTAGTTTTCATCATATGAAACCAAATCTGGCAAAATCGATTCTTAAAGAAGCTCAAAGAAAAGAACAACCCATTTGCATTATGGAAATCAATAAAAAATTTCCAATTGTTTTATGGTGGTTGCTTATTCCATTAAGTGCTATTCTATGTTTATTTATAACACCACTAGTAAAACCGTTAACGATTAAACAAATTATTTTTACTTACTTAATTCCAATCATCCCTATTTGTTTTGCTTGGGATGCTGTAATAACTAGTGGAAGAATTTATCGAATGGATGACTTAGATATTCTATTAAAAGGATTAGGAAACGAAAATTACACTTGGGAAAAAGGAATTATTAAGGGGGAATCTGAAAAAATATACCTAATAGGTTGTCCTAATTAAAGAAAAATATGCAGTCTCAAACATATAGTATTTCAAAAAATTATGATATCAATTCGGACACTCTTTTTCAAATAGTTTCTGATTTTGAAAATTATAATAAATGGAACACAATTATTCCAAAAGCAAAAGGAAAATTAATTGTAGGTAAAGAGTTAGCTTTAGTTTTAAAATTAAATAATAAAGAAAAGCCATTTAATCCAAAGGTAGTATCAATAAATAAAAGGGCGGGGTTCTTATTATCCAAAGTCCTTATTGCAAAAGGAATAGGGGAATTAACCCATAAGTTTGATTTTATTCCCCTGCCTAACAATAGAACAAAATTTATCCAAACCTGGACAGGAAAAGGGATACTTATAAAAATTTTATGGGCGAAAATTGAAAAAGGTTTTGCTGATTTTAATCTTTTTAATGAAGACCTAGAAAAGTACGTAGAAAAACGAAATGCCCTCAATGCCCATAATTAATTACAGGGTTTGGTGTTTAGTCCAAAGTTTAAAGGTTTTAGACAAGTTTTGGTTAAGTGCTTAATCGAAAATTTAGTAACTTTAAACCCTACACTAACCACAACTTAGACGTTGGCAGAATAGAAAATCAAATGAGATGTAAAGAAATAGCCGTTTTTAAATTCAAGAATAATAAACTTAAAGGAGCAATAGAACTCAACAAAACAATCATTTTAGAAATGCAAGAGAGTAGTAATGGTACTTTGCTAGATTTTGAAGTGTACCAATCACCCAAAGACCCCTGTGTATTTACTTGGTTAATAGATTGGAAAGATGCAAAATCCGCAAAAGAAACCACAGATAAGTGGATGTCTTTTGCGAGTAATCAAAAATTCTCGTCAAGTGTTGAGATGGATATATTTTATGACTTCTTGGAAAAAAGATAACTTAAGAAGCTATTTAAATATTTTGCGTCTGTGATTCATTCCCCATTTCACTAATTCTTGTATCACAGGCTCTAAAGACAGTCCATAGTCATCTAATGTATAGGTAACTTTGACAGGAGTGTCATTATAGACCTTTCTCGTTACAAGCTTATTTTGGACCAGTAACTTTAACTCTTTTGATAACATTCTAGGAGTTATTTCTGGGATTACTTTTTCTATTTCAGAGAATCTAAACTCCCCTTGACATAAAACGGCCATGATTTTAATTTTCCATTTACCTGATATGATGTCTAAAGAATCTTGTAAAGCCATAAATTCTTTTTTCATACTGTCTATTTTTTCTTGTTTCATATATTACTATACTTTAGTATATTACTATTGTAAATATAGTAAATAGAATATAAATTTGTTCAAAACTTAAACAATGAAATCGAAACTTAATTTTTGGACAAAATGGCTTCAAGTAATAGGAATTTCTCTTATAGCATTTGGAGTCTTATTATCTTTTACCCCATTTATGGAGTGGACTTTAGGTTCAATGTATTATGATAATTATTTTCCGTTTGATAAGTATGGACAATTATCCGCTGGAGATTTAAAATTTCAACGGTTTGTTTATGGAGCAACTGGAGGGTTGTTAGTAAGCTGGGGAATAACCATTTATTTTCTAGCAAAACACGGAATAAAGAATGGTTTAAAATGGACTTGGTATACATTTTTATTTTCTACAGTTGGATGGTTCATTGGTGATAGTTATATCTCATTAGTAACAGGATTTAAAGTTCATGCATTAATGAATTTATTAGTTCTAATTCCAATTGTTTTACCTTTAATTCAGACAAAAAAATACTGTGTAAAATAAAACTACTGCCAACAAAGATGAAAAAACCCTCTGTGTAACTACGTTTTAACTGCATCTTAAAGAACGTATTCTCTTCTCAAGGGTTACCAAATTACTTTCCTCCTTATCTTAATTATATCTCCTCTTGCGGGCTTCGAGCCTAAACGTGTGTCATCGGTGGTTAAAAGTAATTTGGCGCTAATTCTCGAATTCTCAAAGCAGAACTACGTTTAACCCTTGAAATAGAACGCATTCAGCTAAAGCTCACCAATATTGTTATGTTTGCTAAATGTTACTCTTTCAAGAGAGTTGTATATACAACTTTTTGTTGTATATTTGTATAATGAAGCAAGAATATCCCAAAATAGCGGCCGCAAATCCTATAACATGCTATTCAAATAAAATGATGATGTGTAATCGAATGATTGCCAACATATTCAGAAAGCACTTGAAGTCTTTTGAAATAACAGACAGTCAATTAAGTATTCTCTTCTTTGTCACGAAAAGTAAAAATGTAAACCAAAAGAGTATTTCCGACTTTTTAGTATCTGAAAAGTCAACGGTTAATAGAAATATAAAAAGACTTACAAACAAAGGTCTCATATCATTTGAAAAGCATTCTTTAACTACAACAGAAAAGGGCAAACAACTATTAGAAAGTATTGTTCCAAGTTGGGAAAATGCCATGAAAGAGGTAAAAGAAATTATAGGAAAAGAGGGAGAAGATGCCCTTAATGCCATTCATTCAACATTAAAAAATCACAATATATGTTAGTGTTTACATACTTATTTGTTTTCGCTTCACTTGTAACAGCTATATATATAGCTCTACGAAAAGTATTTAGGTATCAAGAACGCCAAAAGGTAAAAAGAGCGACTTTTTTCTATTTTTTTGGAATAATCGCTTGGCTCATCTACCTGTATCTTATCTCTTACAATGGGTTTATTTTTGACAAATCAATGCCTCCAAGGTTTCCTATTTTAGTATTTATTCCTTCCATAGCATTTATTGGTCTATTCCTATATTCCAAGAGAAATAGCTTACTATTTGAGCACATTCCAACTACTTGGTCAATCTATTATCAGAGCTTCAGGATTGTGATGGAACTAATAATACTTATGACCTATACTGCTGGATTGATTCCAATTCAAGTAACATTTGAGGGGTATAATTTTGAAATTGTATTTGCATGTACTGCACCATTTGTGGGCTACTTTACATTTGTTAAACCGATTATTCCAAAAAAAATAGCAATAATTTGGAATGTCATTGGAATTATCTTTTTGATAATTGTAGTGAGCATTATGGTTTCATCCTATTTTGCACCACAGGTATGGGGAAGTGAAACAGAATTAATTGACATCCGATTTACTCAATTGCCATTTATTTTATTACCTGCATTTATGGTACCCTCTGCAATTTTTATGCATATCTTTTCAATCATGCAAATTCAAAAAACATCGTGCTAATTATGTATATAGTAAAGAAGTACTACTTAAGTTGGAACTGTCTTATCGTTATTGTTTAGTAAAAACTAATATTATATCGTTTATTACAAGTTTTTAACACTCATTTCTTTGTTTTTATTAAAAAATGAGGCAATTGCTCATGTTATTGTTACCTGCAAGTAAAAATATTGATTAAAACCATCAAGATTAAAAATTTATATTTTTAGAAATCGTTGATTAATTTTATTTAATAGCAGCTGTTAATGTTTTTTAACATTTTTGAATAGCTACTTATTAATTGATTATTTAATTGATTTTCAAAACGTAAAATTTTTAAAAGCTCATTAACATTTTCTTTTTGTAGTGCATCCGAAGATTTGTTTATTTCATTTTGAACTCTCTCTTGTAACCCATAGATGCTTTCTAACTCATACAAACAATTATATTTAAACTCATTAATAATATTTATGGTTTTTGCTGTTTCCCAAGCTATTTTAGTTAGTTGGGGGATTTCAAGTTCAATAAGTTTAACACCATTGTATAGGTACAGTTCTTTTTCAAGTCTTATAGAGTCTTTTACTCTATAAAAGTTAGGAAACTTTTTTTGGAGCTGTACTCTTTTTTTAGGTGATGCTTTTATGCGTGAAGTGTTACCTTCAAATAATTCAGCATATTCAGAAGAAGCTTCTATTATATTGCGATTAGATTTTAGCGTTTTTTTTAATTCTTTAAGATTATTTTTTATTTCAACCGTTATCTTATCAATAACAATTATCTTATTCTTGTCAGACTTTTTTTGAGAGTTCCAATTATTAAACCATATGGCGAGATTAATTCCAATAAATAGTAGCAATATTTCACGGGTAATATATTTCCAATCTATTTTTTTTATGATTTTTAATTTCTTCATCGTTCCCTTGTTCTATTGGTTTGTAATTTTATTATTTTAGAAATAAAGCAACAATTTATGATTAATATTTTATACTATTTAATTTAGTTATTTTTTATTGTTTTTCAACTATTAGGACAGAGTTAGTGTTTTTTACTAACCCCATCCCGTTTAGTTAACAAATAGTTTACAAAATAATTTTGCTTTTAACTATTTATTTTTAAGCAAGTTGCTTATGCTTTTCTGCTTTCTAGTTGCTCAATTATTTCTTCTTCTGTTATTTCAATTTTTAGATTATTTATTTCAATATAGAGAACAGAAGATAACTGGGTTATAAACAGCGTTATGAGTTTGTTAAGCCATTTCATCAGACTCTTATTTTTCGTGTTGCTCTTTTTATAATCCATTGTGTGTGTTTATTATCAGATTCTTTCCATTTATTAATCAGTAGTTTTGTGGGTTCGTAATTTACTTTTAGCCAATCTGTAAGATGATTTCCTACAGATTTTTTAACAAACATTACTTGGTCTTCTTTTAAAAGTTCTAAAACCTCAAATACTGGGTAAGGGTTTGCATTAAATGTATCTAGTTTTGTACACCAAGGTAGTTTAGGTCTTAATCCTTCGCTGGCTAAACGCCTTAAATGAAAGTTACTAGATTGTGCCCACTTTTTCATTTGCTTTAAACTCTTATTAGGGTATTTCCTGATAAACGGCCTGATGGCGTACTCTCCAGTATTACGTTTAGTGATGGCTTCTATAGCTTTTATTGAAGTAGCGTAATAATCAACACCATATAGCTCAACATACTTACCAATAGGCATAACCCAGTAATAGAACTTAAACATTCCTGTTTCATTTGGATTTTCTTCCCCTAAAATCGAAATCAATATATCTATAGCCTTTTCATAATCTTTAGGAAGATGTTCTGCTAATTGTTCTGCTATTAAAACAATTCGTTGTGTATATGTTTTGCCAACTACATCTATTTTAACGTTCTTTATAAAACTTTCAGAGTTAAAAGAGCGATAAACCTGTTTTATTTTTTCTGATAACAGAGAGGCTAAAGACTCGTTAAAATATGCTGTTATACTGTTGCTTGTTTTCATTTGTTCAAGTTTTAATAGCTTACTATATCTATTAATAATCCGCTAGGGTCTTTTATTGTAAAATGATACCCATTAATATCTTCTTTTACTAAATCTACAACGATGCCTAACCCTAGCTTTTTTAAGCGTTTATATTCTTGCTCCACATTATCGACTTCAAACTGTAGTATAATACCTTTGCCATTATATTCTGGATGGAAAACAGGGTTTACAAAAGGCGAATTTGGTAAGCAAAACATCAATTCATATTCTGGATATTTCTTATGTTGAAGTATAATGAAACCTTCTGTTTTAAATTTTATTTTAAATTGAAAGTACTCAACATAAAACCTTTCACAATCATTAATTTTACTAGTATAAACCTCCGTACTTATTTTCACTGTTTTGGGGCTGTATATTTAACTATGTCAATTCCTATTCCGTTTGGATCAACAATTGCAAAATGCCTATCGCCCCAAGGTTCATTTCTAATATCTATTTTAATTTCTATACCTTTCTTTTTTATGTCTTGGTAAACTTTATCAACATCATCAACCTCAATAGTTAAATACATTCCGTTTCCTGCAAATGCTTTTTGAAATAAAGGTTTTTGAGTTGGGTGATTTGGTAGTAAAAAACTAATTTCTGCTTGATGATTGGGAGTGTGCATTAGTAAATAAAACTCATTTTCGAAAGTAACTCCAAAACCGAGTACGTTTTTGTAAAACTCTTTGGTTTCCGATAATTTTTCTGTAATAATTCCTGCGTTTAATTTCATAGTTTTTAAATTTTGATTTGTTTGAGCATTCATTTGTGTTATTACTAAAAAGATTAGTGAGATTTTTAAAACTTGTTTCATCGTTTTAGTTTTTAATTTATACCACAAAATTATGTTGATAGCTCATTTGTCAATAGTAAAAAACGGACATATTAACTTCTGTCAAATGCTTTATTGGGTGTAACTCCATAAAAATTCTTAAAATCTTTTATAAAATGAGATTGATCGTAATATCCTACATCATAGAATAGTTTGTTTTGTTTTAAACTTTGTTTTGATGGTTTAGCTTTTAGTATATTTTGAAACTGAACAACTTTACTGAACGTTTTAGGGGAATCGCCTATATAAAACTGAAAAAGTCTTCTTAATTGCCTATTACTCAACCCAACATCAATATCTTTTTGAACATTTAAAACCCCATAATTTTTAAGAATAATATCTATGGCATTATACAATCTATTATCAAGATCAAAAGTAATTTTGTTTAAAAGAGATGTAAAATGATTATCAAGCTTTTGCTTTATTTCATTTACGTTCATCTCTACGTAAAAATGTTCGGCAATAAACTTTGAAGTTTGCGGAGCAAAATTACCCAAGATTTGAAACTTATTACTTAACTCTTCTGCACTTACGTGAAAAAATTGAGGGAAAATGGTTGGTAAAAAGCGTATGCCCACATAGTTAAATTCTGGCAGTAATACATATTCAGTATACTTTCTACAAAAACCAGCTACAAAGTTTTCTTTCGGATTATTTATTTCAAATAAAATATCTATACAACCATCAGAAACTACTTTATAACTAAAATGTTCGTCTAGTTTTTTAGTTGTTTTTAGTTGCCAATAACAATATATATACGGTTGTAAGTTAGTTGACGGCGGGAATTCGGTATAAGAAACATTTCCTCCTACTTTTCTTACAGATGGCTGTATAGGTTGAAATAGTTCTCTTATGTTTTTTAACTTACTCATAGCAACAAGTTTTTATAGCCAATGATTTTGTTAGTCGAAATCAGTTTAATTTAGTTGAGCCAGCCATCTCAAAACATTCAAAAACAAGGTCGCATTATCGCATTCTGGATCATGAATGGTAACTGGTATTTTTTCGTCATCAATTATCAAATCCAAGCTTCTAAACATACCTTGGTCTGTTGCAATAACAACTCTGCCCGCGCCATACTCAAACCCAATCATTCCTGCATAGGCGTCAGAGATTTCTTCAATGTCTTCACTGTTTTTTGCTGGAGTAAAGTTGGTCGTGTTGTTTGGAAATGCTAATATCACGTCTTCAGAGTTTCTAAAGACAGCGGCACCACAAAGGAATTTTACATTGTTTGGCATTGGCGTTTTTAGGTTATAATTATCCTTAAAAACAGGATGCTCTTTTTTTAAAAGATTGTTTTCATCATTCATCAAGAAGTGACTACATAACCCTCCATTATGCCCAAGATAATTTGGATGAAATGCATATCCGTCTCTAAATTTTACTTGAAAAGCTTCTAAAAGCGGTAATGCGCCACTACCATTTGGAAAATGACTTAAAAACAAGAGTAGACTTCCACCATGATATACATATTTTGTAATATCAACTACTTCTTGATTATCTAACGGTGATTTATATAAAATTTCTTGTTTTGAACCACTATTTAAGGTAACCTTATCGTTTGGCATACCATGTAAGACTAACAAATTTACTTTAGATTTTGTAAGATTGATTGAGTCTAATTTGTTTTTTGTGAACTCAACTTCAAAGCCATCTACTTCCATTATTCGTAACATTTCTCTAGCACTTGCTTTTCCGTGGGGTAATGAATATATGGTATTATGTGCTTCGTCTATAAGAACTTTTTTGTTATGCTTATTTTTTAAGGATGTAAACTCATATCTAAAAATAGTGTCAAATTCAGCTTCGACAGTATTTTGTGAAAAACTACTCTGAAGAATAAGACAAAATAATATGGCTGTTATTCTTTTTATCATAAGATATTATTTTTTGGTAAAATCATTTAGTGTAGTTAACTAACTTTTTTTAATACTGCATTAAAAATAATTGGGTGACTTTTTGAATGTTTTGCTCCATCTACTAATTCTAAATTAACATTGGTTAAAGAGTTGTTTTTAATCTTTTTGCTTTCTGAGAAATCTATTATCGGGTCGTCAATTGAATGAATAATTGAAATATTATGATCTTTTAAATTTTCAACTTGTTTCGATATTTCTAGTTCTTCAAGAGAATGATTTAGTTCTTCTAAAATTTTATTGTTAAACTCATTAACAAACTTTTTATTAAGCTTTAAAAAGTTAGCCATGTTTTCGGCCAAATAGTTGATTGAATTATATGGACTGATAAGTATCATTTTCTCTGGAACAGAGTGTATATGCTTTTTAACACCAAAAGAGGTAGCCGTAGCACCAATAAAGTGAATGTATATTTTTTGACATTTAACTCTTGAATAATTGAACTTATAATTGAAATGTATAGATTTAGTAATCATAAAACTCTTTAACTATAAATCTTAAACTATCTTGTTTTGGTTTAATTAAAGCGTTTAAATAATATCTATGGTAATAACCATTCAAAACCACAATTTTGCTACCTTTGTATTCTTTTACAAAATGTAAAATGTTTTTTGACATTGTTTCATTTCTTAAATCCCAAAACTTGGAAGCTCTTTTATAACCTTCTAAATAGCTTATGCTATCATTATTATTTTTTACAAAGAAGGTTTCAGAAAAAACAGAATATTTTTCCATTATCTTTAAAAGTTCTTTGTATTTATGGTGTTGTCTAGCCTCAGATATCTTATCTGCTTCAATATTATTAAATGCCTCGGCTCCATAAAAAGCGAACGAATTTAGCGTGTCATTTAATCTTAAAAACTGGCTGTAAACTTGTTTGCTTACAGAATCTAATTGTTCCTTTTTAAACATACTGTCTAAAAGCTTTAGGGCTTTAGAGTCCGTAGGTCTGGCACCTATTTTTCTTCTATATTCATTCCTGCTAGTAAATTCATAAGGTCTAACATCAACATCAAAATTTTTCATATACTTAACGGTAGTAATATTCTCATTACTATCCCAAGTTTTATTAAATTTAAATTCTTTAGTAAAGAAGGATGAGTCTACTTCAAAGAGAATTAAATCTGGTTTTATATTAACTAAGATTTTATAGAGGCTATCTGGTTGAAAACCTTTAATGGGTTTATGTACTGTGCCAAGAATTATCAATTCTGTTTTCTTTTCTGTGCAATTAAATAGTAGCATTGCTGCAAACAGAATGAGTAATATTTTTTTCATTGATGTTGATTAAGATAAATTTTGGTTTAATAATATTTTGTACTCTTCTATTAGTGCTTTCTTAACTTGGTCAATTGGATAATCCTTAAATACCGTTAAATAGTTTAATACCACTCCGTCAATTTTAGAAATTAACAGATAACTCAATACATCTGCATTTTTTTTATCCACTCTATTAAATACCATTTTCACTTGCTCTAAATAAGTAGTTGTAGTAGATGCAATATGCTCTTGCAAAATTTTACGAGTACTCGGTTGAAAGACTGAATTGTTTAAATGAATTTTAAAAAAGGTCTTATGCAATTTAACCTGCTCTATAATAGTATCTATATATTCTATAATTATCTCTTTAGGAGGTTTGTTTAAATTAATTTCTCCTCCCAAGTTTTTCATTTCTTCTACTGTACTAATGTATATAGCCTTTAAAAGTTCTTCTTTTGATGAGAAGTGATGATAAATTAACCCTTTTGATACACTCGCTTTATTGCAAATATCTGCCATAGAGGTATTATCATATCCTTTTTCTGCAAAGAGTTCTCTTGCCACATCTATAACGATTGCCATTTTAGAAACCATAAACACCAAATATTAAAACCGACTAGTTGGTTTGTTAAAGAGCAAATATATGTATCTTTGCTTAAAAAACAATTATTTGATTTTTTTTTTCATATTTAGAAATAAGTTGAATGATGGTTAAAAGATCGAATAGATTAAATTGTATTTGTGTAATAATTGTAAACAAACTATAAAAATTAAATGGAAATAAAGACTGTAAATCTTAAAGATAAATTTATAATGCACAACACGAAAATGAAGACGAAATGTTTCTTGTCATTGAAGGAAAGTTATTAATGGTTTTAGATAATAAAACTTTAGAGTTAGACCCTGGAGAATTTGTTATTATTCCTAGAAAAACCAATCATAAACCTATTGCAGTTGGAGAAGTAAAAGTTCTTCTTTTTGAACCTAAAACTACTCTAAATACTGGAAACATTGAAAATGAATTTACAGTTAAAGAACTTAATGAAATTTAGTTTAAAAATCAGTTATAAACAATTGTAAAAAAGCAATTACATAAAAACTAATACATAAATTAAAAAATGATATTTAGAACGGCAACCAAAGCTGATATTGCTGAAATTCAAATTATACGTAACAGTGTAAAAGAAAACATTTTATCAAATCCCGATTTAGTTACTGATACAGATTGTTTAGATTATATAACTAAAAGAGGGAAAGGATGGGTATGCGAAATTGAAAACAAAGTTGTAGGTTTTTCAATAGTTGATTTAAAAGAAAATAACGTTTGGGCATTATTCGTTCACCCAACTTATGACAAAAAAGGAATTGGAAGACAATTGCATGATAAAATGTTAAACTGGTATTTTAACCAAACTGATAAAAGCATTTGGTTAAGTACTACACCAAACACAAGAGCTGATTTATTTTACAGAAAGTCAGGTTGGATAGAAATTGGAGTTTATGGAGATGGAGAAATAAAATTTGAAATGACCTTTAAAAGGTGGATAAATAGAAATTGTTAAATTAATATTCATTTTTAAAATGATAAAAGAAATTACTGAAAAGCAAGCATACAAATTAGCAGAAGGAGCTACCGAGTGGCCTATCGTTGTTAAGGAAGAAGATGAACAAACAGAATCTGCTGTAGCGCTCAAAATATTCCCTACAGGGTATTTGTTGGGAGTAAGTTGCGACACCCAAAATATGTTTAAATTATATTTTTCTGAAGATTTTTGTGAGATATCAGAACTCTGCAACACACATTTAAGAAAATTAAGAGAACTAGGAAATCCTTTTTTAAAATGAAAACAGTTCAACTTTTATATACAATATTAGCCATTTTTATTTGGTTTTTAGGTTATTTTCACAATGGAAAATATGTAAGACCAAAGTGGAAAATACCAGGAAAATTCCTTTTTTATGTAGGCGTATCTTTTGCTCTTTCGTATTGGTTTTTACATTGGAGTTTGCTATTTATTATAGGGCACCCTTTAATTGGGTTTATATTTCATCTTCAAATATGTAAAAAGCATACTATTAATTGGAAAACTTGCGAACCAAAACAAAAATATATTGAGTTACAGGAAAAATGGGCAAAAGGAGATTTTTGATAATTGATTTAGGAAAGTATAAATGTTTAATTGATTGTCCGTAATGAGTCATAAAAGACACTCGTCAACCTGAACTTGTTTCAGGTTCTCATTGTAAATATTTGATTTATTGAGTGATGAGATTCCGAAATAAATTCGGAATGACGCTTTAAAATATAATTATGACATAAAACGGACATACAAATGTTTAATATTGATTGTTTATCATTAGTTAGTAAACTTGAAAAAAGAAAATTCGACACTTATAAAACGGCTAAAACTTCTTATGGAGAAATTAGGTATATTGATGTTGGGCCGAAAAACGGCGAAATCATTTTATTCTCTACAGGAGGTGGAGCTGGATTTAACAGTGTTTTAGTTTTTAATTGGTTAATAAACAAAGGATATAGATTAATTAGTGTTAACCGACCAGGTTACTACAATTTACCTCTTAAAACTGTAAACAGCATAAAGAGCATGCTAATATTTACAAAGAGACTCTTGAAAGTATTGGTGTTACCACCCCTGTAACGGTTTTCGGAATTTCAATAGGCGGATTACAAGCTTTATTCTATGCAAAAAAGTTTCCTATAAAAAAACTTATTCTTTGGTCTGCAATTGCAGGAAAATATACAATTAATCAAGCATCAGCAAATTCCTTATTAGGAAAAATAATTCTATCTAAAAAAGGTAAAAAGGCAATATCCTTTTTATTGAAGTTATCAGCTCTAGTATTTCCTAAGGCTACAATAAAATCATTTCTAAAAACCGAAGCCAATATCAACAAAAAAGAAATAATAAAAATAGCTAATGAGATTATGAATTGTAGCGAGAAGAAAAAAGAATTTAAACAATATGTATATACTCTTACACCAATGGATAAACTTTACAATGACATGATGGCAGAAGTTGCCTATGCAACAGCTCTTGCTAATATTGATTGGTCTTCTATTTCGTGTCCAACATTAGCAATCTATTCAAAAGTTGATAAAGATGTTGGAATTGAGCACGCTGAAAAACTAGAAAAAGAAATAAGAACAATTGAAATGATTAAAATTAATGGAGCGGGACACTTTGTATGGTGGGGAAATGATGGTGATAAAGTGAAAAAAACAACACTTAATTTTTTGTCTGAAAGGGATGTAAATTAAACTTAAAATTAGCATACAAACCTTTTTAAATTTTAACCCAAAAGGTTCAAATTCATCTGAAGACGTACATACAAGAAATATTATTGAATTAATTCAAGATTATTTGATTTTTAGTCTTCTAAATTTGTTTGAGTTAGCACATTGTACTTCATGTAGAAGCATTTGAAATTTTATAACCTCTTCGCATCTAATTGAAACAATACGCATAATAAATATTTAAGTTATGGATTTATCTGTACAGCAGTTAAAAAATAAGTTTACAAAAGATATAACCATACTTAAGGCAAAAGTGGATGATATAATAGAAAAAGCGAATTACAAAGAAGAACAGGTTTTACAGCTAATACAAAAAAATAAAAGCAAAACTATGAGCGCCTTTAGTGCGGCCCAGGAAAATCTAATCATAAAAAAACAAACCTTAAAAAGCAGTGTTGAAGATTTTGATAACAGCCCTACAAAAAAGCAAGCCATTAGGCGTGCCAAACACTCTGAAAAATATGCTGCGGCCCGCATAAGATTGGCTCACGAATCCATTATGGAGGCAGAATTAGCAATCATAAAAGCCATTAATACAGCAATAGAAGCAGATGAATTAAAAAAGAACTTAAGATAAGTTATCCAGATAACGAGATACTGTTCTCAATTTAATTTATCTGTTAAAACAAATAAAAATCAATTTAAAACCATAGAATCATGTCAAACTTTATTAAACTAATCAGTAACACTATTAAGCATTGGTATTTACCTCTAATTACAGGTGTCATTTTTATAGTATTAGGAATCTATGTATTTGGTTATCCGGTAGAATCCTATGTTGCACTTTCTTTAGTTTTTAGTATTTCATTTTTAGTTACGGGTCTTATGGAAGTTTACTTTTCTATCTCTAACCGAAAAATACTGGACAATTGGGGCTGGAGCTTGGTTTTTGGGATAGTAAACGCTGTTATAGGTGTGTTATTGTTAATGCATCCAAATATTTCTTTAAACGCCCTTCCTTTTTATGTTGGCTTTATGTTAATGTTCAGGTCTATAACTGGTTTAGGTTATGCCTTCGATTTAAAAAATTACGGTGTACCACATTGGGGCAGACTTATGTTTATGGCTGTTTTGGGGCTCATTTTTTCGTTCATCCTTATTTGGAATCCCGTATTTGCAGGACTCACTGTGGTAGTATGGACAGCATTGTCGCTAATTATGGCAGGAGTGTACAACATTTATGTTTCATTAAAATTGAAAAAATTAAAAGACACACCTAAAAGGATTTCAAAAGAACTGAAAGAAAAATTTGCAGCTGTTAAGCAGGAAATAAGCGAAGAAATTAAAAAGAACAGTAATTAATATGAAAGCCCATAATGGGCATTTAGCAAACCAAGGGCATTACCTATCGAAATAGTTAAATAACCGAACCTCAAGTTCATGAAAAAATTAAACGTATGAAGGCATCCAGAATAATCATTTTTATTTTTACACTTTCTGTTTTTCAAATTGGTTTTTCACAAGAACAAAATATAGAAGATAAAAAGAACCCAAGTAAAAAAGTGAATACGGTTTGGTTACCGATAATAGCCTCAACACCGGCTACGGGTTGGATGTTTGGTGTAGCACCTGCTGCCAATTGGAATATGGGCGACCCAGAAACCACAAGTATATCTTCTGCTTTGGGATCTATTATATACACAACAAAAAAGCAGTGGCTTCTAACCCTAAAATCCACCGCATTTTTAAAAGAAGACTCTTGGGCAATTATGACCGATTGGAGGTACTTTATCACCTCCCAACCCACTTTTGGCCTTGGTACGGGGCCACAATCGGCACGATTGGTATCTACAGGTATAGAATACGACGACGGACTTGTAAGTGCAGGGATAGATGAAGCACAATTTATGAAGTTTAACTTTTTAAGATTGTATCAAACCGCTTTAAAGAGAATTAATAATTCCAGATTTTTTGTAGGCGTAGGCTATCATTTGGACATCCATAGCAAGATAGACGACCAGTTGTTAGATTTGGAAACTACGCCCGAGGTCATTACCAGCCATTATGCCTATAGTATGGACAAAGGCTTTAATCCGGAAAAATACACCTTGTCAGGAGTTTCTATAAACGCATTGTACGACACACGGGACAATACCATAAACCCTTACGACGGCAGGTATGCCTTCATATCATTTAAAGTCAACCCGCAATGGCTGGGAAGCAATAAAAGCTCATCGACCTTATGGTTAGAGTATAGGGATTATTTTAACCTTAATAAAAACCAACCAAGAAACGTACTGGCTCTCTGGACTTATAGCAACTTTGAAACAAGCGGCACACTACCTTATTTAGATTTGCCATCGTTAGGATGGGACCAATTTGGGCGGTCTGGTAGAGCTTACCCACAAGGACGTTTTAGAGGACAGTCTCTCTCTTATACCGAATTGGAGTGGCGTTTTCCGTTACAAAAAAACAAGGAGAAATGGGGTGCAGTGATTTATGCCAATGCCACTACGGCAACCAATAAAGACGCCAATATAAAAATGTTCGATTATATAAATACAGGTATTGGGACAGGTCTGCGTTTTATGGTCAACGAAAAATCGAGAACCAATATTGCTTTGGATTATGCATTTGGTAATTATGGGGCACAAGGATTTTATTTAAGCGTAAACGAGGTTTTTTAGAATATGAAAGCCCATAATGGGCATTTGGCAGGCAATGGTTATTACCCACTGAAATAATTAAATAACTGAACCATAGGGTCTTGTAAAAAAAAATAGATGAACAAAATTTTAATTACAGCGTTACTACTGTTGGTATGCCAACTATCTTGGGCGCAAGACGAATTTTTTAATGAGTTAGAATTTAGAGCTGATGTGTTTGAAAATGAAAAATGGACGTTAAGAATAACCCCAAGCTGGAAACACATATACGATGAAGTAGGCTGGAGACGTTTAGGACTTGGTTTTACTGCCATAAGAAAACTCAATAATTGGCATTTACTAGGAGGTTTATACAATAGCTACACTTTTAATAAAGAGATTGATAACCTTTATGAACTAAGACCTTGGGCAGGAATAGGCTTATATACACCTATTTCTGAGCGTATTTTGTTCTATCAAAAGGCAAAAGCGGAATGGAGAAACCTTTTTATTTCTGGCGAAGACACTAAAAACGAAAACTACGGGAGACTTAGATACAGGATGGATCTTCACTTTTTATTGTCTGAAAACGAAGAGAAGAACACCGAATGGAAACTCAAAACCTCTGCCGAATGGTATTTCTTAAAAGACCCAGCCAGCGGAGAGCGTTTTCCAAACTCAAGGGAGTTTGGATTAAAATTCGTTCATAAATTCAAAAATAACCACGAAATAGGCTTTGGTTATAAAATAGAATCGTTTTATGAAGCAGTTCACCACGAAGGAGGTAACGGCCATATCTTTTTATTGGAATATGCACTATAATCTGAGAGATCAAAAATCGTATAACCAACTAAACTCAAATCTTTCAATCCCAATAAAAACTTTAATAAACACCTATGAAAGCCCATAATGGGCATTTGGCAGGCAATGGTCATTACCCGCCGAAAAAGTTAAATAACTGAACCATAGGTTCTTGATAAAATTTAAATAGATGAATATAAATTTACCAAAAGTTACAAAGGTCCTATTGATATTGAATATAGCCTTTTTTGCTTTGGCATTAATAATACCCGCATTAAACCAACTTTTGGCGCTCTATTATTTTAAGAGTACGTTTTTTAAACCCTTTCAAATAGTAACACACATATTTATGCACGGTGGATGGGCACATTTATTGTTTAACATGTATGCCCTCGTTGTTTTTGGAAGCGCTATTGAAAAAAAGCTGGCTTCAAATCAATATATCTTCCTCTATTTCTTCTCCGCTTTTGGAGCCTTTTTGTTGCACATGGCAGTAATTTGGTTTCAATTATCAGATGTTCCAACAGATATTATAGCCCAAATACAAAACGAAGGAGCCGAACTAATTGCCAACGGAAGAAATTATATAGATTCTTATCTAGCAGATATTAATCTAAAAATTAATGGCGCAATCGTTGGGGCTTCAGGCGCCATTATGGGTATTTTGGCTGCCTTTGCCTATTTTTTTCCCAATACCGAATTAAGCCTCATTTTTTTACCCATTCCTATAAAGGCAAAATATTTTATCCCTGTTTATATGGGCATTGAACTGTTTTTAGGGGTTAAGAATTTTCAATGGGACAATATTGCGCATTTCGCCCATATTGGAGGGGCCATTTTTGGATTTATTGCCATTAGTATGTTCTTCAAAAAGGAATAGAATGGATAATCGTAAAGCAATTCAAAACAAAAAAGAACAATGACCAAAAGAAATAATGTATTGGCAACCCTACTGCTCATTGTAATTGGCATACTCTTTTTAATTGTCGTAAAAGATTATATTATACCTGTAGTTATAGCAGCTTTGGTGGCAGGCATGCTTCAGCCGTTTTATGGTAAACTGTTAAAAAAACTGAAAGGAAAAAGAATATTATCTGCCGTAATAACAACGATACTCTTTTTGTTGACCATTATAATCCCTTCCATTTTTTTAATCATTCTTGTATACAAACAGGCAGTTTCTGTTTCTCAGAGCCTTCCTGTATTGCTGGAAAACCAAATGTCAAATACAGATGCACTCAACCAATCACTTCCGGAGTGGTTTCCGTTTAAAGGGCAATTAGAGCCCTACAAAACAGAAATCTATACCAAAATAGGAGAGCTGACAAGTTTATTAGGCAATGTATTTGTAGAAGGATTAAGCAGTTTTGCACAAGGTACTTTGGTGTTCTTCATTAACCTGTTCACTATGTTATACGCCTTGTATTATTTTTTGTCTGAAAAAGAGATGTTAAATAAAATGGTACTCAAATACACCCCGTTTACAAAACAGCAAACTCAAGATTTGATAAAAAAGATAATTTCCATTTCAAGAGCTACCATAAAGGGTGCCTTACTCATAGGTATGGTTCAAGGAGCTTTGGTTGGATTGGCATTTTGGGTTGCAGGTATCGGAGACCCTTTGTTCTGGGGAACCTTGGCAGCCATTGCATCATTGATTCCAAGTGTGGGGAGTGCCATGATCTACGTGCCTGCGAGCATATATTTAATGTTAACAGGAAATACTACCGCTGGAATTGGCGTACTCGTCTGGGGTTTTTTAGTGGTAAGCAATATAGATAATATTTTACGCCCAGTTTTAGTGGGAAGCGACACAGAAATGTCGGACCTCATGGTTTTAATAAGTACTTTGGGTGGCATTACCCTTTTTGGACTTTCCGGTTTTATACTCGGACCTGTGATAGCTGGGTTAACAACCTCGATAGTGGAAATATACTATGATAGCACATCGGAGTGAAATATAAAAAAGGCGTCTTACAAACACGTTAGTTGGTCTCATGCAAGCTATTAATTAATTTCAAAAATTCTTTTGCCAAAAAACTTCCGCTATTCGAAAAGGATGCTGTAACCAATCTGTTTTTAGAATCCACGATTTCGTAATTTATCTTCTTTTCGTGGTTATAGACTTTCAGTTTAGCACCTCTTTTTAGTAATTCGGTTTCCATATCATAAGGCAATAATTTGCCAAAGTTAGATTGCTTCATTATATTTTTTTCATTCCATGATGGAAAGCTTGTCATGGTTTTGCCTTTTACCAAGCATTCTCTCGAATTTAGCTTTATTTTTTTAGACAAATATTGAAGTTAACTACGATTTTTCTAATAATATAGATATATTCATAGGTTCTCTTGAAATAACTATTCTGCCTGAACGAACGAACTGAAGTATTCCGTATGGGTTTAAAAAGTCATATAAATCAGTTACTTCTTTTGAGTCACCCGATTTCTCTAAAACGCAATATTTTTTGTTTACCTCAATAATTCGCACATTACTATCTTTTATTTTTTTTTGTACTTCTTTATTATCAAATAGCAGTTCTGATTTTATTTTAAACATTGCAGATTCTTGATACAAAATTTCATCATCGGTATGGTAATACGCTTTAATAACTTCTATCTGCTTTTCTATTTGCGTAATAACTTTTTTAATTTGTTCTTCTGTGATATTAACGACAATAGCCCATTTGAAAACGTTTTCAATTTCTGAAATAGAAGAATTAATACTTAGTATATTAATATGTCTTCGTTGAAAAATACCAGAAATGCGATTAAGTAAACCTATTGTATTTTCTGTATAAATAGATACGGTGTATGTTTTAAGTTTATTCATATTTAACTTTATTTAGATAAAGATTAATCCACCAATAATTGGACATATTTATTATTTTTCACCATAAAAAAAACCATCTTTTTTAAGGATGGTCTTCTTTTTATAAGTTGTATCAATACCATACCTACCTCTGAATATTAATTCGGGTAATAGTTATAATAATAGTATTAATTGTTATGTTTATCATTCTGAAAAAGTTGTAGTTATAATTAATAACACAAATAAAATTATTCTTATTTTAATATTAAGTCTCTCATTATTTAGTTGGTAACCTAATCTTAAACGGATGCCTCTTCTAATTCAACAACGTCTAATTCTATTCTGTAATCATTAATAAAATTATCTATTTGCCATTGCTCTATCCCAGGCACGCAAATAATATGAGCAATATTATCTTGCGAAGCTAATTGGTATTTTTTACACAACTTTTTTGAAGGTTTATCAAAAACAACCGTAAGTGCATCATTATTACGCCAAGCATTAACCCCTAATTTATTCAGCTGTTTCTCGGTATAAGCTGCGAGTTTCTGTGATGCTCTAGCGCGCTTTTTTAAGCCTTCTTTACCATGTTTTTCAATAAAATCTAATAAAAACAATGGTGTTAAACCATTTCTAGAACCTGTAATAGTTGTATCTAATGCATCTATGTAAGAAACAGAATTTACAATACGATTTCTATGCTTTCTTCTGGCTAAAACAATACCGCAAGGTATTGGACCTCCTATAAATTTATGGCCAGAAATGGATACACTATCAATTCCTTCAGAAAAATCAAATTTTGGCTTTGGCTCGACAAAAGGAGCTATACAACCCAAAAAGGCAGCGTCGCAGTGTATATAATAATCTTTAATAGCATATATATGTATGATTTCTTTTATTTTATCAAGATCATCCACAGCCTCTGTCATTGTGGTGCCAATATTTAAAAAGAAAATCGCAGGTTTATCTCTATGCAAGGCTAAAAGGCTTTTAAGGTCATCATAATTTAATTCTCCGTTGTCTTGACTTTTAACTACAATGCTACTTAAGCCTAACAAATGAAGGTTCTTTTTCACGCTATAATGTGTTGACTCACTATAATATACAATAGCATTATTAAAGCTCTCGCGCGCTAAATACAATCCGTATAAATTACCTTCTGTACCGCCATTGGTAACATATCCCCAACATTCTTGAATATTAGTTGAGAGAAGTTCTGTAAAAAAAGAGATCACCTCTTGTTCAATATCTTTTGTATCTATGCCTAAAGTAGATGAAGATTCAGGATCACCTACATTGTTTACACACAAATTTAAAAAAGGTGCAAAACTTCTATAATCAAAGTCTTTAGCAAGTGGATAACCCAAAAAATTTTTAGATAACTGGTTTATTCTATTATGTATTTCTTTAATTTTTTTCATTGCAATAAAATTCTAGCGCAAAACTATTAAAAAGAATAATATTCTTTTAATAATATATTGAAAAGACAAAATTTTTCTATATTTTTGATTACAACAGAAAAAAGTATTAAAACATAATAATAATTTTAATATTATTAGAAAAAAATACTGTTTTTTAATTAAGCCAGTTAAGTTATGTATCAATTTGACACCATAGATTTAAAATTAATAGACGAATTACAAACGGATAGCAAACAATCAATTAAACAATTGGCAGCTAAAGTAAATCTTTCTATAACACCTACTCATGAACGCATTAAACGTCTAGAAACAAATAATGCTATCGAAAAATACGTGGCTATTGTAAAACCTGAAGTTCTAGGCAAAAATTTAATAGTATATTGCCAAATAACTTTGGTTAAGCATCAAGATAAATTTTTTAAAAAGTTTGAAAGTTATACTCAAACAATTGACGAAATTGTAGAGGTTTCCTTTATAGCTGGTTCCTATGACTTTTTTTTAAAAATAGTTCTAAATGATATGAAAGATTATCAAGATTTTATCGTAAACAAAATTTCTCAATTAGATATAATTTCTAATATTCAAAGTTCTTTTGTAATAAAACAAACCAAAAACAAAACAAAGATAAGTATTTAGGCTAGCTCTTTTGCATAGAAGCATTGTTGGATAAGGTTCCTTGATGCCCTCAAGGACAACATGTTTCAATAAAAGGAACGGAAATACCGATAGGGATGAGTACTTTGCCCAAGACTTTTATGATGAAGGGTATGTCATAGAACGCACAAACGCTTGGATGGACAGCTATCGTTTTCTACTCAACCTGTTCAATACCGCAACGGAAAGCGGGAAAGGGTTCAACTATCTAGTTTTCTTCGTGATAGCTCTTAAAGAATTCAGCAAAAAAACGAAAAAATTTAAATTACTTCTAAATATATATCTAATACTTTCCTTTAATAAAAAGCTGAATGTCATGCTAAAGATCCTTGAAAAATGTATTTTCCATGCGGTTATCATTTTAAATAAAGGGCAACAAGAGATATCATTTTTTTTACCAATAGATATTGACGAGTCTAATTCTAACCAAACTTATTTTCTTGAATTAGTTCAATAACATCTGGTTTTCTTAAAATTACTTTTATGTTTTAAAACAGATTTTTCAGGTAGTATTAAAATTCACTACGACAAATATAAATGGAGAGAGTAATCAAGTTTTTGGTAAAAAGCCAGTCAGAAGCCTATTCGGTAATAGAACAATTAAGAACATTAAATAGCGAAGGGGAAATCTCATTGGCCGAAACGTATGTACTTGAAAAAGATACCAATGGCAAGGTAACCCTTAAGGATGACAGAGGGATGACTTTTAAATATACGGCTGTTGGGGCACTGTCTGGTGGACTTATAGGTTTATTGGCAGGACCTGTGGGATTTGCTTTGGGAACTGCTTATGGAGCTATGTTGGGCACAACGGGAGATTTAATAAACCATGGTTCACAAGAAGATATCTTGGATGAGTTTGGACGCAAAATGCCCAATGGAGCTTCTATGGTTATTTCACATGTTTATGAAAAATGGAAAATCCCTATCGATTCTGCCATAGGAAGCCTAGCAAAAATTGAGCGTATTGACGTAGAGGAAATGGACAATGCTATACAAACGAACCTCAATCATATTGATAAAAGTATAGAAGATGCAAAACAAAATCTCATTGCAGCAAGTAAGGATAGAAAAGAAAGAATACAGAAAAAGATAGATAAACTAAACGAACAAAGAAGGGTTAAAAAAGAACAACAAAAGACAAATGCTTTAACACGAAAGAAAGCCTATAAAAAATGGTTTGAAACTTTCAAAAAGAAAATCAAGAAAAAATAATTTGAAACAATTTTAACTTAAATATTAATCAATTAAACCATAATTTATGAGAACAAAAATTCTGACAATGTGTTGTTTGATGTTGTTTTTAATGACAGCAAGCGCGCAAAAAGACCAAAAACCAAACATTCTTGTCATTTGGGGCGATGATATTGGTCGCTCTAACATTAGTGCTTATACACAAGGTATGATGGGATATCATACGCCTAATATAGACCGTATTGCAAAAGAAGGGATGATTTTTACCGATTATTATGGTGAACAATCATGTACAGCAGGTAGATCCTCATTTATTATGGGGCAAAGCGTATTTAGAACTGGGCTTTCTAAGGTTGGATTGCCAGGCGCAAAAGAGGGAATGAACGAAGCAGATCCTACTATTGCAGGTTTAATCAAAGATCAAGGTTACATAACAGGACAATTTGGTAAAAATCATCTTGGTGATCGAGACAATCATTTGCCAACCAATCATGGTTTTGATGAATTTTTTGGAAATCTTTACCACCTTAATGCCGAAGAAGAGCCTGAAAATGAAGACTATCCAGCAGATTTTATTATGCCGGATGGACGAACTTTTAAAGAAACATTTGGACCTAGAGGAGTCATTCATTCTTATGCAAAAGGCTCTATTAAAGATACAGGACCATTAACCAAAAAAAGAATGGAAACAGTAGATGATGAAACATCTAAAGAGGCTATGAGATTTATTAGAGATGCTGTAAAAGCTGATAAACCATTTTTTGTTTGGTGGAGTGGAACAAGAATGCATTTTAGAACACATGTAAAAAAGGAACTTAGAGGTATTTCTGGTCAAGATGAATATGGAGATGGTATGGTAGAACATGATATGCATATTGGAAAATTCCTTGATTTATTAGATGAACTTGGTATAGCAGATAACACTATAGTACATTATTCTACAGACAATGGACCTCATTATAATACATGGCCAGATGCTGCTGCAACCCCATTTAGAGGAGAGAAAAACACCAATTGGGAAGGTGGTTGGAGAGTACCGGCAATTATGAAATGGCCAGGTAAAATTAAACCTGGTTCTGTTAGTAATGGCATTGTTCATCACATGGATATGTTACCTACTTTTTTAGCCGCAGCTGGTAAAAAAGATATTAAAGAAGATTTGTTAGATGGATATAAATCTAAATCATTAGGTAGAAATTATAAAATACATTTAGATGGGTATGATATCTCTGCTCATTTAGCAGATCCGCAAAATGTGGCAAGTCCACGTAATGAAATATTCTATTTTACAGATGATGGAGATTTGTCGGCTTTACGATATGGAGATTGGAAGTTAGTGTTTTTAGAGCAAAGAATTGCCCAAACACTTGAAGCATGGGCTAATCCTTTTACGCCTTTAAGGGTTCCATTAATCTTTAACTTAAGAAGAGACCCTTATGAAAGAGCACAAATTACTTCTAATACCTATTATGATTGGTTGATAGATAGAATATATTTATTGGTTCCTGCACAAAAATATGTTGGCGGTTTTTTAGGCACTTTTAAAGAATACCCACCAAGACAAAAGGCTGCTAGCTTTAGCTTAGATAAAGTAATGTCTAAATTAACAGAGCCAACAAGTCATTAATACTAAAAAAGAGAATTAATATAAGAAAGGGAACATAACAAGTTCCCTTTCTCTACATAACAAAAAACATGAAATTTTCATACAGATACACCATACTGTTGATTATATCCTTCTTGCTTTTCTATTCTTGCAAAAAAGAAGTAAAAAATAAAAATGATTTTATAACTCATATTCCTATTTTAGAATCTTGGAATAATACGCAAAATAAAAAGGCCATTATAGATTTTGTTTCTCAAGTTACAAATAAGAATAATGCAGGTTTTATTCCTAAAAAAGACCGTATAGCTGTTTTTGATAATGATGGCACACTATGGAGTGAACAGCCTGTGTACTTCCAGTTTCTATATCTTATAGATAGGTTGCATAAAATGAAAAAAGATAACCCACAATGGAAAGTTACTCAACCTTTTAAAGCTGCATTAGAAAATGATTTGGTAACCTTAAAAAAATCAGGAACGAAAGGTTTAATGACCTTGGTTATGGCAACACATGCCGGTATAACTTCTGAAGAGTTTGAGCAATCAGTTCAAAAATGGTTAAAAACGGCAAAGCATCCTGTTTTAGACAAATACTTTACAGAGTTGGCGTATCAACCTATGATAGACCTAATAAAATATCTAAAAGAAAACGATTTTAAGGTTTATATCGTATCTGCTGGCGGGCAAGACTTTATGAGAGTTTGGGCACCAGAAGTCTATGGCGTACCTAAAGAGCAAATTATAGGGAGTAGTCTTAAAACACAATTTAGCATAGATAGTACAGGAAATGTTACCTTAAAGCGAATGCCCTTGATACAAAGTATAAATGATAGGGAAGTTAAGGTTGAAAACATCCATACTTTTATTGGGAAAAAACCAGTTTTTGCTGCGGGTAATTCAGATGGAGATTTAGAGATGTTACAATTTACGGATAGTAATACCTACCCGTCTTTTAAGCTATTGGTACACCACACAGATAGTATTAGAGAGTTTGCTTACGATAGAAAGACCATTGCAGGAAAATTAGGTGAAGCTTTAGATGAAGCTATTGAAAAGAAATGGACAATTGTTGATATAGAAAAAGATTGGAAAGTTGTATATAAAACTAAATAAAATCTTAAAAATGAAAATAGTTATAAAAATAGTACTATGTTTCCTTTTAATGATAACATCTCAAACGGCTTTTTCACAAGCAGCTATTTTGGCTGCTATTTTTGGTGATAAAGTAGCATCAGAGAAATTTAATCTTAGTTTAGAGTTGGGCGTACCTTTTAATAACTTTAGCAATATTGAAAACCTCTCTTCAAATTCAGGAATTAATTTTGGCATTGCTGGTAATGTTAAACTATCAGAAAACTGGTATATTAGTCCAACAGCATATTTTCTTTCTAAAAGAACTGCCAAACTAGAGTCTTTTACTTTAAATACAAATGATTCTAATTTAAATGCACTTTATCAAAATGTAAGTGCAGATTTGTTAGTAAAATACATTGATGTTAATGCTTTTGTTTATTATCAATTCAATAATTCAGGTTTTAGAATAGGTGCTGCACCTCAAATTTCATTTAGGCAAAATGCTTCAATTACTTATAAAGGAGAGCTAGGAGATTTTACGCAAGATGTTAAACCTCAAATTAATAAAACAAATTATGGTGCTTTGTTCAATTTAGGATATTATTTTAAAACTGGGAACAAAGGGAAAGGGCTGATGCTTAATTTAAGATATTATCAAGGGTTTACAGATGTATTTGAAGACGCACTATTTAGCGGAAATAATAAAAGTAATTACTTCTCTATACATATTAGTCTGCCTTTTATTACAGAGGAGTTGGCTAAAAAGAATTTAGAAGAAACCCCATAACTATTTAAAGAGTTAAAATAACATGTGCAAATTTCTTAATTTAAAATTAGTATTTATAGGTCTGTTATTTTTGTTTTTAGGATGTAAAAACGAATCAAAAAAACAACTCGAAGAAGCCGATAAAATTGGTTACTCAATAGGTTGTATAGATACTAATTCGCTTTTAGGAAAAAATTATTTAGACACAAAATTTCTAACTATAATTGATAATATTCCTACATCTAAAACACATGCCAAATCCTATTCAGGTATGGTATTAATAAAGGGAGGTGTATTTAAAATGGGAGGAGATGTTCTAGAAGGTTTTAAAAGCATGCCAAAAACTGCACTTCCGCAAGGTGACGAAATGCCAAAACATCAAGTAGAAGTATCTAGTTTTTACATGGATGAACACGAGGTTACTATTGGTCAGTTTTTAGAATTTGTAGAAGCAACAGGCTATAAAACTGTAGCAGAGTTTGATATCGATTGGGAAGAACTTAAAAAGCAAGCACCAGCAGGAACCCCTAAACCCGATGGCGATGCTTTAAAAGCAGGAGCTTTAGTCTTTCATTATGCCAATAAAAATGCTTTAAAAGATAATCTTGCTAACTGGTGGTCTTTTGTTAAAGGAGCTTCATGGAAAAATCCCAACGGAAAAACATCTAACCTTAATGCATTGTTAAACCATCCTGTTGCCCAAGTTTCTTGGTACGATGCCATGGCGTATGCTAAATGGGTAGATAAACGACTGCCAACAGAAGCAGAATACGAGTATGCCATGCGAGGAGGAAAAAAAAACAAAATGTATCCATGGGGTAATGAAAAGCTTTTTGAAGACACATCGTATAAAGGTAATTTTCTACAAGGCAATTTCCCTTATAAGAATACTGCCGAAGATGGTTTTCAATTTACCAGCCCAGTAAAATCATTTCCCCCAAACAACTACGGTCTATATGATATTTCAGGTAATGTTTGGGAGTGGACCAATGATTGGTATAGTCCATTATATTACAAAGAACTTTTAGATGCAAATCGTATAGCCAAGAATCCTCAAGGTCCTGTAAAAAGTTTGGAAATATACAATCAGCAAGCAACCAATAAGGTAGTTAGAGGAGGTTCTTTTTTATGTAATGATAGTTGGTGTTCTGGATATCGTAATGCACGCCGAATGAGACTTACACCAGATAGTGGTATGCAGCATGTAGGCTTTAGATTGGTAAGAAGTAATTGACTAAATTGTTATAAAAAAGGTAATATGTAATGAATGAAGCTTAATCTGACGGACAGTTACTGTTTTTTCCAATGTATTCCAATGAAATCTGATGAATCAATTTTACAATTTTCAAGTTTGATTTTCTCCCCATACCATTTATAACCTTTATTGTTCTTAAATGTACAATTCCTAAATATTATCTTTTCTTCAAAGTTTTGAAAATTGTTATTAAAGTTAAATGCTGGATTTCCACTTATTACTGGTTGATTATTCAAAAATTCACAACCCAAAAAAGTTACTTCTTTTGTTGAATTTGTAAAGCCACCAAGAACCGATATTGCCAATCTATTATCTTGGAATTTGGAATTCTTAAATTCAATTTTTCGACTCTTATCTAATTCAAATATCAATGCTGTACATTTTGTTATTTCTGAATCTTCAAATTTCAGATTACACACATCCTTTGTAATCAATCCAAAGGTGCCTGCTCCTGAAATTTTGCAGTTCAATATATTTATTTGCGAGGAATGTTCGATTCGAAGAACTCCCTGTTCTCCCGTATGTTCTTGGTTTCTGAAGTGTCCAATTTTAATATTTTCTATCGAAATATTTTTTGAATTCAACAATTTAAGAACGGTAAAGTTTTGTTCAGAAGTAATCAATACTGAGGTTTTAGCCCCAACTATCTTCAGATTTTCAATATTGTCTATTTGTAGAGTGGATTCTAACTCGTATTTCTTGTTTTTAAGAATTAATATTCTATTGTTTCGAAGTTGATTTCTCAATTCATCTGCCGTTTCTACAAATATTGAATCCATAGAAATGAATTGATCTTTATTAAACTCAGCACAATAATCAAAAGGTGAATTACCGTGAGGTAACGTATTTCCGTTATTCCTGCCTATGCAACAAGACAAGAAAATAGATATTGAACTAATTACAATTCGTAAAATCAATGATTTCATAATTATAACTTTAATAAAGATTTGGATGCTTTCCATTGCCAAGTAACCTGATAGGGATAAGTTTCGTGAGTAGAAGAATCTTCATTAAAAGAATTTCCGTTTTCATAGTTCAACTTTCCTTTAGACATTAATAGTTTTGCTTCCTCGTACTTATCAATATATTTTAAGCAGAGACTTTTATAATATTGTGCATCTGAAAATGTTGGATATTCTTTTAGTACCTTATCAAATTCGGTAATCGCTTTTTCATAATCATTAAGCTCATAATATGTGATTGCCAAATAAAATCTATCTAGATAATGTACCCAAGTTGTTCCGTGTTCGATTTCTTCTTTACCAATCGTTTCTTTGAGTAAAACTAATGCATTATCATATTGATTTAACTGTAAATAGCAAAGTGCCATATAAAACTCAAGAGAGTGGTCTTGCTCGTAAGTTGTACCAAACTCTTTTTTGTATGTTATTAAATCTATTAAGGCATCATTATAGTTTTTAGCAAAAATACATTTCAAAAACCCTAATCTTGACAACCATTTTTGCCGATCATATTGAACGGCTTTATCGTAGAATTGTATAGCTTGTGAATACTTTGTTTGCTTCCAATATGGTAATGCTTTTTGTTGCCACAGATAAGCGATTGTTGAATCTTCTTTTAACCCTTTGTCAATCCATTCTTCCCATTCTTTAGTTAAATAGTGATGTTGCCAAGCTCCTTTTTTTAAATATCTATCAATGATTTTATTTTGAGTCTTTTTATCTACTTTTTTTTCTACAGATACTTGATTACACCCTAGAGCAAATAGTGCTATAAACAATATGAGAAAATAGGTTTTCAATTTACAGGATATAATTTTGGTTCAAGAATACCAATTTTATCATAGTGTGCCTTATTCATTTTAAAATGCATTTTAATAACTTTATTTAAATAGTTTTCTAAAGGTTTAAGTCCAATTTCTTTTCTACGTGTATTAACATTTATACTATCGATTAAAGGTTTTGGATAAACTTGCCCTAATGTTGTATTAAATTCTACCTGTGTTCCATAAACTTGTACTTGTTGTTGTACAAGTTTTACTCTATCTGTTAAGAATGCAAAATCCTTTCCATTTACATTTCCTTTTTTTACTTCAGTAGAAATAATATCTAACATCATTTCTTGAAACGCTACATCTGCGCCTGCATGTTGAATCATGGTAAAGAATTTTGTAGAGCTTTCTTTCCCAACGCGCTCAATAGTTGGATATCCTATTTGGTTATAGATTTCTTTTAAGATAGGAATATGTCTTTTAAAAGTCCTTTTTTGTTCTAAAGCCAGTTCTTTTATTTTTTCCTTTTTTCCACTTTGAATAGCTTCAATATGTGCTAACTGAATATTTTGGTCCACAGTATATAGACTATCAACTAGTTGCGAAATATCGTTTATTAATTCTTGGTTATTTTTAATATCTTTTACTTCAAGGTTTTTAGATTTCTGTTTGCATCCAATAATAATACATCCTATTAATGCCAAATTAAAAATGGTTATTGTATTTTTCATTTCTAAAGTCTTTATTTTAAAACTGTAATTGCTATACTAAACCCTATATCATCTGAAATTAGATAATTAAGAGGAACTCCTGCTGTACCTTTTGCATTGTATGTCATATTCCAATCTGATCGATTAATCATAAAATCTTCAGATGTAATAGAAATTTCGTTTTCAGATACACTAATAGTTGCACTAAATGTAATACTTTTTGTGATACCCAAAATTGTAAGATTACCTGTAAGTTCTGAATTATGCTCACCTTTTATTTGCTTTAAATCTGTCAGTTCAAATTTTGAAACAGGGTAAATTGTAACATTAAAAAAATCTTCATTTTTAAGATGCTCTGTAAGCTCATTTGCATCTGTTTTATCTAAATTTTCAACAGTTAAACTAGACATATCAATTAAAGCATTCAAATTAGTTAGTTTTTCATTAGTAACGAATGCAGTTGCTTCTTTGCAATATATTTTTCCTAACCTAGTACCTGTTCCACCTAAATGTGAAGCTCTCCAATTTAAGAAACTTCCAGCTTTAATTCTATTATATTCAATAGTTTGCTCTGTTTTGGTGGTATTTACTGTTTTTGCTTTTTCAGATTCTATTGAACGCCCAGAATTATTATTAAAAACGTTGAATACTATAACAGAGGTTAATATCAAAAATATTAACAGTAAGAGTTTTTTTTTGGTCATAATCTAGGTTTTAAAATTTATTTTTTATGTTTAATTTTATACGGATAATCTTTATATTGATAGGTTTCCTTTCCTTTACCTGATATATATATATATCTGTTGGATGAATATTCGCTTTTACTTTATATTCAGGATACCAAGGTCTGTTAACTGGTACAACTACAAACATTCCGTTTTCATCTCCAATAAACATGGATCCTACATAAGGATTTAATCCATATTCCTTTTTTAACTCGGAAGCAAAATCAGAAGGATTATTAACTGGTGTACCTATTTCGCTTACACATAGCAAATCTGAAACACCAAATTCACCATCGCTATCATTGTTTAATGTATGTCTTGCTATTAACTCACCGATATTTCCTGAAGGGTCTTTAAAATACATAGCATGAGCATCCCAAAAGTCAAAATAAAATAGGTCTCCACCATTTCCGTTTAATAGTAATGTTGTTCTGTCCGAAAGCCATTTTTTTGCTTCATTATATTTATTTGAAGGGATGTTAATTGCATAATGATACAAAGGTTCTGTGCCATCCTTTACTTCTTTAAATTGTAATACAGATTCGCCAAGTTGCATTGAAAATTGCTTTTCATCTTTATTAATAATGCGAAAACCTAATATCTTGTTGTAGAAATCGTATTGTGCATTTAGTTTAGATGTATAAAGTGTAATTTTTTTAAATCGACTAGTACTAGGTTCTAATGCCTCTCCTTTTTCCATATTTAATTTTGACAATGCTTGTGCTTCTCTATGAAATACCATAAGTAGTGAAAACGATATAGCGTTTCCTATAAATTTTCGTCTTTTCATATCTATTTGAAATTTGAATTATTATTTCAACTAAAATACAGCAGTAGAAATCTTGAATTCAAATTAAGTGTACAAAGGGAAGTTAGTTAGGTATGAAATAAATTTTGCTAAGTATATTAGAAAAAGAAAAATTACTTTAATTGATAGGCTTTACCCTTTTAAACAAATCTTCTTTATAAGTTTTACCTACAGGTATTTTTTGTTTATCGATATATACAAGATTTCCTGTAAGCTTTTCTATATAATTTATGTTTATAATGAAAGACCTATGGATTTGAAGGAAATTACTTTGATTTAAATAACTTGTCCAATTTTTTAAAGAGTCAATAAACGTAAGATTTAACGCTTTACTTACAACAGTTACATAGTTTCTATCAGATTGTACATAGATAATGGTATTTAAGCTTATTTTGTGTAGTGTTTTATCAACCTTTATAAATACAAATTCTCCGGTTTTACTAATATCATTAATAGATTGATATTGAACGTCTAGAACTTTGTCTTGCTTTATTAACTCTATTTTGTTTATAGCCTTTAAAAAGCGCTCAAAATTAAATGGCTTTACTAAATAGTCTATAATAGCATCATATTCAAAACTCTCAACTGCATAATTAGAATACGCAGTAGTCATTATCACCATTGGCGGATTTTTGAGTGTTTTTAGATAACTCATTCCTGAAATATTAGGCAAATTAATATCTAAAAAAATAACATCTACAGTTTCATTTTGCAATACCGTATTTGCCTTAAGTGCCGAATTATAAACTTTTAAAAGTTTTAATTCTGGTATTTTTTCGATATAACCAATGAGTACTTCTTGTGCAGGAACTTCGTCTTCTATAATTATACAGTTCATTCTAAATCAATCTTTAAATCTACAATAAATACTCCGTTATCTTTATTAAAATTTAACGCATACTTGTTTTTATATATTAATTCTAACCTTTGCTTTAAATTTTTTAATCCTATTTGAGAGGTCTCATAATTTTCTTGATGAGTGTTAGCCAAATGAAATTCATTCATACAAGTAAAATGTATTTTTCCATCCTTGATACTTAAATTAATAGTAATATCGCTTAACTCATCATCTTTATAAGTGGAATGTTTAAATGCATTTTCTATAAAATCAATTAAAATGAGCGGTGCAATTGAATGGTTATAAGAATCAACTTCTTTATTATAAATAATATTATTAATGCCTTGTGTTCGTAATTTTTGAAATTCTAGATAGTTTTCGATAAAAGTTATCTCTTTTTCAAGATCTACAAATGTGTCATTACTTTGATTTAAAATATATTTTAAATTTTCTGATAGTATTAAAATCAATTCAGCAATTTCATCATTTTCCTTTACCGATTTTGCGTATATAGTGTTTAAACTATTAAATAATACATGTGGATTTATTTGTGCTTTTAAAAATTTCAACTCAGATTCAATCTTATCACTATGTGCTTTATCTAGCTCATTTTGCTTTTTAGAAAATTCTAAAACTACCCAGATAAAGGATAATAAAACGAAAGGTAGAGCGATAATCCAAAGATCATCCGAATAACAGGCTAAAAGACTATCTACACAACCTAATACATAATAACAATATAGAAATGTAGCCAATAGTATTAAACCAAATGCAATTAAAGTATAGAGAATATAAGACTTCTTTTTAAAGAAATAAGGTAATAGCAATTGGTCATTTAGGTAAGTAATACTAGCTACTATAAATAAAAAACTGATTTCAATTTTAGAATATGTGTTTACGTTTAAATCGTCATAACAAAGAGGGGCAAATACGAATAGTACAATGATATAGGATATCCAAAATAATGAGTGGATAATGACTTTGATGATTGTTTTGTTGTCCATAATTAAGATTACTAAAATACAGAGATTTAAAAATGTTATTTCTATTTAATGTATGAAGATTAGTTTCGAGGGTATAAAGTCCCATTTACTAAGTATATTAATATATACTATCTATTTTATTAGATTTTGAATTTGTTTGAAGAAACCGCATTATAGAGTTACGCAAAAAGAAGTAGTTAAGATAACTTGATTTTCAAAGATTTCTGCAATCAATTAGGATGATTAATTTTTCGGACTATCTACATATTGAAGTCATTTATTAAATCCATTCTTGAACTAATTCAAGAAACTCTCATTTTACGAACAATACCTTTATAGGGTAAAATTTAACTTTCAGTATCTCATACTGAATAAGCATCTATAACTATAATTAATCATTTAAACATTCAAAAATGGAAAAAGTAATCAAATTTTTGGTAAAAGATCAAACCGAAGCCTATAAAGTAATAGAAAAGTTAAGAGACTTAAACTTTAAAAACGAAATCTCATTAGCAGAAACCTATGTTTTAGAAAAAAGTGCTAATGGAAGTGTATCACTTAAAGATGAAAGAGGTCAAGATTTTGAGCTTACCGCTTTTGGCGCTCTTTCCGGAGGGCTTGTAGGACTTTTAGGTGGGCCTGCAGGCTTTTTGTTAGGAACTGCTTTTGGTACACTGTTTGGATCGTTAGGAGATTTATTAAACTATGACTCTCAAGAAGATATTCTATATGCTTTTGGTAGAGAAATGCCCAATGGGGCATCTATGGTCATCTCTCATGTTTACGAGGATTGGACAACACCAATAGATACCGCTCTAGGAGAAGTATCTGACATAGAACGAATAAATGTAGATGAGGAAATAAATAAATCTATACAAGAAGATCTTGATCAATTAGATAAAGACATAGAAGAAGCTAAACAAAGTTTTAAAGATGCTAATGAAGAAAGAAAAGCTAAATTACAAGCTAAAATAGATGAGCTAAAAGAAAAACGAAAAATAAGAAAAGAGCAACACCATGCCAATGCTTTAACTAGAAAAAAAGCATTTAAAATGTGGTTTGAAACCTTTAAAAAAAAAGCAGGAAAATCATAACATAATCTGTGCTTAGTGCTAGGTTTACCGTCACTATACTTATATAAACTTTAATTTTTTTAAAATGAACAAAGCAATTTTTATTATAATGTTAATAACGGTTGGGCTAACAACACAAAATACACTAGCCCAAGAATTTGAAACCGAAATAGAATTAATAGAAAGCCTGCTTGGTAAAGCAAAAAAAGACTTTATTGCAGACAATATAACTATTCCATCATTTTTAGATTCCGAATTTTGGAATTTGTACAATGCCTATGAAGTAAAAAGAAAACAACTGGCAAGGGAAAGAGTAAAGCTAATCGGGCAATATGTTTTTTTATATTCGGAAGGCGAAAATGACGACCAAGGAAAATTTATGAATCAGGTTCATAAACTAAACAGGCAAGCAGAAAAAAACATAAAACAAACCTATAAAAAAATTGCAAAAAAAGTTTCGCCAACAACGGCAATGCAGTTTTTTCAAATAGAGGAGTATATTAGGAATGCAATAAACTATAAGTTATATGAAAACCTACCTCTTAAAAGGTAAAAATACCATTCATTAATAGTTAATGGTTAGTGTTTGATGATGGTTGGTGGGCGTAGTAAAAGATTTACTACGCCCTTTTCTATCTATACATAAATATAAATTCCTTAACTTACTCATAATAAACATATTTTATAATCATAAAGCGAATAAAATGCGAGTTAAATTTTATGGAACTAGAGGTTCAATTCCTATTTGTGATAAAGATTTTCAAGAATTTGGTGGCAATACTACATGTGTAGCACTTTTTAGAGAAGAGCAAGACGACATCGTAGTTTTTGATAGTGGTAGTGGTATTAGAAATTTGGGAAAAGAACTCATGGAAAAAACATTCTTTCCAAACCAAAGGATCATTATTGGTTTTTCCCATTTTCATTGGGATCATATTCAAGGCTTTCCATTTTTTGATCCAGCCTATGATTCGACCAAAGAGATACTTTTAGTAGCTTATGGAGAAAAACTTACCATAAATGATTTAAAAGAAGTATTGTCAAGACAAATGGAAAACACCTATTTCCCTATTAAACTGGAAAATATGGGAGCTAAATTTGATTTTGATTTAAGAAAAATCAAAGAAGCTATATTTCCTGATGGCCGCGTACTAGTTAATAGTCATAACCATCCTGGTGGCGCACAAGGATATCGAGTTGAGACAAATAACAAAGTTGTTGTTTTTTGTACGGATGTAGAACATGGAACAGATATAGATGAGAATGTTGTAAAATTAGCAAAAGATGCTGATATCTTAATACACGAAGCTCAATACACGCCCGAAGAATTACCTAATTTTAAAGGCTGGGGACATAGTAGTTGGGAACAAGCAATTGAAGTGGCAGAAAGAGCCAATGTAAAACGGCTTTACCTTACCCATCATGACCCTGACCATGATGATGCATTTTTAAGAAAGGTCGAAAAACAATGTCAAAAAAGATTCCCAAATTGTTTTCTTGCCCGAGAAGGAACAGAAGTGCATATCTAACAAAATAATTAAAACATGGAGTATCCTTTATTAATGATAGTGTACTACATTGTTATTTTGGCTATTTGTGTTAAAATCATTTTAGATACCACCAATACCACTAAAGCGCTTATTTATGTAATACTGGTTTTATTTGTACCTATATTAGGCATAATACTTTACTTTTCAATTGGTATAAATTATCGAAAAAGTAAAATGTACAAGAAAAAATTAAGCAGTGACATTTTTGACCATAAAGAATTAGAAGAACAAATAAAATTATTTTCAGGAAATTTATTAAACCAAAACAAATCTACGCTAGCCTATTTTTACCAACTAGCCAATATTATAACACCAAAGGCAAGCCTAATAACAATTAATAACGAAACGCAACTTTTAAGAAACGGAGAAACAAAATATCCAGAAGTTTTATTGGCATTAAAACAGGCTAAACACCACATCCATATTGAATATTACATTTTTGAAAATGATATTATAGGAAATGAAATCGCTAATATTTTAGTAGAAAAAGTTAATCAAGGCATTAAAGTTAGACTTATTTACGATGACTTTGGGAGTCAAAGTATTAGAAAGAATCTCATTAAACAATTAAAAACTAAAGGTGTAGCAACAGCACCTTTTTACAAAATAAAACTAATAGTATTAGCAAATAGATTAAATTACAGAAACCATCGAAAAATAATAGTTATTGATGGTAAGATTGGTTTTGTTGGCGGCATCAATATCTCTGACAAATACATAAATACGGCACCTTACAATAATAAAAATAAATTATTCTGGAGAGATACTCACTTAAAAATTACGGGACAAGCCGTTTTGGATTTACAGCACATATTTTTAACCGATTGGAATTTTTGCGCAAAGGATAACGTCCCTTTTTCGCATGATTATTTCCCGACAATACAAACCGATTTTTGCTTTGGTAATAAACTCGTACAAATATCTTCAAGTGGACCAGATTCGGCTTATCCGAATATCATGTACGCTTTAATTCAAGCCATTTTACTATCTAGGGAAGAAATTTTAATTACCACACCCTATTTTATTCCAGAAAAATCATATACAGATGCTCTAATGATTATGGCATTAAGCGGTGTGTCTATAAAATTAATTATACCAGGGATTTCAGACTCTGCTTTTGTAAATGCAGCTTCTAACTCGTACTATCAAGATTTATTGGAAGCTGGAGTACAAATTTTTAAGTATCAAAAAGGATTTGTACATGCAAAAACAATGGTCTGCGATAGTTTTGTGTCGTTTGTTGGCACTGCTAATTTAGATAATAGAAGTTTTGATTTAAATTTTGAAGTCAATGCTATTGTATTCGATAAGAAATTATCTGAAGAATTAAAGCAAGATTTTTTATATGATTTACAGGATTCAGAAGAAATTAAATTGCAAGAATGGAAAGAAAGACCTTACTTTACTCAAGTTTTAGAGCGAATAGCTCGACTGTTTTCACCTTTAATGTAAATAGAGTGTTTTTAACCAAACACAAAGTAGGAGCTAATGATAAAGAATAGCACAATATTACTCACCTGTTTTATGTGGTTAACTATGTTAACTACACTACAATCGCAAAATGAAACCACAAAGGTTTTAGACTCATTGAGTTTTTATGGAAGTTTACGTGTACAAGCAGCCAGTTTTGATGGCGATACAGAATTACAAGAAAATTCACCAAGAATTGGTGTTAATATAGCTAGAGATGTTAATGCACACACAAAAATTTTCGCAAAGTTAGAGTATGGTATTCATATTATTGATGGTGTTGATTTTAATAACGATGCTAGTACAAGTACCGAGTTTTTAGCTAATCCACAAATAAAAAAAGAACCCTTTAAATCGCGATTGGCTTATGTAGGTCTATCACATAAAAAATGGGGAATTCTAACTGTAGGAAAACAATGGGGAGTTTATTACGATATCGCTGGACTTACCGATAATTTTTCAGTTTTTGGAGGTAATTCTAATGGTATATATACAGGAAATACAGATGGTGGATGGAAAGGTACAGGTCGAGCAGATAAATCTATTCAATATAGAAATCAATTTGGAAAACTAAAAATTGGCTTACAAACGCAACTTTATAGAGCGTTTAAAAACTACGGAGCATCTTTACAGTACAGATTATTTCCAAGCACAATTGTAGGTGTTGCATACAATAATGGAGGCATTACAAAGCAAAATCAAGTCTTTATACAAGACATTGGTAAAAGAACCGAAAACGTTGTTGTAGGTGTAAAATATAAAAGAAAAAAGCTCTATGGAGCTCTTACTTATTCAGTAAATGAAGATGAAATTTTAGTGCTAAACGATAGTACAGCAATTAGTTTTCCTACGAGAGGTTCCGAGTTATTAATAAGATACAATCTTACTAAAAAATGGGTTTTTGAAGGCGGTTTTAATCTTTCTGAAAAAACCAAAAGTTCAGTAAGTTATAAAGATGATTATAGCTTAAAGCATTATATATTAGGAATAAACTATTATTTAGACCCTAAAACACGTATATATTTAGATGCAAGAATAAGTGACTCAAAAGGAGTGAGTTTTAATAATACAATTAACGTTATAACTCTTGGATTTAGATATAGTTTTGATTTTGGTTTATAAAAAAACTTGTCTCAACAAAAAAAGTCCATCAAGAAAAAGATGGACTTAATAAGAAACCTTTAAGTGTTATATAGGAATACGTTTAATTATCCCCAAAAGTTTTCTTATAATCTTCAAAATCTGTAGATTTTATAGCTTCAACAATCTCTTTACGAAGTTTTTCGCCTTCAACGCCTACATATTTTTGAGCATAACCTGCCACAGACTCTAAAGTGCCTTTAATTTGAGTAACATCAGAACCTGTAAGGCTTCCCCATTTATTTTTAAAGTAACCTTCTGCTATTTTAGCATTTCCTTTAATAGCATGGTTAGTTTTTAAAAAGTCATTAACTTCTTTTATAGCCTCTTCTTTAGATTTTCCAAATTTCTTTTGAAGTAAACCTTCAAATTTTACTTGCTCACCAGCAGTTTCTTCTACTTCATCGTTGGTAAGATTTCCCCACCAAGATTTAACAGCGCCTTTAACTTCTTTCCATTCACCTTGTAAAATGTCTTTGTTCATTGTTTTGTTTTTTTAGTTTTATTTTAATAGAAATTATATGATATTTAAATAGAATCGTAAATTTAGGTTACAAAAACACAAATGGTCTTGAATTAATTCAAGAACGTAGTAGTTAATGTGATTTTGACTTAATAAATTTGAACTTTATTAGCTTACGCACTTATAGAATCTTTACTCGATAATCGAGATTTAAATGCTCCGAAGCTTGCTTCGAAATTTTAATGTTTTTTTCTTACGAATGCCTCGTGATCTTGCTCCGAGGTCGTTTACTTAAAAAAACTCTTTCAAAATCATTTTACAAAGGTGTTTGAATTTTATCTTTTTAAGTAGCAAATAAATTGCTATTTCACTGGAGCTAACGCAGGTTCTTGCCATGTACCTTTTATAATACTTTCGTCAGGACCATAACAACGCAAAACAATCCAAAAAGGACCATTTGGGGAGGGCAACCAGTTGCCTTCTTTCTCTCCATCTGGGTTTTTGGGTTGTATATAAAGAGTCAAAGACCCATCTTTGTTTGCTTTCATATTGGTTGATGCACTGCCTATACTATATCGATTTAACTCATTTGGTACTAACCAACGGTTTGGTAAACTGTACATCGTAATACTCCAAAAATTATTCACCTTTGGTAATTCCCCTGCTTTAAAAGTTAAGGTATAAACCGATTTACTGGCATCAGGAATATTGCCCTTAACATCTTTCTGAAATCCATAATACACAGAAATGTTTTTTGTGTTTCCAAAAATACCTGCCATTACACCTAAAGCACGTTGCTCATAGGGATGTTTTATATTCTTAAAACCTTTTCTGGGATTAAAGAATTTTTTAGGATCAAAAGGTTTAGAAGCTAAATCATGTAGGTAAGTTAAAGCTTCTTTTTGTCCTTGAAGAAGTGCCTGTTTATGCTCCTTATCTAATTTGGAAACCTCCCAATCTTCGCCCTGTTTGAAGCCAAATTTTGCCAAGGCATCCCATTTTGCTTTATCGGCTACATTTTTTGTTAAAAATTGAGAGATGAATCCAGCATATTTCCAGAAATCGGGTTTGGTTTCGCTTCCTGCTTTCCATTTAAGCCAATTTATGACAGGCGCAGGCGAAGGAGCTTCTGTTCCGAGATAAGAACTCAAAGGTTCTAACTTGTATTCCTTTTGAATTTCTTTTACGCGTGGTAAATCTTTCATACCAATCAACTGGGTTCTAGTTAGAGACCCTAAAATAGAACTCTCTCCTTTTATAATTCGGTTTACTCCTTTAGGCAGTTCTCCTGAATAATCAGGAGCTGCTAATAATACCCGAACTCCATCATTTCCATCACCTACCGAACCAGCATTGTCTAACACAAAGCCATACATATCATTCCATTGGGAAGTATAAAATCGTTTGGCTTCTATTTTGGGCAAAGTGAGTACATAGGGCTCTGCTCGTAGATCTACCCAAGCATAGCTATACGGACTATCATTATTTGGGGTAACAATGGTAGTATCTTGTGGGCTACTTACCCCTAGATTCAACCATTTATTCATGCCAACACCACCTTTAGGGTTTAATGCCTGTAAATACATAGTTTGGTAATACATTACCAATGGGTAAGAAAATATATAGGCTTCTTTAGCAGCGGTTACTAATTCTTTATTAAGAGTATCATCGGTTGGTGTGGAAGCGTTTCTAGTGCTTTGTTTACAACTTGATAAACCAAAAGTCATGAAAATTGCCAGTAGAAAAATTGAGCGTGTAAGGATGCGTTCTAAAATGCGCATAATTATAATTGTTTAGTTTATTATTTAAGAAAATGGAATATATTAATCAATCATTTCCCAATCTGGTAGTGAAAAGGATTTATTGAAAAATGGCTCGGTTGGGGCGTATAGACGGAAATATACAAACCAACCATCATCTCCTATCGTTTTTAAATAGTTACTTTCTTTTCCTTTGGGTGCTTTGGCTCCGATATAAATATCTACAGAACCATCTTTATTATATTGTAGTTGTTTGCTTTTACTCCCTAATGTTCCGTCTTTTATTTTTGTTCCACCGTTACTATAAGGTCTTCTTGTATTTTCGCTATATAGTGTAACAGACCAAAATTGTTTGATAGGAACATCTTTTGGAATATGCAGTTTGTACGTTTTATCTCCTCGTAACCAGTTGCCTTTACTGTCTTTTTTGGATGTCATATAAACTTGTCCTTTTCCTACTGTAGGAGTTACCATTCCTTTTGAAGAAGTTACGGCTTCATAAAACCATACTACGCGTTCATCCAATTCTATTTTGTTTTTCGTTTCCTGAGAAACGGTAAAATCAAAACATTTATACCAATTGGTATTCTCCCAGTAGGGTTGTGCCATTCGGGGGGTAGTCTGAAGATTTCGCGCCATCAATTCGCCCATCGCTACACCTCGCGTGAGTATTTTTGTTTGACGTTCATCGGGTTTAAAATCTTGTCCTTTTTTAATTCCAAGAGGCTCTAACATTGCTGTCCAAGCTTTGTCTTGTTCCCGTGTAGGTTCTTCCTGAATAAACTGATTAACCAACTTCCAGTATGCCATTCCTCTAGGTGCGGTGCCAGACCATTCTTTATTTACGCCTTTAATAAAACGAATTGGTTTTAATGGTTGTCCAACTAGCGCTACCTTCATTTCTTGGGCTACTTTCTTTTCAAATTCTGGAGAAGGGTCAATTAATCGGATGCCAATAAAAAGATTATTGGTTGCAGATTGTATGATATAGTCCGCTTTGCCTTCGTATTTAGATTTGTCCTCTTCTGGTCCTACCACAATATAGGTAGCCCCTTTTCCTTGATCTGGTCCCGTTAGTCCAATATCTGATACAGGGCGTTGCCATACGTCCATAAACATTCCTGCAATTTGTCCTGCCGGAATTTTTACCATAATAGCTCCTTTTTTCAAAGATGTGAAATTAATTACATAGGGTGTAGTTAAATTTGCAGTAACAATTCCTCTTTTTTCAAGCAGTGATTTGTACACTACAAAATCTCCTAAATTATACGCATCAAATGTTTTGGCTTGAGCCGTTTGCCATTGTTTATAAGAAACCGCTGGGGTAGACCAAATATAGGCTTGGCAAGCACGTTGATAATCCATATCATCAAATAGGGCTTGTGAACCTTGAGCAATATAATTATCTTTTAAAACGATTTGCCCAATGGGCGTGTTTATGGTTTCATCGCCATATAGTTTTGCATTTTGAAGATTGTCTTTTGTAGTGTTTTGGGCTTGAACAAACCCTATACTTATTATAAAAAGTATAAGTGTTAGCCAAGAGAATTTGAATGTTTTCATATAAGTTTATTATAGATTTTTGTGTATGTAAAATTTCTTTTCAAAGAATATAATCTTACAGGATTTCTTCTTGCCACAAAATTATATACTATCCCTCAAATCAATTCAGACTAAGTGGCGGATAAAAAGTAGACAAAATAATTCATGATGGTAGACAAAAGGTA
The DNA here is from genome assembly GCA_947504185.1 of uncultured Tenacibaculum sp. Lineage (GTDB taxonomy): Bacteria > Bacteroidota > Bacteroidia > Flavobacteriales > Flavobacteriaceae > Polaribacter. Next base: position 41,611 of record CANNGJ010000011.1, on the reverse strand, counting down.
GACAGGATAAAGTATTAGCTTCTTTTGTAAAATTTGAAAAAGAGGAGAAGTGGCTGTTTCTTCTAAAAAGAGGATATATAATGATTTAAGGAATCTTTTTCGTTCAGAAGTAGTTTTTTTCTGAGTCGGTATCGTCTTTTTTTGATGCCCATTTTAGAAATATTTAATAAAGACGATATTTGTTCGGTAGGCATATTTAATTTTATATAAGCACAGAATAACAAATCGGAGTCTGTAAGTGTAGGGTGTTTGTGAGATAAGCTGTCAAAGAAGTTGTGGTAGATGTTTTTGAAACGATACTTAAAGGCATTCCATTTTGCATCATCCATTGTATCGGCATCGATGCTACTTTTAAGTTTAAAAAGTGCCTGTTGGATTTCTTCTTTAGTGTTTAATTTTTCTATTTCTTCTATTTGTTTCCTTATTGCTTTCTTTAACTTATTGTTTTCTGCTATTTCTACACTAAAGATTAGCAACTCTTTGTTTTGGGTATTTAAGTTGCGTATAATACGTTCTTTTTCTAGTTTTTCGAGAATTTGTTTACTTTCTTCTAACTCTCTTTCCATTACCGAGTAATTGGATAGGTCTATACCTACACCCATAAAAAATTCTCGTCCATTAGAAGAAAAGGCATAGCCTTCAAAAAAATAGGGTGTATCAATTCCTGATTTTGAACGGATAGCCGATTTTACTTGTACCTTTTCTATTTTCATCAACTTACGACAGGTTTCATATATTAAGTCCTTATCTACGGAAGGTATAAAATCATAAGGTTTCATATTGTAATGCTCTTTTGCCGTATATTCCGTTACTTCTTCATGGTGCTTATTCCATACTTTTAGATAAAAATCATCATTAATATGTTCGTACAAATAGAAAATACCCGGAAGTCTATTCAGTAATTTTTTGAAAGAATCTTCGGCTACTAAAATATCTAGTTCTTGATTGTTTTCTTCAGCCATATTTTTGATAGTTTCTTTAAATTCGTTGTTTAAAGGTAGAATGATAAAATAAAGTAAGGCATTTACTAGTTTTATAATAAAGTCACTTTTTATACAGACTGTGTTTAGATAATTCTACATATGTTATGTACTAAAAATATTATTCTTTCTGATTTTTTTATTGCTCTCACTCTTTAGTTAAAACTATGTGCTTTAATTTAAGATTTTTAGTTTCAATAAATTTTGTGGTTAGAAGTTGGGAGTCTGAAGCTAAATGATAATCTGCTTCTAGCTTTCACCTTCCAACGATATTTAGTAAGTATTAGACCGAATTTCATTTGTATAACAAATCTATGCTACTTTTATTTCATAGTAGTTTAATTACTGGGGTTTTAAAATTCTACTTACCACAGCTTTTGCATATTTTTTTGTAATACTTGATAAGTTCGCAGGATCTTCTACTTGTACTGTAGTTACAGAAATTAATTCTTTGTTTTTAGGTAAATCTAAATTGTAAGTAACTGTTTCTAGAACATATTTTTTTGAAATATATGTATTGGTTTCACTTGGCACATAAACTCCACTATCAAAATATATTGGATATATTGTTCCGTAGTAAGAATTAAATCCTCCGTAATAGCCTCCGTAATAATTTCCTCCTGCATAATAGCCTCCAGATTCTTCTGTGTGTTGCGTTTCGTCATAATCTTTTAGTGTTGTTAACACAATAGCATTAAATCCTTTGTTTTTTATTTTTTTCTCAAAATCTTCTACTTCTTCTTTACTGAGCTTTCTATCTGGATCTAACATAGAAAACAAGTCAAAACTTGATGTTGCTTTAATGTTAGAAGCTGCTAATTGCTTTGTTATTGCTTCTTCGGTTTCAATACGTACTGAGTTATTGCTTGTCTTAGCAATTACTAGAACATTTTTTCTGCTTAAATCATTGTTTTCGCTTTCTGTCCATGAGTTTAATACTTTTAATGAAGAATAACAACTACTCATTAAAGTTAAAACTAATAATCCTGCTATACATTTCACTACTTTTTTCATAATCTTTATATTTAATTTTTATTCTGGAATTATATTTGGTATAATTTAAAAATCGAAATATTTTTCTTTTTTTGCAATTAGCATAAACTTCTTCAAATTAAAACTTCTAGCATCACAACTAAATGTCTAGTTTAATATAGGAAGTTCAGCTTTTTTATAAGTTATTTTATTCTACTAATCATACAATTAAAGACTGCCATTTTTAGTCATTTTCATAAAGTCTTAATCTATTTTTTAAGGCATTCAATTCATTTCGTAGTCTTCTTTCCTTTTCCAATAAATTAAACACGATATCAATGCCTTCAAGGTTTACTTTTAATTCGTTATGAAGTCTGATTATTTTTTCTAAATCACTAATTTGATCTTGGTGTATAAACTGTTTTTGATCAATAATTTTGATTTTGATGAGTCCCATTTCATCTAAAGCATTTATAAAAGGAATCTCAATGCTATAATGAGAACAAAGTGTTTGCGTTGATATTAAAAACTTTTCGGTCATTCTGCTTGAAATTTTTGTAATTCTTTAAATAGTTTAATTTCTTTTTCGTTTAGATTTGTTGGTATTTTTATTTTATAAGTAATTATTAAATCTCCAAACTTTCCTTCTTTTCTATAAATAGGAAAGCCTTTTCCTTTTAATTTTACTTTCGATCCATTTTTTGTTTCTGGTTTTATTTTAAGCTTTACCTTACCATTAAAAGTATCTGCTTTAATTTCTCCTCCTAAAATAGATGTGTATAAATCGAGATCCATGTTTAGATAAAGGTTGTTGCCTTCTCGTTTAAACTTTGTGTGGTTGTTAATGGTAAACGTGATAAATAAATCTCCTTTTGGACCTCCACTAATTCCTACACCTCCTTTTCCTTTAATTTTTATAACTTGACCGTTTTCAACTCCTGCAGGTATTGTTAGTCTTATTTTTTTTCCATTAACAGTTAGGATTTGTTGTTGCGAGGTATAAACGTCTTTTAGATTGAGTTGTAATTCGGCATTGTAATCCTGACCTTTAAATTTTGGGCTACGACCTTGGCTATATGATGATCTTCTGCCTCCAAACATCGACTCGAAAAAGTCTGAATAATCTTCGTTTGAAAACTCTTGCTGACTGGATTGGCGATACGACTGTCTTTGCTGTTGTTGGGCCTTTTCATACGCTTCGCCATGTTTCCAGTTTTCACCATATTTATCATATTTTTTACGGTTTTCAGGGTCGCTTAATACTTCGTTAGCTTCATTTATTTCTTTAAATTTTTTTTCAGCTTCCTTATTGTCAGGGTTTACATCTGGATGGTGTTTTCGGGCAAGTTTTCGATAGGCAGTTTTAATTTCCTTTTCCGTAGCTGTTTTAGAAATACCTAAGATTTTATAGTAATCTACAAATTTCATTTACTTAATATCATTTTCTAATCATTTTCTAATCAGTTTTTAAATGAGTTTAGTAGTATATACCTTGATTATGGTATCAAAATATGAGAATACTTAATACTATTATGATGCATATATAAATAGAGGTTTAATAAGGATAAATTTAGGTTGTAAAAAATCAAATGTTCTTGAATTAATTCAAGAACATTTATCTCTTTAAATTTCATCTTTACAAACATCTTTAGTTGATTATTACTGAAGTTTATAGTATTGATTTTCTTACTTGAATTCGGCTAAATCTCGATTATCGAGTAAATTTATATTGAGTTTTGAATAATATTATGAATGAACTTTTTTACCACTATGGCGTAGCTCTCGCAATAGGGCTATTAATTGGATTAGAACGACAATTTAAAAAGTCTGATGAATCGTATCAGTATCTATTTGGAGGAATTCGTACATTTCCTTTGTTAGCTTTATCTGGTTGCGCTGCTGCAATGTTAGGAGATATTATGGAGTCGCCACTTGGTTTTTCTCTACCTTTTGCTGTAGTTGGAGCTTTTTTGATTGTAGCTTACTACGGAACAATAAAAACTAAATATATAGGAATAACAACAGAGGTAGCTGCTTTAATTACAATAATTATTGGTGCTTTTTGTTACTATGGTCAAATTGAAATTGCTGCTGCTTTAGGCGTTGTAGTACTTATACTATTATCCTTAAAAGTTGAAATGCATAGTGTTAGTAAAATGTTAACACAAGATGAAATTGTGGGTTTAGCAAAGTTTGGACTCATGACAGCTATAGTATTGCCAATTTTACCTGACAAACCAACCTTACCACCACCTTTTGATGTATTGATATTATGTAATATTTGGTGGATGGTCATTCTAGTTACAGCAATTGGTATGGTAGGTTATTTTTTAAAGAAAATATTGGGCAACCAAAAAGCTATTGTACTTACAGGGTTTCTTGGAGGTTTGGTGTCCAGTACAGCAGTAACACTTTCATTTTCCTTTCGAAGCAAAGACCGACCAGATTTATCGAAATTATTTGCTGCAGCCATTATTTTTTCTTGGGTTACTATGTTTTTAAGAATAATTGTGGAAGTAGTTGTAGTTAACCCTAACTTAGTAAAAGATATGTGGATTCCTATGGCCTCGGCAGCTGTGGTTGGTGGATTGTATGGTTTGTATTTAACCAGAAAAGATACCAAACACGAAACTATAAAAGAGGATATTTCTATAGAAAAACCATTTTCTTTAAAAAAATCTCTTGCTTTTGGAGGGCTATATGCCGCTGTTATTGTTATAGCCAATATAGCTCAAATTTATTTTGGAGATAGTGGAATATATGTTTCTGCTATTGCCTCTGGATTTACAGATGTAGATGCAATTACCCTAACAATGGCAGAAATGAGCAAAGCATCTGGAAGTGTTGCACCAAATGTTGCTGTTAAAGCCATAACGTTGGCGGCCGTTTCTAATACAGTTGTAAAGGCATCTATTGTAATGTCATCAACCCATAAATTACTTAAAAAAGAGATTCTGCCTGGTGTAATTTTAATAGTGGTAACGGCTTTAATTACCGCTTTTTTTATCTAAATTGAGAAGTAAACTATTTAGAGGTAAGCTTATGAGATACTGTTAGTAACTTTAAAACATTTAATTATGGATATTAAATTAAGAAAAACTCAAATTACAATGTCTTATATTGGAGTTGTATTAATTATTGATGGCTTTACGCTTATTTTAACCAATAGCACTATAAAAAATACACTTACTAAATTACAACTAACTAATTGTTGATTTCTATATGGCTTATCTATGGCAAATAGCAATAATTGCTCTTGAGCATAAAACATTGGTTTCTGGAGTTGTTTTAAACGAAAAAGCAAATACCGGACAAAAGCGAACGGGTTCAATAAAAAACGCAATTGAAGTATTGGGTTCATATTTTAAAAAACCTCTTAAAGAAAAATCTGTTCAAGCTTATATAAATAAAAAGGAATATAAGGTTACTACCAATAACAAAGGTGCTTTTAAATTGGAAATCCCCATACAACTTATCGAAGCACCTACTCTTCAGTTTTTATATCATAAAGAAACGCTAAAAATTACTCAAGAATATCCAGTTTTTTTTGAATACTCAAAAGGTTCTATTTCAGTTATTTCAGATTTAGACGATACCCTTATAGTATCTCATACAGCAAATGCCATTAAAAGAATTAAGACCTTAACATTAGTACCACCAAATGAAAGAGAATATATTAAATTCACCCAACTTCTTATCCAAAAATTAAAAGAACGTAAGGGTTCGGTATATTATATTTCAAAAAGTGAAAGTAACTTATTTGAATTTATAAGTCGTATTTTTTTAAATCATGATTTACCAAAAGGGGGCTTTTTTTTAACACCCTTTATTCAATTCAGAGAGCTACTTAACCGTAAAAAAGGTAAAAACTACAAATTATCATCTATAGAATATGTGCTTAAAAATTCTGGAAACAAAAAATTTGTATTGTTTGGAGACGACACCCAAAAAGACATGGAAATTTATCGCATAATTGCTGAAAAATATCCCAAAAGAATTGCCAAAATATACATTAGGCAAACCAAATCGTATATCAATAAAACGAAAAACAAATATTGGACACAACTAAAACATACCTGTGAAAACGCTATTTATTATAATAAATACACCAATATTCACGAAGAATGGGAATCTTTAAAAAACATTAACTATTAATTATTATGAAAGCCCATAATGGGCATTAGGCAAATAATGGTCAATACCCCCAAAATGATTAAATAGCTGAAATATAGGTTCTTGTGAAAATTTAAATAGACGAAACAAGCATGTTCAAAATTTCATTATGCAAAGGAATGATTATTTGCGAACAGTATGTGTCCGTTAAAAAACAATAAAATTAATCACATGAAACGAGCATTAATAAAATTTAAGTATTTTTTCACAAAAGGGAATGTTTAAAATTTTTAATGCGAGAGCGTAGCGGTTACATACGTTCTCAATTTTATAATTAATTTATTATCAAATAATTAATAAAATTTAAACGTATGAAATTACTTTTTGTTGTAAACCCCATTTCTGGAGGTGTAGATAAAGAACCTTTTTTAAAAGAGGCAAAGTTACTTTGCAAAAAATTTAATCATCAGTATAAAATTTTTAAAACTACGGGTAAAAACGATTTACAAAATTTAACATCTATTTTAAATAAGGTTCAACCAGACCGTGTTTTGTCGGTTGGAGGAGATGGCACTACATTATTTACTTCTATAGCGTTGCTTAACACCAACTATCCTATGGCTATCATTCCGTTAGGTTCTGCAAACGGAATGGCTGTTGAATTATTTGTAAATAACGACCCTATTGAGGCTTTAAAAGAAGCCATTCTTTCAGAAGCTATTGAAGGGTTAGATTTAGTGGTTGTAAATAATGAGCACTATTCTATCCATATTGGAGATGTTGGGATTAATGCCAATATTGTAGAAGCATATGATAAAGACCCAAATAGAGGAATGGCAACCTATGCCAAATATTTTATTCAAGAATTAGAAAAATCAGAACTTTTCAGCTACAGCATTACTGCTAATAACAAAACCTATAAAGGGAATAGTCTTATGGTAGGTATTTGTAACTCTAAAAAATATGGAACAGGAGTACCTTTGAATATTCACGGTAATCCAATGGATGGGAAATTTGAAATTGTGGTTATTGAAAATTTGAATATGACCACGCTTATTAAAGCTGGTTTATCAAAATTCAATGAAAAATTTGCCGATAGTCAAAATGGTATATCTGTGAGTACACAAGAAGCAGTAATTAGTTTTGAAAAACCGCGTATGTTGCAATTAGACGGTGAAGTGATAGGGAAATTTAAAGAGTTGAACATTAAAATTTTACCTAGTGCAGTTAACTTTATTACAAATAACAATAACATTTTCTTAACAAACAACAGGTACTAATGACTTCTTATCTATACATAACTATGAAAAAACTAGTTGCTGGTTCCTTTTTTCTTCTAATTGGCATGGCAGTTAATGCTCAAATAGAAACTAAAAACATCAACTATGTAGATACATTAAGTGGAAGGGAAGTATATTTTCCTTATTCTTTGGAAAGAAGGATTTATGTTGAAAAAACAAACGGAAAATGGTACTATTCTAAAGAAACCATTAATCAGCTCTCTAACTTATATAATGATATTTATGTTCTAGACATAAATTTTCAAAAGTATTTCAAATCAAAATTTTGGTATAAAGAAGTTCTTGGCGTATCCCTAATTAAATGGATTGGTTTGCTACTACTTTTGCCTATATGTTACATTGCCTATTTAATAAGTAAGAAAATATATTACTTAATCACAAATAAATATTTTAAAAACAAGTTTAAGATAACTAAAACCGTTCAGGAAGAATTAAGGAAATCCTCAAAAATATTTGGCTTATATATTGCTGCAAAAACGTTCATATTTCTATTACCTCAATTACGACTTCCTGTTGCGTGGAATGCTTTTTTGTTGCGCACTATTGGCATAGCCGCAATTATACTGCTTATTGCATTAATCAATAAACTTATTGACGCTTTTGCTTCCTATTTGAAGGGGAAAGCTAATAATGAAAACGAAAACCAACTGTTTCCTATTATAAACAGGCTTTTAAAAGCTGTCATATGGGTAATTGGTATTTTATACATTTTAGAATACATTGGTGTTAATGTAATTACCTTATTAACAGGATTGTCAATAGGTGGTTTGGCTTTGGCATTGGCCGCTCAGGACACAGTAAAGAATCTTATTGGTTCAGTAATGATATTTATAGACAAGCCCTTTCAAATTGATGATTGGGTAATATTTAATGACATTGAAGGAGCAGTAGAAGAAATTGGTATTCGGTCTACACGTATTCGAACTTTCGAAAACTCGTTGGTTTATGTACCCAATAGTCTTTTGTCAGATAATATTGTAAATAATAATGGGTTAAGAAACCACCGTCTTTTTAAAACACTGTTTACTCTTAAGCAAACCCTGCCAGTAAAAACTATTGATGCGTTTATCTTAAAACTGAAGGAAATAGTAATGGCACACCCAAATACTGTAAAAGATGACTTTGAAGTTTGTTTAAACGATATAAAAGACGGATTGCCAGTAATTTTGTTTTATTGCTATTTTGATATTGACACTTACAAGGCCGAACTACAATGTCGTCAAGAAATTTTATCAAAACTGTTCTTGCTAACAGAAGAACAGCATATTGAATTTGCACTGCCTTCTACATCGGTATATTTAAAAAATGAGTAAGAAAGAATGATAACTCATTCCTTTTAGGTTTACACTTACAACAAACAGTCTTGAATTTTTTGCTAGAATAAATAACAATTCTAAAGCGTCAATGGCAATGAACTAACCAATTAGTTAAAGAATCTATTAATAATAAAAGATCTCCTATTTGAGTCTTATTATGAAAACACCAACACTACTTTACAACAAAAAACCGATGATACTGGCTTCATTGGTCTGATTTAATTTATTTAAATGCTATCAACCTTTTTTGTAGGGAGACACGGAATAATCTTTTTTTGCTCTCCTTATTATTTAATGAACTTAACCAAATACTACTAAACAGTCCTTAATATATCATCAATAACCAGATATAGTCAACCCAACCGAGCCAGCAAGGTTAAGTCCGTATTTTTCAATTTTTTTGGCATCTTCACTAGTAATGGTTTTATTTTCTTCTGCTTTTTTTACTCTTTCAATGTGTTTAGCTAACAAATTTTCATAATGATCTGCTTTTCGCTTATCGTTGGCATTCACATAATTCACAATATCATTACCGATATCTTTCACAAATTTTTTAGAAATGAGATTTTTAAATTCAGGAACTTCAATTTTTGCCATAGCTTCATTTGCTCCAGCCATAATAGCGTTTCCAATAGCATTTCCTGTGTTGTTAATAGCCCTTTCGGCATCACGTTCTGCTTGTTTTGCTTCTATTTCTGCAGCCTTTTCATAAGTTTTGGCATTTTGTTCAGCTTTCTTTTGTGGATCTTGTTTACATGATGTTAAAGCTATTAACATCATTACCAATAATAAAACCTTTGATTTCATAAAAATGTTAGTTTAAATTAAAAATTCTGTAAAACAAATCTAAAAACTACTATTTATTGTTTTATTGAATTAATTCAAGATTATAATTTTATCTTGTTATACATCAAGAAACTGGCTTTATTTCGGTAATTGTAGAATGGTTTCCATCTCTTGTTGCTCTATAATGTGGTGATAAAATTTCAACCTCCGCAGTAGTAAACCCATCTAAAATTTTCTCGTGTAGGTTAGAGGTAATAATAGACTGCTTGGTAATATCAGTAACAAAAAAATTTAACTCGTAAGTAATATAAAAATCATCAAGCGATTTTTTTAATACAAAAGCTTTAGGGTTATCTAATATACCTTCGGTATTTTGAGCAGCCTTTAACAACAATTGTTCTACCAAATTATAGTTAACATCGTACCCAATAGATATTGTAGTACGCAGTATAGTTTTCTTTCCAGTAGAATAATTAATTACCTTATCGGCAATAATCTTATTATTGGCAATGGTTATTTCTTCATTCTTTTCTGTTAATATCTTTATTGAAAAAGGACCTTTCTTAATAACTACTCCTGTGGTTTCATGAAACTTGATTTTATCACCTATTGTGAAAGGTTTCATATAAGTTAAGATAATACCTGCCAAAAAATTCGAAAAAGAAGAGCCTCCGGCTATAGAAATTAAAACTCCAATTAGTGCAATAACTCCCTTAAAAACAAAAGAATCAGAGCCTGGTAAGAGTGGAAAAACCAAGGCTATAAAAAAGGCATAGGATAAAAAAATAATAATCTTTGCTGTAGGCTGCGCAAAGGTAGGGTCAAACCCTGGAACTGTTAATGTTCCCTGTGCAACTTCATCCCTAATGGATTTAACTATTTTAATAAAAAATTTAAAGACATAAACATGAATGATTATAGAAACCAAGTTTGGTAGGTAGGAAATAATTGAATCTATTATTTTGCTTAATGGTTGTGTTACTAAACTTAAAAGCTTGGTAACCATTTCTCTAGTTCCTGGAAAAAGATAAATTATCAGTATTAACGATACATATGCAAGAGCTAAAATGAATATAACAGTGAAAAGACCAACTAACTTCTTTAAAAAAAGTTTTTTTCTTTTACCATCTATGATCTTAAATGAATTAACTTTTAAATCATTTAAGGCCGAGGTTTTAGAAACATCAATTTTGTGTTTTATTTTCCTGGAAAACTTAAGTAACAAAATAACTTCAATATACAACAAGACAACTACTAGTATACCCAATAATGAATTTTTAAGAATAAACCTAATATTGTCGTCCTCTAAAAAATCAAAGTTCATAAGTTTCTTTAATAAATTAATCTTTTAAAGGTAACACATTTATTAAAGAAATAGAATCCTCAAATTCAAAATAAGCTTCTTTTATACATTCCATAGCCAGACTAATGTATATACTTGAAAAAGTACTTAAATAAAAAGCTCTTTTTTGTTTATTTAGTATTGTAGGAATCAATGTTTGTTGCATCAGTAAAACTTCCTCTGTTACTACTAACTGTTCCAATATACTTTCTAAGGGGTCTCTTTTGTATGATAGGATTTTTTTTGCAGTTGTCCTTGGGTTATTCTCTTTATAACTAATATTTTTTTGAATCCTTTCTATATCAATAACCATTCTTGCTAATTGGGGCAATATTTTCTTTTTAAAGATAGAAGTATAAGAATCCACAAGTTATATTTTATATACGCAAGAACTTTTTGTTAAGGATAAAATATAAAGATTATCAATTTCCTTTAATGTAGTTATTAAAGTAATTATTTCTTTGTTCATTTACACACTAGTAAAGCTATAATTATTATTTTATTAAAGTATTGAACTAATTCAAGAAGCAAATAGCTTTTTTTTGAGTTTACAATACCATTCTGGAGAAATCCCTAAAAATTGAGATAGATAATAGTCTGGGATTCGTTTAAAAAAGACAGGATGATTTTCAAGTAAATATTTAAAAAAATCTAATGTTTTAGAAGTTAAAAATTCATTACGTACTTCCTGTAGAAAGAAAAATTTATTTATAAGTACATCATTATAAAACCCTTTAAATTCAACGAAACTTTTTTGCCAATTAAGTAAGTTATTAAAATTAATTTTAATAACAACAGAATCTTCAATAGCTTTTAATTCATACTTGGTTCGCACATTTTTAAAAAGGCTGTCATTACACCCAACAAAATCAAAATCATTATCTAAAAAAAACCAAACAGCTCGTTTTACACCTTGCTCGTTTATATAAGAAGACACTATACCTCCACTAACAATAAAGAATATAGATTTGGAAAGTTCACCTTGGTTTACAAGTATTTTATTTCTTTTTAGGCTTATAATCGATATTTTCTTCTCCATATCCAGCCATAGTTCTTCTGACATAGCTATGTTCCTCCTAATTCTTCGTTTTAAATTTAACTTCAAATTAACAGTTGATAACCTAGAAGGCGAACGATTATATATTTGATTTTTGGTTAGTTGATTTGGCATTGAAAATGCTCTATTTTGACAACTAAAAATAGTACTAACAATTAGCATCAAAATTAACTTAAGTATATAATTTCTAAATATTTAAATTGTATCTTCATAAGATTTTTCAGTTCATCTCTTCCAGCCGTACAAAACTTGTATTAAAGCACACTTAACTTAAGTATATTTTTTTCTGACTTGTAAGTTATATTTTTCGCCATTTAATCTAATCACCATAAATGAGATAAATGAATGGAATAAGCAATCAATTTAACTACCTTAATAAAAAAGACATTAGCTTTTTAGAAAATATTTCTACTTATAATAAGTTTGAGAATGGAGAATTAATAATCAGTCCTAGTTTTAATAATTTTAACTTTTTTTATATTCATACAGGTATAGTAAGAGGTTATTATATAACCGAAGAGGGAGAAGAAAAAACGATTTTTGTAATTAATAATGGAGGATTTTTTGCAGCTCCAGAAAGTATATACAATTTACACCCTACAAAATATTATTTTAAAACGATTGCTGAAACAAAGGCATATAAATTTGATTTTAGAGAATTGGAACAATTGGCCGGAAAACATTCAAACATTCAAACATTCTACTTATATGGTCTTAAATATATTATTACTACTTTAGTAGAAAGGTTAGAAAGTTTTATTGGAGAAAAACCTGAACAGCGTTTCCGAGGTTTACAAAATAGCATGCCGTTATTAATTAATTCTGCAAACAAAAAAGAAATTGCAAGTATTTTAGGAATATCTCCAAACTCGCTTTCTCGTATATTGACCAGAATTAACAATAAAGCATAGCATATATTGGAAACCAACGAAAAGATAAAACAAATAAATAAATTATACCCTTATTTAACAAAAGACGATATTAATCTATTAGATAACATTGCTGTTTTTGACACCTTGCCCTCCAAAAAAGTACTAATTGAGTATAAAAAAGTATGCTTTGACTTTATTTATATATACAAAGGAAGTATACGAGGCTATTACTTTACAGAAAAAGGCGAAGAAAGAACTGTATTTATTGGTAATGATGACTTATTCATAGGTGCTCCTGAAAGTATTTTACATAAAAAGCCTACAAAGTATTATTTTGAAACAGTTGTTAAAACAGAGTTTTATAAATTCGATTTTAGAAAATTAGAAGAGATTGCTGTATTAAACAGTAATATTTTTAAATTTTATACGGATATTTTAAAAAAAATATTGAGTCTTTTTATAGATAGGATAGAAAGTTTTATTGGGAGTAATCCTGAAGAAAGATATTTAGATTTACATGAAAAAAGACCCTTAATAATATCTTACGCCCATAAAAAACAAATCGCAACTTTTCTAGGCATATCGCCTAATTCACTTTCTCGTATTATTAGCAGAATTAATAAAGACTCGTAGACTCGTTAATTTTACAACTATTAATTTGGTGTCCAACTTCTATATCAGGCTTAGTCAGATAGTTAAATGTAGAACTTGAAGATTTCTGAGATGGATATTGTAAATGAATTGTGTTTTTAATCTAATCGACCGTCAGTTTAAAGAAAGATATTGGCTCAACGGTGTACTACTTTGAGCATACATTTTATTATCCTTTTACTTAAAAATGAGGATATATGGAAAGGTGAAATTTATTCTTGGGTAGGAAATATGATTTAAATTAAATGTTATCCTATTGATTAAAAAAAGAACTTTTGTTTATTACTATTTACTAGAAATTGTATATTTGCACACATTAAAGACAAATACAATTTGTTTTTAAATAGTTCTTTTTGACTTTAGTGTACAATTAGGTGAACATATATAGTTTAAAGTATTTAAATCATTAAAATACAAAGGGTTACGGAATTTTAATTAATCCTGCCACCCCGACTAAAAAGACTTAAGAGCAATCTTAAGTCTTTTTTATTTTTAATATACCTACTACATTTACTCTTCAAGATTTTATGTAAATTCGTATTTATGGAATTACTTTTTTTAGGTTTAGCAGGTGGAGCAGTAATCTCTTACTTCATTTTTCAAAAATTTTCTTCGGTAAGCAGAAAAAGTTTAACTGAAAAACAATCGGTAGTATTATTAGATAAGATTAAAAAAGTATCTAAGCTAATTACTGTTGAAGGTGAGTTTGCTGAAATTTACCATCATGAAAACACGAAAGAAAAATTTTTAGGTTTAGTTACCAGTAAAAAGAAAGCCATTATTTTAATTAATGCTAAGGTGCATATTGGTTTTGACTTTAGAAAAATTAAAATGGATGCTGATTCTAAAAACAAAACATTGGTATTAGCTGAATTTCCACAACCTGAAATTTTTTCAATTGAGCCAAATCTTCGTTTTTATGATATTCAAAACGGTTTATTAAATAAATTTAATTCTGAGGATTTAACTGCTGTAAACAAAGAGGCTAAAGATCATATTTTACAAAAAATCCCTGAAAGTAATTTAATGCAAACAGCGAATAACGAAGCTATAGAGGCAATTACTTTAATGCAAAACTTAGTAGAAACCATTGGGTGGAAATTGGATTTCTCTGCTTTAGAATTACCTACAACAACTTCAAACTTATTGAATGAATGATACATATATCAACCGATAAATCGAAACTACAAATAGAGGCCATACATTCCTTTTTAACCAAATCGTATTGGGCGAAAGGAAGAACTATCACAGAAGTAGAAAATACAATTAAAAATTGCTTATGTTTTGGAGTTTATAAAAATAATGTTCAAATAGGTTTTGGTAGAATTGCTACCGATTACACTGTCTTTGCTTACCTTATGGATATCTTTATTGTACCAGAGCAACGTGGTAATGGATATTCTAAACAATTAATAAATACCATAATAAACCATAAAGAACTACAAAAATGTACTACTTGGATGTTAAAAACTAATGATGCTCACGGTTTATACAAACAATATGGTTTTTCTGAATTGAAACACCCAGAAAAAGTTATGGAACGAATTGTAAAGTAATTATGCATATAGAGCAACTAAGAAATCATTGTATAACTAAAAAAGGGGTAACTGAGCATTTTCCTTTTGATGAAAATACGTTAGTTTTTAAAGTAATGAATAAAATGTTCGCGTTAACAGGACTAGATAGCTGGGAGAAAAACGAGGCTAAAGTCAATTTAAAATGTGATCCTGAAAAATCATTAGAATTAAGAGGAGAATACGAAAGTATTAACCCTGGTTGGCACATGAATAAAAAACATTGGAATACAATTACTTTAAACAATGATGTTTCTGATCAATTTGCATTTGAGTTAATTGACCATTCTTACGATCTAATTGTAAAGAGCCTAACTAAAAAATTACGCGAAGAACTTCTTAACTTATAATAAATGATAAAGAAAGAGCTTCGTAAATTATATAAACAAAAAAGAAAAGAGCTAACCAAAAGTGAAATTGAAAATCTTCAACAAAACATCTACACTCAAATTCTTAAAACAGATTTTTCTGACTCAAATATCATTCATATTTTTCTCTCTATAGAAAAACAAAAAGAAATCAACACCTACCCTATTATTGATTTTTTAGTTTCTATAAATAAAACTATCATTATTAGTAAAAGTGATTTTACCTCTAATACCTTACAACATTATGTTTTTGATGAATCAACAATATTAGAAATTAATAATTATGGAATTCCAGAGCCTATTAATGCTCAACAAATTGATGTAAAAGAAATTGATTTGGTATTTGTTCCTTTATTAATTTCTGACAAACAAAACTACCGAGTTGGATATGGAAAAGGGTTTTATGATCGTTTCTTATCAGAATGTAAATCCAATGTAAAAACTATTGGCCTCAATTTTTTTAAACCTATTGATAAAATTAACGACAAAAATGAATTTGATATTCCATTAGATAAAATTATCTATCCAAAATAAAAAATCCCACTTAGTAGCGGGATTTTTTATTTATCTATATGCTGTAAACTATCCATTCATAGATATTAAAAACTCATCATTATTCTTAGAAGTTCTAATTCTATCATTAATAAAGCTCATTGCTTCAACAGGATTCATATCTGCTAAATATTTACGCAACACCCACATACGTTGTACAGTTTTATCATCTAGTAATAAATCATCACGACGTGTACTCGACTTAATTAAATCAATCGCTGGGTAAATTCTACGGTTAGAAATATTACGATCTAATTGTAGCTCCATGTTACCAGTACCTTTGAATTCTTCAAAGATTACCTCATCCATTTTCGAACCAGTTTCGGTTAGTGCGGTAGCAATGATTGTTAACGAACCTCCGTTTTCAATATTACGAGCAGCTCCAAAGAAACGTTTTGGTTTATGTAAAGCATTTGCATCTATACCTCCTGATAATATTTTACCCGATGCTGGTGCAACTGTATTATAAGCTCTTGCTAAACGAGTAATAGAATCTAATAAAATTACTACATCATGACCACATTCTACCAAACGTTTTGCTTTTTCTAAAACAATATTCGCTACACGTACATGCTTGTCTGCAGGCTCATCAAAAGTAGATGCTACTACTTCTCCACGTACATTACGCTTCATGTCTGTAACCTCTTCAGGACGTTCATCAATTAATAAAACAATCTGATATACTTCAGGATGATTCGCTGCAATTGCATTAGCAACATCCTTTAATAACATTGTTTTACCCGTTTTAGGCTGTGCTACAATCATACCACGTTGCCCTTTACCTATAGGAGAAAATATATCTATAATCCTGGTTGATAAAGAACTACCTCTTTCAGCTAAATTAAACTTCTCTTCAGCAAACAAAGGTGTTAAATGCTCAAAAGAAACACGATCTCGAACAATATTCGGGCTTAATCCATTAATCTTAGACACACGTATTAAAGGAAAATATTTCTCACCTTCTTTTGGTGGACGTACATTACCTAAAACTGTATCTCCTGTTTTTAAGCCAAATAATTTAATTTGCGATTGCGATACATAAATATCATCTGGTGATGATAAATAATTATAATCAGAAGAACGTAAAAAACCATACCCATCAGGCATCATTTCTAACACTCCTTCACTTTCAATGATACCATCAAACTCAAAATCAGGGTCACGATACTTATTATTGCTTTTATTGCCTTTGCCTACATTTTGGTTCTTATGCTGAGGCTTATTCCCTCTATTATTCTGATTTTTATTATGTTGAGGCTTATTAGGTGCATGTTGCTCCTTTTTTGCTTCTGGTTTTCTTTCAACAGGTTTTCTTTCAGCTAGTTTATTTTGTTCAGCCTTATTCTCTACTGGTTTTCTTTCCTCTCTTTTTCTCTCAACTGGTTTCTTATCTGTAGGCTTTCTATCTTCAGATTTATTTTCAGAAGGTTTTCTTTGTAAAGGCTTTCTCTCTACACTTTTTTTATCTTCCTTAACAACCTCTTCTTTCTTCACTGGTACTGGTTGAGTAGCCTTAGCTGGTTCAGCAGTTTCAGTTTTAGAAATTCTTTTTCTTTTTGACTTTTCTACTACAGGCTTTGCCTCAGCTTTATTAGCACTAGCCTCAGCTTGTGCATCTAATATTTTATAAACTAAATCAAGTTTTTTTAACTGACTCGTTTTTTGCAATCCTATGCTTTTAGCAATGGTTTGTAAATCAGTTAATTTTTTAGCTTTTAACTCCGAAATTTCGAACATTCGTAAAATAATTAAGTTATCTTATTCTTAATAGTGAAGAATATAATTGTATTAAGTTTAATTTTGATTGCTTGTTAAATAGGGTCTAAATAACAATTTTTAGTGCGGGTACTTATACGACAAATATATACAAATAATTTAACTTGTAATATTTCTTTTTAAAAAAAGAAATATTACATTTGCTACCCAATAAAAAATATGATACAAAGAATACAATCTATATATTTATTAGTAGCAGCTATTATCTCTGGTGGCTTAACTTTTATTGTTAGCCTTTGGACAAATGCAAAAGCAACTACTATATATAGTATAGATTTATTTTCTGGAGTTTCTATCTTTGAAAAAATGACTCCAATCTTATTTTTTATTTCAGCTTTATTATCATTTGTAACTTTATTTTTATTTAAAAACCGTCAGTTACAATTTGTTTTGGGGCGTTTAAACATATTGATAAACCTTTTTTTATTAGGATTGTTGATATATCTATCACAAACATTATCTGGAGAAGCTTTAGTTTCTGAGAAAGGTATTGGGATGTTCTTCCCTATCATTGTTATTTTGCTACTAGTTATAGCAAATAAAGCCATTAAGAAGGACGAAGATCTTGTAAAATCTGTAGATAGATTACGATAAGCCTAACATCTTAGTATATTTTAGTGCGAAAAAACCGAGATTTATATCTCGGTTTTTTATTTTTGTTCACATTCGTTTTTTACTTCTTATCTTTCAAAATGTTAAAGAAATGTTAACGAAATTAGGGTTAACCCTAATTGACTAGGGATAACCCTTAGAGCACGATTAGGGGTATTGGGTATTGTACACAATACTTTTATACTATAGATTTGTAAACGTAACAACTATGAATTACAAGATTAAAGTTCACATAGCCGATGACCACAAAATCTTAATAGATGGAGTCATTGCCTTATTAAATACTGAAGACAACATTGAAGTTGAAGGGTACTCACTAACTGGAAGACAAGTTGTTGATTGGTCTAAAAACAATAAAGCAGATGTTTTAGTTTTAGACATTAACATGCCAGAGATGGATGGTATTGAGGTTTTAAAAACGTTTAAAAAACGTAATATAAACATCAAAACAATTATACTCTCTAGTTTAAGCGACCCTAAACTGGTACAAGAAATGGTGCTTTTAGGAGCTTCTGGCTTCGTTGACAAAAGTTGCGCAAGCGACCATATTATTGATGCTGTTAAATCGGTTCATAATGGAGTTCAGTATTTTAGTGACGATGTTAAAAGCAGGCTTTTAGAGTTGTACGTTACAGAATCTAAAGTTGAAGAACCTGAATTAACACATGGAGACCTAACTGAAAGAGAGGTAGAAGTTTTAAAGCAAATAGCTTTAGAAAAAAGCTCTTCAGAAATTGCAGAATATCTGCTAGTAAGTATTAAAACGGTTGAAACATATCGTAGAAATTTATATAAAAAATTAAAAGTAAAAAACGTAGTAGGTTTAGCGATGTACGCTGTAAAAAACAATATAGTATAGCAACAAATTTATTTTCTTTCCCCCCGTATGAAGACCCCCCCCGAAGTCTATACAATATAAGTACATCGCTTTTTCTTACTAATTAAATATAAAAGTAGGTTTAGCGGTGTACGCAGTTATATAACATATAGAATAGAAAAACCCTTCATTTTGTTTTCTTTATCCCCCTAAATGAGAATGCATCTCATTTTAATCTATCCTATAGTATATCGCTATTTAACCTAATCCAATTCTTAAACCTATATAAACTAAATAATAAACCATGAGAAAAACAGCTCCTTATTTCCTAGTTTTCAGCATTATTTTCACTTCTTGCTCTTCGAACGAAAATGAAGTTTTAGAAGATACTCAAGAAAAATTATTACAATCATATACTCTTAAAAGAGATGCTTCTGGTGCATATTCAATAGATTTTAAGACCTCAAACAATACTGATGTAACTACAGTTACTAATATTGACAAATCAAACGAGATTATTTTAGCTGAAACTAGTCAAAAAACAGCTACGAAACATACTAATGACTATACTATTGAAAATGATCAATTAAAAATTGGTTTTTTAGAAACAAATAGAGGAAAGCATGCAAGAATATCTATTGAAGATGAAAACATTACCTTTGCAAAAAACTCATCTTCCAAACCAAATTACCTAAATACGTATAGTATAAATGTTAATAATGATGGGGAATATAAATTAGATTTCAAAGTAGAAAAAGGAGTGAAAACTAAATTTATTTTTAATGACCAAACAAACACATATGAAGTCCATTTATCTAAAGATGAACTTCCTTTAACTGACCTAGTTTTTAGCGGAAGTATTGAAACAAAAAATGATTTTTCAATAACTTTAAATATCTCTCAAGGAGAAAAATTAAATCTTAATTTTGTAAATTACTATAAACTTGAAGGAAAAGGTCAACATAAGTTATCCTATTATTCTGAAGAAAAACCTAGAACTTCTGTTGATATTTAATAAACAATTGTCTTTTAATAATGAAAAAGAGTATTCTTTTTATCTATTTTTTTCTAGCAACATCAACAATTAAAGTGTTTGCTAATAATAATTTCAAATTCAAAGTTAAGTCCAATTTTATAGTCTCAACTTTGAATTTAGAATTACAAAACAAGAACGACTCATTATTAAAAATACAATACAATAATTTATATAATCTATATAAAAAAGAGAAATATACTGAAGCACTAAACAAAGCGTTAATTTTAGCTGAAAAAACAAAAAAAGAGAGCAATACAGTATTAAATTTTTCAACAAATATTTTAATAGCTGAAATATTTCAAAATTTAAACGCTAGAAATAAGGCTATAAGTTATTATTATAAATGCATTGATATTTTTAACTCATTTATTTTAGAAGAAAACACTTACAAAAAAAAACTACCTCCAGAATCTTATGCAAAAATATTAATTGGTTTAGCTGGAAACTATCAACTAATTAACGAAATTGATAGTGCAAAAGTATATTATAATAAAATAATAAAAATAAACTCTCTAAATAAAGAAGTAGAACATATAAGAGCTAAAGCTTACAGTAATTTATCTGGCATATATAGAAAAACTAATTTAGAACTCGCCAAAGAGTACACAAATAAGGCTGTATTAATCCATAAAAAAAATAACAACAAAATATCTGAAGCATCAACTCTGAATAACTTAGCTAACATTTTTTTACAAGAGAAAAACTACAAAAAAGCGAAAGAAGTCTATTTCAGCGGATTAGAACTACTAAAAACCAATAATAGTATAAAAGCCACAAAATTTAAAGAGGATTTATATTTTAACTTAGCTTATACTTTATATCTTCTAAAAGATTATACTGCTTATGATTATCAAGAAAAATCATATGATATTAAAGATAATTTAAGAGATAAAGAAATTCGAAGAATGGTTGAACAAATTTACACTCAACACCAAGAGAATTTAGAAAAAGAAAAAACAGCTTTAGCTGAAGAACAAAGGTTATTAGCAGAAGCACAAGAAAGTAAAACTAACATTCTTTTTGGCGCTTTAACCTTATTAATTCTTATTGTATCTGGTGTAGTTATATATAACTACAAACTTCGTCAAAAAAACCTACAGCTAAAACTATCTGAAAATAGTTTACTACAACAGCAAAGCATTGAGAAATTAAAATCGGAAGCGCACACAAAAATATTAAATGCCGCTATTGATGGTAAAGAATCTGAGCGTAAAGAAATAGCAGAAATATTGCATGATAATGTAAGTGCTTTACTATCGTCTGCCAACATGCATTTAAGTGCTACTAAAAAACAGCTTAATAATAGTGCTCCTTCTGAAATTGAAAAAACACAAGCTATTATATTGGAAGCTTCACAAAAAGTAAGAGATTTATCTCATAATTTAGTTTCCTCTATTTTATTAAAATTTGGGTTAGAATATGCGATAAAAGATGTTGCTAAAAAATATTCAAATAGCGAGTTAGCATTTAATGTTACAGCAAATAATATTCATCGATACAATCAAGAATTTGAGATAAAAATATTTAATGTTATTCAAGAATTAATTAATAACATTATAAAACACAGTGAGGCTAATAATGCTGAAATCATATTAAAGGAAGAGAAGAGTCAACTAACCATTCTCGTTAAAGATGATGGGGTCGGATTTTCCGCCTCATCTTCTTCTATAAACGACGGTATTGGCTTAAATCAAATTGAAGCGCGAGTAAAAATGATGAATGGTAAATTAACTATTGACTCAGTAATTAATAAAGGAGCCTCTATCTTTATTTCTGTGCCCATTCAACAACAAAAACAGGTTAATAAACTTTCATCGGTGAGCTAATTCGATAATTTCAAGATTTTTTACTGCTCCTTTATCTAACTCAAACCGCAACATGGTTCTTATTTTATGAAATCCATGTTTACCTGCTGCTCCTGGATTTAAATGTAACAACTTAAACTTCTCATCATATTGTGCTTTTAAAATATGAGAATGTCCACAAATAAATAGTTTTGGAGAGTTACTTTTTAACTCTTCTTTTACCCTTGGTTTATACGCATTCGGATAACCACCAATATGAGTTATCCAAACTGAGACTCCTTCAATAATAAATTTATTATCTAAAGGAAATTCAGCTCTAGCATCTTTATCATCAATATTTCCATAAACGGCTCGTAAAGGCTTATATTTTTGTATCGTGTCGGTAACATTTAAATCACCTATATCTCCAGCATGCCATACCTCATCAGCTTGCTTTACAAATTTTAATATTTGATCATCAATAAAACTATGAGTATCCGAAAGAAGTAATATTTTTTTCATTAAGACAAAATTAATACTATTAAAACAATAAACCCACAACATTACATTGTGGGTTCATCTGGGGAATTATAATAAAAGGGGACTCTTATTATCTATTTTTGAGTCGGCAAATGTATAGTACTTTATATACCTGTGGATTAACATAGGTTAATAATTTAAATATTATCGTTTATTTAACATTTTAAAAAATAGATTTACAAATCTGTCTCTATAAACTAATCGTAAAATTTCATAATTTAGCCCTTTAAATTCCTGTACTTTTTTGAAATATTTTATAGAGTTAGCTTATAACGGAAAAAACTATCACGGTTGGCAAATACAACCTGATGCAATTTCTGTACAAGAAAAAATTAACAAAGCTGTTAGTACCATTTTAAGAAAAGAGATAGTTGTTGTAGGTGCTGGTAGAACAGACACAGGAGTACATGCTTCTCAAATGTTTGCTCATTTTGAAACAGATAAAGAATTAGATAATAATTTTGCTTATAAATTAAATGCTATCTTACCAGATGATATTGTAATTTTCAACATCAAATTAGTTCACAACGAAGCACACACGAGGTTTGATGCGCTAAGTAGAAGCTACGAGTATAAAATTTGGTTAGGACGTAATCCATTTTTACTAGAAACCACTTTACAATTACATCATCAAAGATTAAATATTGATTTGATGAATGAGGCTGCCACTATCTTATATGAATATGAAGATTTTGAGTGTTTCTCAAAAGTAAAAACTGATGTACATACTTTTAATTGCAATGTAACTAACGCAAAATGGGTTCTAAACAAAAATGAATTGACTTTTCATATTAGTGCCAATCGGTTTTTAAGAAACATGGTTAGAGCAATTGTTGGTACTTTAATTGATGTTGGAAAAGAGAAAATTACTGTAAAAGATTTTAGAACTGTCATTGAAAGTAAGAACAGAAGTAACGCAGGAACCTCCGTACCAGCAAAAGGATTATTTTTAACAAAAGTAGAATACGATTATATATAGTGAGTAACGCAACAGGAAAAGCATTTGATTTTAAAATTTTTGCAAGACTTATGAGCTTTGCAAAAAAATATCGTGCTAGATTTATTTTAGCAACAATATCTACAATTTTACTGGCTGGATTTTCAGTATTAATTCCAGTTATTTTAATGACTGCTATTGACGATTTTGTAACTACTAATGATGCTACAAGGTTACTATATTTTACTATCGCTATGTTAGCGGCTTTACTTATACAAGTACTGTTTCAGTTCACTTTTATTTACTATGCTAACTGGGTAGGTCAACATATTATTAGAGACATTAGAGCAAAAACCTTTCGTAAAATAGTAGAATTTAAAATGAGTTATTTCGATAACTCATCGGTAGGTAAATTAGTTACTCGAGTAGTTTCTGATATAGAAACTATCGCTAACTTTTTTACACAAGGTGTTTTTATGATTGTAAGTGATATCTTAAAAATGGTTGTAGTTATTTTTGTGATGCTCTATACAAATTGGAAATTAGCTTTAATAGCTCTTGCTATGCTCCCTATTTTAATTTACGCTACTAAACTTTTTCAAATAGCTATAAAATCTACTTTTCAAGATGTTAGAAACCAAGTAGCAAATCTTAACGGTTTTGTACAAGAAAGAGTTACAGGGATGAAAATTGTACAACTCTTTAATCGTGAAAAAATTGAATATCAAAACTTTGTCGATATTAATGATAAGCATGCAAAAGCACATATTAAAACTGTTTGGTATTATTCTATCTTTTTTCCTATTGCAGAAATCTTATCATCAATAGCCATTGGTTTAATTGTTTGGTATGGAGGACTACAAGTTGTAGAAGGAGAAGCTACAAATATTGCTGTTATTATTGGGTTTATTAAAATGGCACAAATGCTATTTAGACCTCTACGTCAAATTGCTGATAAATTCAACCAATTACAAATGGGAATTGTTGCTGGAGAACGAGTTTTTGATATTATAGACACTGAAAGTTCCATCAAAAAAACTGGCACAAAAACTACAGAAAACCTTCAAGGTAAAATTAGTTTTAAAAACGTTCGTTTTAGCTATATTAAAGATGAAGAAGTTTTAAAAGGAGTCAGTTTTAATGTTAACAAAGGACAAACAGTTGCTATAGTTGGAGCAACTGGAGCAGGAAAATCAACCATCATCAACTTAATAAATCGTTTTTATGAAATTGATAGTGGAGTTATTTGTGTAGATAATACTCCTGTTGAAGATTATGATATTGTTTCATTACGTAAAGAAATAGCAATTGTATTACAAGATGTCTTTTTATTTTCTGATACTATTTTAAATAATATTACGATAAAAAACGAAAGCATTACACTTGCTCAAGTTCAACAAGCAGCAAAACAAATAGGGATTCATGATTTTATAATGACTTTACCTAATAACTATAATTACAATGTGAAAGAAAGAGGTGCTATGTTATCTTCTGGGCAACGTCAATTAATTGCATTTTTACGTGCTTATGTTAGTAATCCAAAGGTTTTAATTTTAGATGAAGCAACCTCGTCTGTAGATACACATTCTGAGCAAATGATTCAATATGCTACAGATAAAATTACAAAAGACAGAACTTCAATTGTAATTGCGCATCGTTTAGCTACCATTAAAAAGGCTGATACAATAATTGTAATGGATAAAGGTTTAATAGTTGAACAAGGAACACACTCTGAATTATTACAAAAAAAAGAAGGGTATTACAAGAACTTATACGAAAAGCAGTTTAGCTCTGAAATAGTATCGTAAATAATTTGTTTACAACGTTCAAAATAATACATTTGTGTTTCAATCTTAAAACTAAAAATCATAAAACGATGAAAAAAGTAATTTTATCTGTATTTGTTGTTGGTGCTTTATTAGCAACATCATGTAAAAAAGCAAAAGAAGAAGCTAAAGACGTAAAAGACGCTGCTGTTGAAGCTGTTGAAAATACTGCTGATGCAACTAAAGATGCTGCAACAAAAGTTGTTGATGGTGTAGAAGCTGCTGCCGACAAAGCTGTAGAAGCTGTACAATCTGCAATTGAAGGAGTAACTATTCCTGAATTTAAAGACCCTAAAGTTGGTGAATATTTAAAGTCTTACTCTGAGTATGCTAAAGAATATATCGACGCTAAAGGTGATGTATTAAAGAATGCTGAATTAGCTAAAAAAGGTGTTGAGTATGCTACTAAAGCTAAAGATATTGTTGCTTCATTAGATGAAGAAGGAGTTAAAAAATTCAACTCTGTAATGAGTGCTTTACAATCTAAAATGGCTCCTGCTAAATAATTTTAGATTTTATATAAAATAAAAAGCTCGCAATAAATTGCGAGCTTTTTTATATTAAGTTGTCAAATCTTTTTGAAGCTTTTTAAATAATTCTTCTAGTGTTTTATACAATACAAACTCTCCGTTGTTTATATACGATATTTCACCTGTTTCTTCTGACACCAATAAACAAACTGCATCTGTTTTTTCAGTAACTCCTATCGCAGCTCTATGGCGCAAACCAAATCGTGCTGGTATTTTCGTACTGTTAGACACTGGTAATACAACCCGAGTGGCGATGATATAATTATCTCGTATTATAGTTGCCCCATCATGCAACGGACTATTTTTATAAAAAATACTTTCAATAATTGCTTCATTTACTAAAGCATTCATTTTATCTCCCGAATTAACTAAAAAATCAAGATTATTAGTTTTTTCAATAACTAACAATGCTCCAGTACGAGTTTTAGACATACTTGTGCATGCTTTTAAAATAGTTTCAATATCAATTTCTGAACTAATCTCAGACTGCAAAAATTTGATTTGATTTAAAAAACCTCTTTTTGATGAAAAATTGGTGGTTCCAATCATCAATAGAAACTTCCTGATTTCTTGTTGAAATACAATAATCAAAGCGATAACTCCACCCGATAAAAGATACCCCAAAATACCACTTAGCATTTCCATGTGAAGCGCTTGCGTTATTTTCCAAATTAAAAAAATTAATGCGATACCTATAACAATATTAATAGCCACAGTCCCTTTTAACAACTTGTATATATAATACAATAAAACAGCAACTAAAATGATATCAAGTACGTCTAGAAAAGTAAAATTGATAAAATCTAAATTCATTAAATCTTTGAAGTTTTAGTAAATGTAATCATTTTATGATAATTGATTCACAATAGTAACAGCCTCAACTGCTTCTTTTACATCATGCACTCTTAAAATATTTGTTCCGTTTAATAAAGCAATTGTATTTGCAACTGTAGTTGCATTTAATGCTTCTTTTGCTGAAATACCTAAAACATTATACAACATCGATTTTCTAGAAACCCCTGTTAATATCGGAACATCTAAATTTTTAAACAATTGTAATTTATTCAACAACTCGTAATTGTGTTCAACTGTTTTTCCAAAGCCAAAACCTACATCAATAATTACATCGTTTACTTTTAAGGCTCTAAGTTTAAATATTTGATCCGAAAAAAAGGAAATTACTTCTTTTACTACATCGTCATAAACAGGATTCTTTTGCATGTTTTGAGGAGTACCTTGCATATGCATCATAATATAAGGCACTTGTAACTTCGCGACAGTTTTAAACATTGCCTCATCCATTTTACCTCCAGAAATATCATTAATTATTGCTGCTCCATGATTTATCGTTTCTTCTACCACTCTACTTCTAAAGCTATCAACAGAAATCAATATTTCGGGAAACTTATTCATCAACAAATCAATTACTGGAACAATCCTCTGCAATTCTTCATCCTCTGAAATATGTTTCGCGCCAGGACGAGATGAGTAAGCTCCAACATCAATAAAAGTTGCTCCTTCATTTAACATCTTTTCAGTTTGATTTAAAATATCAGCTGCATCCTTATATTTCCCTCCATCAAAAAAAGAATCAGGAGTTATATTTAAAATCCCCATAACTTTAGGAGTCGTGAGGTCTATTAAGTTTCCTTTACAATTAATCGTCATCGTAATAAATTTCCAAGTAAAAATAAACGAAAAGCTTTTAATATTTACTATTTTTGGTCGATTACTTTTAAATAAAAAAGATGCAAAACACATCCAAACAATACGATGCAGTAGTAGAAGAATGTAGAAGTTTGTTTATTAAAAAAATGAGTGACTATGGTAGTGCATGGAGAATATTAAGACTTCCTTCATTAACCGATCAAATATTTATAAAAGCACAACGTATACGTCAATTACAAGAAAATACTGAACGCAAAGTTGATGAAGGAGAAAAATCAGAATTTATTGGTATTATCAATTATTCTATCATGGCTTTAATTCAGTTAGAATTAGGTGTAGTTGAACAGCCAGATTTAAATACTGATGAAGCAACTTTATTATATGATAAGCATTCAAAAATTACCAAAGAGTTAATGGAAAATAAAAACCATGACTATGGTGAGGCATGGAGAGATATGAGAATTTCATCTTTAACCGATTTAATTCTCCAAAAATTACTTCGCGTAAAACAAATTGAAGACAACCAAGGAAAAACAATCGTTTCAGAAGGAATAGATGCAAATTATCAAGACATGATTAATTATGCTATTTTTGCTCTGATTCATCATTCAGAATTAGACAGTTAACTTAAACCCCTAAAAATTATGTTAAAAATATTAACTCACATATCAAGAGTACTAGTAGGTCTTTTATTTATCTACTCAGGATTTGTAAAACTGGTAGACCCTATTGGTTCTCAATACAAGTTTCAAGAATATTTTAGTGAAGGTGTATTAAATATGGAATTTTTAATTCCTTATACTTTACCATTCTCTATTCTTTTAATTGTTACAGAATTAGTTTTAGGAGTAATGCTTTTAGTTGGTTTTAAGTCAAAATTTACCGTTTGGAGTTTATTTAGCCTGAATTTAATATTCTTATTCTTAACATGGTATTCATACACTTACAACAAAGTAACAGATTGTGGATGTTTTGGAGACGCTTTAAAATTAACACCTAAAGAAACATTTTACAAGAATGTAGTATTTATGGTATTTATTATCATTTTAATTTTAGGATTAAAATATATTAAACCTTTAATTTCTGATAAAGTAGCTTCATTAAGCACATACGTGTCAATATTCTTATCATTATTAGTTACCTATTATGTTTTACAACACTTACCAATTATTGATTTTAGAGCATATTCTATAGGTACAAATATTGCTGAAGGAATGGCATATCAAGAAGGTAGCGATGAAGTTCCACCAATTCATGATTTCATGATTGAAACTGATGATGGAGACAAATTAGAAGACATGCTTGCAAAAGATAAAGCAATGCTTATCATGCTTTATAATTTTGAAAAAATGAATAAAGATGGCTTACCAGCAGTTTCAAAAGTAGCTGCAGATGCTAAAGCAAAAGGATATGAAGTGTATGTTTTAACAGCTTCTTATATTGAAGATTTAGCGGCAACTCAAAAAGAATTCAATTTACCTTATACCTTTGGTTTTTGTGATGAAACTGCTTTAAAAACTGCCATTAGAGCAAACCCAGGAATTATAACGGTTGAAAACGGAACTATTGTTGGAAAATGGAATTGGACTGACGCCGATGATGTTATTCTAAAATAACAATGCCCAATTAAAAAATAATAAAACCTCACCCTAATCGTGAGGTTTTATTATTTTAGCATATCTATGAAGCAATTACTACTCGTTTTTATCGGTGGAGGAACAGGAAGTATCTTACGATACCTCATTGGTAAATTCTTAAACAATTCTCAAACAGGAATTCCGTACGGAACATTTACTGCTAATATTTTAGGTAGCTTACTTATTGGAATTATTTTAGGATTAGCTGCTAAAAACGAAAATTTATCACAAGACCACACACTATTATTAGCTACTGGAT
The DNA here is from genome assembly GCA_947504185.1 of uncultured Tenacibaculum sp. GTDB lineage: Bacteria > Bacteroidota > Bacteroidia > Flavobacteriales > Flavobacteriaceae > Polaribacter. The sequence goes on along the minus strand of CANNGJ010000011.1, from coordinate 12,305 downwards.
TTTGTGGAGGCTTCACTACCTTTTCTACATTTGCCTACGAAAATCATATTTTTTTAAAATCTGGAGATTTTACTTCTTTTGCTTTTTATACAATTGCTAGTTTTATCTTTGGTTTTTTAGCTGTTTTCGCCGGAATCTATCTTATTAAATTTATTTAAAAAACATGAACGAATTAATTCAATATACCTCAACAGACGACGTTTACGCAATCATTACAATTAACAACGGAAAAGCAAATGCTATTTCTCATGAAGTAATTGATGCTCTAAATGAAGCATTTGATAAAGCTGAACAAGAACAGAAAATTGTGATATTAACTGGACAACCAGGAATATTTTCTGCTGGATACGACTTAAAGAGCATGACAACATCTGCTGAATCTGCTTTAGAATTAGTTACTAAAGGGTCTAAACTATCATACAGAATGCTATCTTTCCCATATCCAATTATCACAGCCTGCACAGGGCATGCAATTGCCAAAGGAACTTTCTTACTACTTTCTTCAGATTATAGACTAGGAACTGAAGGAGAGTTTAAAATTGGATTAAACGAAGTCATGATAGGTATGACGATGCACAATGCAGGTATAGAAATTGCAAAGAGTCGCTTATCTCCAGTATATTTTGAACGAAGTGTAAATAACTCAGAAATATACAATCCTAAAGATGCAATTACTGCCGGATTTTTAGATAAAATTGTTCCTGAAACTCATTTATTACCAACAGCAATTAAAATAGCTGAAATGTTTTCGAAACTAAACAAAAAAGCACATGCAGAAACTAAGTTAAAGGTTAGAAAACCATATTTAGATGCTTTAGCAAAAGCTATAGATTCTGACACTAAAGAGGGATTAAATCCTCCATCATAAAATAAAAATCCTGCAAATGCAGGATTTTTATTTTTTATAAGCCATTACCCCAGCTTTTATTTCAATATCTAAATAATTATCTCTTGGAGTGATTGGGCAAGAATAACGATCACTATATGCACAATACGGATTGTATGCTTTATTAAAATCTATAGTAATCGTTCCGTCTTCATTTTCATCAGAAGTTAATACATCTATAAACCTTCCTCCACTATAAGAAGTTTTTCCATTTGTATTATCAAAAAAAGGTAAAAATAAATGGTCTGCATATTCTGGCTTCGGATTCTCATCTTTATAAATAGCTAGTTCAAACTCTTTTCCTTCAATGGTAAAACTAACTATTCCATATTTTTCATAAACAGCAACTCTATCTGTAGTTGTTGGGAAATTAAAAGTAGGTGCATCTGGTGTTTTAACCAACTTTGCATTCACTTTAAATGTATTATCTATAAGAAAGAAATCTAACTCTTTAAACCTCCTTAATCCTTTTTTAGTTAATGGAGATTTAGAAGCATCTTTAAATTTTGCATTCATTTTGATCTGAAAATCAGAATCCCCTACTCTCGCTTTTTTCTTTTGACCTTCGCAAGATTGCAACGTTATTATTAACGTTAATAACAAAATATATCTCATTTAATTTATCGGGTTTATACCTGGTGTTGATATTGAATACTGTTGTAATAATTTATTCGACAAATCCTCAAACTGATTTGCTTCAGATATTTTCTTAATCTGATTAGGATCAAAATTTCCTTTTAAATAAAAAACTGATGTTTTATCTAATGTTGAATTAAAAATTATTGCTTGTTTTACTACATCAACATGCTCCAATACCGAAACTATTTTTGTCTTCTCAAGAGTATTAACTCTAAGAACATCTGTAAATCTATCACCAGTAACCATATTCATCTCCTTAATAAGCAGTTGTTGTTTTTCTCTTGTCATATTCTTAAATGTTAAAAATTTAAAATCTCTTACATTTGAAAACACAGAACTCATTTCTGGTGAAATTGACCCCAAAAGACTTCTCATAAAATTAGGCACCTGAAAAGCAGTAACACCTATATCATTTTTATGATTATTAAAAAAACTTTGAAAACTTCGATGGCTACCACATGAAAAAAACAATATCATAACCATTAATAAAACTAATTTTTTCATATAATTTCTTTATTTTTTTATAGCTCAAAAATACTGTATTCTTAGTAATTCTCTACAAACAAGTAAAAAATTGATAATAAAACTTTCTAAAAATGTTAATATTCTACTAATAAATTTGATATCATAATAAAAAATTAATATATTTAAACTATAGATTAAGACTATAATTGATTGAAAAAGTAAAAATTAGCTTTCTAAAGTACCATATAATTAAAATTTATAAATAAATAAAACAATTTGATTAATTTATTATAGGTTAAATGAAAGATTAATATATATTTGTCGCCCCATTGTAAATTTACAGAGGGTACAGATCTTTTTAATCAGAATCAATTACCAGGCTCAATTAAAAAAGATAATTAATTAAAAATAATGATATTTTATGAGTTCAGAGTTAATTAGTAAAGCAGACGAATTTGAGAACAGAAAATTCAAATTTGTTACTACTAGTGATAGAATATTAGCCTCTAGAGAAGTGAAAGCTTTAATCTTAGAGATAAACGAAGTGTATAAAGAAACGAAAGATAGCGCTTTAATGGACGCTATGAAACGTTTAACAGTTGTTAAGCAACGAATTGAAAAGCGTTTAAAAGGGAAACCTTTAACTGCTTAAACATACTAAGCGCAATTATATTTCGTTTAAAAACCAATAATGGTAATTTTTTCATCAATTATTATTCTTAATAATATTTATTCTTGATAAAAGTTCTAGGCAAAAACCTAGAACTTTTTCTTTTTTAAGACAGTAATAAAAAAGTTAATAGTAAAAAAATAAGCGCTCTCATCCACCCTTTTCAAAAAATAAAGCAACTTTATTTAATATATAAAACCTCATAATATTTTATATCTCAAACACTTAAATTACCGCTCCATATTTAACCTTAAAAAAAATTAAAAAAGTTTTTGGCAGTTTTAAAAAACATTATATATTTGCCACGCTTTAAAAGCAAAGGCCGATGTAGCTCAGCTGGCTAGAGCAGCTGATTTGTAATCAGCAGGTCGGAGGTTCGAGTCCTCTCATCGGCTCAAAATAAAAAGCGCTAACTTAAGTTAGCGCTTTTTTTGTGCACTTATTTTCCTAAATTTGTCAAACATTATTTCTTACTTAAACTTAATGAAAAATATATTTGTTATCGGTATTGCCGGAGGAACTGGAAGCGGAAAAACAACCGTTGTAAATCAAATAATCAACGAGCTTCCTCAAGACGAAGTATGTGTTATTTCGCAAGATTCATATTACAGTGAAACAAACGACTTAAGTTACGACGAGCGCACTAAGATAAACTTCGACCATCCAAGGGCTATCGATTTCGATTTACTTGTTAAACACTTAACCGATTTAAAAGATGGTAAAATAATTGAACAACCTGTATATTCTTTCGTTGCACACAATAGAACTAAAGACACGATAAAAACGCATCCTCGTAAAGTAATTATTATCGAAGGCATATTAATTTTTAACAGTAAAGAGCTAAGAAACCTTTGCGACATTAAAGTTTTTGTACACGCAGATGCTGATGAACGATTAATAAGACGTGTACGTAGAGATATTAAAGAACGTGGTAGAGATATTGATGAAGTTTTAAGTCGCTACCAAAGCACTTTAAAACCAATGCATCAGCAATTTATTGAGCCAACCAAAAACTATGCAGATATTATTATTCCTAATGACCGATACAACACAGTAGCTATTGACATTGTTAGAACCGTAATTAACGATCGTTTATAAGATGAATTTAAAATCAATAAAAAATAAACCATCTTTTAAAATAGCAACAAACATTTATGTTATTATCTTAACTGTATTTGTTATTTGGATGCTTTTTTTTGATGAAAATTCTTATCTTACTCATAGAGAGTTTAACAAAGAAATAAATGAACTAGAAACTTGGATCGATTATCATAAAGAAAAAATAAAGACTGATAAAGAAACCATACAAAAGCTTCAAGACTCTCTTCAATTAAAACGTTATGCACGTGAAAAATACTTGATGAAAAAAGAGAATGAAGATATTTATATTATCGAATTTGATACCATTAAAAAGTAATGAGCAATTTTTTATTTGATGAATTCAATGAAGTAAGTGCCGCTGCATGGAAACAAAAAATCCAAGTAGATCTTAAAGGTGCTGATTACAACGACACTTTACTTTGGAAAACCGATGAAGGCATTACTGTTAGACCTTTTTACACCAAAGAAGATAAAACCAACGTAAAGGTGAATACTTCTAAAAAAGGATTCAACATTTGTCAATCTATTTTTGTAGAAGAGGAAGAAAAAGCAAACTCATTTGCCATCGACTCTTTAAATAGAGGTGCTAAGTCGATAGAGTTTAAAGTTAAAAACAAATTTAATTACCAGGCTCTCTTAAAAGATATAGATACTCAAAACACTACACTATATTTTAATTTTAAATTTTTAGAAGCTAATTTTTTTATTGAACTATCAAAATTCGTCAATTCTAAAAATTTTTATTTTAATATTGATATTATTGGTAACCTAGCTCGAACAGGGAATTGGTATTCAAGCTTAAAAGAAGATCATATAGCTTTAGAAAAAATAGTAGATAGTATTGACAATTCAATTTGCATCAACACCTCTATTTATCAAAATGCTGGAGCTAACATCACACAGCAGTTAGCATACACTCTTGCTCACGCTAACGAATATTTAAATCATTTTGGTGATAAAGTAGCCAGTAAAATACATTTCAATTTTTCTATAGGTAGTAATTACTTTTTTGAAATAGCTAAGCTAAGAGCTTTTAGAATTTTGTGGGATGCTCTTTTAAATGAATACAATGCAGAGAAACAAACAGCACATATTTTTACACAACCAAGTTCACGAAACAAAACATTATACGATTATAATGTAAATATGCTTCGTACAACTTCAGAATGCATGAGTGCTATTTTAGGAGGTTCAGATACCGTAAGCAATCTTTCTTATGATGATATTTTCCATCATTCAAATGAGTTTGGAGAACGAATTTCAAGAAATCAATTATTAATACTACAGCAAGAAAGTGAATTAGCCAATGCACAAGACTTTGCAGAGGGTGCTTATTATATAGAAGCTATCACGCAACAATTAGCTCAAAATGCCTTAACTATTTTTAAACAAATAGAAAAAGGTGGTGGTTTTTTAAACCAACTGAAAGAAGGTGTTATTCAAAGAAAAATTAAAGAATCTGCTGACAAGGAACAAGCAAAATTCGATGCAGGTGAAATCGTCTTGTTAGGAACTAATAAGATTCAAAACGAAAACGACTCCATGAAGAATGACTTAGAGTTGTTTCCTTTCTTCAAACCAAGAAACGAACAAACTTTTGTACTACCAATCATTCAGAAACGACTAGCTGAAAAGTTAGAACAAGAACGACTAGAAAATGAGTAGAAAAGATATATCTAATATTAAGTTAGGAACTGCCAGTCAAGAATCAGTAGAAAAAAAGCATGAGAATTTTGTTGCCGGAATTGCTCCAAATTTACGTGGACCTTACTCTACCATGTATGTTCGTAGACCCTGGACTATTAGACAATATGCTGGATTTTCAACTGCGGAAGAAAGCAATGCTTTTTACAGAAGAAACTTAGCTGCCGGACAAAAAGGATTATCAGTTGCTTTTGATTTAGCAACACATCGTGGTTACGATTCAGATCATGAACGCGTACAAGGTGATGTTGGTAAAGCTGGAGTTGCTATAGATTCCGTAGAAGATATGAAGGTTTTATTTGATCAAATACCTTTAGATAAAATGTCTGTTTCTATGACTATGAATGGAGCCGTTTTACCTATTCTAGCATTTTATATTGTTGCCGCAGAAGAACAAGGTGTAGCTCTTGATCTTTTAGCAGGAACTATTCAAAATGATATATTAAAGGAGTTTATGGTGCGTAATACATACATTTACCCACCTACTCCATCTATGAAAATTATAGCAGATATTTTCAAGTACACTTCTGAAAAAATGCCAAAATTCAATTCAATTTCTATATCAGGATATCACATGCAGGAGGCAGGTGCTACTGCAGAAATTGAATTAGCATACACACTTGCTGACGGATTAGAATACATAAAAAAAGGATTAGATGCAGGAATGGATATTGATACTTTTGCTCCTCGCCTTTCTTTTTTCTGGGCTATTGGAATGAATCATTTTATGGAAATTGCAAAAATGCGAGCTGGTAGAATGTTATGGGCTAAATTGGTTAAACAATTTAATCCGAAAAACTCAAAATCATTGGCTTTACGTACCCATTGTCAAACTAGTGGCTGGTCATTAACAGAACAAGACCCTTTTAATAATGTTGCCAGAACGACTATTGAAGCTATGGCTGCTGCTTTTGGTGGCACACAAAGCTTACACACCAATGCTTTAGATGAAGCGATTGCATTACCAACAGATTTCTCAGCTCGTATTGCTCGTAACACTCAGATATACCTACAGCAAGAAACTCATATTACCAAAACAGTAGACCCTTGGGCAGGAAGTTATCATGTAGAACAATTAACTGAAGAGATTGCTAATAGAGCCTGGGACCTAATTAAAGAAGTAGAAGAACTAGGCGGAATGACCAAAGCTATTGAAAAGGGAATTCCGAAAATGCGTATCGAAGAAGCTGCCGCTAAAAAGCAAGCTAAAATTGATAGCGGACAAGATGTAATTGTTGGTGTAAACAAATATCAATTAGAACAAGAAGACCCTTTACACATTCTAGAAGTTGATAACGAAGCTGTACGCTTATCACAAATAGATAGATTAAATGATTTAAAATCAAAAAGAAATCAAGATATTGTCTTGAAGTCTTTAGAAGACTTAACGGAGTCTGCAAAATCAGGTGATGGAAATTTATTAGATTTAGCAGTAAAAGCAGCAAGAAACAGAGCTACTTTAGGTGAAATTTCTGATGCTTTAGAAACTATTTTCGGAAGACATAAAGCAGTACATAAAACCATATCTGGCGTGTATAGTAAAGAAATAAAAGACGATAAATTATTTAAAAAAGCCACTGAATTAGCAGATCAATTTGCTGAATTAGAAGGGCGTCGACCACGTATTATGATTGCCAAACTTGGGCAAGATGGTCATGATCGTGGTGCTAAAGTAGTAGCAACAGGATATGCTGATTTAGGTTTTGATGTAGATATAGGCCCTTTATTTCAAACCCCAATTGAAGCAACAAAACAAGCTATTGAAAATGATGTCCATATTTTAGGAATCTCATCATTGGCCGCTGGCCACAAAACCTTAGTTCCTCAAGTAATTGCTGAACTAAAAAAATATGGTCGTGAAGATATTATGGTTATTGTTGGAGGTGTAATTCCTACACAAGATTATCAATTCTTATTTGATGCTGGAGCTGTAGGTGTTTTTGGACCTGGAACCAAAATTGCCCAAGCTGCTATTGACATGCTGACTATTTTAATTGATAGCACTGAAGAATAGGAAATATGCAAATACAATTTATAGATAGAAAATCAGGAAAGAAAATTACTGAAACTCCACCTGGAGAAGGTTTTTTAAAATTTCTATATCATAACCCTTTTGGTAAACTTGCTATTTTACCAATTGCAAAACGTAAGTTTTTATCTGCTTGGTATGGTAAAAAGATGAACAAGCCAAGTTCTACTGATAAAATTAAAGGCTTTGTAAAAGGCCTAAACATCAATATGGAGGAGGCTGAAAAATCTATTGGAGATTACACCTCTTTCAATGACTTTTTCTACAGAAAACTAAAACCAACTGCTCGCCCTATTGAAAACGGATTTATTTCTCCTGGTGACGGAAAAATGTTGGCTTTTGAAAATATAGCAGATATTCATAATTTCTTTATAAAAGGAAGAGAATTTACACTTAAAGAATTTTTAGGAAATAAAGAATTAGCAGAAAAGCATAAAGATTCCTCTTTAATCATCTTACGATTAGCACCTAACGATTATCATCGTTATCATTTTCCTTACGACGGAACTCCATCAAAAATGACTAAAATAAAAGGAGATTACTTTTCAGTATCTCCATATGCTTTAGCGGCTAACTTCACTAAAGTTTTTTGCGAAAATAAACGCGAATACTGCACTCTAACAACAAAAGACAAAGGAGATATTATTATTGCTCCGGTAGGTGCAACTATGGTAGGTAGTATTATTGAAACTTTCACTCCCAATTCAGAAATTAAAAAAGGGGATGAAATGGGGTATTTTGCTTTTGGAGGATCTACTATTGTGCTATTAGTTGATAAAGACAAAATATCGATCGATCAAGATATTTTAGACAACACCAAAAAACGCATTGAGACTTTTGTGAAAATGGGAGAAAAAATAGGGAAATAACTCATTTACTTTAACATTCTCATTATTTAAATAATGATTGAAATCATAATTCTATTCGCTCATTAATCCGTAAATTTGCACAGTTTTATCTTAACGCAAATTTCACGATGAAAAAAATCCTTAATATATTATACTCTACACGCCTAATGGCGGTGTTATTTTTTCTATTTGCTATAGCTATGGGAGTTGCTACTTTTATAGAAAATGATTTTGGAACTCAAACATCTAAAGTTCTTGTATATAATACTTGGTGGTTTGAATTAATCATGGTGTTCTTTGTAATTAATTTCTTTGGAAATATCTTTAGATACAAACTTTACAGAAAAGAAAAGTGGTCAGTTTTATTATTCCACGTAGCCTTTTTACTAATCTTAATAGGTGCTGGAATTACAAGGTATATTAGTTATGAAGGTTTAATGGTTATTGATGAAGGTGAAACTACCAACACTTTTTTTTCTGACACCAATTATTTAAACGTTGTTATTGACGATAATAATTTTCAAAAGGAAACTAACAACAAATTATTGTTATCCGCTTGGGGTAGCAACTCAGTTAATTTTACCGAATACTTTCAACCAAATAAAGATAGCAAAAATCATCAAATCGATTTTAAACTTGTAGATTACATTCCTTGGGTTGAAGAGAAGTTTATTGAAGACGACAATGCTACTGAGCATATTTTATTTGTAGAAAGCTCAAGCGGTAATAGACATGAACATTATATAAAAAGTGGAACTGTACAAAACATCCACAATATATTAGTTGGTTTCAACTCAAAAGAAGAGGGTGCTAATATTAATATATTTAAGCAAAATGATTCTATAAAAATCATTACAAAAACCGCAGGTGACTTTCAGGTAATGGCTACCCAAGAAAAAGGTTTGGTAAAACAAGATACTATTCAAGACTTTAAATTACGATCTCTTTACAATATCTCTGGTTTACCTTTTGTTGTACCTAATTACCCTATTAAAGGAGAAGTTAAAACTGTTAGAGGAAAGAAAGACCCTAAAAAATACGACATGGTTGTTTTTGATGTTACAACAGCAGGAAAAACTGAACGTATAGAATTAACTGGTGGTCAGTTTAATGTAGATGGCGTTAAACAATTTAATATTGGTGATTTAAATTTTAGAGCTTGGTATGGGGCTAAACAACGTAAAACTCCTTTTAGCATTAAGTTAAACGATTTTCAATTAGAAAAATACCCTGGATCAGAAAGCGCTGCTTCATATGCTAGTGAAGTAACTGTAATTGATGAAAGTGAAACTTTTGACTTTAGACTTTTTATGAATCATATTTTAGATTATAAAGGATATCGTGTGTTTCAATCTGGTTATTTAAATGCTGGTAAAGAAATTGAACAGACACATCTTTCAGTTAATCATGATGCCTTGGGAACAACAGTAACGTATATTGGTTATTTTTTATTATTCTTCGGACTGATAGTTTCTCTCTTTTTGAAGAACACTCATTTTGGAAATTTAAAAAAGTCTTTAGAGAAAGTAAAAGCTAAAAAAGCGGCATTATCAATTGTTCTTTTACTAGCTAGTAGTATAAGTTTTGCACAGCACAAAACACATCAACCAAAACAATTATCAGATGCTCAAATCGATTCTGTTTTACAGAAATCTGTAGTTAACAAAGAACATGCTAACCTATTTAGTGAACTAGTAATACAAGATGCAGGTGGAAGAATGAAACCAGCACATACATATGCATCTGAATTGGTAAGAAAAGTAGCGCATACTAATAATTTTAAAGGCCTAACACCTAGCCAAGTTTTAGTTTCTATTACCGAAGCACCTATGTTTTGGATAAATGTTCCTTTTATTTATTTAGAAAAAGGCAATACTCAAATCCGTGAAGTTTTAGGATTACCTAAAGATGCTAAATATGCTCGATTTGTTGATTTTTATGACGAAAATGGTACTTCTAAGATAAGTCATTTAGTAGCTGAAGCTCAAAAGAAAAGAATTCAAAACAAATTTGAATTGGATGCTATTAAAGCTGAACAACGTATTTGGTTACTTTCTCAAGCTCTAGGAGGTGGTATATTACGAATATTCCCTGTACCTAATGATGAAAATAACAAATGGGTATCTCAACCAGAAACTTCTCATGCCAACTTTAAAGGGACAGATTCAGTTTTTGTACGTCAATCCTTACCTGTTTATTTTCAATTATTACAAGCATCAAAAAAGTCTAACGACTATACCGAAACAAATAAAGTTTTAAACGGAATTAAAAAGTTTCAAAGAAAATTTGGTTCGGAAGTAATTCCTTCTCAAGACAAAATTTCTTTAGAAATTAAGTATAACAACTTTAGTGTTTTCAGTAAACTAATTTCATACTACCTTTTTGCTAGTTTACTCCTTATCATATTTTTTATACTTAGTATTTTCAAAACTAAAAAATGGATAAACTATGTTATAAATGGCTTAATATTCATCATTCTAGGATTATTTATACTTCATACCTTAGGCTTAGCTTCTCGTTGGTATATTAGTAGTATTCCACCATGGAGTAATGCTTATGAAGCTATTATATTTGTAGCATGGGCAACTATGCTATTTGGTTTACTATTAGGAAAAAGATCAACTCTAACAATAGCTGCTGCAACATTTATTACTGCTATTATTTTATTTTTTGCTAGTTTAAATTGGTTAGATCCAGAAATAGCAAACTTACAGCCAGTCTTAAACTCATGGTGGTTAAAAGTACATGTATCTATTATTGTAGCTAGTTATGGCCCTTTTTCCTTAGGTATGATTTTAGGAGTTTTTGCTTTATTCTTGATAATTTTCACAAATAAAGACAATAAAAAGAAAATATCTTTACACCTTAAAGAGATTACTATTATCAACGAAATGACATTAACTGTAGGCCTAGTTCTGCTAAGTATTGGTACTTTTTTAGGAGGTATGTGGGCAAATGAAAGCTGGGGTCGCTATTGGGGTTGGGATCCTAAAGAAACTTGGGCTTTAATATCAATTATGGTATATGCCTTTGTATTACATATGCGCTTAATTCCTGGACTGAGAGGTAAATATACTTTTAACTTATGGTCTATTATAGCATATGGATCTATTATGATGACGTTTATGGGAGTAAACTTCTACTTATCTGGTTTGCACTCATATGCTAGTGGAGATAAGGTTATTACACCTACAGCTGTATATTACTCAGTTGCTTTTGTCGCAATAATTGGTTTAATTGCATGGTACAAGCACAAGAAGTTCTATAAGAAATAAATAAAAATTAAGTAGAAAAACGTACTTTTGCACGTTGTTTAAAAATAAATTATGTTCAATAAAAATATAAAATTAGTTTTAGCAGGTTTAATTACAATCTGGTCTGTGTATGAATTTACGCAAGGTCATATTATGAATGGGATTTCTATTCTTTTATTGGCTGGTATTTTTGTCTTATTCTATTTTAAAAACGAATTCATTTTACTTGCGTTCTTACAATTACGTAAACAAAATTTTGAAGGAGCTAAAAAATGGTTGGGCTATATTAAAAATCCATCGTCAGCTTTAATTCAAAAACAAGAAGGTTACTATAATTATCTTCATGGGATTATGTTATCTCAAACGAACATTACTCAAGCTGAAAAATTCTTAAAAAAAGCAGTAAAATTAGGTTTAGCAATGGATCATGATTTAGCGATGACAAAATTACAATTAGCTGGTATCGCTATGACTAAACGTAGGAAACGTGAAGCAACTAATTTAATGGCTGAAGCTAAAAAGCTAGATAAACATGGAATGTTGAAAGAGCAAATGCAAATGATGAAACAACAAATGAAGAAAATTTAGGTTTCACCTCTTTTCAGGTAAAATAAAAAAAGACTCATTAAAATGTAGTCATGGTCGGAAGAAAAAATCTTCCGACTTTTTTATTTTCCGTCGGTTATAATTTTGGCTTTAATTATTTGAT
>CANNGJ010000010.1 GCA_947504185.1 uncultured Tenacibaculum sp. | reverse complement strand
GATCGTATCGCTTTCTTAAAGCGGTTGCAAATTTATAAACTATTTTAAAACTGACAAACTTTTTTGAAAGTTTTTTTAATTTATTTTTCGCTAACCTTAATGAACTTTCGTTTTTAAAACGGACTGCAAAGATACTCTCTTTTATTTATTCTAAACAAGTAAAACTTAACTTATTTTTAATCTTTTCTTAAAGAAATCTACAACCCTATTTTAATGAACTTTTGCTAACTTCTGAACTCGCGTTTTTCCCTTAGCGGGTGCAAATATAGAACCCTTTTTTAACATAACAACAACCTTTTTTAAGTTATTTTTTTGGAAATTTTCAAAGCATTAAAATACAGCTAATTATAGTGTGAATATTTTTGAAAAACAGCTTCCTTTCCTATTATTTATACATGATGTTTGTTTTAATACTTGCTCTAAACAAAAAGAAAAGCTCTTTAGCTTTTCTTTTTTCTCTTATTCTTTCGTTTACGCTTCTTGCGTATCTTCTTAAACATCTCTTTATACTCCTCTACATTAATAGTTCCTCGTGACTTAGAGACTATAGAGATGAAGTCTTTGTCGAGCTTTGGCTTCTGATACTCTATCTTCTCATCTATTATAGCCCGCTGGATAATATCTTCTACCAAATAATCCTCATTTACTGTTTCTGGACTATACTCTGATTTTAACGATAACTTGAAAACATTTGCCGTAGCATTATACCAAAAGGCTTTCCAACCACTCCTTAATTCTTTAATATTATTAAAGGCTGTTTTACCAGTTTGACGATGAATTAATTTTAACAATATTCTACCTTCAGTTCTAGTTAGCTTCTTTAATGGTTTTGTTAATTCTTCTTCTAAATACTTTTGCACTCTTTTTACATATCTACGTTTTTGACTTTTCGATTTTATTTTATCCAATCGAGAATTCACACTATCTATTCTTTTTGCTGCAAGAACTGCATAAGGATATGCTTTAAAAACCTTTCTTCTTAACCAGTAATAATAGTTAACATCTGAAGCTGTTTTGTATTTATGTTTTGGTAATATCGAAACCTCATCTAAAGCAATCATTAAAGTATCTCCTTTCTTCACTAAAAAATACTCATCATTAAAATTAGGTAGGGTGTCTTTTATTTGACCACTCAAAGCAGCAGTAAATAATACTATATATATGTATATTAATTTTTTCATTAATTTTTATCACTCAAAAAGGATTCCAAAAATATTTAGATTCTTCTATAAAACAAAAAACTCATGAATAAATATTCATGAGTTTTTATTATTAATCTTATTTTTTATTCTGCCATGATAGATTCGGCAACCTTTTTATATGTACCATTCTCTAATTTTTCACGAATTGCTGAGAAAGCTACAATTGTTTCATCAACATCTTCGATTGTGTGGCGCGCTGTAGGAATCAACCTTAAAATAATTAATCCTTTAGGAATTACAGGATATACTACAATTGAACAAAACACTCCATGATTTTCACGTAAATCATGTACCATTGCCATTGCTTCTGGAATTTCACCTTTTAAAAACACAGGAGTTATACACGTTTGTGTAGTTCCTAAATCGAAACCTGCATTACGTAAACCTGATTGTAAAGCATTCGTAATCTTCCATAAATTATCTTTTAATTCAGGCATTGTACGAATCATATCTAAACGTTTTAAAGCTCCTTTTACCATTGGCATTGGTAATGATTTCGCAAACATTTGAGATCGCATATTATATTGTAAATACTGTACGACATCTTTATCTCCTGCAAAGAAAGCTCCTATACCTGCCATAGATTTTGCAAAAGTTGCAAAATATACATCAATACCATCTTGAACCCCTTGCTCATAACCTGTACCTCTACCACCTTCACCAAGTGTTCCGAACCCGTGAGCATCATCAACTAATAAACGAAAGTTGTATTTTTCTTTTAAAGCTACAATTTCAGCTAAACGACCTTGCTCTCCACGCATACCAAAAACTCCTTCTGAAACTAATAAGATTCCTCCACCAGTTTTTTCAGCCATTTTAGTAGCACGCATCAAGTTTTTCTCACAACTCTCGATATCATTATGACGATATACAAAACGCTTACCTGCATGTAAACGAACACCATCAATAATACAAGCATGTGTATCCATATCGTATACAATAACATCATCTTTATTTACTAAAGCATCAATTGCAGATACCATTCCTTGGTATCCGAAATTCACTAAATAAGAAGCTTCTTTACCTACAAACTCAGCACATTCTTGCTCTAATTGCTCATGGTACTTTGTATGCCCTGACATCATTCTAGCACCCATTGGGTATGCTAATCCGTCTGATGCAGCTGATTCTCCATCTACTTTTAAAACTTCAGGATGATTCGCTAAACCTAAGTAATCATTGATACTCCAAGTAATTACTTTTTTACCATTGAAAGACATTCTGTTAGATATTGGCCCTTCTAATTTTGGGAATACATAATACCCCTCAGCTTTATCTGCCCATTTCCCTAACGGTCCTTTATCTCCTTTAATTCTATCAAATAAATCTTTTGCCATTCTTACTTTTGATTTTTGTAGGCTGCGAAAATACCATTTTTTTCAGCGTTTATCAAATACTATTATTTCATTATTAAAATAAGATCATTGGTATTTACTAAAGCTCCTTTCTTTAATTCAATTTTATCAACTACACCTGCTTTTATTGCAGTTACTGTTGTTTCCATTTTCATCGCTTCAATAATAAACAAAGGTTGATTTCCTTTCAACTTTTCTCCTTTTTTCACCAATACATTTGATAACAAACCTTGTAATGGAGCTCCTATTTGATTGTCATCGGAAGTATCTACTTTCTTATTTTCCTTTTTATCTACTTTAATGGAAGTGTCTTTTATTAAAACATTTCGCATTTGTCCGTTGATTTTAAAGAAAATACTCACATTTCCATTCTCATCAGGTTCGCTTTTTTGCATTAAAGAAATCAAAACTCGCTTTCCTACTTCTAAGTCTACCATAATTTCCTCACCAACTTCCACCCCAAAGAAAAAATTCTTGGTTGGTATATTCATCACATTTCCATATTTTACATGCTTATTATAGGCATCTACAAATACTTTTGGGTATAATTTATAAGATAAGAAATCAGTGATTTCCAGTTCACGTCCCATTCCTTTTTTAAATGTTCTTTTAAAAGAAGTAAATTCTTTATCGAAATCTATAGGTTCTAGATGTGCATTTGGGCGATCGGTATATGGTTCCTGATTTTTTAATACTATTTTCTGTAGCTTACTAGGAAAACCTCCTACTGGCTGACCTAAATCTCCTTTAAAGAAACTTATGACCGATTGAGGAAATGAAATCGTATCTCCACGCTCCATTACATCATCAACAGTTAGTTTATTACTAATCATGTACTGCGCCATGTCTCCCACAACCTTTGAGCTTGGAGTTACTTTTACAATATCTCCAAACATTTCATTTACCTCTCCATACATTTTGGTTACCTCTGGAAACTTATCTTCTAAACCTAATGCAATTGCTTGCCCTTTTAAATTAGAATACTGACCTCCTGGAATTTCATGATTATAGACTTCACCAGTTCCAGATTTTAATCCACTTTCAAAAGGATAATAGTAATTACGAACGGTTTCCCAATAATCAGAGTACTCAGCTAAACTTTTAGTGTTTAATGAATTTTCTCTTTCGTTAAACTTCAACATTTCTACAATGGAGTTAAAGTTTGGCTGCGACGTTAATCCTGACAGTCCGCCTAAAGCTACATCAACCACATCTACTCCAGCTTCAATTGCTTTTAAATACATTGCAGATTGTACAGAAGATGTATCGTGTGTATGTAAATGAATAGGAATGTTTATTTCTGATTTCAATGCTGATATTAATTCATATGCTGCTTGTGGTTTTAATAAACCTGCCATATCTTTTACTCCTAAAATATGCGCTCCTGCATTTTCAATATCTTTTGCTAATTGTATATAATATTTTAATGAATACTTTGTTTTCTTTGGATTTAAAATATCTCCTGTATAACAAATAGAAGCTTCTGCTAATCCTTCTGTTTTATTACGAACATGTTCTATACACGGTGCAATGGACTTCATCCAATTTAAAGAATCAAAAATTCTAAAAACATCTACTCCAGTTTCCCATGATTTTTCTACAAATTTTTCTATCAAGTTATCGGGGTAAGCTGTATATCCTACTCCATTTGATCCACGAATCAACATTTGTAATAATACGTTGGGCATCGCTTTTCTTAATAAAGCTAACCTCTCCCATGGATTTTCTTGTAAAAATCGTAAACACACATCGAAGGTTGCTCCTCCCCAAACTTCCATACTAAAAATATCAGGGTTGTTTTTAGCATATCCTTCAGCTACTTGCAACATATCTGTTGTTCGCATTCTTGTTGCTAGTAAACTTTGATGTGCATCTCGCATTGTGGTATCAGTAAAATGAATCTTCTTTTCATTTTTTAACCAACTTGCAAATTTCTCTGGTCCTAATTCTGTTAATAGATTTTTTGTTCCTTTAGGATACTCTTCTAACTTAGAGAATTCTGGAATTATAGGTTTTACAAACGTTTGATTTGGATTTATTTTTTTAACATCAGGATTACCGTTAACGATAGTTTCTCCTAAAAAGCTCAATAATTTATTCGCTCTATTTCTTGGCTCTTTAAATTCAAATAACTTTGGCTCATTCTTTATAAAATTCACCGTTACTTTTCCTTCTCTAAAAACAGGGTGCTGTAAGATATTATCTACAAAAGCTATATTCGTTTTTACTCCTCTAATTCTAAATTCTGCTAATGCTCTACGAACTTTACGACATGCACCATCTAGGGTTCTACTTCTTCCTGAAACCTTAACCAACATTGAATCGAAAAATGGAGAGATCTTTACGCCTTGGTAAATACTACCTGCATCTAATCGAATTCCAAATCCTGATGCACTACGGTACGTAGTTACTGTACCAAAATCTGGTTTGAAATTATTCGCTGGGTCTTCTGTTGTAATTCTACATTGCAAAGCATATCCTGAAATCTGTACTGCGTCTTGAGACGTTATCTTTATTTGTTTATCGGCTAACTTGTATCCTCCAGCAACAAAAATTTGTGTTTTAACTAAATCTATATTGGTAATCATTTCTGTTACCGTATGCTCTACTTGTATACGTGGATTTACTTCGATAAAATAAATGCTTCCATCATCATCAACCAAGAACTCTACAGTACCAATATTATTATAGTTTACAGCTTTACAAATATCAATTGCATATTTATAAAGACTGTTTTTTGTTTCCTCTGATAACCCGAATGACGGAGCAAACTCAATTACTTTTTGATAACGCCTTTGTACTGAACAATCACGCTCATATAAATGCACCATATTACCATGCGCATCTGCAACTATTTGAATTTCTATATGCTTCGGGTTCTCTACAAATTTTTCTAAAAACACCGTGTCATCACCAAAAGCGTTTAAAGCTTCTCTTCTTGCTTCTGGAAATGATTTCCTTAAATCATCTTCAGTTCTAATAACGCGCATTCCTCTTCCTCCACCTCCTGATGCAGCTTTTAACATTACAGGAAAACCTATCTTCTTTGCTTCTGATAAAGCAACATCAATCGTTTCTAGTTTTGCCTTACTACTCTGAATAATTGGAACGTTATTCGCTACCGCTACTTCTTTTGCTGTTATCTTATCTCCTAAAGCTTTTAAAACTGAAACTTTAGGGCCAATGAAAATTATATTATTATCTTCACATTTCTGAGCGAAATCAGCATTTTCAGATAAGAACCCATATCCAGGATGTATCGCATCTACTCCATTCTCTTTTGCTACTTTTATAATAGCATCAATATTTAAATATGGTTTTAATGGTTCATCATCATTACCTATTTGATAACATTCATCTGCTTTATATCGATGCAATGAATAACGATCTTCATAGGTGTAAACTCCAACTGTTTTAATTCCTATTTCTACACAAGCGCGAAATACACGAATAGCAATTTCACCTCGATTAGCAACGAGTATCTTTTTTATTTTCATTAAAGTGTTTTTGTTGTGTTGATAAATTTACTATGCATGCATAGTATTTTCAAAAATAGGAATAAATAAGCATATATTTTTGAATATCGCTTTTAAATAAAAAAAGCGCTCATATTATTTAGTGCTTATATTTTATCCTAAAACTTTATTTAAATTAAGTTGATTATCAAACGGTTGATTATACAATCGTTTACCAAGCGTTTTATTAATTGCATTTGCTACCGCTCCACCTGCTGGTGGCAATCCAGGTTCTCCAAGTCCGGTTGGTGATAAATCATTTTTCACAAAATGTACCTCAACCTGTGGAGTTTCATTCATTCTAATTAATCGATAGGTATCGAAATTTTTATTTGACGGCTTTCCATCTTTAAAAGTTAAATCTCCATACATCGCATGTCCTATTCCGTCTAAAACTCCTCCTTGAATTTGATTAATTGCTCCGGTTGGATTTACAACAATTCCGCAATCTACCGCAGCAATCACTTTAGTTACTACAGGTAAACCATTTTTCAACTCTACTTCAGCTACTTCCGCCACATGAGTATTATGACTGTAATAAGCTGAAAAACCTTGATAAACACCTTCTTTTGTTCTTCCCCAGTTTCCTTTCTCTGCAGCTAATTTTATAGTATCCTGCATTCTTTTACCAGAATATTCTATTTTCTTATCAGTAGTATTTTTAACATTTTCTAATAATTCTAAACGCAACTGAACTGCATCTTTTCCTATTTCTTGAGCAACTTCATCAAAAAATGCTTGTTCAGCGAATGCTAAGAAATTTGTATAAGGTGCTCTCCACGCCCCTGTTGTAACATCACTTTTATAATTCTTAGTAGACACTTTATAATTTGGAATACATCCTGCAGGGAAAAAATGTGGAATTAATCCGTACATATTACTATTTATTGCAGCTTCTTTTAAATGATACCCTGTAATTTCTCCATTTTTTATTGATGCTGCGATTCGATATTTAATTGCTGGACGGTAAATACCTGTAGTCATATCATCTTCTCTACTCGACACTACTTTTACAGGTTTCTTAATAGCATTTGATATTTCGGCAGCTTCATACACAAAATCACCATATAAACGGCGTCCAAATCCTCCACCCATTCTCGTCATGTCAACTTGAATTTGGTTGATATCTCGATCTAACATATCAGATACTGCTAAAGCTGCATATTCTGGTGTTTGAACGGGACCAGCTAAATGTACCTTTTCTGGAGTTACATTTGCATAAAAATTCATTGGCTCCATACAATTATGCGGTAAAAATGGAGAATGATAAGTTTTTTCAATTACTTTATCGGCCTCAGCAAAGGCTTTTTTGATATCTCCATCTTCACGGCGGGTATCAAAATCTTTTCCTTCTAAAATTTCATTTAATATTTTATTTTGAGCATCTGTATTTTCTAATTCACCTGTATTTTCCCAAACTGCTTTTATTGCTTTTTTACCTTTAAAAGCAGCCCAAGTATTTTCTGCTATAACTACAACCTTATCTGTATCAGACATTATAAATGCCCAATTGAACTTTCCTGTATCTAAAAATTTTCTAGCTTTTTCTCCAATGGTAATAACATCTATAACTCCTTTTACTTTTTTAGCTTCAGAAGCATCATAAGACTTTAACTTTTGTCCGAATGATGGTGGACGTAATACTGAAGCATACAACATCCCTTCTGCTTTATAATCTAGCCCGAATAAAGGTTTACCCGTTATAATCTTTTTTAAATCTACATTAATTGCATCTGTACCAATAATGGTAAACTCAGATGGCTTTTTTAAAGTTACATTTTCTGGAACTTCTAGAGCAGCAGCTTCTTTAACAACATCTCCATACCCTAGAGTTTCTCCTTTTGCATTCGTAATTTCTCCTTTTGAAGCTTTACATGTCGACGCATCTACACCCCATTTAGCAGCCGCAGCATTTACCAGCATTTGTTTTGTAGTTGCTCCTGTTTGCCTTAGTGCATCCCAACCAAATCGAATTGACTGACTACCTCCTGCTAATTGACGTTTATACTCTTTGGTATTTAATGGTGCTTGTGCTACGTGCACTTTATCCCAATCAACATCTAGCTCTTCAGCGATAATCATTGGCATCGATGTTTTTACTCCTTGCCCAATTTCTGGGTTCGGTGAATAAATAGTTACATAACCATTATCTGCAATTTTAATAAAGGCATTAAAATCGTTGAAATTTAAGTTTTCAACATCTACTGATGGTTTTACATTCGGCTTACAAGCTGTGAATAAATTGAAACCAATCATGATTCCTCCACTTGCAATGACTGATGTTCTTAAAAAATTTCTTCTACTAAACGTTAATTTATTTTCTGTTGTGCTCATTTTTCAATTTTTTAAGACATTTTTTCAGCTGCAATTGCTACTGCTTTTTCTATTCTGTTATACGAGGCACATCTACACAAATTACCATTCATTGCTTCACGAATTTCTTGTGTAGTAGGATTTGGGTTTTCTTTTAAAAATGACGCAGCAGTCATGATTTGACCTGCTTGACAATATCCGCATTGCGGAACATCAACTTCTTTCCAAGCTTGTTGCAAAGGATGATCTCCTTTTTCAGATAAACCTTCGATTGTGGTAATATTTAAATCTTCGGCCATTGACACTTGCAATTGGCAACTTCTAATCGCTGTTCCGTCTGCATGTACAGTACACGCACCACATTGACTAATTCCGCAACCAAATTTGGTTCCGACCATATTTAGCTCATCACGTAACACCCATAATAATGGTGTATCTTCATCAGCATTTACAGCAACTGATTTTCCGTTAATTTTTAAATTGTAAGTTGGCATTGTTCACAGTTTTGTTTTATCGGTATAAGTTACAAAAAAAATGCTCCTATATTTTTAATCAATCAATTTTAAGAAAATTTTAAGGTGAGTGTATTTCAAATAAAAACAACTTGAATCTATCATCTACAATTATAATTAATAGCTTTGCTACATATTATATTCTTATGAGCTTTAATAAACATTTCTTCTACAATTACTTGGTAGGTTTTGGGTTATCAAATAATACTGCAAAGTATTTAAATATATTCATCTTACTAATTCTCTCTTTAGTAATCATCTATCTTATAGACATTATTGTAAGAAAAATATTTCGTGTATTATCAATCAGAATTGCAAATACATCGAAAACAAATTTTGATGATATTTTAATAACAAATAAAGTACCTACCAATATTGCGCACCTTGTTCCTGTATTTTTGTTTTTTGAATTGATTCCTGTACTTTTTTATGACTTCGAATACTTAAGAAACTTAACTACAAAATCAGTTGAAATATTAAGTATTATTTTAACAATACAAATTGTTAGAAGTATTTTAAATTCGGTAAAAGACTACCTTAAAACACTTCCTCGATTTAAAGACAAGCCTATTGACAGTTATATTCAAGTATTTATGATTTTTGCTTGGTTAACTGGATTTATTCTGTCTTTTGCTATTATCACTAATCAACCTGTTTGGAAATTCTTTACAGCTTTAGGAGCAGCTTCAGCAATTATTATCTTAATTTTTAAAGACACAATTTTAGGTTTTGTTGCCAGTATTCAAGTATCGGTAAACGATATGGTACGAATTGGCGATTGGGTTACTTTTGAAAAGTTTGGAGCCGATGGAGATGTTACAGAAATATCGTTAGCTACTGTAAAAGTTCAAAATTTTGATAAGACGATTACTACGATTCCTACTTATGCATTAATCTCTGATTCTTTTAAAAACTGGAGAGGAATGGTTAACTCACAAGGTAGAAGAATTAAAAGAGCTTTGAATATTAAAATGGATAGTATTAAGCACTTATCTGATGAAGAAATTAATAAATTAAAATCTATTCAATTAATTGAGTCTTATCTATCAAATCGTCAAGAAAAAATTTACCAGTTTAACCAAGAGCAAAATATTGACAAGAGCTTACTTTTAAACGGTAGAAACCTAACCAATATTGGTATTTTTAGAAAATACGCGCAAGCTTATATCGAAGCGCATCCTGCTATTAATAAAGAAATGATGATTATGGTGCGTCAGTTAGCGCCAACAACACAAGGATTACCAATTGAAATTTATGCTTTTAGTGCTGATAAAGAATGGAAGAACTATGAATATATAATGGCTGATATTTTTGATCATCTATTGGCATCCATAAAATATTTTGACCTTGAAATATTTGAATTACCAACAAACCTAAACCCCTAATTATAAATCAATCTCTAAAAGCCTTTCATTATAATCGAATTGCAAGTCTTCATGTAAAGTTTCGATTGCTTTTTTTATCAACTTAATTTGAGTTGCCAATACATTTTGTATTCTTGGACTCCTCTTTATTGATGGCTTAAATTTTTTAAGCTTTATACAGAAATACAATAACAATTCTATTTCTGTTTCTTTCTTTTTAGAATAGCGAATATATTTCTTAGTAGTAGTCAGTATTTTTCGTACACTTTTTCTAATATAAAAGAAGCTTTTGGTGTTTACACTATCAAATAACTCGTCTATCTCTTGTTTAACTCCGTTTATATATTCTTCTTCATTATGCGCTTCGAATAATAAATACGTTAGCAATTCTTTGTTCTCTTTTTTGAATCGAGCTAATTTTAAACACAACTCTCTCAATTCTTTTGATTCAAGATGTTGTAATTCGTCTTTTATTGTTTTTACTGAAGCTGCTTTCATATCATTTTTAAAATCGAAATATAACTAAAAAACCTCATAGAAATTCTATGAGGTTCTTATTATACTTTTATAAAGGCTTATTGAATACTTGACACTGAAACCATTTCGTTTACATCAGCATCATAATCTACTCCACCAACTTTAAATCCAAAAAGATTATAGAAATCATCACTATATCCTTTTAAATCTCCAATCTCAGATAAATTTTCTGTAGTCGCTTCTTTCCAAAGTTTAGAAATTTCAGCTTGTACATCATCACGCATCTCCCAATCGTCAATTCTAATTCTACCTTTCTCATCTAAAGCTAAATCACCACCGAATAAACGTTCGCTGTACAAACGTTGAATTTGCTCAATACAACCTTCATGAATTCCTTTTTCTTTCATTGTTTTATACAATAAAGAAATATATAAAGGAATTACAGGAATTGCAGAACTAGCTTGAGTAACCAAGGCTTTATTTACAGAAACATAGGCATTACCATTTAATGATTTTAAATCATCAGTAATCGTAAAAGCTGTTGCTTCTAAATGATCTTTAGCCGCTCCAATTGTTCCGTTTCTATATACTGGCTTTGTAACTTCAGGACCAATATAAGAATACGCCACTGTTTTAACTCCTTCAGATAAAACTCCAGCATTACTTAGAGCATCCATCCACATTTTCCAGTCTTCACCTCCCATTACAGTCACTGTATTCTCTACATCTTCTCCTTCAGCGGGATTGATAGAAATTTCTGATACTTTTCCTGTATGGAAATCTACAGTTTTATTAGAAAATACTTCACCAATTGGTTTTAAAACTGACTTATAACGTTTACCATCGTTAGGATTGGTTCTAACTGGTGAAGCTAAACTGTAAATCACTAAATCAATCTGACCTAAATCTTCTTTGATTAAATTGATTACTTGCTCTTTTATTTCGTTTGAAAATGCGTCTCCATTAATACTTTTAGCATATAAACCTGATGCATTCGCTTCTTGTTCGAAAGCAGCTGTATTGTAAAAACCTGGTGATGCTGGTCTTCCTTCACTTGCTGGTTTATCAAAGAAAACTCCTATTGTAGCTGCATCTGAACCAAATGCACTACTAATTCTTGATGCTAATCCAAAACCTGTAGAAGAACCGATAACTAATACTTTCTTAGCTCCGTTTATCTTTCCTTTAGATTTTACATATTCAATTTGATTCTTAACATTTTGAGCACAACCTGTTGGATGCGATGTTAAACAAATAAACCCTCTTGTTCTTGGTTCTATTATCATTGTTGTTTGTTTTAAAAGTTTACGAAGTTAAAAACTCCGTTACATTTTTTTCGATACGAGCTAATACATTTTCTGTATTTGCTTTTACAAATCTTTCACCTGTAATTTTCTCGTATAATTCGATATACCTATTAGAAATTTCGATAATTTTCTCATCAGACATTTCTGGAATTTGTTGTCCTTCTTTTCCTTGAAATCCGTTTTCAATTAACCACTGACGTACAAATTCTTTTGATAATTGTTTTTGCTTCTCTCCTTTTTCTTGACGTTCAGCATATCCATCTGCATAAAAATAACGAGAAGAATCTGGTGTGTGAATTTCATCTATCAATACAATTTTACCGTCTCTCGTTTTACCAAATTCGTATTTAGTGTCAACTAAAATTAATCCTCGTTTAGCTGCGATTTCAGTTCCTCTTTTAAATAAAGTTCTTGTATAATTTTCTAAAACTGTATAATCTGCTTCAGAAACGATTCCTTTTGATAAAATTTCTTCACGCGTAATATCTTCATCATGATCTCCATTATCTGCTTTGGTAGATGGTGTAATAATTGGTTCAGGGAATTTATCATTCTCTTGCATTCCTTCTGCCATTGCTACTCCACATAAAACTCTTTTACCTGCTTTATATTCACGTGCTGCATGACCAGACATATAACCACGAATTACCATTTCTACTTTAAACGGCTCGCATAAATCACCAATTGCTACATTCTCATCAGGATTTGCAACCAACCAATTCGGAACAACATCTGCTGTGTCATTCATCATTTTAGTAGCAATTTGATTTAATATTTGTCCTTTAAAAGGAATTTGTCGAGGAAGGATCACATCGAAAGCAGAAAGCCTATCAGATGCAATCATTACCAATACTTCATCATCAATATTATAAACTTCTCTTACTTTGCCTTTGTAAACAGACTTTTGTTTAGGAAACTGAAAGTTAGTTTCGTTAATTGTATTCATTATTGTGTTGTTGTGTTGTTGTCGCGCAAAAGTAAGTTTTTTATTCTTCTTTTAACTTCCTAAAAATGAAGAAATATTGTAACTCTACAACATTCTTTCGAAACTAAAAGCTCCTTGTTTATTATCTATAATTTTTAAAAGCAATAATCTTTTTTCCTTATTAAAATCTGATTTCAACTGTAATCCATTTATAAAATCTAATAAACTCTTTAAAACAGCAACATCTTCTTTTTCTAGTAGAACTATTAGTTTTTCATTTTCAATATTAAAAAAATTAAATCCAAATCTTTCTTTAAATGATTCGTCAATTTCTTCGAAACTACTTCCCTCATCCATAGACGATTCAAATAACTCCTTGAGAAAATTAATTAATTTCTCTATTTCTCTTTCTAAATAATCTTTTTTATATTCCATTAGAATTACTCAGTTTCAATACTCTTATAAGCTTTAATAATACTTTTTACTAATCGGTGACGAATTACATCTTTATCATCTAAATACACTTGTGCAATACCTTTAATGTCTTTTAAAGCTAATAATGATTCCTTTAAACCAGACACTTGTTTACGGGGTAAATCTATTTGACCAGGATCTCCATTAATTATAAATTTAGCATGTTTTCCCATTCTGGTTAAAAACATTTTCATCTGATTATGCGTCGTGTTTTGTGCTTCATCTAAAATCACAAAAGCATTATCTAAAGTACGTCCACGCATAAATGCTAATGGAGCAATTTGAATAATTCCTTTTTCTAAGTGAGATTCTAATTTTTCATGTGGAATCATATCACGTAATGCATCATATAATGGTTGCATGTAAGGATCTAACTTTTCTTTTAAATCTCCAGGAAGAAATCCAAGATTTTCACCAGATTCTACTGCGGGTCTTGTTAAAACAATACGGCGTACTTCTTTTTCTTTTAATGCCTTTACAGCTAATGCAACTGCTGTGTATGTTTTACCTGTACCAGCTGGCCCTACGGCAAACAACATATCGTTCTTTTCCATTAAAGAAACCATTTTACGCTGATTTGCAGTTTGTGCTTTTACTAATTTACCATTAACACCATGTACTAAAACACCATCTATCTTTCCAGATTTTCTTATTTCTTCTTCTTTTCCTGTAGATGTTAAAATACGCTCAATGCTATTTTCATCTAACTTATTATACTTATTAAAGTACTTAATTAGCATTTCTACACGCTTCTCTAATTCATCTAAAAGTTCGGACTCTCCGTATATTTTCAGTTTATTTCCCCTCGCTACAATTTTAACTTTAGGAAAGTATGTTTTTAATTGAGTTATTGTACTATTCTGAGCTCCAAAAAAATCATTTGGATTGATTTCTGTTAATTCAATTATACGTTCGTTCAAATGGATATAAGTTTTAAGATTATTCACTTTAAAAATAATGATTATTTTTATCGAATTATGTAGTTTTGCTATAAATTCAATATAATTTTTCAACAAATTAATTAACACCTCAATAAATTAATGTCTCTAATTACATTAACTACCGATTTTGGAACAAAAGACCACTTTGTAGGAGCTGTAAAAGGAGCTATTTATTCTGAATTACCTGATGCTAAAATTGTTGATATTACACATCATATATCTCCGTTTAACATTACAGAAACTGCGTATATTTTAAAAAACGCTTACAAGAGTTTTCCTGACAAAACAATTCATATTATCGGTGTTGATTCTGAGCTTAGTAAAACAAACAAACACATCGCTTTAGAACTTGATAATCATTACTTTATCTGTCCAGATAACGGATTAATATCGATGATTGCTTCTGAAATAAAACCTACTAAGATTGTGGAGATTAATATTCATAATCATATAGAAAGTAGTTTCCCTGTTTTAGATGTTTTTGTACAAGTAGCATCTCATATTGCTCGTGGTGGAAGTTTAAATGTTATTGGTAAAGAGATAGACTCTTATAAAAATATTGTTGAAATCCAGCCGAAGATAAACCAAGAGCAAACTATTATTATTGGCGGTATTATTTATATTGATAATTATGGTAATGTGATTACCAACATTAATAAGAAGTTATTTAATACTATAGGTAAAGGGCGTGAATTTACCATAAGAGCAAGTCGTTATACTTTTGATAAAGTGTATAATCGTTATAATGAAATTGTTGATTATTCAGCTACTAATAACAATCAATCAGACGGAGAAAAATTAGCTATTTTTAATTCTGCTGGTTTTTTAGAGATTGCCATTTACCGTAGCAATTTAGATACTGTTGGAGGAGCTTCAAACTTATTAGGTTTAGAGTACAGAAGTACCATAACTATTGAATTTAAAACCGTTATTACTCCAGAATTTACCACTATAAATTAATTGTATGTTTGTACGAATTGTAAAAATGAGCTTTCAGCCTGAAAAAATTGAAGAATTTTTAGCTAATTTCAATGCTAAAAAAGAATTCATACGAAACTCTCCTGGCTGTCGTTTATTAGAATTGTATAGAGATAAAACAAATTCAGACATTTTCTTTACATATAGTTATTGGGATACTGAACAAGATTTAGAAAACTATCGTAATTCTGATTTATTTAAAGGTGTTTGGGAGCAAACAAAAGTATTATTTAACGATAAACCTTTAGCTTGGAGTGTGGATAAAATAACATCACTAATTTAATTTTAAATATAAACTCAACCCTAATCAATTATGAAAAAAGAAATTTTCTTATTACTATTCACTTCCTTGACTCTAATATTTTCTTGTAGTAAAAGTAGCCCTGAAGAAGAAATTGTTCCTCCTACTCCAGCAGTCACTAGTCCAGAAATAGTATCTTTATCATCTAACTTTATAATAGAAGAACAAACATTAATAATTAGAGGACAAAATTTCAAGAGCAATAATGATAAAACTACTTTAATTATTAATAATAAAAATTATGAAGTTACTCCTACTAACACAGAAATACTAGTTAAAATTACCTCTGAAATGGGTAAAGGAAAAAGTTCAATAATAATTCAAGTTGGAAATAAAAAAAGTGCTTCAGAATCTTTTTTTATAATGCATAAAGGATGGCAGGAAATAAACACTGAACTAGATATTCAAAAAGCTTTTATTTTTGATGATACAAATGAAATAACTCTACTAGCTGACACTGAAACATCATCTAATTCATATTATGGTTCAATAATTAGGTTATCAACCTATTTAGATGGTTATGAGCCAACAACGCTTAGTATACCTGGAGGTAATAAAAATGATTTAAAAATGTTTAATAGTAAAGTTGGAGCTACAGTAACTTCTTCTACTGGATACTTTACTTCTGATGGTTTTGAAAACTCGAATTCGTTTGGTAATTTTCTTGATAATGATGCATATGCAATTGAAACTAAAATAATTTCTATCAATGAAAATTCTTGTGTTATAGTAAATTGTTGTGCTGATTATATATATACAAATGATAAAGGAATAACATCTGATTACTCTAGTCTATGGAAAGAATTAGCGATGGATAATGATATAAGATTATGGTCTTCAAAAAAACTTAGTGATGGTTATTTTTATGGGGCAGGTATAAGCTTAGAACAAAGTCCTTATACAAATTTTATTGCAAAATCTAACAATGGAATATCTAATTGGGAAATAATAGATAATAAGACAAACCCATATAGCATTGGAGGTCAACATAAGATTCTAGATGTTAATCTATTTCTACAAGTATTTTATGCCAACAAAGAATTAAAGAAAAGTACAGATTTAGCCAAAACATGGACTGTTATTAAAAACAATGTTGAGAAAGTTTTTATAAAAAATAAAACTAATTGGTTTATAATAAGTGATGATAATAAGGTATATAGCACAATAAATTCAGGAAATACTTGGGATCTTGAATTAGAACTACCGGCTGATTCAAAAATAAATCACATGTCTTTCTCTGAAAACAAAATTTTATTATCAGGTGAAAAAATATTATATATAAAACATCAATAATCTTAAAACACTTTAATGTTTCCAATATTAAAAAAAGAATTTAATTCATTTTTCTCCTCTCCAATTGCCTACTTGGTAATTGGAGTATTTTTACTTGTAATCGGACTCTTTTTATGGGTTTTTAAAGACAACTTAAATATTTTAAATGCAGGATTTTCCGATTTAAATTCTTTCTTTTATTTAACACCTTGGTTATTTTTATTTTTAATTCCTGCAATCACCATGAAAAGTTTTGCAGATGAATTTAATAGCGGAACCATTGAAATATTAAAAACAAAACCACTTACCGACTGGCAAATAGTATTAGGTAAATTTTTTGCATCGCTTTTATTAGTGGTTATTGCATTACTACCAACTTTAACTTACGTTTATACAGTTTATCAATTAGGAAATCCTATTGGTAATATAGACATGGGAAGCACGATTGGTTCTTATTTAGGATTACTTTTTTTAGCAGCTACTTTTACCGCTGTTGGTTTGTTTACTTCAACACTTTCTAAAAATCAAATTGTTGCATTTATTATTGGAGTATTTATCACCTTTATTTTATTCTACGGATTTGATGCTGTTAGTAGTTCACTTGGCAACTCTGGTTATGTCTTACAACAATTCGGAATTAACGAGCATTTTAAAAGTATTAGTCGTGGCGTTATAGATACTCGTGATGTTATTTACTTTTTGTCCGTTACTTTTTTCTTTTTATTCATCACTAAACAACAATTAAAAAATGAATAAGAAGCTACAACACATCTCATTTGTATTTATTGGTTTATTGTTAGTTAATTATCTAGCAAGTTCAGTTCACAAGCGTTTTGACTTAACTAAAGATAAACGTTATACTATTTCTGAAGTTAGCACTAACTTATTAGATAAACTTGATGATAATATTTTCATCAATGTGTATTTAGAGGGAGATTTTCCTGCAGAATTTAAAAGATTACAAATAGAAACACGTCAGTTTTTAGAAGAGTTGAGAGCTGAAAACTCAAATATCAGATTCCGTTTTGTAAATCCTGATAATATTCGTGAACGGTTAGTTAAACGCGGAATGATGCCAAGTCAACTAACTGTTGAAGAAGGTGGGAAATTATCGGAAGCAATTATTTTTCCTTGGGCAGAAATTATTTCTGGAAAACAAGTCGAGTTAGTTTCTTTACTACCAAATTCAGTAGCAAAAACGCAAGAAGCACAATTACAAAATGCTATTGAGAAATTAGAGTTTTCTTTTGCAGATGCCTTGCATAATATTACCCAAAAGGAAAAACAAAAAATCGCAGTAATTTCTGGTAACGGTGAATTAGAAGACATTCACCTATACAGCCTTTTAAGTGAAGTTGGTAAAAAGTATCGTTTGGCAAAATTCACTTTAGATAGTGTTGCCAATAATCCACAAAAAACATTAAATGATTTAACTAAATACGATTTAGCAATTATCGCTAAACCTACCGAACGTTTTACTGAGCAAGAAAAATTCACTTTAGATCAATTTATTACGAATGGCGGTAAAAGTTTGTGGATGATTGATAATAATTATGCCGATACAGATAGTTTATATAATGAAGGTAAAATGCTAGCTTTTCCTCGTGATTTAAATTTAACTGACTTATTATTTAGCTACGGTGTTCGAGTAAACAATCATTTAATTCAAGACTTATACAGTGCTAAAATTCCTTTAGCAACAGGTAATACAGGTAATCAAGCGCAGTTTCAACATTTAAATTGGTTTTATCATCCTTTAACAAATGGAAATCCAAATCATCCAATTACTAAGAATGTAAAACCAGTACGTTTTCGTTTTACCACTCAGATTGACACTTTAAAGAATCCTATTAAAAAGACACCTTTATTAGTAACTTCTGTTTTAACAAAAAAAGTAGGAACTCCAACTTTTGTAGAACTACAAGATATTGCTAAAGAACCAAAACAAAACGACTATGCTAGCGGACCACAACTACTAGCAGTTTTATTAGAAGGTGATTTTAACTCTGCTTATAAAAACAGAATTAAACCATTCGAAACATCTCTATTTGAAGCAGAAAGTAATTCGAATAAAATGGTGGTAATTGCTGATGGTGATCTTGGTAAAAATCAGATTTTAAAAGGAAAACCACACGATTTATCATTAGATAAATGGACAGGTCAACAATTTGGAAATAAAGATTTCTTAATGAATAGTATTGATTATTTACTAGATGATTCTGGATTGATTCAACTACGCAATAAAACTATTCAAATTAATCTTTTAGATAAACAAAAAGCTTATGCTGAAAAACGTTTTTGGCAATTCTTTAATATTGGGTTACCACTAAGTTTATTAGCTTTATTTGGGTTCTTATTTAATTATTTGAGAAAGAGAAAGTACTCTTAATTAAACTAATAAATTATCAAACTTAAAAGTGTAATTCAGATGCTTCTGTAGTTTGTCAGAATTTATAATTTTATACTTCAGAGGTTGAGAATCATCAAAAACTGGTGATTCTTTATTCGCTCTCTTTTTAGCGTTGGTATAAAACTCTTTTCTTGTTGGATGATGATTTGAGCAAGCATTAAAGACTTCTCCAAAAACATCTTGTTGTATTATTTGGTAAATAATCTCAATACAATCTTCTCTATAAATCATATTGACAAATCCGTTTGGTTGTGGTATTTTTCTACCTTCAAACCAATTGGCCGGATTTCTATTTTCGCCTAACAATCCTGCAAAACGAATAATTGTTTTTTTAAAATACTGATTGCTTTTAAACTCATTTTCAATCTGTGCCAAAGGAGAATCTATCGTTGGATCTTCTTCAGTCATTTCTTTATTCACACTAGGATATACAGATGTTGAGCTTATAAAAATTACTTTTTTAATTGATGATTTCTCTATCTGAAAAATCAAATTTTTAAATGCTTCTATACCTTTAGAAGTAATTGCAATAATTAAAACATCAGAAGAAAGAAACTCTTCAAAGTTTTTATCCGAAGAAATATCAACTAAAAAAGGAGATATATTTACCGATTTTAAATCTTCTAATTTATTTAAAGAAGTGGTAGAACCTTTTACTCTAAAACCTTTTTTAATCAAAAATTTGGCTAATGGTTTTCCTAACCAACCACAACCTAAAATACTAACATCCTTCATCACAGCAATTATCGTCTTTTACCAATTTACAAGAAACAACTGCTAATAAAGCGCCTAATATCGGAGCAAAAATATATAACCACAAATGTTCTAAATGACCAGAAACTAAAGCTGGAGCAATAGAACGTATCGGATTCATAGATGCTTTTGTAATTGGACCCGCAAACATTGCTTCTAATAAAACTACTCCTCCAATAGCGATTCCTGCCATGGTACCCACTTCTTTACTTCCTGTAGATACATTTATAATTACTAACATTAAAAAGAATGTCAAGAGTAACTCTAATATAAACGCTCGCCAAGGCTCTATGAATGGAATTGTAGCTCCGTAATATTCACTTGCAGGAAATAAAATCCATAAAATAAAACTCGCTAATAAAGCGCCTATAAGTTGTGCAATAATATATTTAGGAACTTCTTTCCAAGAAAACTTTTTAGCATAAGCAAAAGCAATCGTAACTGCTGGATTAAAATGTGCTCCAGAAATTTCACCAAAAGCATAAATCATTGCCATAACAATCAATCCCCAAGTAATTGCAACACCAACATGCGTTAAATCTGCTCCGCTGGTAACTTCATTTACAGTCATTGCTCCTGTTCCGCAAAAAACCAACGCAAAAGCTCCTATCAATTCTGAAATATATTTTTTCATGTGTGCAAAGGTCAACTAAAAAAATGATTATTATTTTAAGTTTTCGTTAACATTAAACAATCTTATTACTTGTAATTTTAGCATTAGAAATAAAACAAACTATTATCATGAAAAAATTACTCTTAAGTTTATTTGTAGTAGCTATCTCAACAGGCGCTAATGCACAATTAAAAACACCTGCTTCTAGTCCATCTTCTAAATTAGAGCAAACTGTAGGTCTAACTGATGTATCTGTTGAATACTCTCGTCCTGGAGTGAAGGGAAGAACAATTTTTGGAGATTTAGTTCCTTACGGAAAAGTATGGAGAACTGGAGCTAACCAAAACACAAAAGTTACTTTTAGTGACGATGTTACTATTGATGGAAAAGAATTAAAAAAAGGTACTTACGCCTTATATACTAAGCCAGGAAAAAGCTCTTGGGAAGTTATTTTTTATTCTGATGCTAAAAACTGGGGAACTCCTAGAGAATGGGATGCTAAAAAAGTAGCTTTATCTACTACTGCAAAAGTTCAATCAATGCCAATGCCAATTGAAACTTTTACTATGACAATAGATGATTTAACAAATAATTCTGCTGTTTTAGGAATGTTATGGGAAAACACTTATGTAGGTGTAAAGTTTAACACTCCTACTGATAAAGGTGTAGAAGCTAGTATTGCTAAAGTAATGGGAGGCCCATCTGCTAACGATTACTTTGACGCTGCTAAATACTATTTAGATGGAGATAAAGATATTAATAAAGCAAAAGAATGGATAAACAAAGCTGTTGATATGACAAAAGATCAACCTCGTTTTTGGTATTTACGTCAACAAGCTTTAATCTTAGCTAAAGCTGGAGATAAAAAAGGTGCTATTACAGCAGCTAAGGCTTCTTTAGCAGGTGCTGAAAAAAGAGGAAATGCTGATTATGTAAAAATGAATAAAGAATTTTTAGCTAAAATGAAGTAAGCTTCTTTTAAAATAAATTTTATAAAACCTCATAACAATTTGTTATGAGGTTTTTCTTTGGTAAGAATATTAGTCAAATCAAACAAATAGTAACTTTGTTCTATGAAAAAATCAATTGCTATTATTGGTGGAGGTCCTGCTGCTCTTTTTGCAGCAGCTTTTTTAGATTCTAATAAATTTGATATTACGATTTATGAAAAAAAGAAATCGTTAGGGCGAAAATTTTTAGTTGCTGGCGATGGAGGATTTAACCTAACTCATGGAGAACCTATTGAGAATATGATTTCTAGGTATACACCAAATTCATTTCTAAAAGAAGCATTGCTAAATTTCTCAAATGAAGATTTGAGAAATTGGCTAGATAAAATCGACATACCAACTTTTGTAGGTAGTAGTAAAAGAGTTTATCCTGAAAAAGGAATTAAACCTATTGAAGTTCTTACCAAGATTAAACAATTTTTAATTGATAAAAATATTCAATTTGAATATAATCATGAATGGAAAGGATGGAGTACTAAAAACGAACTTCTTTTTAACAATAGCAAAACTATAAACCCTGATTATACCATATTCTGTTTAGGAGGTGGTAGTTGGAAAATTACAGGTTCTGACGGTTTTTGGTTAAATACTTTCAAGAGTAAAGGAATAAAGACACTTCCTTTTCTTCCTGCTAATTGCGCATATGAAATAAGTTGGAAGAAATATTTTATTGATAGAAACGAAGGAAAACCTTTAAAAAACATTGCCCTATCCTGTGGAACAAAAACCCAAAAAGGAGAATTGGTAATCATCAAATTTGGATTAGAAGGAAATGCTATTTATGCATTAAGTTCAGAAATACAACCTCAACTGTCTAATAACAAAACGGCTTCTATTTACTTAGATTTAAAACCAATGTTTACTCAAGAAGAGGTTTCTAAAAAAGTAAATAATTCACAACTAAAACCAACTGATATTCTTAAAAAAGTATTGAAATTAAGTCCACCTCAAATAGATCTTTTAAGAACATTTTTAACTAAAGAAGAATACACTAATAAAAACATCCTCTCAGAAAAAATTAAAGCTTTACCATTAACTGTTCTTTCTGCCGCTACTTTAGATGAAGCTATTTCAACAACTGGAGGTATTGCTTTAAACGAAGTCTCTGAAAATTTTGAATTTCATAAACTTAAAAATAATTTCTGCATCGGAGAAATGCTCGATTGGAATGCTCCTACTGGTGGGTATTTATTACAAGCCTGTTTTAGTATGGGAGTGTATGTTGCAAATCATTTGAATAAGATAGAATAAAAACACTTATTTTAATTCTTTTCGCATATTTATTAAAAGGCTTTTAAAGCCTACTTTCTCATAGGCTTTGATAGCTCCAGGATTATCGGCATATACATCTAATCGAACTTCTGTGATACTTTTAGATTTTATCCATGAATATAGAGCCTCTATTACCAATCTATTCACTCCTCTTCCTCTGTGCGACGGCTTCACAAACATAAAACCTAAATAGGCATGTTTTGAATGCTTTAAATATGGTTTTACTTCTTCTATTCTTGCATATCCCGAACCTATAACCTCATCATTTTCTACAGCAACAATTACTTCTACCTCATCAGATAAAATCATCATTTTAATATCATAATATGATATTTTTTCTTCCTTTAAAGTAGGATCAAAAGGACGCTCAAAATTTATTACTCCTTGCTCAAAGTCTAAAAGAATTGGTAAATCTTCTAATTTAGCTGATCTAGTTATTATCATAACATTTAATATTATAAAATGGTATTTTTAAAGCTCCTTGATTTAATATTAGTTTTACAGGCTCTTTAATCTCTACTTTTTTGTATATTTCACTTGAAACCTTAAACTTTTCAGATTTTATATTTAAATCATCAATATGTAAAGTTAAATTATAGGTATCTGAATATTTATTTTTGCTTATAGTCTTTTTCTCTATAATTCCTTTATAAATTTTTTCGCCGTTTTTATCAAAAAAAACGTTTATCCATATTAATATTGCATAACTATACATTGCTATAACAACAAATAACAAAACTATTTTGCCATAAGATTTAATATTTTTAATAATATACTCTTTGGATAAAGCTATACATAAAATAAAAATAGTAAGCGAAAGTGAAATCAGTGGCAACCAAACATTTTCATAGTCAAAAATATTTATTCTAAGAAAAACACTAAAGAATAATAAAAATATTGGCGATGCTAATCCCCAAAATACACTTGGATAAATAGTGGTTTCATCTTCTTCTTTATCTCCAAATTTAATTAAACCTTTAAAGTAAAACACTATCCCAATAATTAGTATCGGAATACTTATTAAAACAACTGTACTAATTAACTTATATTCTTTTAAAAAAATTGCAGCAATTGTAAAAAGAATACTAATTGTATTTACAAACTTAGCAGTTTTAGTTGCTTTTTGTAGTTTATTTACCTTCTCTGTATCTGAAAAACCATATTCTGATTTTTTGTAAAAATCATCAATTTCTTTCTCTTGTTCTTGAAAGTCAAAATTTTTAGAATGACTATATAACCAATTTTCAATTTCATGTACATTAAATAAGAATTTAGAAAATTTCAATTTCTTCTTAAAACTTCTTTTACTTGGGTATACATAAATATAATTATCTCCTCTTTTAAAGCCTGAAATTTCTTCAACTCGTAATTCACGAAAAGAAACAGCAGTTTTAGATGATATAAAGCTATCAGTAATTATTACCTTAGAAACTAAGACATCTCTTATTGCTAAAATTGATAAAGGAAAAAAAATAATAGCTATTGGAATTAAAATATAATCTAAATTAAATGCAGCTTCCTTTTCTGAATTAGGAATAAAAAATACAGCTATAGAAAATAACAATAGAATTAAAGCACATATAATTCCTAAAATCTTCAGAAACGTTCCATATTTATATTCTTTTATCAAGCTTAATCTATTATAATTTATTCAGTTTTCAACGTTTTAGTTGGTGATAAAAAGTTTGAATTAAAAAAGCAAATCCCATTACTAACCCACAACCTAAAGCATTTAACCATAAATATGGCAACCAATCTACATACCAAACTGCTATTATTAATAGTTGCGTGATAATTGCTGCAATAAACACCGCATTTCCTTTTACAAACTTAAAAAAGAATGCTAATAAAAAAATCCCTAAGACATTTCCATAGAAAATAGACCCGATAATATTTACCAACTGAATTAAATTATCAAACAAATTGGCAACACAAGCAACTAATATTGCTAATACACCCCAACCTAAAGTAAACCATTTAGACATTTTTACATAATGTGCATCAGAATATTCTCTAGTTACGTTTCGTTTGTATAAATCGATTGCTGTAGTACTTGCTAATGCATTTAACTCAGACGCTGTAGATGACATCGCTGCCGATAAAATTACAGCCAATAACAAACCTATTAAACCTTTTGGTAGATTGTGAAGTATAAAATGGATAAAAACATAGTCTTTATCGTTAGTTTCTACTTTAGCATCTGCTTTTGTAATAACCGCTTTTGCTTGCTCTTTTAATGATTTATCTTGCTCATTTAACTCTTGTAATTGCTTTTTATTTTCAACTGTTAAGCCTTCAAAAATTAAAGCTTTCTTTTTATTTTCTATTTGTTGATGTTGTACTTCTAATCCTTTGTATTCAGATGCATATTGAGAACTTACAACTGCTTCTTGTGCTTTTGGATTAAAGTTTAATGGAGATGTATTAAATTGATAAAATACAAATACCATAACACCTACTAGTAGAATAAAAAACTGCATTGGCACTTTTAAAAGTCCGTTAAATATTAATCCTAATTGACTTTCTCTTAATGATTTTCCTGACAAATAGCGCTGTACTTGACTTTGGTCTGTTCCGAAATAAGATAGCATTAAAAAAGTTCCTCCTAAAATACCTGTCCAAACTGTATAACGGTTATTTAAATCCCAAGAAAAATCTAAAACCTGCATTTTATCAGAAGCTCCAGCAATTTCTAATGCTTTGGTAAACGTTATTCCGTCTGGTAAATATTGTAGTATTAAATAAAAGGCTACAAACATACCTGCAAAAATTACCGCCATTTGCTGCTTCTGGGTAACACTTACTGCTTTGGTTCCTCCAGATACCGTGTAAATAATTACTAAAACTCCAATGATAACATTTAGCATAATTAAATCCCATCCTAATACAGCTGATAAAATAATAGCTGGTGCAAAAATTGTGATTCCTGCTGCTAATCCTCTTTGTATTAAAAATAGAATTGCGGTTAAGGTTCTTGTTTTCTGATCGAACCGACCTTCTAAATACTCATAAGCGGTATATACTTTTAATCTATGATAAATAGGAATGAATACTAAACAGATAATTACCATAGCAATTGGCAATCCAAAATAGAATTGTACAAACCCCATTCCACTATGAAATGCTTGTCCTGGGGTTGATAAAAAAGTAATGGCGCTCGCTTGAGTTGCCATAACCGACAATCCAATCGTCCACCATTTACTATCATTTCCTCCTTTAATATACTCTTCTACATTTTTGCTTCCTCGTGTTTTCCACGCTCCGTATAAAACAATAAACAATAATGTTAACGAGAGTACAATCCAATCTAATGTTTGCATATTAACCAGTATATAAATTTGTAATAATGTAAAACGCTATTATATAAATTAAATTAGCAAACAGTACTAAGGTGTACTCTTTTTTCCAAGTATATTTTTGTTGATTCATTTATTGGTTTGGTTTTTCATAAAAGCTGTCAGCCAATGAAGCTTGACTTAATAATGGCAACTTAAACTCAGTAGGATCACCCGCTGGTTCTGTTGGATTACCATTATCATCTTTCTGGTACCAAGTTATAGATTTTGGCAACAACAAACCGTTAACATTTTCCCAATCATTATATCTAATTATACTAAACTTATCTGATCGTTTTTTACTAAAATAAGTAACTGTATATCCTAACCAACTCATTTCTTTTGTTGTTGGATCGAAATAGATAAAGTAATTATCGTCTGATGAGTTACCAACATTAGCTTGGTATGAAATTTTATATCCCGGATATTTCTTTCCATCAAACTCTAATGGTTTGGCTTCTGAATATACAA
Organism: uncultured Tenacibaculum sp.; assembly: GCA_947504185.1. Lineage (GTDB taxonomy): Bacteria > Bacteroidota > Bacteroidia > Flavobacteriales > Flavobacteriaceae > Polaribacter. Next base: position 79,877 of record CANNGJ010000010.1, on the reverse strand, counting down.
TTCCATCATCAGCTAATACAAATGGCATTGCATAGAAATAAAAATACAGATTATAATAAAATTTTGGGTCCTTTTTAAACTTCGTAGTATCTGAAACCCATACATTCTCCCCATCAAATCCATACGAGTATTCAGGAGAATTAATAACTGCTCTTCTTGAATGCAAATCGGTAGTATGTTCTTCTTTATTTAAACTATAAGATAATGTTTTCATCTTATTCCAAGTATCAATAGTACCGTGTTTATCAAAAACCATTTTTAAAGCTTTTGGAAATTTTTCCGCAGTAGTTTCTTGTTTCACAAATTCCTTTTCTGAATCTTTTTTTAGTTCATTTTTACAAGCGAAAGAAATTACAGAAATTACTAATAGTAAGGCTATTTTTTTCATTTTTTTTGATTGTTATTTTATTAAAAAAATACAGTCGAATATTAACAGTAAACTTACAGAAGTTCTTTTGATTTATAAAATAAAAAAGCATCTCTAGTTGAGATGCTTAATATTGTTATATTATATATTTATTCTTTAAATTTTTGCTTGATAAGTATACAATTCAAAATACCTTCCTTCTTTTTCTATCAATTGGTCATGTGTACCACGTTCAACTATTGAACCTGCTTCGATAACTAATATTTGATCTGCTTGCTTAATCGTACTTAATCTGTGCGCAATAACAATAGTTGTTCTGTCTTTGATTAATTCTGATAAACTTTTTTGAATCAATGCTTCACTTTCTGTATCTAAACTTGAAGTTGCTTCATCTAAAATGATAATCTTAGGATTCGCTAAAATTGCTCTTGCAATTGCTAATCGTTGACGTTGTCCTCCTGATAATTTTACACCTCTCTCTCCTATCAAGGTTTCTAGTCCGTCATCAAATCTATCTGTAAATTCATTTACATAAGCAGCTTTCACAGCATTTTGTAATTCTTCTTCGGTAGCGTTTGGTCTTGGAAATAGAATATTTTCTCTAATAGTTCCTTCAAACAAAAATTCATCTTGTAAAACAACTCCTAAATGTTTTCTATAACTACTTAATTTTATTTTCGAAATATCTTGATTATCAATCGTAATTGTTCCTGACTTCGGATTTAAAAACGTTGCTGATAAGCCTGCTATTGTTGATTTACCAGAACCTGAACTACCTACTAACGCTGTTACAGAACCTGCTGGCACATTAAAACTAATATCATTTAATACCTCTTTTCCTTCTTCATAAGAAAAAGAAACATCTTCAAAAACTAGCTCACCTTTAACATCTTCTAATTGAACAATTCTTTCTTCGTTATCTTCTTCAGCTTCCATATTCATCAACTCTTCAGTTCTATCTAAACCTGCTAAAGCTTCAGTTAATTGACTTCCTATATTACTCATTTGTACAATAGGTGCAATCATAAAACCTAGTAAAAGTGTAAATGACAAGAAGTCTCCAACAGTTAATTCTCCCATCATAATTTTATAACCACCAATTCCCATAATTCCTGTGGAAGCTATTCCTAGTAAAAATGTTGATGAGCTCGTCATCATTGCTGTGGCTGTTAGACTCTTTTTTACATTTTGAAATAAAAGGTCTACTCCTTTTTCAAAAGATGCATTTTCTTGTTCTTCTGCATTAAACGCTTTAATCACTCTAACACCTGCCAATGTTTCTATTAATCGTCCTTTTACTTCAGCATTTATAACGCCTCTATTTCTAAATATTGGTCTGATATATTTGAATGCTTTTAAGGCTACTAACCCGAATACTACTACAGGAATCAAAACAAAAATTGTCATTGACAGACTTATTTTTATTAATAAAATCATAGAAATTACTGCTGTAATCGTCCCTCCTACTAACTGAACCAATCCAGTTCCTATTAAATTCCGAACTCCCTCAACATCACTCATTATTCGAGAAACCAATGCTCCCGATTTTGTGTTATCAAAAAAACTGATAGGTAAAGACAATACTTTCTTTTGTACTTGAGCTCTTAGTTCAGAAATTAAATACTGCGCTTGTACACTTAAAATGCGTGTTAATAAAAATGAAGTTATTGCCTGTACTAAAATTGCTAAACCAACAATAAAAAGTAGCTCGTATAATTGATTATAATCTTTATTAGGAATTACATCATCTAATAATGTTTTACTTTTCCATGGTAGTACTAAACTTGATAACCGGCTTAAAACTATTAAAACTAAACCAATAAAAACCAAATTACGTTTTGGCCATATAATCGTTTTAAAAGCTTTACCAATAGTAACTTTAGATTTCTTTTTATTCTTTATTGAGGATGTATTTAGATGTTGCATATTATTATTTTATCGATAATAGTATAACCTGTCAAATTACATACCATCTATATTAAGTGTGACAAAATAACAAAAATAGAGTATCATTTTAATAATGAAGTCTTAAGTTACTATTGGTAAACCATATATAAAACAAAAAACGCCCATAGCATTAGGCGTTTTTTGATTTGCATCTTAGTTTTTACTTTGCTTAGAGTAAAAGCTCATTTTGTTTTCTTTTTTCATAGAATTTCCCCCGACGAATCGATATAATCCCCCAACTATATCTAACCTTTATAAGGTAAAATTTTTAACCGGTTCAAAGATATTTTATCTATTTGAAAACATGGTGAGGTTCAGCCTCACTTTTAGTGAGGCTCGCCCTTACTTTTTACTTATATAGAATTAAACAACCGTTTTAGAATTGAAAAATATTATATATTTGTTTTATAATGAAAAAAATGAATTCACATATATTACAGGAAACGGTAAAGCTAAAATGTAGTTTTCCTCGAGGTATTGATAGAGCAATCTATCAAAATCGGACGTTGTATGTTAATTTAAATGCTATTTCAAATATAATTTGACCATAAACATTAAGAATATATAAACCGTCCAACCAATTTGGACGGTTTTTTTATACATTTTTTTTAAAATATGATATATAAATTTTAAACATATAAAAAGTAAAGTTTGACTACTAAGCAATTGAGGAACAAAACATTGCAAATAAACTAATATCTAGATAAAATCTGGACAGTACCTCTAGTGAATAAAAACAACTCAACACCTTAACAATCAATCACTTAAAAACAAAAATATCTTGTTTTATTATAAAATATTTGTATATTTGTACCATAGTTATTCAACTAATTGATAATAACTATATGAAAAAATTAATACCAAGAGATATGAAACTAATTTATTTAAACCAAAATATCAACCATCCTTTTAAAAGAGAGAATGGAAGTAATATAAAAGTGAATAAGGATGTTTTTTGTACAGAGCAATATTTAATGAATAGTTAACTACGATTCTATAATATATTATATACAAAGCGCCTCTTATAAGGGCGCTTTTTTTATTGAAAAATTACACAAATACAGCTACGAAAAGCGCTTGAAAATTTGGGTAATTCGTTATTTTTCACTATCTTAATAGAACGAAATTGAAAAGCTATGAAAACACTTAAATTTCACAAACTAAATGAAAAAGGACGTTTACTCACTAAACAACTACGCTTACTAGAATTAGGTTCGTTTACAAAAATAGTGTCACTATTTTAGAACTAAATTCAACTAGCGTTCATTAAAAATTGCAAAACGCTTCCTTAATTACGACAAGTAGAATTCCTGAAGTCTGTTGTACTCAATAGGCCTTAGTAGTAATGAGTCTTCACGGGTTGATGTTCCAAATCAACTTAATTCTACACACTACCCGAATTACTTGGGCTAGATGACTATTGCCTTGATTTAACCACAAGGATCAATATATCGAAAATACTATTCGATGCTATAACAGCTGCATATGCGGCATGGAAAACTAATGTCTAAACATTAAAAATTGAAAATTATGAAAACTTTAAAAACTACTTTACTAATCAGCATGTTATTAATATTAACTACAAGCTGTACAGATTTAACTGATAATTTAGTTCCAGAAACTAAAACTGAGAATATAGAATTAACTACTAACCCTATACCTAATAACCAAGATACTGGTGATGGTGATGGTGGTGCTGATTCTGGAAAAGATGATGATTAAATCATTTTAACACTAAGCCTTTGATTGTTATCAAAGGCTTTTTTATAGATTTGTTAAAAATTTATTCAATTGAAATTTAGCTTATTTAACATCAAGTATTTATTAATATGCTTCCTATTTTATTGTAAAATAATATATGGTCAAAAAAATGTTGATAGTATTACAAAAGACAGTGTTGATATTTGGATAAAAAAGTCTAAGAAAACTACATTACAACTTAATACACGTAGTGGTTTTCTCGACAAAGCATATAAAAAACTGAATACATTAGATAATAGTAGATATAAAACCAAAACACTTAGTTCTATTGCATACCGTTATTATTCTTTAAAAGATACAATAACTTTTAAAAAGATAAATGCTGAAACTTTACAACTCGCTATAAAACTAAAAGACACATTTACTATTGCTGACAGTCATTGGAGTTATGCATATTTTTATAATAACAATGAAAAATATAGAAAAGCATATTACCACTATGATCTTGCTTATAATGGTTTTAAACAATTAAACGATCAATATAAATCTGCTCGGATGATACATGCGATGGGGTTTATAAAAAGTAGGTATAAAGATTATACTGGTAGTGAAATACTTATATTCAAAGCTATAAAAATTTTTAAAAATTTGAAAAAACCAAAATGGTTATATCGATCATATAATAGTCTAGGTCTATTACAGCTAGATATCAAAGAATATGATAAAGCAATTTCTTATTTTAAAAAAGCTAAGTATTATAGAAAAAAAATTGTAGGAAAAAAGCCATACTATTCTATAAACAATAACATAGCAATGGCCTTAACAAAAAAAGGAGAATATGATAAAGCTATGGTATTCTTTAATAAAGAACTTTCTAAAAAATTAACTAGGAAACAGCAAGGTATAGTCTTAAATAACAGAGCGCACTGCATGCTATACCAAAATGATACTACAAATTTAAAAAATGATTTATACAAAGCACTATATATAAGGGATAGTTTAAATGATAAGACTGGTATAGTATCCACAAAATTATATATTTCTGATTATTATAAACATATACAAGATTCCGTTAATGCTTTAAAATTCTCTAAACAAGCAAATGAATTAGCTTATAAAATAAAAAATGGAGATTTCTACTTAAGATCTCTAAATCAATTAGCTAATCTTGATATACAAAACTCAAAAAAATACTTAGATCGCTATATCGAGTTTAACGATAGTTTAATTAATACAGAGCGTAAAACTCAAAATAAGTTTACACGTATAGAATTTGAAACTGATGAATATATTGAGGAAACCAAACGCTTAAACGAACAACAAATTTGGATAATTGCTATTAGTATAGCTGGTGTGCTTATTTTAAGTTTATTGTATTTTTTACGTGTACAAAAAGTAAAAAATGAAAAACTAAGCTTAGAAACTGAACAACAAAAAGCAAATGAAGAGGTATATATATTAACGCTACAACAACAAGCAAAATTAGAAGAAGAGAAAATAAAAGAACGTAACAGAATATCAGAAGAATTACATGATGGTATTTTAGGAAAACTTTTTGGTACTCGTTTTGGCTTAGGTTTTTTACCTATAAAAGGAGATGATGATTTGTTAGAGAAACATCAATCTTATTTAAATGAATTACAAGAAATTGAAAAAGAAATTAGAGATGTATCTCATAAATTAAGTGATAACTTCGATAGTTCAAACATCAACTTTATTACAATAATAAAACAGCTACTAAAAGATAAAAGCGAACAAGGTAATTTTGAACATCAATTTACTTTTGACAATACTATTTCGTGGTCTCAAATTAACGAGGTCACTAAAGCTAATATTTATCGTATTGTACAAGAAGCATTGCAAAACATTCTTAAACATGCCAAAGCAAAAAATGTTATTTTAGGGTTTTCAAAAAATAATCAAAATTTAGTTCTTAATTTAAAAGATGATGGTACTGGGTTTGATACAAAAAAAGCTAAAAAAGGAATCGGTTTAAAAAACATTAAATCGAGAGTAGAAAAATTAAAAGGTACCGTTGAATTTTCTTCTGAAATAAAGAAAGGAACTAGTCTTTTAATTAAAATCCCTTATATATTAAGTAATGAATAGTAAAAAATATACTGCTTTAATTATTGATGATCATCCTTTAATATCTGAAGCTTACAAAAGTGCTTTTAACTATATAGATCAACAAAATGAGGATATTTCATTTGAAGTACATGTTGCTCATAATTGCGACACAGCATATCAACTTATAAAAGAACATGCTGATGCATCAAAAAAAGTAGACATTATCTTTTTAGATATGAGACTTCCTGCCTCTGAAGATGGGAAAATTTTATCTGGTGAAGACTTAGGACTAAAAATTAACGCAATGCTCCCAGAATCTAAAATAATCGTTTCTACTACGTTTAACGACAATTATAAGGTACACAGCATTCTTAAAAACATAAACCCTGATGGCTTTTTAGTTAAGAACGATATAACTCCTCAAGAATTAATAACTGCAATACAAGAAGTTTTAAACGATCCCCCATACTATAGCAAAACAATTACCAAGCTTCTAAGAAACCAAGTTGTAAGTGATTATTTAATAGACGATGTTGATCGTAAAATTATACATGAATTATCAATTGGCACTCGAATGAAGGATTTACCTGAATTAGTTCATTTATCAATTACCGCTATTGAAAAAAGAAAAAGACAAATAAAACAAATGTTTGGTGTTACTAGTCCTGATGATAAAGATTTAATTTTAATAGCTAGAGATAAAGGTTTTATTTAAGTTTTATTAACTTCAACTTATCTAAAACTACCATAATATAGTAAGTAACATCAATTTCATGCCATTTTACTCCACCAAAATTTGCACGACCACTATAAGCGTGATGGTTGTTATGATATCCTTCTCCCATCATTAAAAAATCAAATGGTAATAAGTTTTTTGAAGTATCTTTTACATCAAAATTCCTATATCCATAAATATGAGCAAACCAATTAATAATTACTCCGTGTATAGGTGCCATTAAAAAAGCTACTGGTAAAAATAACCATTGCCACCAAGCCGTAGTAAAAAGAATAAAGAATAATGTGTATAAAGCTCCCCAAGTTAATCTTGATAATTTTGAACTTGCAAAATCATCAAAACTTTTCCACTGTGGTACATTCTTCGTAAACTTATCTGCTACTTCAATTTTTTGGTTATTTATATCTTGATAAATATTCTTAGTACGCCACATCATACTAAATAAACTTGCATCATATTTTGGTGAATGTGGGTCTTTTTCTGTATCTGCATACGCATGGTGCATTCGATGCATTACACCATAACCATAAGCACTTAAATAATTAGAACCTTGTGTTAGCCATGTTAAAAAAAAACATACTTTCTCTGCAAATTTCGACATTGTAAAGGTTTGATGCGCTGCATATCTATGTAAAAAAAATGTTTGAAAAAACAATCCTGAATACCATAAAAAAATCATAAAAACTATTATCTTCATACCTATAAAATTGGTTTGCAAAGAACCTAACTTTCTACGGTATAAAAAATGAACTCAGGTTAAGTAATTCGCTTACGAATTCTGCTTAATGCTTGTGGAGTAACTCCTATATATGAGGCAATATATTTTAAAGGTATTTCTTTTATTAGTTTAGGTCGTTCTTCAAATAAATTCAAATAACGTTCTTCTGCTGTTTCATTTAGCAACGATTGCTCTCTTTTAGATTTTATTAAATATAACCGTTCTGAAGATAATCTTCCTAAAGTATTTCCTATAATTGTTTTTTTATAAACTTTTTGTAGATCTTCATAAGACATACTCCACATCTCAACATCTGTAAGTGCTTCTAATTCGTACAAAGAAGGTGATTGTGTCAAAAAAGAATCATAAGCACTTACAAACTCATCATTAAAACAAAATCCAAAAGTTGTTTCTTTCTCTCTATCTTCATTCGGAATAAAAAAACGCACCACACCTTTATCAATAAAAGAAATGTGGTTTTCAATTTCGCCAACTTTTAAAAGTTTTGTTCGCTTTTTAACTTTTCTTAGTTTTAATCTAGAGGTGAAAAATTCCCAATCACTATCATCAATCGTCAATGATTTTTCTAAATAAGTTCTAATATTTACAATACTCATGGATAACTACAGTCGTTCATCAATAATACTTTGTACAACTTCTGGGTTTAATAACGTAGAAACATCCCCTAAATTATCTAACTCGTTATGTGCTATTTTACGTAAAATACGTCGCATAATTTTTCCTGAGCGCGTTTTTGGTAAACCAATTGTGAATTGAATTTTATTTAACTTTGCAATCGGACCAATATGCTCGGTTATTATTTGATTGATTTCTTTACGCAAATTATCATGATTTCTTCCCTCTCCTACATCTTTTAAAATTACATAACCGTACAAGGCATTTCCTTTTACATCATGTGGAAAACCAACGATTGCACTCTCAGCTACTGCTGGATGTTCATTTATTGCATCTTCAATTGGTGCTGTTCCCAAATTATGACCTGATACGATAATAACATCATCTACTCTACCTGTAATTCTATAATATCCTACTTCATCACGTAAAGCTCCGTCGCCAGTAAAATATTTATTTTCAAAAGCTGAAAAATAGGTGTCTTTATATCGTTGATGGTTTCCCCAAATTGTTCTTGCCATTGATGGCCATGGGTATTTTACACACAAACGTCCATCTACTTGGTTTCCTTTTATTTCTTGTCCATTTTCATCCATTAATGCTAATTGTACTCCTGGTAAAGGCAACGTTGCATACGTTGGTTTTGTTGGTGTTATATAAGGCATTGGAGAAATCATCATTCCTCCAGTTTCTGTTTGCCACCAAGTATCTACAATAGGACTCTTTTTCTTTCCCACATTGTCATTATACCAATGCCATGCTTCTTCGTTTATAGGTTCTCCTACGGTTCCTAAAACTTTTAGTGATGATAAATCATATTTGTCTACAAATTCTAATTTTTCTTTTGCTAACGCTCTAATCGCAGTTGGTGCTGTGTAAAATTGATTGATTTTATGTTTTTCAACAATCTCCCAAAAACGTCCATAATCTGGATAACTTGGTACGCCTTCAAACATTACAGTCGTGGCGCCATTAGCTAAGGGACCATATACTATATAACTATGCCCAGTAATCCAACCAATATCAGCTGTACACCAATACACGTCATTCTCTTTATAATTAAAAACATTTTTAAAAGTATATGCTGTATATATCATATACCCAGCGGTAGTGTGTAGCATTCCTTTTGGACTTCCTGTTGATCCAGAAGTATATAAAATAAATAATGGGTCTTCAGCATCCATTATTTCTGGCTCACAAATTTCTGCAGCTACATCTAACAAAGGTTGCAACCATTTATCACGACCTTCTTTCATATTTATTTCTGAGTCGATTCTTTTTGCAACCAAAACTGTATCAATACACTCACAACTTTCTAGAGCTTCATCAACAATTCCTTTTAAATCGATTGTTTTTGCTCCACGGAAAGACCCATCGGAAGTAATCACCATTTTTGCTTCGCAATCATTTATTCTTGTTGATAATGCTGTAGATGAAAACCCTGCAAATACTACCGAGTGTACCGCCCCTATTCTAGCACAAGCTAATACTGAAATCGCCAATTCAGGAATCATAGGTAGGTAAATACAAACCCTGTCTCCTTTTTTAATTCCGTTTTCTTTTAAAACGTTTGCAAACTTACATACTCTTTCATGTAACTCTTTATAAGAAATATGTTCGGCTATTTCATCTGGATTATTAGGCTCAAACAATATTGCTGTTTTATCTCCTCTAATCTGTAAATGACGATCGATACAATTCTCTGTAATATTCAATTTTGCACCTTCAAACCATTTTACTTCAGGTTTAGAAAAATCATAACTCAAAATAGCATTCCACTTTTTCCTCCATACAAAATGTTCTTCGGCTATTTCTTCCCAAAACAATTCTGGATTACGAACAGATTTTCTATATACTTGAAAATATTCTTCTAAAGTTTTTACATGATAGTTACTCATAAATCGTTGTTTGATTACGTCCACTAATCTACAAATTTTAGTGATTTAAAAATTATTTTTTCTACAAACAACACAATAGGACTTACTAATTTATTATTTTCGATTTTCAATGGAAATATTCTTACAAACATTTATAGAGAATTGGCATATCGTTGCGCTTTTTTTCACAGTAGCTATTTTATATTCTTCTGTTGGTTTTGGTGGTGGCTCAAGTTATTTAGCCATTCTTTCCCTGTCTAGCCTTGCTTTTCCTCAAATTAGAGCCATAGCATTACTTTGTAATATTATGGTGGTTACTGGTAATGTTCTACTATATATTCAACAAAAAAAATACCATTGGAAGAAAGTGCTTCCTTTGGTGATTTTTAGTATCCCCTTAGCTTTTATTGGTGGTTATTTGCACATCAGTCAAACTTTCTTTTTTATTCTTTTAGGTTTCACTTTATTATTTGCTGCACTAACTATGTGGGCAGCTAAAAAAACTATCAGTTCTTCTGAAAAGAAAATTTCTAATTTAAGCTTATCAAAAAATGCTACTTATGGTGGCCTTATTGGTTTTATTTCTGGTATGGTAGGTATTGGAGGCGGTATTTTCCTAGCTCCGCTACTCCATTTAACTAATTGGGATACTCCTAAAAAAATTGCTGCTACAGCTAGCTTTTTTATTCTTGTAAACTCTGTTGCTGGGTTGATTGGTCAGTATACAAACCCTGAATTTTTAATTGATTGGAATTTAACTACTGTTTTATTAGTTACTGTTTTTATTGGCGGGCAAATAGGAAGCAGAATGAGTCATAAATTTTTGAAGCCTATTCAATTAAAAAAGGCAACCGCTATATTGATTGCCTTTGTAAGTATTCGTATTTTAATTAAGTATTTATTTTAATTAATTAAACATTAGAATCATAACAAATAAACTCCACTATATTTAACTCAGGATCTTTGATAAATATTGACTTCCAATTCACCCACTTAAAAACTTCTGTAACATATTCTATATTCTCTTTTTTAACGAAATTTAAAATATTTTCATAATCTTTTTTATCGATTTCAAATGCAAAATGGTGTAACGTACCACTTTCTATTCTTATATCTTTAAATTTTTCATTAAAAGCATTTAAGTTAGATTTAGCAAATAATGCAAGTGTTTGATGATGCCCTCCATAACCATTTGCTATTTTAAAAAATGTATACTTCTCTGATTCATTTATTAATTCAAGTCCGATAATTTTATGATAAAAATCTTTCATTAATTTCATATCGTTAACTCGAAAAATTACTTCTCCTAACCCCTTAATTGTACCTTTTATCATAATTATAAATTTAATGAAAAAGCAACGTAAAACGTTGCCTTTCCCCCCTTAAGTTATGAATCGATGTTCTTAGTTCAACCAAGCATTCATCATCCATAGCGTTTTTTCTTGCTCTGCTATAAAGTCACTCATCATTGAGTTTGTTCCTTCATCATCAGCTTCACCAGATAACTCTAATATAGAGCGTTCGATTTTTAATAATTCAGCTAATGAGTTTACTACTAACTTAACTGCTTCTTCATCATTAGAAATGTTTTTACCTACTGGTACTGTTGATAATTCAACATAATCATTAAAAGTATGTAATGGAGTTCCTTGTAGTGTTAAAATTCTTTCGGCAATTAAATCTACTTTTTCTTGAGCATCTGTATAAAATTCTTCAAACTTTACATGCAATTCAAAAAAGTTCTTTCCTTTTATATTCCAATGTAATCCTCTAACATTTTGATAATATACTTGAAAGTTTGCAAGTAAATTATTTAACTCTTTTGCTAACGCTACTGTTTTCTCTTTATCTAATCCTAAAATTGTTGTGCTCATTTTTTATATAGTTTTTATTGCTACTTCAAAATTAGATGAATTTTCTTTCAAAAAACTATAAATACAATTGATAGTTTTAATATCTTTATCAAAATTTTTTATAGATGACTATCACACAATTAAAATATACCCTTGCTGTTGCAGAATATAAAAACTTTACTGTTGCTGCTGAGCACTGTTTTGTTACTCAACCAACGTTAAGTATGCAAATACAAAAACTAGAAGATGAGTTAGATGCCAAAATATTTAATCGCTCTAAAAAACCAATTGAATTAACCGAAGTTGGTAAAAAAATTGTTGAACAAGCAAAAGTTATTGTTGATGAAAGTAACCGTATACTCGACATTGTTCATCAACAAAAAGGATTTGTAGGAGGCGAATTTAAATTGGGAATAATCCCTACTATTATGCCTACTTTACTACCTATGTTTTTAAAAACCTTTAGTAGAAACTATCCAAAAGTTCAATTAATTATTGAAGAGTTAACTACTGAAGAAATTGTACGAAAATTAACTGATGGTCATATCGATGCTGCCTTAGCTGCTACTCCTCTAGAAAATGAAGCTATAAAAGAACGCGTTTTATATTATGAGCCTTTTGTTGGTTTAGTACCTAATGAACATCGCTTATTTGAAAAAGACAAAATAAAAGTTGATGATTTAGAAGTTGATGATATTTTACTACTAGAAGATGGTCACTGTTTTAAAGACAGTGTTATTAATTTATGTAGAACGAATAAAAGAAGTACTACCAATCATTTTCAATTAGAAAGTGGAAGTTTTGACACACTAATTAAATTATCAAAAGATGGTTTAGGAATGACTTTATTACCATACTTAAATACGTTAGATTTAAATGAAAAAGACAGAGAGCATTTAAGAGAATTTGAAACACCTCCACCAGCAAGAGAGGTCAGTTTAATTTATCATAAATCGCAATTAAAAATGCAATTAATAGAAGCCTTAAAAAGTACTATTGATGGGGTTATTAGAGGGGCCATCGCTTTTAGTGATGTTGAAATCATTAGCCCTCTAAACAAAGTATAAATCATAAAAAATCCCGCAATTGCGGGATTTTTTATTTAAAATTTATATTCTGATAAAGGCTTTGGAAAATCCTCTGGATTCGCTGCTAAATGATAACGAGGATCATCTACTGCTTCTTCAATAACTCCTGTAAAAATAGGACTTGCCTTATATAATAATACTTTACAATCTTCACTTAAATGTTTTAATTTTACTTTTTTACCAGCCGTTTGATACTTCTCTACCAAAGCAAAAATAGCTTCAATAGCTGAGTGATCTGCTACTCTAGATTCTACAAAATCAATTTCTACAGTATCTGGATCGTTTTTAATATCGAACTTTTCATTAAAAGCTGTAATGCTTCCAAAGAATAAAGGTCCCCAAATTTCGTATACTTTAGTTCCGTCATCTTTCATACGTTTTCTAGCTCTAATCTTTTTAGCACTTTCCCAAGAAAATACCAATGCACTTACAATTACTCCTACAAATACTGCAATTGCTAGATCGAAAATTACTGTCACAGCTGATACAATAATTAATACAAATACATCAGACTTTGGAATTTTATTCATAATTCTAAAACTAGACCAAGCAAAAGTTTCAATAACCATCATAAACATTACCCCTACTAAGGCAGCGATAGGTACTTGCTCTATATACTTATCAGCGAAAAGAATAAACGTTAATAATGTTAATGCCATTGTTATTCCTGACAAACGTCCTCTACCACCAGCATTAATATTAATTACTGTTTGACCAATCATACCACAACCACCAGTTCCACCAAACAATCCGCTTACAATATTTCCAGCTCCTTGTGCTACACATTCTTTATTTCCATTACCTCTAGAATCTGTTAATTCATCTACTAAGTTCATAGTCATTAACGATTCAATTAATCCAACTGAAGCGGCTAAAAATGCATATGGAAGTATAAAAAATAAAGTATCTAAATTGAATGGTAAATTTTGCCATAACTCTAAATTTGGAGTAGGAAATTTACCTGATAAACCGTCTCCACCACCTTCTCTAATATAAGAACCAACTGTGCTCACATCCATTCCAGATATAATAACAACTGCTGTGGTAACAATAATTGCAGTTAAAGCTGCTGGTATTTTCTTTGTTAGTTTTGGCAATCCCCAAATAATCGCCATTGTTAATGCTACTAAACCTAACATGGTAAATAACTCAGAACCTTGCATGAAAATATTTTTATATTCCTTTACTCCTTCAGCAGAAACACTTAACTCTTTATGTGAGAACATTTTTACTTGAGCAATAAATATTACAATCGCCAATCCATTTACAAATCCCATCATTACTGGATGTGGAATTAAACGTACAAAACGTCCTAACTTTAATACTCCTGCCAAGACTTGAATCAACCCCATTAAAATAACAGCTCCTAACAAATAATAATATCCCATATTATCAATAGGTGTATCCATTAGCATACCTTTTTTGTGTCCTTCAGCAATCATATACACAAAAATTACAGCTACAGCACCTGCTGCACCAGAAATTAAACCTGGTCTTCCACCGAAAATTGCAGTAATTAACCCTATAATAAAGGCACCCGAAAGTGCTACTAAAGGATCTATCTGAGCTACAAAAGCAAAAGCAACTACTTCTGGTATCATTGCAAGAGAAACTGTAATACCTGCTAACGTATCATCTTTAATGTTAATCTTCTTACTCTTAATATATTTCATCATAATATTATCGGCTATTGTAAAAGTTGGCAAATGTAAAGATAATTTTATTCATATAGTTTTATGTTTCACTAACTTTAATTTTGTTGACGTATTTTTTTGCCTTAATTTTGAACGTTGAACTATCAAACCAATTTGATAGCAACACATGAGCAGAAAAAAACTACTTACATCAAAAGAAATTGAAATTATTCTGCATCGATTAGCTTGTCAGTTAATCGAAAATCATAACGACTTTTCTAATACCGTATTAATAGGACTTCAACCCAGAGGAACTTTTCTTGCCAATCGTTTAGCTAAATTGTTAACGGAGGATTATGGTATTAAAAATTTACAATTAGGCTTGTTAGATATTACTTTTTATCGTGATGATTTTCGCAGAAGAGACGAACCATTAGAAGCAACATCAACACAAATTGATTTTTTAATTGAAGGAAAAAAAGTGGTGATTATTGATGATGTTTTGTTTTCTGGAAGAAGTGTACGAAGTGCCTTAACAGCTATACAATCTTACGGAAGACCTGAAAATATTGAATTACTGGTATTAATCGATCGTCGTTTTAGCCGCCACTTACCTATTCAACCTAATTATAGAGGAAGACAAGTAGATGCTATTAATGAAGAAAAAGTAGTTGTTCATTGGCAAGAAACCCACAAAGAAGATACTATTTACCTAGAAACCAAGCCTAATAAGCTTGATTCGTTATGATTATAAAAACAAACTAAAATGAAGCAGTTAAGCGTTGAACACTTATTAGGTATTAAATACCTTAACAAAACTGACTTAGAGCTTATTTTTGAAACTGCTTCTCACTTTAAAGAAGTTATAAATCGACCAATAAAAAAGGTTCCTTCTTTACGAGACATTACCATTGCTAACTTATTTTTTGAAAATAGTACCCGTACTAAATTATCTTTCGAATTAGCAGAAAAAAGACTTTCAGCTGATGTAATTAATTTTTCAGCTGGCCAATCCTCTGTAAAGAAAGGAGAGACTTTAATTGACACAGTAAACAACATCTTATCAATGAAAGTTGATATTGTTGTGATGCGTCATGCAAGTGTTGGTGCTGGTATTTTCTTATCTAAACATGTAGATGCTAAAATTATTAATGCTGGTGATGGAACTCATGAACATCCAACACAAGCATTACTAGATAGTTTTTCTATGAGAGAAGCTTTAAATAGCAACTTAAAAGGTAAAAAAATTGTTATTGTTGGTGATGTTTTACATTCACGAGTAGCATTATCTAATATTTTTGCTTTACAATTACAAGGAGCTAAAGTTAAAGTTTGTGGTCCTACAACATTAATTCCTAGATACATTTCAAGCTTAGGAGTTGAAGTTGAAACAAACCTAAAGAAAGCTCTGGAATGGTGTGATGTTGCTAATGTGCTTCGTGTGCAACATGAACGAATGGATATTAAATATTTTCCTTCAACCAGAGAATACACGCAACTCTTCGGTATTAATAAACAAATACTTGATAACCTTGGCAAGGATATTGTAATTATGCATCCAGGCCCTATAAACCGTGGTGTAGAACTAACAAGTGATGTTGCCGATAGTGACCAATCTATTATTTTAAATCAAGTAGAAAATGGGGTTGCTGTACGTATGGCTGTTATATATTTACTAGCCCAACAAATAAAAAGATAATAATGATTGTTGAAGATAAAAAAGAATATGTTTTAATAAAACCTGATGAAAATTCTTTTTCAAATTTCTTTTCAAGCTTTGAAAAAGAGCATTCTAATTATAAGGAAAAACACCTTATTGTTCAAGTTTTAGAAAAATTTACTATTTCTAAAGAAAATATTTTACTATTTTTGAGTTACGCGGTTCGACATCAAGAAAACGGCACATCTTTTGTTATTATTGTAAATGATGTGGATATTGATGATTTTCCAGAAACATTAAACATTGTGCCAACTCTAGTAGAAGCACAAGATATTATTGAAATGGAAAACATTGAGCGTGAATTAGGTTTTTAACCTTATTATTTCATAATCCCCTATAAATGATTAACGTATGGTAAAAAAAATACTTTTTATATTTATTTTCTTAGTAACATTATCTAGTTTTTCTCAAGAAAAATCTATTGATAAGTTAGTTGCTTCACCAAATCCGTTTATAAATAACACTACCATATATTTTAACGCTAAAAAAGAGCAAACTATTATATTAACTGTTAGAAATGTATTAGGTAAAACTGTTTTTAGTAAAGAGTTTAAAACTAACAAGGGTCGTAATTCATTTCCTTTTGAACGTCAAGATTTAAAAACAGGAATGTACATCTATGCGATTCAAAGCAAAGATGAAATTATTTCTAAACGTTTTGTTATTAGATAAATGAGTTTACATTTAACTATTTTAGGGTGTCATTCTGCTACACCTAGAGTTAATGCACATCCTACTTCTCAATATTTAGAAATAAATAACCGCCACTTTTTAATAGATTGTGGTGAAGGTACGCAGCGTCAAATGCGTAAATATAAAGTTGGTTTTTCTAAAATCAATCATATATTTATCTCTCATTTACATGGCGATCATTTTTTTGGTTTAATTGGTTTAATTTCAACATTCGGAATCTTAAATAGAGAAAAAGACTTACATATTTATGGTCCAAAAGGCATCAAAGAAATCACAGTACTTCAATTAAAGTTATCAAAATCTTGGACGAAATATCATATTGTTTTCCATGAATTAGATTCTAAAGACAGTGAATTGATTTTTGAAGATAATAAAGTAGCCGTATATACAATACCTTTAGATCACAGAGTCTATACCAATGGTTTTTTATTCAGAGAGAAATCAAAACCTAGAAAATTACATATCCAGAATATTCAACAATACGATGAAATAGATACTTGTGATTATCATAACATAAAAGCAGGTAAAGATTATATATTATCTACTGGAGAAGTTGTTCTAAATGAAGAGCTAACCATAGATCCCCCTAAACCTAAAAGTTATGCTTTTTGTAGTGATACTGCTTATAAACCAAGTATTGTTTCTATTATTAAAGATGTAGATTTATTATATCATGAAGCTACTTTTTTAAAAGACAGAGAAGATTTGTGCGAAAAAACAAAACACGCTACTGCAGAACAAGCTGCTTCTATTGCAAATAAAGCTAATGTGGAAAAATTAATTATTGGACACTATTCTAGTAGGTACTCTAATTTAAATGATTTTAAAAAAGAAGCCCAAACTGTTTTTAAAAATGTAGAATTAGCAGAAGCTGGTAATTCATACTCTATAAATTCTTTTCCTATAAAAATTTAAAACTAGTACTGACTCGTTGATAATAGCACTAACGTACAAGCAACTTCTGCCTCAATTCCTTTTTCTTTCAAAAGCTTTATAAACTCTAAATTTTCAGTCCCTGGATTAAAAATCACTCTTCTAGGACTTAATTCTTGTATATAATTATAATACTCTTCTTGCCTTTTTGGGTTTAAATATAAAGTTACAGTATCAATATCCTCGAATAATATTTTTTCTGTTTCAATAGTAACAGTATGCACTTTACCTTTTCTTGAACCAATTGCTAATGTTTTTACATTCCTATCTATTAATCTTTTAATAGCAATATTAGAATATTTATTAGGGTTTAAAGACGCCCCAATAACTAAAGTAGTTTTTTTCATAATTGTTAATGATTCGTTAAACTCTGTTAAAGATAGTAACAAAAGTTATCAATACCTAGTCTATTAGACATCAAAACAATTCAAAATAAACAAAATGAAAAACATACTACTAATCCTTTTAACAGCATTTAGTGTCAATTTATTTGCGCAAATGCCTAAAAGTAATTTACCAAAACCCGGGTTGGTTTCAGGTAAAGTAATCGATCAAACAACTAAAGAACCTTTACCTTATGTAAACATCATAATTAAAGATGCTGCCAATAAAATTTTAACTGGTGGAATTACAAATGATAATGGTGCCTTTACAATCAAAAATATTCCTGAAGGAAAAAATAAAGTTGAAATTCAATTTATTGGATACAAAACTGTAACAAAACCTATTACTGTTAGTAATAAAAACAGAAAAATAAATTTAGGCACTATTTCTTTACAGGAAGACAGTACTACTTTAGATGAAGTTGAAGTTCGTGCAGAAACATCAACAGTAACGCAAAAAGTAGATAGAAAAGTTATTAATGTAGGTAAAGATTTAACTTCAGTTGGGGCAACAGCTTCTGAGTTACTTAATAATGTGCAATCTGTTAGTGTCGATAGTCAATCAGGAAACATTAGTTTACGTGGTAACGAAAATGTACGTGTATTAATAGATGGTAAGCCGACTAATATTCCTGCTTCACAGCTTTTAAAGCAAATTCCATCTACTTCAATTAAGAGTGTTGAATTAATCACAAATCCATCAGCGAAATACAATCCAGAAGGAATGAGTGGGATTATAAATATTATTCTTAACAAGAATGCTAATATGGGGTTTAATGGTTCTTTAAATACAGGTGTAGAAGCTGGACATTTTGTTAGATATAATGCTTCTACCAATATGAATTATAAAACTGGTAAAGTAAATTTCTTTGGAAACTATGGATATAATGGAGGAGAAAGATACAATTTTGGTTATGTAAATAGACCTGGTGTAAATAATCAAGATTTTATATTTACTAACGATAATCAATCACATTTATTAAAATTTGGGGCTGATATCTATTTAGATGATAAAAACACTTTTTCTTTTTACACAACTCAAAATTGGTTTGATAGTGACGCTAGTGGTAGAGCTAAAATTACTGATGCAAACGGAGGTTTAATAGAAAATGCTCCTAATACGCAAATGTCTGAAAGTCATAATCAAACATACAATGTAAATTATAAACGTGATTTTGAAAAGAAAGGGCATAATATCGAGTTTGAAGCTACTTATTCAAAAAATGAATCACCAAACTTGTTGAATAATTTATTTACTGAAGGCAGTCAACCAGATTACATGAATGATATTAATAATGAAAGAAATAACACTTTAATTAATATCGATTATACCAATCCAGTTTCTAAAAACGGAAAACTAGAATTAGGTCTAGAATACAGAGTTAATAAAACTGATAATACAAATATAACAACTCAAGTAGGTTTTGCTAATTCATCTTTTACTTATGATAGAGATATTTTTTCAGGTTATGTAAATTATGGTCATAAGTTTGGTAAAGTAACAATGCAATTAGGAGCTCGATTAGAACAATATGATATTGAAGGTAAATTCAATCAAGTTGGACAAGCGAGTCAGACTGTTACTGATGATATTTTCACTATTTATCCTTCAGCCTTTTTCACATTTAATCCATCAGAAAAGAATCAATTCCAATTAAGCTATAGTAAAAGGGTTGATAGACCAGGTATTCAACAAGTTAATCCAATTAGAGAATGGAGTACGCCATTAATCACTTCTGTTGGTAACCCTAATTTAGTTCCTCAATTTACAAATTCAGTTGAATTTAACTATACTAGAAAAATTAAAGGAGGATCAATCACATTAGGTAGTTTTTACAGAAACATTAATGATGTAATTAATAGAGCAACATATAGAGATCCTAGTGATGCTAATAATGTAAGGCAAATATTAACTTTTGCAAACTTTGATGATACCGATGCTTATGGTTTAGAATTATCTACAAACTACAGAATAGCAAAATGGTGGAGAGCAAATGCAAGTATGGATTTCTATTCTCAAAAGCAATTTGGAACTAATGATATTAGTAACCCTACTGCTCCTAGAAGAGAAGTTACAGCAGAAATATTTAATGCACGTATTAGCAATAGCTTTACTGTGAATAAAAAATTACGCTTACAGCTGTTTGCTATGTATAGAGGTTCAAGAAAAGATATTCAATGGGATGTTGAAGCAATGAAAATGGTAAACCTTGGTGCTAATTATAGCGTACTTAAAGGTAAAGGAAATATTACCTTTAGAGTAAATGACATCTTCAACAATATGAGATTTAAATTCAACTCTGACAACCCTTATGTTCAAAACGGACGTTTTAAATGGGAAAGTAGAACTACTTATTTAGGGTTTAATTATCGTTTTGGTGGAGGTAAAAACAAAGCTAAACGTAGAAGAAACAGAGATAACAACGAAAAAAGCGGAGGTGGTGGTTTCTTGTAGAAACAACACCTTAACTATATAATTATTTGAAACAAAAAATCCTTCAAAATGAAAAAGTTGCTAGCTATATTTATGCTACTATGCATTAATATTTTCTGTTATTCACAAAATACAAAGATTACTGGAAAAATAATAGACTCTAAATCGAAATTACCTCTTAACTACGTTACTATTTCGTGTAAAGAAACTAATAAAAAAGTTATAAGTGGTACTATTACTGACAATCATGGTAAATTTATTATTAAAAAAGTTCCTCTAAAAAAAGTTCTTTTGAGTTTTCAATTTATTGGCTATACAACACAAGAAAAAGAAATTGAGTTAACACCTACTAACTTTAACATTGATATAGGGACTATTTACCTAAAAGAACATTCAACAAGTTTAGATGAAATAGAAGTACAAGCAGAATCTTCAACTATAGTTCAAAAAATTGATCGAAAAATAATTAATGTAGGTAAAGATTTAATATCTGCAGGAGCAAATTCACTAGAAATGTTAGAAAATGTTCCTTCTATTGATGTCAACCAGCTTTCGGGTACTATTAGTTTAAGAGGTAATGAAAATGTTAGGGTTCTAGTTAATGGTAAACCTTCCAATATTAATACAGAACAACTTCTAAAACAAATTCCTTCAAATTCTGTAAAAAGCATTGAAATAATAACCAATCCTTCAGCAAAATACAATCCAGAAGGAATGAGCGGCATTATTAATCTAATCCTTAAAAAAAATACAGAACTTGGTTTTAATGGAACTATTTCAGCAGGTATTAAACATAGTAAAAACACAAGACCCGACATTTCTTTAACTACAAATTACAAAGTAGGAATCACCAATTTTTATGTTAATTACAATACTAACTGGGGAGATTATGAAACATTTAATAACCTTCAAAGAACCGATAAAGATGTCTTACAAGATATTGATTTTTTAAATAACTCTAAAAGCCATAACTTTAAATTTGGAGTTGATATAGATTTAAATTCTAAAAGTGTGCTTTCTCTTTACACCAACCAAAATTATGATAACAATAGTCTAGCTACAAATACATTAATTACTGAAAATGGTAATATGCTATTTAATAACCAAGGTTTTTCAAAATATAAACAAAAAGATAAAACTTATAATATTGATTATGTTTATAATTTTGATAATAAGGGACAAAACATTGAATTTGAGTTTAATCATTCCATCACAAAAACCCCTGAAGAAACAACTAATAATGAAACAGTAAACAACACCTCTAAAGCATATAATTACACAAATCATGTAGAAGATAATAGAAAGCTTTGGCTGTTTAATGTAGATTATACTAAACCTATAAAATCAGGTAAATTAGAATTTGGAATAGAATTTAGAAAGCAAGATTTTTATAATAGAATAATAACTGATCAGGAGGCTCATACAAGCAACTTATCTAATTTACAACCTATTGGGAATACCAGTTTAGCATACAATCGTACAATGTATTCTGGATACTTAAACTTTAACAAGGAATATGATAAAATAGCCTTTCAAATAGGAATAAGGTTAGAGCAATTTAATTTAGATGCTACTTTTTCAAATACAGAACAAGGAAATACTAATTTAAAAGACAATATATTTAGTTTATACCCTTCTGCTGCCATAACCTATCATATTAGTAAAAAAGATGACATACAGTTAGCCTATAATAGAAGAGTTGATAGACCATCAGCATATCAAGTAACTCCTATTCAAGAATGGGCATCCCCTTTAACAATATCTACAGGAAACATATATATTACTCCTCAATTTACCCATTCCATAGAGCTTAACTATACCAAAACAATTACCAAAGGATATGTTTCTTTAGGAACTTTTTATAGAAGAACTAATGATAAAATTGGAAGAATACTTCAAGAAGACCCTATAAATCCAGATAAGAGTATTTCTTCCTTTACTAATTATAATTTTTCCGATAGTTATGGAATAGAGATTTCCGGAAGCTTTAAACCTAAAAAATGGTGGACTTTAAGACCTTCTTTTGAGACGTATATTCAAGATTCTCAAGGTATATTAAATACCAATTTTGAAACTATAAAGAATACCGTTATAAAAAGTAGAATAAGTAATTCTTTCAAAGCTTCTAAGAAATTAAGTTTTCAATTGTCTGCTATTTATAGAGGGAAAAGTGAAAATATTCAATACAAAGTTCAGCCATATACTATGATAAATGCTGGAGCCAGATTAAAAGTACTTGATGGAAAGGGAAAAATAACTTTACGAGGTGTTGATGTTTTTAACAATGTTAACTTTGATTATTCTACTAATATCCCATTTAATCAAAAAGGAAGATATATTTTAGAATATGATTCTATATACCTTGGTTTTTCATACAGTTTTGGAAGTGGAAAAAACAAAAGAAAAGGCAGGAAATATAGAGATGATAACGAATCTCAAGGAGGCATGTTTTAATAAAAAACCCGAAGTTTAAACTTCGGATTTTTTATTTATTCTATTTAGTACTTAATTACCAACGAATCACTACAGATCCCCAAGTAAAACCACTACCAAAGGCAGCTAAAACCACTAAATCGTTATCTTTTATCTTTCCTTTTTCCCAAGCTTCTGTTAAAGCTATAATAACAGAAGCTGCAGTAGTATTACCATACTTCATAATGTTATTATACACCTTATCATCTGATAATTGGAACTTCTTTTGAATAAACTGTGCAATACGTAAGTTTGCTTGATGCGGAATCAACATATCAATATCATCCTTCTCTAATCCGTTAGCTTGTAATCCTTCTACAATAGCTTCAGAAAAACGTCCAATAGCATGTTTAAAAACAAACTGACCATTCATATAAGGGTAATAAGAAACATCATCTGGATCATTTGCTTCTAAAATTTCTGGAACCCATCGTCCAGTAGAAGGTCCTTCTAAAACCAACTCTTTAGCATGTTTTCCTTCAGAATGTAAGTGAGAAGACAAAATTCCCTTTCCTTCTTCTTCTGTACGAGAAAGTACAGCAGCACCTGCTCCATCTCCAAAAATTACAGTTACTCCCCTACCTCTAGTTGATTTTTCTAGTCCTCCAGAATGATTCTCAGCACCAATTACTAAGATATTCTTGTACATTCCAGTTTTGATAAACTGATCTGCAACCGACATCGCATAAATAAATCCTGAACATTGATTACGAACATCTAATGCACCAATAGTTGGCATATCTAACATTTCTTGTACTTGTACTCCTCCTCCAGGAAAATACATATCAGGACTCAAAGTAGCAAATACGATAAAATCGATATCATCTTTCGTTAAACCAGCACGCTCAATAGCAACTCTGGATGCTTTAGCTCCCATCACTGCAGTTGTATCTCCTGTTTTAGGATCGATCCATCTACGCTCTTTAATACCAGTTCTTTCTTGAATCCATTCATCAGAAGTATCCATAAACTCTTTTAAGTCATTATTAGTAACCACGTTATCTGGCACATAATAACCTAATCCTGTTATTTTTGAATTATACATAATTTTATATGTTGATTTTTTATTTGTTTGCAAATTTGTAGCTCGTAAAAATAGTGTTTTTTATAATTATAAAAAACTGACTAAAAAGATAGCCATTTTAGAAAGACAATGTCATCTTGTCACAAAATATATTTTGGTATTTTTTTTGACTACTCTATCATCAGAAAATAATATCAAACAAAATATATAATTATGAGTAAAGGGAACATTAATGTATCGGTAGAAAATATATTTCCACTGATTAAAAAATTCTTGTATTCTGACCACGAAATCTTTTTACGTGAGTTAATTTCTAACGGAACTGATGCAACTACAAAATTAAAACACTTAATTTCTATTGGTGAAGCTAAAACTGAGTTAGGTGATGCTAAGATTGAAATCAGCATTAATAAAGATGCCAAAACTTTAACGATTAAAGATCAAGGTTTAGGTATGACAGCTGATGAGGTTGAAAAATACATCAATCAAATCGCTTTTTCTGGAGCTGAAGAGTTTTTAAATAAATATGAAGATGGTAAAAATGAAACAGGTGTTATCGGGCACTTCGGTTTAGGTTTTTACTCTGCTTTTATGGTAGCTGATAAAGTTGAATTAATCACCAAATCTTTCAAAGATGAGCCAGCTGCTCATTGGACTTGTGATGGTTCTCCAGAGTTTACTTTAGAGGCACATGATAAAGCTGACAGAGGAACAGAAATCGTTTTACATATTGCTGAAGATTCTTTAGAGTTTTTAGAGGAAGCTAAAATTTCTGGTTTATTAAATAAATACAATCGTTTTAACCAAGTGCCAATTAAATTTGGAACTAAAAAAGTAAACGATCCAGATTTCACGCCTCAAACTACAACTGATGCTGAAGGTAAAGAAACTACTGAACCTCACAAGCAAATTGAAGTTGACGCAATTATAAACAATACAAACCCTGCTTGGACTAAAGCTCCTTCAGAATTAAATGATGAAGATTACACGAACTTCTATCGCGAATTGTATCCAATGCAATTTGAAGAATCTTTATTTCACATTCACTTAAACGTAGATTACCCGTTTAACTTAACAGGAATTTTATTCTTCCCTAAATTATCACAAAACTTAGATATGCAAAAGGATAAAATCCAATTGTATCAAAATCAAGTTTTTGTAACTGATAATGTAGAAGGAATTGTACCAGACTTTTTACAGATGTTAAAAGGTGTGATCGATTCTCCAGATATTCCATTAAACGTGTCTCGTTCTGGTTTACAAGCAGACGGAGCAGTAAAGAAAATTTCTGGGTATATCACTAAAAAAGTAGCAGATAAATTAAGTTCTTTATTCAAAAAAGATAGAGCTGACTTTGAGCAAAAATGGAATGATATTAAAGTGATTATCGAATACGGAATGTTATCGGAAGATAAATTCTTTGATAAAGCAAAAAAGTTCGCTTTATATCCAACCGTTACTGATACATTTTTTACATTTGATGAATTAGTTGAAAAAACGAAAGATGTTCAAACTGATAAAGATGGAAATCATATAATCTTATATGCTTCTAATAAAGACGCACAACACAGTTACATTCAAGATGCAACAGCAAAAGGATATGAAGTGTTAATCTTAGATTCTCCAATTGTATCACATTTAATGCAAAAACTAGAAACTTCTGGAGAAACTAAAGTTCAGTTTACACGTGTAGATGCAGATCATATTGATAACTTAATCAAAAAAGATGATACTGTTATTTCTAAACTATCTGATGAAGAAAAAGAAAAATTAAAACCTATCATAGAAGGTGCTGTAAACACGCAAACGTATACAGTTCAATTAGAATCTATGGATTCAGCTAGCTCTCCTTTTATTATTACCGTTCCTGAATTTATGAGAAGAATGAAAGAAATGCAAGCTTCTGGTGGTGGCGGAATGATGGGTATGGGTAATTTCCCAGAAATGTACAACTTAGTTGTTAATACAAATCACCCTTTAGTTTCAGAAATTTTAAATGCTAATGAAGAAGATCAAAAACGTTTAACTACACAAGCCTTTGATTTAGCAAAGTTATCTCAAAACTTATTACATGGTGAAGAGTTAACAAACTTTATTAAACGTAGTTACGAATTGATTAAATAGTTGCGAATCGCCACAGATAAATTATGGACCTCTTTGTTTTTACAAAGAGGTTTTTTGTTTGACTTTATCAAAAAAATCTGATAACTTCGTTTAACTCCTGTTGCCCACAATATGAAAGACATCTTTGTAAATAACAATTATAGATTTGGAGTTGAGTCTTTCCTTATAATGTATTTAAATCAATATCAATTTGTTTTAGGTTCTGATTTAGAACATTATGCTCAAAGTCAAGAGTTATTTAATGATAAAAATCCCAGTAATATTTATTTTGTTTTAAGAAGACCAAAAATAACTGTTGACCCAAACCCAATAAAAATTAGTGGAAATAAAGCTAATCTGAATTTTATAATTCATAATAAGGATAAAGGAGGAATGGTTAATATAGGATTTGAGCTTAAAAAAGCTAAATCTGAATTAGAATTCCACACAGAATATCCATATAATTTATTTACTCTTTCAGACAAGAACGGTGTTTTATTAGGTGCAAGACCAAGTACTTTAATTGATAGCATTCAAGTAGAGGATAATATTGATTTACCATATTTAGATTATGAAGTTTTATATATTGGACAAGCTCATGGAAAAGATGGAAAAAGAACAGCTTTAGATAGATTATCATCTCACGAAACAGTTCAAAAAATTTACACTCATTCTTTAACTCAAAATCCAGATTCAGATATTTGGATACTGCTTACTAATTTCTCGCAACAGAGTATTTTAATGGCAGCAGGAGCCGACTTAATTAAAGTAAATAAAGAGGATGAAAAAATAGAAAAAAAGAAATTAGAACATATGTTTGACAATAATGGAATTTTTATTAGTGACAGACAAAAAATAAATTTTACAGAAGCTGCACTAATTAAATATTTTCAGCCAAAATATAATATCGAATTTAAGAACAGTTTCCCTTCGGCAAAACATACGTCATATTCCGAGTGCTATGCGTTAGATATAAAAGCTCTAACAATCGAATTAGACACTTCAGAGAATACAAGAAAGTTTTTTACTAAAAAGACAGGGAAAACTCACCATCATATGAAAATGTTTGAATTTAATTCTGATTCGGACAGAATAAGTTTAATGGAAGTGTTCGGATAAAATACTGTGGGCAACATTGTGTATAGTCCATGTTGCCCATTTGCAATCAATTTAGAGAAAGAAGTGTTTTTCTTTGGAGGGCTTAAAGAGTATAAGTTTATCAATACTTCTTGGTCACCTACGATGATGTCCTTGGTTATGGTTTCTACGACATTTCGTTTTTCTTCATTCGATAGCTTGTCCCAATTATCGTATAAAGATTTAGCTTCATTTAAGATATAATCACTTGATTTAACATGTTCTTGTAAGATTTTAATTTCTGATTCTAATGTAGGAATCGTACGCTCTAATTGTTTAAGTTGTTGATTAGGTTCCTCATAAAATTCTTTGAACCGTTCTGTTTCAATTTGATTGTTTTCATGCAATTCAAAGAGTTTGGATATTTTAGTTTTTAGCTTATCAATTTTCTCTTTTACAATATTAAATTCTCTTTCTTTATCTTTAATTCCAGTTTGGCTACTTTGGAAGTAAGCTTCTATATCATCTTTAGAAAGTAAAAATTGTTTTAACTGACTTTTAAAAATTTCTTCAATTTCTTCTGTTGGAATTTTACGCTTACATTTCTTGCACGTATATTTTGGATTAGATGATGGGACATACATTTTTCCGCCACATTCACACTTAAGAAAACTTGTAAATAATTTTAGCTTCTTATTCATCGGTTGCGTTTTGGTAGATTCATATTTGTGAATAATATCATTTACTTCTTGCCATAATTCTTCGCTTATTATTTTAGGAGCTTGATGAAAATACCATTCGCTACTATCTCGTAATTCGGGTTGCCCATTTTTTCCAACTTTAGTAAATCGTGTTCTTCGTACTCCTTTAGTAATTGGGTCTTTGAGTAATCGCTTAATAGCCATATCAGAAAACTTTTTACCGCGTTTTGTTCGATGTCCTTCTTCATTGAGAATTCGGGCTACTGTTCCATAGCGTTGATGTTGTAAATACAGTTCATATATTTTTTTTCTCACGACTGACTCTTCTGGGTGAAGTTCAATATCATCTTTTCCTTTACGTTGATAACCATATGGAATACCGCCCATTACTTTTCCCATTTTGGCTCTTGTTTCAACTGAAGTATTGATACGATCTACAATTTCTTCACGTTCCCATTCCGCCATAGAAGAAATGATTCTAAAAAATAGACGTCCTGCGGGTGTGGATGTGTCAAAGGATTCTTTAAGCGAGATTAAATCAGCATTATGTTCCTTAAAGAAATTCGCAAATTCTAAAAGTTCAATAGTATTACGTGCAAAACGAGCTATCTTTGAAAAGATTAAGACCTGAAATATGCCCACGATGTATATCCATTAACATACGTTGGCATTCAGGATGTTCTTTTACAGTCTTACCTGAAACACCTGTAAGGTCATAGATTTCAGTTACTTCATAGTTATGCAGTTTAGTATAAGTTTTAGCTTGATCTAAATGATGTTCTGGACTGTCTCCTCTTTTTTGATCTTCTGTGGATACTCGAATCCAAATACCTACTCGCTTTTCCATGTGTAGCTTGTTAACAATGAATGTCTAAAATAATTATAAAGAAGTTCATTATCAAGAGATTATTCAATTTTAAAGAACAAAGAAATAGTATTAACTAATTATATTCTTTGTTTATATTAATCACTAATCTATCAGCTGTAGCTTCATCTTTTTATAAGTTGCATTAATCAGTTTTATTTTCATTCACTACATATTATAATGAGTGTATGAAATTCACTTGAATAACACTTTAGTTTCAATGCTGTTTTTACAGAATTTATAATAAAAAGAAATGGTATTAAAAGGAGTAGTAAAACTCATTTAACTTTACTAAAATAACCTCTATCTCATTTTACTACTCCATTAAAATAATTCTTTTAGATCTTATCCTCTAATAAAAAGGATGGTTTTACTTTAAAAAAACTCTCTAAAATTAGTTGTCAAACATATTCTTTGAAAGCCTCTATTCTGCTAGCTAAATGTTTCAGTAATTCTTTTTATTCTATTCCAAACTACAGACTCACTTTCGGGAAGACCTATTTTTGAATCAAAATCAAAAGAATTATTCTCTTTTGTAAAATCATAATTACTGACATTGCCTACTTTATTTTTATAGTCTAAATATAGTTGATGTTCTTTTTTTAACCATTCTTCTGCTCCTAAAGAAAATAATGTATCAGGAATAAACTTTTCAATAGAAGATAAATCCCCTCCGTTTTCAAAATGCATCCAAACATGTTTTTTGTTTAATTTTCTTTCAGGGATACCTAGCATATTTTTTAATTGTTCCTCTAGTTGAAAAGAAGCATTTTTATAGGCTATTATCTGATTAAAAACTTTATGTACTTTTTCATACCAAGGAAACTTTACTTTTATCCTCAAGCCATCATCAAATTTAATAACAAAACCTTCCATGTTAGGGAGGTTTAAATTTTGAATTTGATCAAGCCTATTTAAATAAGAAAAATCTTTTGTGTATTCTTTAGCGATAGGGAACCCTATATCTTTTAATTCTTCTTCAACACCAGTCTTAGTATCAATAATTCCTAAAAGAAATAGTTGTTCTTCCATACCATAGTCTACTAATACTTTTGTTTCAGGGTAAATAGCCTCAAAGATATAAGTTTTATCTCTATCTAATTTATCAAATGTATAATTATATTTTTTATGTAATATTTCTGTTGCTTTGATAGCTTTTGGACTCTTAAAAGATCTTTGAGTAGCAAGGTAAGGAGTATTATTTACCCAATAGAGAATAGTGAATGTACCATCAACTTTTTCAAATATCCTAAATTTATTAGACTTAATTTTCCTTACTTGATTTTCACTTAAGAGAACAGTATCTTCAGAAACGTAATTTCTAAAGGTGAAAAATTTTTGAAAAGTTCGAGACAAAACATTACCCTTTGAATCGACAATTAGACCTCTTAAGTTAATATTGGTGCTATCCCACTTAATTTTGTTATAGCTATTACTATCAACTTGACTATAGCCATAAATATAAATATCTTCTTTTTCATGTTTTTCAACAGTAAACTTGCCTAAATTCACGTATTCATTTAATTTATTGAGGTCAAATTTATTTTTCATCATTTTTCTTGTTATCATCTTTTTTAATAATATTTCTATTTCTATCTTTTTCTAATAAATATTTAATCCTTTCAAAAAGTCTAGATATAAGACGTCTTTTTTGTGTGATTATTTCTGCTTGTCCAGACATTTCTTTACTAAAGTTTAATTCAATACCATTGTCACTTATCAAGCCATCCGAGAGGTTTATACTTACTAAATAATTTCTTTCCAATGGGATTAAAGATACTTTTTCTACTACCCCTTCAATAATTCCGAATTCTTGAAAAGGGTAAGAATCTAGTTTTATTTTTACTTTTTGTTTAGATTTTACTTTTCCTGCTCCTTCTGAAGGCAACAAGGCTTGACCTATAAGTTTATTATCTTTTGGGAGAACACTAAATAGCATTTCACCTTTTTCAATAAACTGACTATTTACAATGAATTTTAAGTTTTCTAATTTACCATCAATAGGAGAAATAAAAGCGTAGTTTTGTTCCCATAAATTAATGGAGCTCATAAGTTCTTGGTAGTTTGTTAGTAATTGAACATTTAACTTATCAATTACTTCTAATTTTTCGATACTTAAAGCTGATAATTTATTTTTTAAAGTGATAATATTTAGTTCATTCTTTATTACTTCATTTTCTTCGGTTATTGATGCCTCTTTCTCTCTTATTAAAGATTTTTTATTTTTTTCAAAATCAATTTGAGGAATAGCTCCATGGAAAACAAGTAAAGAATCTTCGGTCACATTTTTTGAAGATAACTTTATGCTTTGGTGTTTTAAATTGATAATTTGTTTTCTTTTTTGAATAGATTTTTGTATCGAACTAATTTCTTTATTTAAAGAATGCTTTTCTAGTTCATACTTATTATTATTATTATAGAATTGATTTAACTCGTAGAGTGTTTTTATAAATTCAAAATATTTATTTTGAAGCTCACCCAATTTAAAATTTAAAGCAAAAGAAAATTTATCAAAGCTAGGGATACTTTCAAAAGAAAAGCTTTCTAACTTTTTTTTCAAGGTAAAAATATGTTCTTCATTAGCGCTATTTTCAAGTACAGCGATACATTGATCTTTTTCTATATCTTCTCCAAATTTTTGAATTTTCAGCTTAATGTTACCCGCTAATCTACTAACAAGAGTTATTGGAGGTTTTTCGGCTGTTACTTTCACCTCAGCTAAAATGACATCAGGAGATTTTATAAACCAACCTAAACAAAAACCTATTACTATTAGGGTTAATAGA
The DNA here is from genome assembly GCA_947504185.1 of uncultured Tenacibaculum sp. Classification (GTDB taxonomy): domain Bacteria; phylum Bacteroidota; class Bacteroidia; order Flavobacteriales; family Flavobacteriaceae; genus Polaribacter. Next base: position 48,062 of record CANNGJ010000010.1, on the reverse strand, counting down.
AAAAGGATTAACCTATTATTAGTTCTTTTTGGAAATGTGCTAATCACTTCCCTAAATTCATCGGAATGTTTTCTATATACTTGTTCTTCGTGCATTTTTTAAACAGTAATTGATGGAGTCATTTGACTTTCAAATAAGTTAAAATACTCTCCTTTATTTTTCATTAAAACTTCATGAGTACCTATTTCAATAACCCTACTACCTTTCATTACTATAATTTGATCAGCATTTTTAATAGTAGCTAATCTGTGGGCCACAATTACAACAGTTCTTCCATCAAATTCTTTGTTCAAGTTATTGACTACTATTTTTTCATTATACGCATCTAAAGAGTTTGTAGCCTCATCAAAAAAGAAGTAATCAGGTTCTTTATAGACAGCTCTTGCTATTAGAATTCTTTGCTTTTGACCTTCACTTAAACCTCTTCCATTTTCTCCCATTAAAGTATTATAGCCTAAAGGTAATTTTTCTATCTCTTCTTTTATATTAGCTATTTTAACAGCTTTAAGAAATAGGTTTTTATCAAAATCTCCTTTTCCTAACACAATATTATTCAAAATAGTATCCTTAAAGACCTCACTCTCTTGGGTAACAGCACCGATTTTTTCTCTCCATTTTTTTAAACTTACATTTTTGGTATTACTCGTTCCAATTAAAAACTCTCCCAAAGTTGGTTTATATAACCGTAAAATAATTTTAAGTAAGGTAGATTTACCACTACCACTGGCACCAACTATAGCAGTAATTTTACCTTCAGGTATTTTTAAATTTACATTACTAACTACATACATTCCATTTGGATGGTATTTGTAAGAAACGTTATTCAATGTAAGTGTATTTATTGAGGGAAAAAAGGTGTTTGATGCACTCTCATCAGTTTCTTCTTCTTCAGTTCTATCTACTTCAGCCATTCTGAGATAGCTAATCATTGCTAGTTGATAAGAACTAATGAAATTAACAACTTCTGAAACAGGTCCTTTTAATTGACCTATTATATATTGAACTGCTATAAGCATTCCAAAAGTAATTTCACCTTCTATAACCAACTTAGCAGAATAAAAAGTTAAAGCTACATCTCTTATTGCATTAATTAGGTTAGACCCCACTTGTTCAGCTTGATTTACATTAAGAAGCTTAATAGCCACATGATAAAGCTTAACCTGTACTTTTTCCCACCTCCATCTTTTACCTTGTTCATAATTGTTATTTTTTATGTCTTGTATGTTTTTTAGCATTTCAATCCAATGACTATGGTTTTGAGCCATCAAACTAAAATATTGAATATCCATTTTTTTTCGTATACCCCAAAAGAAAAGAACCCAAAAAATGTATAACAAACTACCTATTAAAAAAATCCAAAATAAGTAAGAGTTATTTTAGGTGAAATGGCATATATCTTATTAAAAGGAAGTCGTGTTTCTGCTAAAAAAACGAAGCAATTTTATAATTTTGTGTACCCAAACTTAGTTGCAGCTTTAAACAATATTTACAATGAATAACAAACTTAAAAACCCTGTTTGGCACTCTTTAAAAGAGACACATAAAAACTTTGCTATTCAATATGATGAAGTTCAGTTTTACGATCCGAAAATTTGTCCTTTTGGGGCATTTACTGATGTAAAAAAAACAAAACATGCCTTGAATGAATATGCAAAACTAACCGATAATTTTTTTTTAGTCTCTGAAAATGAAACTCCTATTTACGACACGTCGAAAATAAAACTTTATAAAAAGATAGATGGAGTTCAAATGGTTTTAAAAAACTTACAAGAAATTGAAATTACAGAAGACATCATTCCGTTAACAGAAAAGCATATCGACGAAATTTACAATCTTGTCTGGCTAGTAATGCCAGGGTACTATAGAAAGCGAACTTTTGATATGGGAAAGTACTTTGGTATTTTTAAAAATAATCAACTCGTAAGTATTACTGGACAGAGAATGCAAACGGAGGATTTTATTGAACTAAGCGCAGTAGTAACGCATCCTGACCATACCAAAAGAGGGTATGCCAAACAATTATCTCAATATGTTACTAAAGATATTTTAAAGGATAACAAGCACCCCATTTTACATACAGACAAAGGGAACCCTGCCATAAAATTGTATGAGAAACTTGGCTATGAACTTACTCGTGATATGAATTGGTGGTATTATCATAAAAAATAAAAGCTCAGACAATGTCTGAGCTTTTTAAATTTATTTAGATAATTCGGGAACTGAAGTGTAAATAAAATCTCCGTGAATTGAAGTAAAGTATTTTTTCGTTTTCTTACCAAATTCTTTTCTTTTTGCTTCATCTGGCTTATAAGCTTTAAATAAATCATTATTCATTTTTCCCAACTTATCTAAATCATCCATTGATTCTACTGCAAAAACTCTTAAAAATTCCGTTTTATCACTTCCCCATGCATGCGCATGCTGAAAATAACCTTTAACTTTATCATTCTTTTTAATCACATTATCAATATACTCATTGGTTAAAGACTCAAATTCTTCTTTAGTTCCATCTTCTGGAAATGCAAAATGACTTTTAACTACTAACCAAATTAATTCTTTATTCGCGTCTTCTGGTTTTAATTGTTTAGCCTTTCCTATTGGTACATAAATTTCATCAGAATGATCCATTGTATAATATGAGTCTTTCTTTTTAAAATAAGCTTTTCTTTTCGCCTCATCTGGCCAATATTCTTTTACTAACTCTCCAGTGCGTTTATTTGATTTCTCAATAGCTTCCCATGAAGGATAGGCATTCACAAAAATGATCTCGCTATTATCTGGAGTATAACGATGTAAATAAACATACGAACCTAAAAGGTGTTCATTCTTTTTAGTAACATTATCTAAAAACTCTTTTTCAACTGCAATCCATTTATCTTTATCAAAATTTTCATAATCCATATTCCAATGTCCCGTTGTTACGGTAATATACTTTGGTCTTTTATTTTCCTCTTGAGAAAAAATGGTTAATGATGATACTAAAAATAGCAGTACTACTATTAATAGTTTAATTCTTACTGTTTTCATGATAGTATAGTTTTAGTTAATATATGCTTGATGTATAGAGAATTAGCTTTAATAAGTATATTAACTAACCTCTTAATGAGAAGTATTATTAAGAGGCATACAAAATTACAAAAACATAAACAATTAAAAATAAGGGTTTTAACTATTTATTTCACATAAAAAAACTCAGAATTCATTCTGAGTTTTTATTCTAACTTATTTATTTAAAAGCTATAATCGTGTAATAGTTGCCTCAGTAGTATTGTTTATTTGTTGTCCCATCATATCCATTTTAATACTCATAATAGTCTTAAAAGGAACTCCAGTACTTCTATCTATTTCTATTTTACCAGTAATTTCAGCAGCTGGTACTAAAGACATCTTTCCTGTTAAGTCAGCAAAAACTCTATTAGAAGTAATTTCAGTTATTTTATATGTTAACTCCATGTTCATTCCCTGGTTACTTTGAGTATTAGTCCATGTTGAACCAACTTCTACTGCTTCTTCAGGGTATACTACTGATCTATTAGACTGATTTGCCATTTGATCAACCCCAGGCATATTAGGCTCAACCTTTACAACTTTACTTTCTCCTAATCTATTTACTTCTGAGAAAATAACTGCATCCATCATAGGCTGCATTTGCGATCTAAACTTTTTTCCTTCTTCATTTAGTTCTCCTTCTTTCATATTAGAATTATAATTTACTTTTTCAACACCATCTTTAACAATTTTAGTTGATATATATATAAACTTATTTTCTACATTATATGCTTCATCAGAGGCCTCAGTAACATCCATTCCCATTTTCATGTTCATGTCCATTAAAGCTACTCCCATATCTTGTTTCATTTTCATTGACACTTCATATTTATCCCCTTTTTCATAATTAAGGCGTAATAAAGCTTTTTTTTGTGCCATGCTTATTGTGGTAATTCCCAACAATAACGCAACTAATAACTTCTTCATCTTATTCTTTTTTAAATTTACCTTGCTAAGATACATAAAATCAAAAAGTCTTGTAGTAGACTGGCTAAAACCTATCTTGAAAAGAAAACCATTGTTTTTATAAGTAACTCAATATTTTTTATCAAGAAAAAAACAAAGAATTCCATATTTTTTTAAATCATATTTTATCAACTTCACAATTTAAATACGTTAAAATTAAAAAAATATCAATTTCAATTTTGATTCTATGTTTTTTTTAATCACATTTGAAAACAATTAATTTTCTACACCCCTGTAAATTAAAATGGATAGTAATACAAAAACTTCAATGTTATATAATAAAGGGAAACTTTCTAATAAAGTTTTATTTGATCTTTATAAAAAAATGTTAGTTCCTAGATTAATAGAAGAAAAAATGTTGATTCTTCTTCGACAAGGTAAAATCTCTAAATGGTTTAGTGGTATTGGTCAAGAAGCTATTTCAGTAGGAGTTACTTCGGCACTTACCAAAGATGAATATATTCTTCCAATGCACCGTAATTTAGGAGTATTTACCACAAGAAAAATCCCTTTACATAGATTATTTTCTCAGTGGCAAGGAAAAGCAAACGGTTTTACCAAAGGTAGAGATCGAAGCTTTCATTTTGGTACTCAAGAATTTAATATTGTTGGAATGATTTCTCATCTAGGCCCTCAATTAGGAGTTGCAGATGGAATCGCCTTAGCCAATAAATTAAAAAATAATCAAAAAGCCTGTGCAGTATTTTCTGGTGATGGAGGTACTAGTGAAGGAGATTTTCATGAAGCTTTAAATGTAGCTTCCGTATGGAACTTACCTGTGCTTTTTTGTATTGAAAATAATGGATATGGACTTTCAACCCCTACTTCTGAACAATATAACTGTGAGCATATCGCCGATAAGGGTATTGGTTATGGTATGGAGTCGCATATTATAGATGGTAATAACATCTTAGAGGTTTATACCAAAGTTTCGGAATTAGCAGAAAGTATAAGAGAAAACCCAAGGCCTATTCTAATAGAATTTAAAACCTTTAGAATGAGAGGTCATGAAGAAGCTAGTGGTACCAAATATGTACCTCAAGAATTGATGGATTTCTGGGCAGAAAAAGACCCTTTAAATAATTATAAAGAATATTTAATTTCTGAAGGAATATTATCTATTGAAGAAGATGATAAACTAAAAGTTGATATTAAAGAGGATATTAGCCTTAACCTTAAACGAACATTTGATGAGGAAGTTATTTCTTCTACTATAGAACAAGAATCTAAAGATGTTTACAAAGAACATAAGTATGTAGAAGTAAAAGAAAACTCTGAAACTGAAAATATTCGTTTAATAGATGCTATTTCGAAAGGTTTAAGACAATCAATGGAAAAAGATGACGCTATTGTTGTTATGGGACAAGACGTGGCTGAATATGGAGGTGTTTTTAAAATCACTGAAGGCTTTGTTGATGCGTTTGGTAAAGAACGTGTTCGTAATACGCCTATTTGTGAATCTGCTATTGTTTCTGCTGCCTATGGTCTATCAGTAAACGGAATGAAAGCTGTAATGGAAATGCAATTTTCAGATTTTGTTTCTACCGGTTTTAATCCTATTGTAAATTTACTGGCAAAATCTCATTATCGTTGGAATCAAAAAGCCGATGTAGTAATAAGAATGCCTTGTGGGGCTGGCGTTGGTGCTGGACCTTATCATTCACAAACAAATGAAGCTTGGTTTACAAAAACTCCAGGTTTAAAGGTTATATATCCTGCATTTCCTTATGATGCGAAAGGTTTATTAACATCTGCTATAAACGATCCGAATCCTGTGTTGTTTTTTGAGCACAAGAATTTATACCGTACAATTTATCAAGATGTACCTACTGATTATTATACTCTTCCGCTAGGAAAAGCTTCTTTACTAAAAGAAGGGAATGATGTAACAATAATTTCTTTCGGACTTCCTGTACATTGGGCGTTAGAAACTTTAGATAAAAATAATGATATTTCGGCTGATTTAATTGATTTAAGATCACTACAACCATTAGATACTGAAGCTATATTTAACTCGGTTAAAAAGACTGGTAAAGTAATCATCTTACAAGAAGATTCTTTATTTGGTAGTTTATCTGGAGAAATTTCTTCGCTTATTATGGAAAATTGTTTTGAATACCTTGATGCTCCTGTTAAGCGTGTGGCAAGTATCGAAACACCTATTCCTTTTGCAGGAAATTTAGAAAAGGAATACTTAGCTAAAGATCGATTTGAAAACGAGCTTAAAGAATTATTAGCGTATTAAAAACATAGATTTATAAAACAAAAAAGCTTAGCAATGTTGCTAAGCTTTTTTTGTTTTATGCATTTCAGAAATTAGAAATCTTGATTTACATCCCAAGATTCTAAAATCTCTTTTAATGTTTTTATGAACATACCTCCAAGAGCACCGTTTACAACTCTATGATCATAAGAATGAGAAACAAACATCTTTTGTCTTATTCCTATAAAATCACCTTCTGGAGTTTCGATTACAGATGGCATCTTTCTAATCGCACCTAAAGCTAAAATAGCAACTTGTGGTTGATTAATAATCGGTGTTCCCATAATAGACCCAAAACCACCAACGTTTGTAACCGTGTACGTTCCACCTTGAATTTCGTCTGGCTTTAATTTATTAGCTCTAGCTCTATTTGCTAAGTCGTTAACTTGCTTAGTCATTCCCATTAAATTCAACTGATCAGCATTTTTAATTACTGGTACAATTAAATTTCCATCTGGTAAAGCTGCAGCCATTCCTAAATTAACATTTCCTCTTTTAATGATTTTATCACCATCTACAGCAATATTAATCATTGGGTGTTTTTTTATAGTTTGAGCTACTGCTTGCATAAAGATTGGAGTAAATGTTAACTTCTCTCCTTCTCTCTTTAAATAAGCATCTTTTACTTTATTTCTCCACTTAACAATGTTTGTTACATCAATCTCGATAAACGATTGTACGTGAGCAGATGTTTGAACTGAATCAACCATATGTTTAGAAATTAATTTCCCCATACGACTCATTTCAATAATCTGATCTTCACCACTCATAGTTACTGGTGCAGATTGAACTTTTGCTTTTGGAACTTCAACTTTAGCTGCTACTGGTGCAGAAGCTGCTTTTGGTTGATTACCTCTATTTTCTAAGTAAGATAAAATATCGCTTTTTGTTACTCTTCCGTCTTTACCAGTTCCTTGAATTGTATCTAATTCAGCAACTTGAATTCCTTCTGTTTGTGCAATACTTTTTACTAATGGCGAATAAAAACGATCGCTTGACGAAGTATCTACTGGTGCTGATACAGTTTCTTTAGCTACAGCTACAGTTTTTTCTATCTCAGCTACCTCTTTAGGCTCTTCTTGTTTTGGTGTACTACTAGTTCCCGCATCATCTCCACCTTCTGTTTCAATAATCGCTATCGTTTCTCCTACTTGAACAACTGCATCTTTTTCGAATAAAACTTCAACAAGTTTACCTTCTACTTCACTAGGTACTTCACTATCTACTTTATCAGTAGCAACTTCAACTACTGTATCATCGATATCAATAGTTTCTCCAATTTCTTTAACCCAAGAAGTAATCGTTGCTTCAGCAACACTTTCACCCATTTTTGGTAACTTCAATTCGTATCTAGCCATAGTATGTGTTTTTAAACGTTTGCGAAGTTACTAAAAACCTAGCATTTTTTTAAATTTTTAAGCATAAAAAAACTCTTCAACCTTAACTTAAATTGAATTATTCATAAAAATAAGCTAAAAAAAGAGTTTTAATTAAAATATAACGCATCAAACATGCTTTATATTATATATTTCGTATTTTAAAGCAAATAGACTGATTATCAAGCTAAATACTTAAAAAAGCATGTATTACACCCAATTTTTTGGTTTCGCTAAAACTTCTAACAATTTAGCTTCTTGACTTCCTTCTTCTGGATGATGATTGTATTTCCATTGAACTACTGGAGGCAAAGACATTAAAATACTTTCTATGCGTCCGTTTGTTTTTAAACCGAATAAAGTTCCTCTATCGTGTACCAAATTAAACTCTACATAACGACCACGACGAACTTCTTGCCAGTCTTTATGTTCTTGAGTGTATTCCATACCTCTTCTTTTCTCTACTATTGGTACATACGAGTTTAAAAAACTGTTTCCTACCTCAGTAACAAAGTTGTAACGATCTTGCATTGAAAATTCATCAGTCTTTTTTAAATAATCAAAAAACAAACCTCCTACTCCACGAGCTTCGTTTCTGTGTGCATTCCAGAAATAGTTATCACAAGTTTCTTTAAACTTCGGATGAAAATCAGGATGATGCTTATCACAAGCTTCTTTACATACAGTATGAAAATGGATTGCATCTTCATCTAATAAATAATAAGGTGTTAAATCTTGACCTCCACCGAACCATTGTGTTACGATATTTCCTTCTCTATCATACATCTCAAAATAACGCCAATTAGCGTGTACAGTTGGTATAAATGGATTCTTAGGATGTAGTACTAAACTTAGTCCACAGGCAAAAAAATCTCCACTTTCAACTCCAAATTGTTTTCTTAAAGCTTCTGGTAACTCTCCAAAAACTTTTGAAATATTTACTCCACCTTTTTCAAATATATTTCCGTTTTCAATTACACGAGTTCTACCTCCACCACCTTCAGCACGCTTCCATAAATCTTCTTGAAATTTAGCTTTACCATCTACAGACTCTAACTTAGAGGTAATAGTTTCTTGTAACTCTTGTATATATGCGTAAAATTGATCTTTCATTTGTTTAATTCTTGTAATGCAAAAATACTTATTCTGGTAATTCTTTTAATTGAATTTTCTTAATAGTTTCTGTAGTTGCTGCAGTTACTGATAAAGGTAAAACGAGAATAACTCCAACTACTGGTAGTAATAAAAATAACATAAATACTATTCCGTTTCCTATTGCCAACCCTTTGTTCTTTTTTACAAACTCAATGCTCTCTTTATATTTAAGATGACGTTCTAAAGTATAATCCATATTTCCAAAACCTGCATAATATGCCTGAGTTAAAAACAATAACAGCGTTGATATAATACCTATCACAGGTATTAATCCTAATAATAGAATAGGAATGCTTAATAGAATTTCTCTGATTAAATTTCTAAGGTTAATTCGAATACCTCTAATTAATTGTTCTTGAAAACTTGTAATTCTGTGTTTATGATCTTCTCCTCTATAATAATCTTCAATTTTCTCTGAAACTGGACTCATAAATGGAGCAGACAATGCCATTACGATGTGTTTATATAATATTAACCCTATTACGATTATTAATAAACCGCTAAAAAAAGTACTGATTACTTCAAATGCTTGTTTACCAAATTCCCATTTCCAAAAATTTGCAATATAATGCCCTATATTATCTGATAAACCATAAGCTACCCCTATAATAACTCCAGCTGTAATAAAACTAATAAACATTGGAATTATAAAATATTTCCAAAGTTTAAGTTTAGAAATTAATTGAAAAGCTCCGAAATAAGCCTGCATTCCTTTTAATATATTTTGAATCATTTTTTAAAACTAAAAAACCTCTTTCTATCAAGAAAGAGGTTTATATTATATATTATAATTTTACTTTAAAATTGGTTGAATAAAAGCTTCTAACTTTTCTTCATTTATTTTGTTTACTTCATCCCATCCCATTTTTTTAGAAGGAGCTAAAGCACCTCTTTTAAAATCTAAAATTCTTTTATTACTTGAAATTAAATAAGCAGAGGGATAATCTAATTTATGAATAAATCCTGATACATTTAAACTAGATCTATCTTTCATTTTTTCTTTTGAAGCAACTAAAGTTATTCTTTTATCTAACTTTTCTGAAACTCTTTTAACTCCTGCTTCATCATCCCAAAAAAGCATGATAAATTCAACTTTATCGTTGTATTTTTCTACTATTTTATTAATCGCTGGTATTTCACCTCTAAATGGTGCATATCTAGTAGAAGCAGCAAATAGCATAATTGGTTTTTTAATTTCATTTGTGCTAATCGTTTTTCCGTCGATAGAAGTAAAATCGTAATTAGAAATATATTTATCTCTTATACAATTATACACGATATCGTCTAAAACAGCCGCATCATTACTTGCAACTGATATACAATCTCCAACGATATCTTTATAATAAATCTTCTTTTGAGAAAAACTTTGCAAGCTTAAAAACAGGGCAAACACAAGTAGTAATCTGTTCATTTTAAATTATTTAAGGGGATTTCTTTTTAGGAGTTATACTCTTTAACCGCATCAATAAATGCTTTCGCATTATCAAGCGGAATGTTAGGTAAAATTCCGTGCCCCAAGTTAACAATATATTTATCTTTACCAAACTCATTAATCATTTGGTGTACCATCTTTTTAATTTCAGCTGGTGGAGATAATAATCTTGATGGATCAAAGTTACCTTGAAGGGTAATATTTCCTCCTGATAAATAACGAGCATTTCTTGCTGAACACGTCCAATCAACTCCTAATGCAGAGGCGTTAGATTTTGCCATATCTCCTAAAGCAAACCAACAACCTTTACCAAAAGCAATTACTGGAGCATCATCTTTTAATGCTTCAATTATTTGATTAATGTATTGCCATGAAAATTCTTGATAATCTGTTGGAGATAACATTCCTCCCCAAGAATCAAAAACCTGTACAGCATTTACACCTGCCTTAACTTTTGCCTTTAAATAAGCAATAGTGGTATCTGTTATCTTCTGTAGCAATTGGTGTGCCAAAACTGGTTGTGTAAAACAAAACTCTTTTGCTTTATCAAAATTCTTAGAACCTTGTCCTTGCACTACGTAACATAAAATTGTCCATGGAGACCCTGCAAAACCTATTAAAGGAATTTCATCATTCAACTTTTCTTTGGTTGCTTTAATAGCATCCATAACGTATCCTAACTCCTCATTTACATCAGGAATTATTACGCTATCTAAACCTTTTTTATCCCTAACAGGATTTGGTAAATAGGGTCCAAAATCTGGTTTCATTTCCACTTCAATGTTCATTGCCTGTGGAATTACTAAAATATCAGAAAATAAAATAGCTGCATCCATTCCATATCTACGAATAGGTTGCACAGTAATTTCTGATGCTAATTCTGGAGTTCTACAACGTGTAAAGAAATCGTACTTTTTTCTGATTTCCATAAACTCTGGTAAATATCTTCCTGCTTGACGCATCATCCATACTGGTGGACGATCTACAGTTTCCCCTTTTAATGCTCTTAAAAATAAATCGTTTTTTATCATCTTATTTTGTTACAAAGACTATCTCTTTGTTTGTTTTATTAATCTTTATTACATGAAAAGGTTGCTCTATTGCCATCGTAACCATATCTGTCGGTTTTGGTCCGGAATACTTAACAACAACTTCCATTTTATTTTTTTCTACTTTAATACTGTCTACTCCTACAGAGTAACCGCCTGTATTTTTTACTGAATCTATTAATAGTAATATGGTACTTTTAGAAAAATCAATAGTAGGAATACTATTTTGAGAAACATTTAGTTTTGAAAGCATTGACTGCCATTCTTTCTCAGAATCAATGATCTTATTTTGCTTTTCAATGTTTCCAGAACCATTCATTCTTCCTTGATATAAGGACACAAAAGAATTATCTTCTTGAGAATTTTGATTGTTATTATTCGGGCAAGAAGTTAACATTACACTAAAAAGAATAGTTACTAAAAGTTTCATATTATATTCAGTTTTACATTTTTGATACTGCTTCCATTGATTTATCTATTGCCTTCGCAATTTTCTCAATATCTTTTTCAGATAAAGCTGATGATAAGAACCAAGCTTCAAATTGTGATGGAGGTAAAAACACTCCGTTATGCATCATACTCCAAAAGAACGTTGCAAACTTTTTAGTATCTGAAGTTTGCGCTTCCTCAAAATTAGTTACCGTAACATTAGTAAAAAACGGGTTTATCATTGATCCGAATCTATTTACCGTAATCTCTACTCCGTATTTTTTAGCTGATTCTAACAAGAAAACTTCAATAATTTGAGCAACCTCGTTAAATCTCTCATACGGATTTTGTTTCTTTAACTCTGTTAATGTTGCAATACCTCCTGCCATAGCAATTGGGTTACCAGATAAAGTTCCTGCTTGGTACATTCCTCCTAACGGTGCAACCATTTCCATGATTTCGTTACGAGCTCCATAAGCTCCTACTGGAAAACCTCCTCCGATAACTTTACCTAAACAAGTAATATCTGCTTCAACATCAAATAACTCTTGGGCTCCACCAAATTTTGAACGGAAACCTGTCATTACCTCATCAACAATTAATAAAGCTCCTTTAGATTCTAAATATGCTTTTAATTCTTTTAAGAAATTATTTTGAGGAGTAACTACTCCCATGTTTCCTGCAACTGGTTCTAAAATAACCCCAGCAATATCATCATGCTCTTCGAAATGTGCTTTTACACTATCTAAATCATTATAATTAGCAATCAATGTGTTTTTTACAGCTCCTTCTGGAACTCCTTTAGAACCTGGTAAACTTAAAGTTGCTAAACCAGAACCGGCTGCAACTAACAACGCGTCTTGATGACCGTGATAACAACCAGCAAATTTTATAATCTTATCTTTTCCTGTAAATGCTCTAGCTAAACGAATTCCACTTAAAACCGCTTCGGTACCAGAGTTTACAAAACGAACTTTATCCATTCCTGGAAAAGCATCACAAACAATCTTCGCCAATTTGATTTCATTCTTCGTTGATGCTCCGAATGAATATCCGTTTTTTAAAGCTTTGGTAATTGCTTTTTGGACTTTTTTATGACGGTGACCTAAAATCATTGGTCCATACGACAATACTAAATCTACATACGAATTACCATCTACATCGGTAATTTTACTTCCTTTTGCTTTCTTGATAAATAAAGGGTTTCCACCTACAGAAGCAAACGCACGTACTGGTGAATTTACCGCTCCTACTAAGTTTACTAATCCTTTGTTATATAATTTTTGTGATTTTTTAAAGTTCATTTTCTCCTTTTATTTAAAAATATAATACAAGAAATAGTAACGACTATTAATAATAACAATTCACCTTTCTTAAACGTTGTAAAAGATATTTCAACATTATAATAATTTGGATTTAAAGCTCTACTGATAAAGTCACTTATAAAAAACCAGATTAATGATAAAAGTAGAAATACAAAAAAATGTATCGCTATTATCTTAAATTTCATATTTGTTAAATCTTAATACTTTTGCTACCTCTTTTGCAAAATATGTAATGATTATATCTGCTCCTGCTCTTTTCATAGACAATAAGCTTTCCATCATTACTTTTTCGCCATCAATCCAACCTTTTTCAGCGGCAGCCTTTACCATTGCATACTCTCCACTTACATTATAACATGCAATCGGGCGGTCGAAACTATTTTTTAGATCTCTTATGATATCTAAATACGATAAAGCTGGTTTTACCATTAATATATCTGCTCCTTCTTGAGCATCGAAAGTTGCTTCTCGCATTCCTTCATCTCTATTTGCAGGGTCCATTTGGTAGGTTCTTCTATCACCAAAAGTTGGCGCAGAATCTGCAGCATCTCTAAACGGACCGTAAAAAGCAGATGAATACTTCACAGAATATCCCATAATTGGTAAATTAGGGAAACCTGTATTATCTAAAGACTGACGAATCATATCAATAGTTCCGTCCATCATTCCTGAGGGTGCCACCATATCTACTCCAGCTTTTGCATGAGAAATAACTTGCTTTGCAATGTTTACTAATGTTGCATCATTATCTACATCATTATCATGAATAATTCCGCAATGCCCATGTGAAGTGTATTCACAAAAACAAACATCAGTAATTACATATAAGCTTGGGTAATTCTTTTTGATAAAACGAATTGCTTGTTGCATAATTCCGTTATCATTCCAAGTTTCTGTTCCTGCATCATCTTTTTCTGATGGAATTCCGAATAACAAAACTGCTGGAATATCCAACTCCACAACCTCATCTAATTCTTTTGAAATCCTATCTAAAGAAAAACGCTTGATTCCTGGCATAGAAACAATTTCTTTTTCTATGTTTTCTCCTTCTTCAATAAATAAAGGATAGATTAAATCATCAATAGATAATTTAGTTTCTCTAACCAATCTGCGAATCCCTTCTGTTTTTCTAAGCCTTCTTGTTCTGAACATAATTTATGCTTTTACAAAATGTAAATTCACCATTTCAATTACACTCTCTACAGTTGGTAAGTTTGCAACTTGTACGTTATCGAAATGTTTACGAGCTTCTTTTGCAGTACTTTCACCAATACAAAAAGCAATTTTATTAGCTTCATTTTTCTGCATATAGCTTTCTACAGTTGAAGGACTATAAAATAATACTCCGTTTACTTTATCTTCAACCTTTTCAGAACTATACATTGTTTTGTATGCTTCTACTTCGTTGACTGTAATTCCATTCTCTTTTAAAATAGTTGGTAAAGTATCTAAACGTAAATCGCTACAGAAATAAGTAACTTCTCCTCCATTAACTTCTTTAGAAAGATAGTTTGCTAATTTTTCAGCATTTCTTTCTGACTTTACAACATTTCCTATTTTTTGCTCAATTAACTTCTTTGTTCTACGACCAACACAATAAATGTTCTTGAATTTTAACTCATCAGCAGTAAAAGAATTCGCTAAAGCTTCCACTCCATTTTGACTTGTAATAACAACATTTTCTATTTCGCTTTTTACAACTTTAGGTGCAATACGATTGAAACGTACTTTAATAAAGTCACTGTCTTGAACTGCTACTGAAGTTGGTAATAATTTTTTTTGAACTTCTGATAGTTTCTTTGTTGAATAGATTGAAAATTCTTTTTCTATCCCTTCATCTTCAACCATCAACTGTTTACCGCCTCTATTAATTATATAATCAGCACAATCTTTTGCTAAGAACTTATGACGTCCCATTTTAGCATTCTTAGTTACCGATAATTTCTTTTTACCATCTCTACTCAATAATAAACCTTTAAAGTTTATCTCTTCAGTTTTAGCATCAACATAAGCTAAAGCTCCAATAGGCGCGGTACATCCGCCTTCTAAACGGTTTAAGAAATCTCTTTCTATACCAACACAAACTTGAGTTTCGTAATGGTTTAATTGTTCACATGCATCTTTAGAAAAATCATCGTTATCTAAAACAGTAATCATTATTGCTCCTTGAGCTGGCGCTGGAATCATCCAAGAAAGATTAATTGCTCCTGCTGGACGCTTACCTATTCTTTCTAATCCTGCAGCTGCAAATACAGCTCCGTTCCATTCATTATCTTCTAATTTTTGCAAACGTGTATTTACATTACCTCTTAAATCTACAACTTTATGGGTTGGGTAACGATTTAACCATTGTGCTTTTCTACGTAAACTACCCGTTGCAATGACTCCGTTTGGCTGACCGAAAAACTCTTCGTTATCTTTTAACACCAAAACGTCATTATAGTTTGCACGTTTTAAAACTGCTCCTTGTACAATACCTTCAGGTAAAACTGTAGGAACATCTTTCATAGAATGCACTGCAATATCAATATCGCCATTTAACATAGCGATATCTAGGTTTTTAGTAAAAATTCCAGTAATACCTAATTCATACAAAGGTTTATCTAAAATGATATCTCCTGTAGATTTAATTGGAACTATCTCGCATTTATATTCTAATTCTTCTAACTCTTTACGAACTTTATTCGCTTGCCACAAAGCCAATTGGCTTTCTCGTGTACCTATTCTAATTATCTTCTGCATGGATAGTTTCTAAATTTGTTCCAAACACTTTAGCCATTACTTCTATACTTTTATTTACAGAAGTTTCTTCGTCTTTTAAGTGTTTTACAAACTGTGTAGTTATTTTTTGAATAATTCTTGATGTGATTACCTCAGCTTGAGATTCATCAAAATCTTTTATTTTTTTCTTATGAAAAGCTATTTCGTCTTGTTGAATTGTTTTCAACGATTCTTTTAACGCAGCAATTGCTGGTACAAACCTTCTATTGTCTAACCATTCTTGAAACTCAAAATTATGGGCCTCAATAATTCCCTCTGCTACGGGTACTTCTTGTTGACGGATTGCTAATGTTTCATCAGTAATTTTAGATAATTCGTCAACGTTTATTAAAGTTACATTATCTAAATCAGCTACTTCTTTCGATACATTAGCTGGCATCGATAAATCTAAAATCAATAATTCTTTGTTAGTTAAGATATGATCTCTTTTAATAGTAGCTTCTGATGCTCCTGTGGAAACGATTAAAACATCAGTATTTGCTATCTCTTTGTTTAGGTTTTCAAATTTAGCTCCTCTAATTATCGGATGCTCCTTTACAAACTCCTCAGCTTTTTCTTCAGTCCTATTTATTAAACTTACCGATTTATTTTGGGTGTACTCTGCTAAATTCTTACAAGTATGCTTACCCATTTTACCCAATCCAAAAACTAAAATATTTTTTGAATTGTAGTCTGTAAAGTTTTTTATGATGTATTGTACTGCCGCGTAAGAAACCGAAGTTGTACCAGAACTTAGTTTAGTTTCGTTCTTAACTCTCTTACTTGCTTGCATCACATGATTCAACAAACGTTCAAAATAAGCATTAGTTGTTCCTACTTCTTTTGCTTGTTTAAATGCCTGACGTAACTGCCCTACGATTTCGTAATCTCCAAGTATCTGACTATCTAATCCTGTTCCCATTCTGAGCAAATGATTGATAGCTTCTTTATTTTTATATACGTTAGATACTTTAGCAAACTCTTCAACAGAACCATTAGAAAATTCACAAAGCATACTAATTAATTGAAAAGGATGTTCTGCAAAACCGCATATTTCAGTTCTGTTACAAGTAGACAGTACAAAAATACCATCCATCCCATTATTTTTAGCTTCTTTTAAAAGTTCAATTTGGTTTTCTTTAGAAATACTAAACTTTCCTCTAATACTAGCATCTGCTTTTTTATAGCTAACGCCTATGTTGTATAAATTGTTATGATGTTTATCTCCTGTCATTAAGTCTTCTTCAAAAAAGGTCGGTCAAAAATATAAATATTCACAAATAAAAAGTATCGCTAAAAGAACTTTAAATGTCGTTATATGATTTTTAGTATAAAAAAACTTAAAAACTTACACAATTGTGTATTTTTGCAGTAGAATAGGCTACTGAATACGTTTTTATTTAGAGTCATTCCAAATAAAATGATTTTAAATTATCTTTTGATCCATGTCAAAAAACATCGCAGAAAGTACATTTAGAGAAGTTATCTTAGAAGAAGGTTTTTTTGTTCTAAAATTTCAGAATAATTCTAACGAAACTGAGTATTACAAAAGAGATATTGACAACTCTTATATACAATTACATTACTGTGTAAAAGGTAATTGCAAGTTTCATTTTAACAATAATAACTATACATTTAATGTATTAGATAAGCATTCAATATTCTTATACAATCCGCAACAAGAATTACCTATTAACTTAGAAATTCTACCAAAAACATCATTAATATCGGTTTTAATATCAATCGAAAAGTTCCATGCTTTGTTTTCAAGAGAAGCTAGCTATATTCCTTTTTTAAGTGACGATAATAAAAACAAAAAGTATTACGATAACGTTGAAATTAAACCGAACACTTTAATAGCTCTTCAACAAATATTAACAGCAAAAAACCATAGTTCTATGAGAGACCTTTATATAAAAGGTAAAACATACGAACTTTTGAGTTTACATTTTGATAGTGGAGAAAATACAGAAAGTGAATATTGTCCGTTTTTAGTTGATGACAGAGAAATACTAAAAATAAGACAAGCCAAAGACATCATCATAGTACGAATGAGCGAACCTCCTAGCTTACAAGAACTAGCAACAGAAGTTGGCTTAAATCTTAAAAAGCTAAAAGAAGGCTTTAAACAAATTTACGGAGACACAGTTTACAGCTTCTTATTTGATTACAAAATGGAACATGCTCGTAAACTTTTAGAAAGTAACTTACACAATGTAAACGAGGTTGGGTCGCAAGTTGGCTATAGTACTTCAAGTCATTTTATTGCAGCTTTTAAAAAGAAATTTGGCACAACACCAAAGCAATATGTAATGAGCCTTAATAACCAATAATCAATTCTTGAAATTTATTTTTAAAGTGAAACAGCTAACACATTACGATATAGAAAATAAGCAGCAAACTTTTCCAATCACGATAGTTTGCGATGCTATAAGAACACCTGAGAATATCGGAATGTGTTTCCGAATTTCTGAAAGCTTTGGGGTCTCTAAAATATTTTTACACGAAACCTCTCCCTCTCATGAAAATAGAATTGTAAAAAAAACTGCTCGTAATACATTAATACAAATTCCTTTTGAATACTATACTGATTTTGAGCAAACCATTACACAGTTAAAAGACGAAGGAAACACCATCGTAGGAATTGAAATTACAGACAAAAGTGTAAATATTCAAAATTTTGATTTCTCTTCAAACGAAAAAATAGTGTTGCTTCTAGGTAGCGAACGCAACGGAATTGAAAATATAAATTTAGTTGATGCAACTGTAGCGATTCCAATGTTTGGAAGAAACTCATCTATGAATGTTATTCATAGTTTAGCAATTGCATTGTACGAAACCACCAATCAACTAAAAAACAAATAATGAAAGGAGTTTTATTAGTAAACTTAGGATCACCAAAAAGTACAGATCCGAAAGATGTAAAAAATTATTTAGGCGAATTTTTAATGGATGAACGCGTAATAGATGTTCCGTTATGGTTACGAACTTTTATCGTTAAAGGTATTATTTTAAATACGCGTCCAAAAAAATCAGCTGAAGCTTATAAAAAAATATGGTGGAAAGACGGTTCACCTTTAATTGTACTTTCTGAAAGACTACAAAACAAAGTTCAGCATAAAACAGAACTACCAGTATCTTTAGCAATGCGTTACGGAAATCCATCTTTAAAAAGTGGATTACAAGAATTATACGATAAAGGAGTTACCGAAGTTATGTTAGTGCCATTGTATCCGCAATTCGCGATGGCTACTACCGAAACTATTGTTGTTTTAGCAGAAGAATTAAGAAAAGAATTTTTCCCTGAAATGAAAATCACAGATGTTCCTGCTTTTTACAACAAACCAGAATACATCAAAGCTTTATCAAATAGCATTAAAGATTATTTAGCGGATAAAGATTACGACCATGTACTATTCTCTTACCACGGAGTTCCAGAAAGACATATTAGAAAGTCTGATGTAACAAAATCGCATTGTAGACCAGAAATAGCTGGTGTAGCTAGTTGTTGTAATACTCCATCTAAAGCACACGAGTTTTGTTATAAACATCAGTGTTATCAGACTACTAAAAATGTAATTTCAGAATTAGGTTGGGATGCAAACAAAGTATCTACCTCATTTCAATCGCGTTTAGGTGTCGATCCTTGGTTACAACCTTACACAGACAGAACCATTGTTAACAAAGCCGAAAAAGAAGGTATTAAAAAACTTGCTATAGTAACTCCAGCATTTGTTTCTGATTGTTTAGAAACTTTAGAAGAAATAGCGATGGAAGGTAAACATGAGTTTTTAGAAGCTGGTGGTGAAACGTTTTACACGGTTCCATGTATTAATGACAATGACGAATGGGTTGATATTTTAGCAAAGTGGATTAACGAATTTAATAATAATTAATTATGGATTTTTTATATGTAAAAGCGCTACATATTATTTTTGTGGTTACTTGGTTTGCTGGCTTATTCTATATCGGTCGTTTATTTATTTACCATGTAGAAGCTGAAAAAAAAGAGGAACCTGCTAAGTCTATTTTACAAACACAATACAAGTTAATGTCTAAGCGTTTATGGTACATAATCACTTGGCCTTCTTTATTCTTAGCAAGTTTCTTTGCTTTCTGGATGCTTTGGAAAAATCCTATTTATTTAGAAATGCCTTGGATGCATGTAAAACTAGCTTTTGTTTTAGCCTTGTATTTCTATCACGGATTTTGCCATAAAATCTATAAAGAATTACAAAGAGACGAAATAAACTACTCATCAACAAAACTTAGAATATTTAACGAAGCTCCTACTGTAATTTTATTCGCCGTAGTGTTTTTAGCCGTTTTAAAAAATAGTATTAACTGGATTTGGGGTGTTGTAGGTATTATTCTTTTTGGCGTTTTATTAATGATTGGCATTCGATTTTATAAAAAAATTAGAGCTAAAAAATCTTGGGATAAATTTGAAAAAGAATTAATTGAAGAGGATAACAAATAGACAAAAACCCTATTTATAGGTATATTTTACATAGTTTTTTCATCTTAGTTTTGAAGTAATATTTTAAAATCTACTATCATGAAAAAATTACTTTTATTATTATTTGTTGGATTATTAACTATTTCTTGCTCATCAAGTGATGATGATGTAATTCCTTCACAAAATTCAGATCCAATTTTAGGCAAATGGCAATTAACTTCAGATACTATAAATGGATTAGAAGTCTCTACAGATTGTGATAGACTCCAAACTGCAGAATTTTATTTCAACGGAACATCAAAAGAAACTTATTATTTTGAAAGCATTTCATTTTGTGTAATTGACTCAGAACTAAAAAACGAATGGAAAAATATTGGCGACTCAACTTATAAAATAATTTACGAAAACGGGGAAGTGTTTATTCAAAAAATTAATTTCTCTTCTGATAATACTATTATAAGTCTTACTGAAAATGACGGCGGAAAAATTTATGTCACTACATTTAAGAAAATTTAAATCACCTATGCTTTCAAACTATTCTCAAATGGTATTCGATTCACAATACTTCTTCCCAAAGTAATTTCATCGGCATATTCCAACTCATCTCCTACAGAAATTCCTCGAGCTATTGTAGAAGTAGTTATATTATATTTTTCTATTTGCTTATAAATATAAAAATTGGTAGTATCGCCTTCCATAGTAGAACTTAAAGCGAAAATTAATTCTTTAACTTCTCCTCCCTTTACTTTTTCTACTAAAGATTCTATTTGCAAATTCTGAGGGCCAATACCTTCAATAGGTGAAATCTTACCTCCTAAAACGTGATACAAACCTTTAAATTGCGCAGTACTTTCAATTGCCATCACATCACGAATATCTTCAACTACACATACTATTTCAGCATTTCTTCTTGGGTTATTACAGATATCACACAATACTGTATCTGAAATATTATGGCATTTACTACAAGACTTTATATCGTTTCTTAAATTCGTTAAAGCTTCGGCTAAATATTTCGTATTTTCTTTAGGCTGTTTTAACAAATGTAATACCAAACGAAGTGCAGTTCGCTTACCAATTCCTGGCAATCGACTTACTTCATTTACTGCATTTTCTAATAATTTTGATGAAAAATCCATGGGGCGAATTTACAATTTTTCAATCATCCAACACTAACATATATCGCATGAATTATCTCTAGACAAACATCAGGGAATTTACATCTTTTTGGTTATCGCCCTGCGATTAAAAAAAGTATATTTGTACTCATAATAAACACAAACAATTCACAATGAATTCAGAAATAAAAAACCTAGAACCTAAAGCTGTTTGGAAGAATTTTGCAAAATTAAACGCAGTTCCTCGTCCATCTAAAAAAGAAGAAAGAGTAATTCAATTTATGGTTGATTTTGGTAAAAACCTAAATCTTAAAACTATGGTTGATAATGTTGGTAATGTTATTATTCGTAAACCAGCATCTTCAGGAATGGAAAACAGAAAAACGGTGGTTATGCAAAGTCATTTAGATATGGTGCATCAGAAAAACTCTGATACCATTTTCGATTTTGATACTGAAGGAATTAAAATGTTTATTGATGGTGATTGGGTAAAAACAGACGGAACAACTCTTGGAGCAGATAACGGTTTAGGTGTTGCTGCTATTATGGGAGTTTTAGAATCTACCGATATTGCTCATCCAGCAATCGAAGCTTTATTTACCATTGATGAAGAGACTGGAATGACAGGTGCAATGGGGCTTGAAGGTGGAATTTTAAAAGGAGATATTTTATTAAACTTAGATACCGAAGAAGATGACGAAATCGGTATGGGTTGTGCAGGTGGTGTTGATGTAACCGCTACAAGAACTTATAATGAAGAAGCTACACCAGAAAACACAACTGCTTTCGAAATTTCTGTTACTGGTTTAAACGGAGGGCATTCTGGAATGGACATTATTAAAGGCTTAGGAAATGCCAACAAAATAATGAATCGTTTATTATTTGATGGATTTACTAACTTCGGATTACGAGTTTCAGAAATAAATGGAGGAAGCTTACGTAATGCTATTCCGCGTGAAAGTTTTTCTTCTGTTGTTATTGATATAATTTCAAAAGAACCTTTCTTATTTGAAATTCATGAACTTATCAACAATATAAAAGCTGAGTTTTTAACATTAGAACCAAACTTATCTATCGAATTAAAACAAATTGAAACTCCTAAAACAGTTATCGATTTAGGCGTTCAAGAAGGTTTAATAAAATCTATATACACTGCTTTAAATGGAGTTTACAGAATGAGCCCTGATATTAAAGGGTTAGTAGAAACTTCAAATAATATTGCTCGTGTTATTGTAAAAGACGGAGCTATAAAAATAGGATGCTTAACACGTTCTTCTTCTGAAACTAATAAGTGGGATTTAGCAAACTCTTTACGTGCTGCTTTTGAATTATCAGGCTTTGATGTTGAGTTTTCTGGAACGTACCCGGGATGGTTGCCAAATGTAAATTCTGAAATTTTAAAAACAGTTTCAGAACTATATGAAGAATTACATGGAGAAAAAGCGAATGTAGCTGCTTGTCATGCTGGTTTAGAATGTGGTATTCTTGGTCAGAATTACCCAAAAATGGACATGGTTTCTTTTGGACCAAACATTAAAGGAGCACATTCACCAGATGAACGTGCACAAATTTCATCTACTCAAAAGTTCTGGAAATTTTTATTAGAGATTCTTAAGAATACTCCTGTTAAAAACTAAAATCAAATCCTATATTTTAAAAACCACAACTTTTCAGTTGTGGTTTTTTGTTTACATTTACGCAATGAATTTTTTAGCCCACCTATACCTTTCTGAAAACAATACAGATATTATGATTGGAAACTTTATTGCCGATCATATAAAAGGCAATAAATTTTCTCATTTTTCTGAAGACATTAAAAAAGGAATTATTTTACATCGTGAAATAGACACTTTTACAGATGCCCACCCTATCGTTAGAAAAAGCAAACGTAGATTACATGAACGCTACCGTCATTATGATGGAGTAATTATTGATATTTTTTTCGATCATTTTTTAGCCAAAAACTGGAAAGAGTATTCTGAAATACCTCTAAATGTTTATGCAAGCTCAGTATATCAGTTGTTACAAGAAAACATCAATATTCTTCCAGAAAAAACACAAGAACTTTTACCTTATATGATAAAGTATAATTGGCTATACAATTATCAATTTGCAAAAGGAATTCAAGAAGTTTTAAACGGAATGAACAGGCGCACTCAAGGTAAATCTCAAATGAATTTAGCCTCTGAAGACTTACTAATTCATTACAATTTATTTGAAGAAGATTTTAGAGCCTTTTTTCAAGAATTAAGAGCGTTTTGCAAAAGCAAAATTCTTCATTTCTCATAAACAATTGATTTTAATCGAATCACATAAAGTTCCAAAATTAGAAAATCCTATTCGCTTACAAGAATATGGAGTTGGCGTTTTCTCTACAAACCCAACTAAATCTGGATTTAAAAAAGCTATAAAAAAAGAATTGGTTTTTGTTGACGGTAAATTAGCTTCAACTGCACTTTTTATTAAAGGATATGAAACCATTGAACTTTTTGAAATAGAAAACAACAAGAAAGAATTTCATTTTCCGTTAGAAGTTTTATTTGAAGATGATTATTTAGCTATTATCTATAAACCTGCAGGAATCTTAGTAAGCGGAAACTCTTTTGCTACTATTGATAATGCGTTATCTCAAAACTTAAAAAAAAGTTCACAAACAGATGCTGTTCGCCCAAGACCTGTACATCGTTTAGATTACCCTACAAGTGGATTATTACTTATTGGAAAAACTAATGCATCAATCATTGCTTTAAATAAGTTGTTTGAAAATAAAGAAATTCAGAAAACTTATCACGCAATTACTATTGGTAAAATGGGACATGAAGGAAGTATTGATTCATTAATTGATACTAAAAAAGCATTTACGACATATAAAACCTTAAAATCTATAAAATCAGGACGCTTTGTTTTTTTAAATTTAGTCAAACTCAAACCCAAAACTGGAAGAAAACATCAATTAAGAAAACATTTATTAACCATAAAAAATCCTATTTTAGGCGATAAAGAACATTTTATTGAAGGTTTAGTTTTAAAAGGAAAAGGTTTATATCTCCATGCTTCAACTTTAAAATTTACACATCCTTATACTAAAGAAACAATTCATATAACAAAAGAACTTCCTAAAAAGTTTCAAAAGATTTTCCCAAACTAAAATTGTTAGTTTTAAATTTAAAATCCGACCATGTTTTAAATAACTTTTGGATGAAAAATTTAGTACTTATAATATTCTTTACTTCGTTTTCTATTTTTTCTCAAGAAATGACCGTTGAAAAACTAGACCAAATCATAAAACAAAAAGCTGATACTGTACAAGTAAAAGGAAATTCATGGCATTTTATTTTAAAAGATAGAGTACTAATTTGTATTGCCGATAAAAATGCAAATAGAATGCGAATCATATCCCCTATTGTTAAAAAAGAACAATTAGATGAAACTCTAATTTTAAGTTCCTTAATTGCTAATTTTCACACAGCTTTAGATGTTAAATATGCAATTTCTGATGACGCTTTATGGTCGGTATTTACGCATCCTTTAAAAGAGTTAACCTCACATCAAGTTGAAGATGCTATTTTACAAGTTTATAATGCTAATATTACTTTCGGAACCATATTTTCTAGTACTTCACTTACTTTTCCTGGTAACACAAGAAAGAGTCTTCCTAAAGAAAAGAAATACTTAGAAAACAAAATTTAATTTTACTTTTAAATACCCTCTAAAAAAAATATAGAATTCTTGTACATTTGCAGCTATGCGAATAGATATTATTACTGTAGCTCCAGAATTACTTAAGAGTCCGTTTGAACATTCTATGATGAAACGTGCTATTGATAAAGGTTTAGCCGAAGTTCATTTTCACAACTTACGTGAATTTGGACTAGGTAATTATCGTCAGTTAGACGACACTCAGTTTGGTGGCGGAGCTGGTATGGTTTTAATGATTGAACCAATTGATAAATGTATTTCTAAATTACAGTCAGAAAGAGATTATGATGAAATCATTTATATGACTCCTGATGCTAAAACCTTGAATCAAGGTACAGCAAATACACTATCTTTAAAAAAAAACATTATCATCTTAACTGGACATTATAAAGGTGTAGATCAACGTGTTCGTGATAAGTTTATTACTAAAGAAATTTCTATTGGAGATTATGTTTTAACTGGAGGTGAGCTAGCAGCAGCTATTTTATGTGATGCCATTATTCGTTTAATTCCTGGAGTTTTAGGAGATGAACAATCTGCTTTAACAGATTCTTTTCAAGACAATTTATTATCACCTCCTGTATACACACGCCCTTCTGAATACGACGGAATGAAAGTTCCAGAAATATTACTTTCAGGAAATTTTCCAAAGATTGAAGAATGGAGAAGTGAAAAAGCTATTGAACGTACTCAACAAATAAGACCCGATTTATTAGGCGAATAACTGATTATCTTCTATTTATTTAATTTTTTAATTCAAAAAAAAAGAATTAAATTTGCAGCCACAAAATCAACCTCTGACGAAAAAATCGTGAATGTTGTTTTTAAACAACCATAAATATTAAAGAAATGGATTTAGTAAAATTTGTTCAAGACGAATTTGTAACAAGAAACGAATTACCAGAATTTTCAGCTGGAGACACTATTACAGTGTATTACGAAATTAGAGAAGGTGAAAAAGTACGTACTCAGTTTTTTAGAGGTGTAGTTATTCAAAGAAGAGGTTCAGGATCTTCTGAAACTTTTACTATCAGAAAAATGTCTGGTACTATTGGTGTAGAGCGTATCTTCCCAATCAACTTACCTTCTATCCAAAAAATCGAAGTAAACAAAAGAGGTACAGTTCGTAGAGCTCGTATTTATTACTTTAGAGGTCTTACTGGTAAGAAAGCAAGAATTAAAGAAAAAAGAAACTAAGATTTTCTTTTTCTCAAGAAATTTAAAAAACACCATGAAATTCATGGTGTTTTTTTATTCACAATTGTTAATAACCACGGTTTATAATTTGTTGATTACTAATTAGTTAAAATCAATGAATAAGAATAAAAAATTACTTATATTTACAATAGATTTTATTAAGTAAGTAATATCACATTAAAGTTTAACTATAATGATTACTGAAAGATAAATTGTAAAGTAACGTTCTTTATATAAAGTTTTTAAACACTAATTAGTTTGTGAATCAAAATAAGTTTGTTCTAGTTATAAACTATTCTTTAGTTTTATAATTAGTAGTTATAAGTAATTATTGATGCGTTTAGCTTTAATTAGTTCGTTTAAAAGCAAAAAGAAACATTAATTATACAGATAGAATGTTTGTAGAACAATGTTTCGAAATGAAATAGGAAAGTAGTTTTATCTACGGATGTAAACATAAAACATCGTTTTTATTTGATTATGTAGCAATACAACTCAGTGCGAATACTATTTCAAAGAAAGCCATATTATTACAAGAAATTGTTTGATATGGCTTTTGTTTTTATCAACCTTTTTAGAGATTTAACTTATTCTTTTATCAAATTCACAATGAAACAAGCTAATTAATAACAATTTAGCATCAAAAAATTCATTGTGAATTCTTAAATTTGCAACACTTCAAAATAAAATTTAATGATTATTGTGTGCATTAATTAATAATGCCACCTTAAAACAACAAATATATGAGCAAAACTGCTAAAATTATGTACACAAAAACGGATGAAGCTCCAGCATTAGCTACACGTTCGTTTTTACCAATAGTAAAAGCTTTTACAAAATCTTCTAATATTGAAATTGAAACTAAAGATATTTCTTTAGCTGGTAGAATTCTTGCTAACTTTTCAGATTACTTAACGAAAGAACAACAAGTAGAAGACGCTTTAGCTTTTTTAGGTGAATTGGCTAAGAAACCTGAAGCTAACATTATCAAGTTACCAAATATCTCTGCTTCTGTACCACAATTAAAAGCTGCTATTAAAGAATTACAAGCTTTAGGGTATGCTTTACCAGATTTTCCGGAAGAAGCTAGTACAGATGAAGAAAAAGCAATTTTAGCTCGTTATAATAAAGTAAAAGGATCTGCAGTAAATCCTGTTTTACGTGAGGGTAATTCTGATCGTAGAGCTCCAAAAGCTGTAAAAAATTATGCAAAAAAGAATCCACATTCAATGGGAACTTGGAGTGCTGACTCTAAAACTCACGTAGCTACAATGTCTGATGGGGATTTTGCACACACAGAGAAATCTGTTACAGTAAATAATGCTACTGATGTTATAATTATTCATACTGATGCAAGCGGAAACGCAACTACTTTAAAAGAAAAAGTTTCTTTATTAGACGGAGAAGTTATCGATGCTTCAGTAATGAATAAAAAAGCTTTATTAACCTTTTTAGCAGAACAAGTTGCAGATACTAAAGAAAAAGGATTATTATTCTCTTTACACATGAAAGCAACAATGATGAAGGTTTCAGACCCTATCATTTTTGGTCACGCTGTACGTGTTTTCTTTAAAGACTTATTTACTAAACATGCACAAACTTTTGAAGAAATTGGAGTCGATGTAAATAACGGATTCGGAAACTTATTAAGTAACTTAGAAGAATTATCAGCAGATAAAAAAGCAGAAATTTTAGCAGATATCGAAGCTATTTATGCTAATAACCCAGATATTGCCATGGTAAATTCTGATAAAGGAATTACCAATTTACACGTTCCTTCTGACGTTATTATTGATGCTTCTATGCCAGCAATGATTCGTACTTCTGGTCAAATGTGGAATAAAGAAGGAAAGCAACAAGATACCAAAGCTGTAATTCCTGATAGTTCTTACGCTGGTTTATACCAAGAAACTATAGATTTCTGTAAAAAGAATGGCGCTTTCGACCCAACAACAATGGGAACTGTTCCTAATGTTGGTTTAATGGCTCAAAAAGCTGAAGAATATGGTTCACACGACAAAACTTTCGAAATTGCTTCAAATGGTAAAGTTCAAGTAATTGATGCAAACGGAACTGTTTTATTAGAACACAATGTTGAAAAAGGAGATATTTGGAGAATGTGTCAAACAAAAGACGCTCCAATTCAAGATTGGGTTAAGCTAGCAGTAACTCGTGCAAGAGCTTCTCAAACTCCTGCTGTTTTCTGGTTAGGAAAAAACAGAGCGCACGATGCAGAAATCATTAAAAAAGTAGAGAAATATTTACAAAACCATGATACAAATGGTTTAGAAATTAAAATATTATCTCAAGAAGAAGCGACTAAGTACACTTTAGAAAGAGTTAAAGAAGGAAAGGACACAATCTCTGTTACTGGAAACGTTTTACGTGATTACTTAACCGATTTATTCCCAATTTTAGAATTAGGTACCTCTGCAAAAATGTTATCTATCGTTCCGTTAATGAACGGAGGTGGATTATTTGAAACTGGTGCCGGAGGTTCTGCTCCTAAGCATGTTCAACAATTAGTTGAAGAAAACCATTTGCGTTGGGATTCTTTAGGTGAATTTTTAGCATTAGCTGTTTCTTTAGAGCATTTAGGAGAAACTAACGATAATGACAAAGCCAAAGTTTTAGCAGAAGCTTTAGATGATGCTACGGATAAATTATTAGACAACAGAAAAGGTCCTTCTAGAAGAACTGGAGAATTAGACAACAGAGGTTCTCATTTTTATTTAGCAATGTATTGGGCAGAAGCTTTAGCTTCCCAAAATACTAATGCTGAATTAAAAGCGCAATTTGCTCCTATAGCAGAAAAAATGGCTGCTAATACAGATACCATTGTAAATGAATTAAACACTGTTCAAGGTAAAGCAGTAAACATTGGCGGATATTATGAGCCAACAGATAGTTTAGCTGATCCTATTATGAAACCTAGTGAAACTTTAAATGCTATTTTAGAAAGCATTTAATTCTATTTAGAATATAAAATTCAAAAGCAGGTGAGAATACTCACCTGCTTTTTTGTTGCTAATAATAAATAACCAAACAAATTAATAAACAGTAGCAACAATAAGTTGTCCTTTATAATTTTCAGCTATCAAATCAATTGCTATAATTTTTAAGACACTTAAATTTTATTATTGTCACTTTATAATTTTAAGAAGCTGAATAATTAGTAAATTTGAATTATGAACTTTACCAAAACAACTGAACAAGATTCAAACTATAATAATTTAGAACAAATGAGCGTCTCTGAATTATTAACCAATATTAATAATGAAGACAAAACAGTTCCTTTAGCTGTTGAAAAATCATTACCTCAAATAGAGCGATTAACTGAACAAATCGTTTTAAAGTTACAAAAAAAAGGAAGACTTTTTTATATAGGAGCAGGTACAAGTGGACGATTAGGTATTTTAGATGCTAGCGAATGCCCTCCTACTTTCGGAGTTCCTCACGATTTAGTTGTTGGACTAATTGCTGGTGGAGATATTGCCATTAGAAAAGCTGTTGAATTTGCTGAAGATTCGCAAGAACAAGGCTGGACTGATTTACAAGAACATAATATTTCTAACAAAGATGTTGTGGTAGGAATTGCAGCTTCGGGTACAACTCCGTATGTAATTTCAGCTTTAGAAAAATGCAACAAAAACGGAATTATTACTGGTTGCATAACTTGTAACCAAGGAAGTCCGTTAGCATTAACTGCTCAATTTCCTATTGAAGTTATTGTAGGTCCAGAATTTGTAACTGGAAGTTCTCGAATGAAAGCTGGAACAGCTCAAAAACTAGTTTTAAACATGTTATCTACTGCAACGATGATTCAACTAGGAAAAGTAAAAGGAAATAAAATGGTGGACATGCAACTATCTAATAATAAATTGGTAGATAGAGGTGAAAAAATGTTAGTTTCAGAATTAAATATCGACAAAAATAAAGCTAGTGAATTATTGAAAAAATACGGTAGTGTTCGCGCAGTTATTAAAAACTTTAATCATGAATAAAACTACTACTCCAGATAATGTTGTAAAGAAATTCGTAATTTTATTAGGACTTTTAATCTTATCCCCTATTGTATTAAGTTTTGGATTTAAAGCCTTAAGAGTTTTTACTGAAAGTCCTAAAAATTATATTGCTTATATTTTATTAGCTTTAGGTAGCTTTCTAATTCTATTTACAGTTTATTATGGCTTTAAAACCATCAAAGCATTTTTAGATAACTTATTTCAGAAATAATTTGAAATCAAATATTACTATAGAAAAACTTATAAATTGGGAGCATTGGCCATCATATATGTTCTATATTCCCAATATACCTTTTGCCTTTTATCACGCTATAAAAGCCAGAAGTTTAGTTTTTTATACAGCTGCTAATCCTGGGATTGAAAACTCAGGAATCGGTACAGAGTCTAAATATAAAACACTACAATTATTCCCAGAAAAACATTTACCAAAAACAGTTTTACACAAAGCTAATTCAACTATAGAAATTACTTTGTTAAATATTGAAAAGAAAGGAATATCATATCCTTTAATTGTAAAACCCGATATTGGGTTTCGTGGACTATTGGTTAAAAAAATTGAAAACAAAAATGATCTAATCAATTATTTAAACAAATATCCAATCGATATTATTATTCAAGAATTTTTAACTGAGAAGAATGAATGTGGTATTTTTTATCATCGTTTACCAAATGAGAAGAAAGGAAGTATTACCTCCATTACATTAAAAGAGTTTTTACATGTTATTGGAGATGGAAAATCTACTTTAGAGCAATTAATTACTAATGATAAAAGAGTAAAAATATATTTGAATCTAATTAAAAAAGATACTAATATAGATTTACAAAAAATCATTAAAAAAGGAGATAAATTTAAACTCTCTGAAATTGGAAATCATTCAAAAGGAACACGGTTTATTAATGGAAACCATTTAATATCAAAAGAATTAGAAAACGCTTTAGACAATCTAAATAACCAAGTAAAAGATTGGTATTATGGAAGATTGGACATTAAATACAATTCCTTTAATGATATTATAAAAGGTAATTTTAAAATTCTTGAATTGAACGGAATTCTTGCTGAACCTACCCATATTTACGATGCTAAAAGCATTAATTATTTTACAGCTTTAAAAGAAATAAGAAGGCATTGGAAGTTATTGAACAAAATTGCAAGATTTAATCACGAACAAAATCAAGTACCATATAGAACAACAATTGGATTACTTAAAGATGTTAACAACCTAAGAAATTACACAAAACACATTTCTAAATTAACAAAAGGATAATATAATGTGTTTTATAAATAACTAAATATAAACCAACTGTTTAAAATATAAACCAACTAATTATTATCTTGTGTTTTTATTTTCCAATTCAATAAAAATTAGTTATCATTGTAGTATTATAACCCCCTAATAAGTATGAAGGCTACCCTCACCTTACTACTTCTTATTTTTCTTAATATCTCTCTTTACGCGCAAGTAAAGATTGGGGATAATCCTGCATCTATACATCCAAATTCAATATTAGAACTAGAAAGTTCAGACAAAGTATTGGTTATTAGCCGTATGTCTGAGATTCAAATAAATGCCATTGTACAACCTTTAAGAGGTAGTTTGGTCTTCAACCTAGATCAAAACTGTGTTTTTATGTACAATGGAACTTCTTGGAGAAGTTTGTGTGAAGGCACAGGAATTAATGTAACAACCTCAGATACCGCACCAACCAATAATAACCTCGGAGATTTTTGGATTAATGACTCACTAAACAATACCACAAGTATTTGGGACGGTGCCAATTGGATTTCAATAGATAATAATCCTAGAAGAGGTAATGGAATTCCGAATGCTACTACAGCACCTAATCCAACTGCTGGTGATGTATATGTTGATAGTACTTCAGGAAACATATATGCTTATGATGGCACAACTTGGATAAACTCGAATACAACTATAGCTGCAAATAATGGATTATTAATTGATGCTACCAATACCATACAACTAGGTGGAGTCTTAATTAAACCTACAACCATACAAACTGATTCAACCAACACATTAGCTATTACAGGTTTAGAAAATGGTGATATTACACAAGATGATATTGTAACCGTAAATAGAACTACTGGACAATTAAGAAAAGTAAGTGCTGCAAATTTATTAACAGAAGAAGTTACTGATTTGGTAGCAATAGATGGTCAGTTAATTTTTAATAGCGGTTTTACGTTGCAATCTACCGATAAAGTAAATGTATATAGAAACGGAGTACGAATAGATTTTACAGTAGTAAACAATACTACTATAGAAATAGAACCTGAAGCAATTTGTTATGCAGGTGACCAAATAAGAATAGTTCAATTTTATTAATAACCCTCAAATACAAACCCTAAAAACAATTATTTAACAAATTATGAAAACAATTACAAACAAATTTAAATTAGCATTAGTTGCCGTTGGTTTATTAGCCATTGGTAGTGTTAATGCGCAACAAACATCCGGAGATGCTACAGCAGCAGATGGAACAACAACTATTGGCAAAATAGAGGACCTAAGTAAATCATCTGTTCTTAACGGTACAATAAGAGTAATAGATAATAAAGGAACTAAAAAATTCCTACAAGTTAAAAACGGTTTAACTTTACTTACTGATGCAACACCAAGTGGAGGTATTGTATCTACTTGGCAACTAGGTGGTACACTAACAGATAACACTTATATAGGTGCCGCTGGAAAAACATTTTCTTTAGATGGATTAAAGTTAGTAGCTCCTGCTGATGTAGCTTCTACTTCAGCTACAGATCAGTCTATTGGTAGTAATCAAACAACAATATCCGGAACAGGAACTGCAAGTACGGATACTGGTTGGACTATTTTAGTTCGTGATGAAGCAACAGGTGAGATTAAAAAGATTTTAGCTACTGATTTAGTTAAAACAGGAAGATTAGGTATTGCTGCTACAGTTGACGGTACTGCTCCTGCTCTTGCTGATGCGAGTATTCCTGCTGACTTATCTAAAGTTAGTGTTTATAGAAATGGTGCTAAATTAATTGCTGGAGATGATTATACAGTCGCTGCTGGTTCAGTTACTTTAACCCCTCAAGCTCCTGCTAATGCTCCACAAGATTGGGAAATATATAATGGGGATTATTTTGAAGTTCACTGGATTAATTAACAACCTATCTTTTTAATGCTTAAGAACATTAAACATATAAAATTATTATTTATAACTTCTGTATTGATGCTTACTTTTGTGAGCATCAATGCTCAAGAAGTTAGAATTATTGATAACAAAGGAACTATACAAAAAGTAAACAAAAATACAGCTGGTGATATTAAATATGGTATACAAACTAGTAATCATTTTGGTTGGTATCTATTAGATGGTAGCTCTATTGCTTCATTACCTATAAATGCACAAGCTAATGCAGCTAGTTTAGGACTAATTGGTAATCTACCAGATGCTACCGATAGAGTATTAAAACAATCTAACGGAGCTCAAGCAGTAGGTAGTACTGGAGGACAAGCAACTACTACTTTATCTCAAGTTAATTTACCTAATGTTAATTTTACAGGCACCACCTCTACTGATGGTGATCACAATCATTCAGGTTCTGGCAGTAGTACTCAAACATTACATCAACCTTGGCATCAAGGCACAGCCTATAATGTTGTAATTTCAACAGGCTCTTCTAGTAGTTCAGCTGGAGATCACAATCACACAGTTACTGTTAATTCTGGTGGAGTAAATCAACCTATACAACGCTACCAACCTTATTTAGTAGTTAATACATTTATTTATTTAGGTTTATGAGAAACCTAGCATTCATATTATTCTTTTCTTTTAATTCATTTTCTCAAACGGCCTTTCAAAACTTCGGAAATGTACAATTACACAACGATGCTAAAATCGGTTTTCATACAGATGTAGTAAACGAAGGTTTATTAGATAATTATATTGGTTTTGCAGGTTTTTATGCCGATAATGAAGTCCGTATAATTTCTGGATCTAATAGAATTACTTTTTTTGATGTTGAAATTGATGCTTTGAATGATTTGGAGCTACAAAACTCATTAGGAGTTCGTAATCAACTAGATTTTATTAATGGTTTGGTTATTACTCCAAGAAACAATCCTCATATTTCGCTTGATTTTTTAGGATATGACATGTATGCTGGTGAGGATGATTTAAGACATGTTGATGGATACTCATCTACAAAAGAAGGAAATAGAAACGACAGCTTTACTTTTCCTATTGGTGATGGTTCTATGATCCGTCCGATGATGATTCCGAATCATAAAAAATATTATTTATTTAAAGGAGCCTATTTTTTTGAAGACCCTAACTTTACAAGCACTTTTACTTCAGATTTCTTAACTGATCAAAAACAAATACTCCTAGAGAATATTAGTAATATAGAATTCTGGGATTTAGATGGAGAATATGAAACAAGGGCTACTTTAACTTGGAACAATCGTAGTGATATTTCTGCTATTTCTAACGAAATTCCTTTATTAACCGTTGTTGGCTGGAGTATTTCTGAAAACAGATGGGTAAACTTAAACGTTACAAACGTTACGGGAAATTTAGATAATGGAGAAATTACCTCTGCCGTTTTTATACCTAATAATTATGAGGTAATTACCATAGGTTCAATTATAAACGATAAGATAGATGATAATAACAGCGACAACATCATTATTTCGCCAAATGGAGATGATTTAAATGAATTTCTATACTTTAAGGAAGTCGATGAATACACAAATAACAAATTAACAATATACAATCGTTGGGGAAATATTGTGTATCAGACAGACAACTATTTTAACGATTGGAATGGTGGAGTTTCAAACGGTAGAGCTACCATTGAAAGACAAGACAAATTACCTGAGGCTACATATTTTTATTATTTAGAATCTGGTAATGATCCGAATAAATTAGTTAAACTTCAAAAAGGCTGGGTTTATATCCACAGATAATTCAACCTTTACCCTACTAACACCTTCTTTGGTGTTGTAGGATTATATCCAAAATCAGCATCTGGCAATTCAATTCCTAATTGATTAATTATAAAACCAATACTTGCATAGTGATGAATTGCATGGCTATGTGCTTGTATCAATACACTACCAACAGTATAATTGGCAGTAACCACTCCAGTTCCTAAATCATCCTTTACTGATATAATCAAATCAAAATCCGACGGATTTAAATTATGTAATTGCTCTAATACACAATTAAAATAAGCTAATCCAAATTCCGTTTTTTCCTCTGCTAATTCATTACGCTCTCTATCAGAAAAGTCTACACATTTTTTTTCTAACCCATTAAAAATACATGTAAAAGCATCTAAAACATGACGCATGTTTGCTCCTATACTTGAATAATAAGGAGGAATAGTAGTGTCGCTATATTGTTCGTCTGTTATAGCGTTTAATAATTTAATTCCTCTTTGTAAGTTTTTATCAATTGCATCAATCATAAGGAGTTCTATAATTTTTTCAAGTATGTCGCATAAATATAGCCTTTTTTACGCGTAGACTTAAAATATTTTTCAAATAACATATAACCAGCTAAAATGCAGTTCATTACAGAAATAAAAGTCAATTGAAATTTTATTAAAACAATCAGTAAGCTATTTTTTGGCATGCTCTTTGAAAATACAACATCAAACGCGGAAGCCGAAAAGCATATAGAGTAGGCATAACCCTAAAATTAGCAATTATGAGAACAGGGATACTTTTATTATTAGCAATGATGTCATTAGCAACAGTAAACGCTGATAACATAAACAAATCAACTAGCAAAATTGGGGTTACAAATCGTTTCGACGATGCAGTTACCTTTATTGAAAGAGGAGTACAATTTCATGTATTTTTAAATGGAGACTTCGATTTTAACACCCATAGTAGAAATACGAGATATGTAGATTATTACGGAAAGCGCACAAGAACAAACAGAGGCGTACGTATTGAACGTGACCATAGAGGCCGTGTAAGACGTGTAGGAAATACTTTTATTAATTATGATGTAAGAGGTAATGTAAAAAGAATTGGTACCGTTTATATGAGATATAGATTCGGACAATTAACAGATGTAGGAAATTTAAGAATTCGATATGATCATTGGGGAAATCCTAGGTATCAGGGTAATGTAAAATATAATGATTATTATGAAGATGATGTTTATTACAATAACGGAGGAATTGATATTGATGTAAACATTGGTATATTCGATTACGATGACAGATACTTTTATAGAAGAGATTTTAGAAACAACTATCGTCAATACAAAGAAGACAATAACTTTTTTTACTACAGAGCAAAACCAAACGCTAAAACGGGTAAACGTGGTAAAGTTTTAAAAAGACGTAAAAACAAAAATTACTCTAAAAAATTCCACCACAAAAAAGGAAAGTCTGAACAAAAAGGAAAATCTAGAAGAAGCAGATAAATAGTTTAAAAAGACCTCAATATATTGAGGTCTTTTTTTAATTTGTAGGATCAGAGTCTACATCAGTTTGATCTACTTTTATAACTTTTGCTGTATTAGTTATTGCTCCCGCACCAGTAACAGTAGCAGTTATTGTCAACTCTAAAAAAGCTCCATTGATTAAAGTTTCAGTATTTAAATACCATATACCATCAGCTTCAACGTAAGTACTAGCACCTGGGGCGCTATGATTAAGATAGGTTAAACCAGATGGCAATTTATCCTCTACTTCAATTCCAGAAGCCGTTGCAGAGCCGCTGTTGGTTAATCTTAAAGTAAATGTTATTTGACTTCCTACTTTTGGCAAAGCATTATCAACTCTTTTAGTTAAGCTTAAATCAACACATTCGTTTATAATAATATTTTGATTTACTGTTACACTATTATTACAACTATCAGTAAACGTCCAAGCAACAACTGTAGTTCCTGATGCAGTAATTGGAAAAACTGTTGAAGTGGTTCCGGTTATTGTAGTTGAATTACAAGTATCTATTGTCGTTGGTGCAGTTGGTGTAGCACTACAATCAAAAGTTTCATCTGCAATCGTTGGCGCTGGCGGGGGTGTAGAGTCTGAACCAGTTACAACTACATTAGTTACTCGAAGACGTTCCCAACAACCTCCACCACCTGTTGCATTAGAATTACCTGTAATCTGAATAAAAACATCAATATTTAAATTTGCTCCTGGGTTAATTCTAGTAGCTGTAAAAGTATTACTATTCCCTCCATTATATGTAGCTCCATCAATAGTTGTTGTACTACTTCCATTATCATCTGTTAATGTTATTTCAACATAATCTCCTGCTTCAAAACCTGGTGTGCCTGTACCATTAGGATTGTCAGGAATAATAGTAACAGCTACATCTACCCCATCATAACAAGATGTATCAATATCATGATATTCAAATGTATTACTAGTAGGATCACCACTTGTACTATTAGCACAACTTGCTGCTGGCCCAACAAACGCATTTGTTGGAGATTCATTTAAAAGAGTCACATTACCACATGTTGTACCAGTATCTGTTGTTGTTATTGTAATTGAATACGATTCTATACACAGTGGGTCAGACCCCACATTATCTATTCCTATAAGATTCCATGTCGCTCTAGGATCAGCTCCATTAAAAAGTGATAAACTTTCTGAAGGAGAAAAATTACCACTCACAGGAGTTCCACTAGGCATAGTTACAAAACTATCATCAAAAATTGTAGTAACATCATCAATATTAACATTTCCTGACCAAGTACCTGGAGCTCCACCTATCTCGGGGAAAGCTAATTCTACTATTCCTCCCGGGCCTTGTAACTCGAAACCTATTTCATTATGATAAGCTTCATTCGGGTCTGGACTTGCACAAGTACCATCTGTCTTGGTCCATGTAATAGAAACACTAACATTCTCAATAACAAAACCATTTGGAAAATCTGCTGCATTAAAAGTAATTGGTATAGAAGCAGTATCATCATCTACCGAAACTGTAGGACCGCTATAAGTCTTAGTAATTGTCGTTTGAGACATTACTATAGTACTTGTTAGTAAAAACAAGAATGAATAAATAAATTTTATCGTATTTCTCTTCATCATATTATTTGGGAGGGATTATAATACTTATGAATACTTTTTACTCTATATATATTTAGAAACAAAGTTAATAAACAAGTCACAAAATAAATGTCTTAACACAAAAAAACCTGAATAATAATTATTCAGGTTTTTTATAAGTTATTTATTTTAATTCTATTTTGCTACGTTTACTGCTCTTGTTTCACGAATCACAGTTACTTTTACTTGTCCTGGATACGTCATATCATTTTGAATTTTTTGAGAGATGTTAAATGATAACTCTGCTGCCTTAGTATCATTTACCTTAGCACTTTCTACCATTACACGCAATTCACGTCCTGCCTGGATAGCATACGCTTTTTGCACACCTGTAAATCCGAAAGCAATATCTTCTAAATCTTTTAAACGTTGTATGTAAGAATCTAATACTTGACGACGCGCTCCTGGTCTTGCTCCTGAAATAGCATCACATACTTGAACGATAGGTGATAATAAACTTTTCATTTCTATCTCATCGTGGTGCGCCCCAATTGCATTACATACATCTGGTTTCTCTCCATACTTCTCAGCCCATTGCATACCTAATAATGCGTGTGGTAATTCACTCTCTGTTTCCGGTACTTTACCTATATCATGTAATAAACCAGCACGTTTA
The DNA here is from genome assembly GCA_947504185.1 of uncultured Tenacibaculum sp. Taxonomy (GTDB): domain Bacteria; phylum Bacteroidota; class Bacteroidia; order Flavobacteriales; family Flavobacteriaceae; genus Polaribacter. The sequence continues at coordinate 9,074 of CANNGJ010000010.1, read as the reverse complement.
GCCGCTTTTGCATTTAAGCCCATTTCTGCAGCCATAATACCACATAAATTTGCTACTTCACGTGAATGTTGTAATAAATTTTGACCATAAGAAGAACGATATTTCATACGTCCAACAGTTTTAATCAATTCAGGGTGCAATCCATGAATTCCTAAATCAATAACAGTACGTTTACCAACTTCAATAATTTCTTGGGTAATTTGTTTCTCAGTCTTTTTAACAATTTCTTCAATTCTTGCAGGATGAATCCTTCCGTCTGTTACTAATTTATGCATTGATAAACGAGCAATTTCACGACGTACTGGATCGAAACAAGAAAGTATAATTGCTTCTGGTGTATCATCTACAATAATCTCAACACCTGTTGCAGCTTCTAAAGCACGAATATTACGACCTTCACGACCAATAATTCTACCTTTAACATCATCAGATTCTAAGTTAAATACTGATACGCAGTTTTCAACAGCTTGTTCTACCCCTACTCTCTGAATTGTATTTAAAACAACTTTACGCGCTTCTTGCTGCGCTGTCATTTTAGCTTCTTCAACAGTATCTTGAATAAAAGACATTGCATCAGATTTTGCTTCATCTTTTAATGATGATACTAGTTCTGTTTTAGCATCTTCGGCAGATAAACCAGAAATTTGCTCCAACATATCTACATGACGCTTATGTAGTTTTTCTAATTCTGATTCTTTCTTATCTAAAAACTCTAGCTTGTAATCGAAATCAGCTTCTTTTTTCTCTAAAGAAGCATTTTTCTTTTTGTTTCTATCTAACTCAGAAGAAACCTGACTTTCTTTGTCTCGTATTCTTTTTTCAACATCAGATATTTTCTTTTCTCTTGATAAGATTACTTTTTCATGCTCAGATTTAAGCTCAATAAACTTCTCTTTTGCTTGTAATATTTTATCTTTTTTTATTGCATCAGCTTCAACTTTCGCTTCTTTTACAATGTTTCTAGCTTCTTTTTTTGTTTCTTGTATTAACTTATTTGAATTAGATTTCTCTAACATCTTAGCAATAAAAAAACCTATTGCTATTCCTATAATTCCTGCTAGCACAGGAAATAATATTCCTTCCATAATTTTGATTTGATTGTATAAAAAAACCTACATTAATAGGGTCTTATAAACTCCGAAAAACAGGTTTAGGACTAACTGGTTTATCGAGGATCCGTTCTGGGTATCAAATAAATTGACACATACGGCTTGCTCTACGAACCAAGACTCATCCTTTCTAAATAAATAGTGTTGAGTTTAACAAACAATGTACTAATGTAGGTAGTAATAATATATTTTAAAGAACGTTATAAATGTTTATCTAACAAGTTAGTTAATTCATTTATTTTATTTAACACTTCGGTATTCTCTATAGTATTATTTATCGATACTATTTTTGCCTTCGAAGCAAACTGTAGGGCACTCATTGCCAACACATCTTGCTTATCTGCTACCGCATAACTTTGTTCAAACTTGGCAATTAATTCGTTAATTTCTTTTGCTGCTTTACGCATCCCTTCTTCTTCTTCAGCGCTATTAACGCTTAACGGATACGTTCTTCCAGCAATAACAACATTAACTTTTATTTTCGCCATGTAAAGAACTTTTTATGAATTCAAAAGAGTAATGCATTTATCAATCTCTCGAACTAATGTATTTATTTTGAGCTTTGTTTCTCTTGTATTTTCGTTACTACCTTCAATAGTTTTTGCAATTTTAAGTAATTTAAACTCTTCTTGTTTTTTACTTAATTCTTGCGTTTTCTCTTGTAATAAAACTTGTAACTCTGCATTGTTTTGAAGCAAAACTTGATTTTCTTCTTTTAAAAATTCATATTTAGAAAGCAAGGTTTTTAACTTATCTTCCAGTAAATGAATTGCTTCTAAAGGGTCACTCATTTATTTATTGAGAATAAAACTATATCTACAAAGTTATTAATATAGATTTTAAATAGCAACTCTTTTCTACTTTTTTACTAAAACACTGGTATTTAACCCTTAAAGCTTTGGCATAATTTTAGTATTTTTGTTAGAAACTGTTACGATTTGAGATTTTATTTTTCTATTATTTTATTATTCTCTTTTTTTTATGGAACTGCTCAAAAGCAATATCCTAAAAACTATTTTTCGCCTCCTTTAAAAATTCCAATTATATTATCTGGTACATTTGGTGAATTGAGAAGTAATCATTTTCATTCCGGATTAGACATTAAAACTCAAGGTAAACAAGGAATTGCAATTTATGCACCTGCTGATGGATATGTATCTCGTATAAAAGTTCAGCAATATGGTTTTGGTAAAGCTATGTACATAAAACACCCTAATGGATATACTACTGTTTATGCCCATCTAAAAAATTTCGTTCCAACTATTCAAAAATACGTAAAGAGCGTGCAATACAAAAAAGAAAATTATTACACAGGTAATCTTTTTCCTAAACCAGAAAAATTCCCTGTTAAGAAAGGAGAACTTATTGGGTATACCGGAGATACAGGAGGTTCTGGAGGTCCACATTTACATTATGAAATAAGAGACACCAAAACAGAACACATTATTAACCCAATGCATTTTGGTTTAGTTCCTAAAGATGATAAATCTCCAACAATACAAAAACTGATTGCCTATCCACTTAATAGCGATTCACGAATTAATAATTCAACTTCAAAAACAATTCTTTCATTTAAAAATACTGGGAACGGTAAATACGTTAGTGAAAAGATAACGGCTAGTGGAGAAATAGGCTTTGGAATTAGTGTTTTCGATCGATTAAACGGAGCTTTAAACAAAAACGGAATCTACAGCCTAGAAATGAAAGTAAATGGCAACAGGGTGTATTATCATGATGTTGAAACGTTTTCATTTGCTGAAAGTAAGTACATTAACTTATTAATTGATTACAAACATTACAAAACCTACAGAAATAGAGTACAGAAAACTCATAAAGTAAATGCTAACCGATTAAGTTTATACGAAGATCTAGTTAACAATGGTAAAATTTTCATTGAAAACGGAAACAGTTATAATATTGAAATCATTGCCAAAGATTTTAAAAACAACACTTCATCTATTAAAATACCAGTTCGGGGTGTAGCAAGTAATTTAATTTTTCAAAAAAAAGACACTACTGCTTATAAAATAACTGCTAAAGATTTTACTAAATTCAGCAAAAACAATGTTACTATTGCCTTCCCTAAAAACACTTTTTATGAAGATTGTTTTATTGATTTCTCAGTTGAAAACGGTGTAGCTAAGGTTCATAATCGTACCATTCCTTTAGACAAAAGATATACATTAACATTCAATACTTCTTTTTTAAACGACAAACAAAAACAACAAGTATACATTGCGAATGTAACTAACAAGAAATATCCAAGATATACATCTACCAAGAAAAAGATTGATAAAGTATATACTAGCACTAAACTTTTAGGAGACTATACTTTAAAATTCGATGCTGTTAACCCCACAATTCAGTTATATAATTTTAAAGACAAGCAATGGCTTTCTAAAAATAAAACTTTAAAAGTTAAAATTAAAGATCAAGAATCTGGTATTAAAAATTACCGTGCTACAATAGATGGCGAATGGGTTTTAATGGAATACAATCATAAAAAAGGGATACTTACTTACGATTTTAATGATAAAAAGTTGGTTGGTAGCAAACATCTTTTTAAACTTGTAGTCTCTGATAATGTAGGAAATACAAAAACTATTTCTGCTACATTTTTCAGAAAGTAAACTATAAAACCCTTGAAAAAAATACTTATTTTATTACTGTTCCCTTCACTTATTTTTGCCCAAAAAACAGCAACAGTAAAAGGAAGAATTATCAATAAATACAATACTCCTATAGAAGGTGTAGCTATTTCTTACTTATCAAAAGGTACTACTACCGATGCTAATGGTAACTATAGTTTTACCATACCGATGCAGAAAACAGTTACAGTTACTTTTAGTCATGTTTCCTATAAAACAGTGGCTAAAAAATTTACTTCAAGAGGAAGAAAAACATTCAACTTTTCTCCTAGTTTAAATTTTAAAACCCAAGAATTAGAAGAAATTGTACTTAAAAATCAAAAAAAGGAAGCACAAGGAATTACAAAAATTGAAACTCAAAAAGTTAAAAATTTAGTTGGTGCCAATGCAGGAGTTGAAAATGTTTTAATGACCCTACCTGGAGTAAGTAATAACAACGAGTTAAGTACTCAATATAATGTTCGTGGTGGTAATTTTGATGAAAACTTAGTATATGTTAACGGAATTGAAGTCTATCGTCCGTTTTTAATTCGTTCAGGACAACAAGAAGGTTTAAGTTTCATTAACCCGCATTTAGTACAAAATATTAATTTTTCAGCAGGAGGATTTCAAGCAAAATACGGTGACAAACTTTCATCAGTATTAGATATTACTTATCGTAAACCTAAAAATTTCGGAATTCAAATAGATGCTAGTTTATTGGGTGGTAGTTTTACTATTGAAGACACCTTTTTAAACAATAAATTAAGTGCCATACTTGGTGTTAGATATAGAGACAATAGTTTATTTGTAAATAGTAAACAAACCGAAGTAAACTTTAGACCAAAATTTACTGATGTACAAACATTCTTATCTTATAAAGCTAACGAAAAACTAACACTAAATTTTTTAGGAAACTTTTCTTTAAACGATTACAACTACAAACCATTAACAAGAAAAACTCGTTTTGGTACTATTGCAAATCCTTTAGAGTTAATTATTTTTTACCAAGGGCAAGAGCAAGATGAATTTAAAACACTTTTCGGAGCGTTATCTGCCGATTATCAAGTAAATGATGATTTAAAAATTACAGGAACCATTTCTTCTTTTAATACACAAGAAGAAGAACATTTTGATATTGCTGCATCCTATAATTTAGGTGAAGTGGATAGCAATATTGGTTCAGAAAACTTTGGTGATATCGCTTTCTCTCAAGGAATCGGTTCGCAAATAAACCATGCTCGTAACGATTTAGATGCATTGATTAACAGCGTTCAATTAAGAGCGACTTTAAAAGATGGTGATAATGAGTGGAAAGCTGGTGTAAAATATCAAACTGAAAACATAAAAGATCGTATTCGTGAATGGGAGGTTATCGACTCTTTAGGTTTTTCGGTACGTCCGCCACATCATGCAGGTAACAATCAACCGTATGAGCCTTTTACTGGACCAATAGAACCTTTTAGAAATGTTAGAGCAGAAAACGAAGTTGATATTAATCGTTTATCAGGTTTTGTTCAGTTTAGTAGAAAAACTAACTGGAACAATCATCAAATATGGATGAATGTTGGTGTACGTGCACATCAATGGAATGTAACAACAACAACTGTAAGTTCTAAAAATCAACTTACATTTAGTCCGAGAGCACAATTTGCGATAAAACCAGATTGGGATAAAGACATGCTGTTTAGAATTTCTGGTGGATGGTATTCTCAACCTCCTTTTTATAAAGAATTACGTGATTTTGAAGGTAACATTCACCCAGAAGTTAAAGCTCAAAAATCTATTCATTTGGTAGCTGGTAACGATTATAGTTTTACCATGTGGGAACGTCCTTTTAAGTTAACTACTGAATTATACTATAAAAATTTATCTGATGTTAATTCGTACTCAGTAGATAATGTTCGCATTCGTTATCGTGCAGATAATGTAACTAATGCGTATGCTTACGGGTTAGATATCCGCTTAAATGGAGAGTTTGTTCCTGGTAACGATAGTTGGGTGAGTATTGGTTATTTAAAAACTGAAGAAAATATTAATAACCAAGGTTATATTGCAAGACCTACCGATCAACGTTTGAAGTTTGGCGTTTTATTTCAAGATTACGTACCTAATTTACCTGATTTAAAAGCCTATTTAAATATTGTGTATAATACAGGATTACCAGGTGGAGCACCTGCATATTCAGATGTATATCAGTTTCAAAATAGGTTAAATGATTATAAACGTGCCGATCTAGGCTTATCATATGTTTTTGTCGATGCTAACAAGCAACATAAAACAGGATTTCTACGTAGTTTTAAAGAACTAACCATTGGTTTAGAACTGTTTAACATTTTTGATATCCGCAACTCTATAACCAACACTTGGGTTCGTGATGCGTATAGCAAACAACAGTATGGAATACCAAATTTTATGACCGGTAGAGTTTTAAATTTTAAAGTTGGAATGCAGTTTTAAAATTAACATCACTAACTACTCCAACAAATCTAACGGGCTTTTTATATTTTGTATTAAAGAATTAGATACATGTGTATAAATAAGTGTTGTTGTTATGTTTTTATGACCTAATAATTTTTGTATCATTCTTATATCTGTTCCAGATTCTAGTAAATGCGTAGCAAAACTATGTCTTAACGTATGTACTGTTGCTTTCTTTCTTATATTACAACTATTTTTGGCTTTATCAAATACCTTTCTAATACTTGAAGCACTATACTTTAGTTTATTTTGACCTTCAAATAAATATGCTGTAGGCACATACTCTTTAAAATAAATTCGAAGCAGTTTTAATAGTTTTTCTGGCAACATTACTATTCTATCTTTATTCCCTTTACTGTTTTTTACAGTAACCACCATCCTACTACTATCTACATCTCTTATTTGTAAATTTATTACTTCCGAAATTCTTAACCCTAAACCATAAATAGTAGCTATAACAGCTTTATGCTTAATATTTTTAATACTTTTAAGAAGTAAGCTTATTTCTTCTTTCGATAAAACGGTAGGTAATGCCTCAGTTTTTCTTGTAGGGTAAATTATTTTAAAATCAACATTTCTTTTAAAGAACTCTTTATAAAACAACGATAAAGCCCCTATTAATTGTTTTTGAGAGGATATACCATACTTATTCTCTTTAACCAACCTCACAACAGAATTTAATATATCTCTATCTTCTAAAAATTCTATATGCTCTTCTTTATAATTAAATCTTTCTTGAAACATCTTAAAGAAAAACAAATAAGATTCGATAGTGTTTTTACTATAACGCTTAAGTTCTAATATAGTTTTATACTTATAAAGGTGTGACATAACTCATTTTTAAACAGTTATCTTAAATATACTTAAAAAGTATTTAATAACATAGCTAAAGTTAGTTAATCTTTACTTTTTTAGTACTTTAGCTTTATACTAACCGTTACCAATAATGCGTGAGCAAGTTTGCGGAATTGAAAAAAAGCCAAGTTTCATTTTTGATTTTTTTTTTGAGTTTTAAGAAAGCAAAATTAGAAAAACTCTCGTGCTGAATTTTTAAAATCTTGCGAATTTATCACTCAAATGCGGAATGAAAAGCAACATCGGAATTGCTCACTCAAAATCTGAATGAACTGCTGTGCGGAATTTGACAAAAATATGGAAAAGTGGAAAACGGAACTGAACGCAAAAAAAACGTCGGACTTCCACTCTGCTGAAAAAATAACAATCGGAATTTGAGCAAGTTTGCGGAATTGAAAATAAACTAAACTTACTCAAACTCGGAAAAGTATAAATTGCGGAATCAAAGAAAAACGGAATGAATTATAAATTGGAAATAAAGCACTATTGGTAACAAAGTGTATAATTCATTACGGCGGATTTTCCTATCGGAAAATCCTCGCACTTTTACTATCTTTGTGTTTAACTCGGAAAAATCTTGCCGATTTTTCCGTAACGAAATCATACACAAACCGTTAGGCACAAGCAGAAGGAACCTATGAACAAACGAAAAATAATTTTAGGAATAATTTTACTTCTACTTTCCTATATTTTCTATTGGTCTTTTGAACCTTATAGTTTAAACCCATTTTCGGACAAACCAATTTCCTTATCTCAAAGCAAAAATAATCTGAATTGTAATGAATTAGGTAGTTTTAACTTCAAAGCCGATAGTATTATAAATTCTGCAATAAATAAGAATAATTTTTTAGGAATTTCTACAGGTGTTTATTCTGAAAAATGTGGAAGTTGGTTATCTACAGCTGGTTTTTTGGATAAAACAAATCAAGAAAAACCGAATCAATTTAGTCAATTTAGAATTGCATCTGTTAGCAAACCTATGACTGCTATTGCCATACTTCAACTTTATGAAAAAGGCAAAATTGATTTAGATATACCAATCCAAAACTATTTACCAGAATTTCCGAAAAAAGAAAAAGGAGATATCACAATACGACAATTGTTAAACCATACATCTGGAATTCCTCATTACAAATCTGATTTAGGAATATTCAATTTTACTCATTATGACAATTGTGAAAAAGCTCTTGATAAATTTCAGAATAGAGAACTTGTATTTAAACCTGGAACTACATTTTTATATTCATCTTTTGGTTATACTTTACTTGGTGCTATTATAGAAAAAGTTTCAAGGAAATCTTATCAAACTTATATGCAGGAAAATATTTGGAAACCTGCAAATATGACTCAAACTAATTTAGAACAGACTAAAAATAATGTTTACATAAAACTTGGTAGTAGTTTTTATAGAAGTCCAAAAAACGATTTGAGTTACACATATTCGGGTGGAGGAATTAACTCAACAGCTGAAGACTTGTTGAAATTCGGAAAAGCAATCCTTAATTATAAATTAATAAATCTTTCGACCACAGAACTGATGATTCAATTGTCCAACAGTGATAATAAGGAAATGGAATATACTTTCGGTTGGGATAATTGGACAAATCCGAAATTAGGAAAAATCATTGAACATAATGGAACACAAGTTGGGTCAAGTAGTTATTTTAGAATCTATTTTGACAAAAAAATGGTTGTTGCTTCTTTAGCCAATAATTTGAATTCGAGCGAAAAAGTACGGAATTTATCAATTGAACTTTCATATTTATTATTAGAAATGGAAAATGATTGAGAAATGCCAGATGCCTAACACCGTATAAAATTAATTACTTTTTTTAGCTTACTTACGAAAGTCCTCGCGGACTTTCTATCTGTGATTTATTTACTAACTTTAGTGCTTAAAACACGTAACTAATCTTATACATACACGTTAGCTACCATATATAAAAACATCGTACCTTCTAAAAAACAATGACATTAAACAAACTTTTTCATTATAACTCTT
>CANNGJ010000009.1 GCA_947504185.1 uncultured Tenacibaculum sp. | reverse complement strand
ATCAAATAATTAAAGCCAAAATTATAACCGACGGAAAATAAAAAAGTCGGAAGATTTTTTCTTCCGACCATGACTAGGCAATTGCCTCCTCTTTTTTTTAAAACTGCTCTAATAAATAGTTTATCAAATCAGTTGTTGTAACAATACCTACCAAATTGTTATCATCAACTACTGGCAAAGCATGAAATTCTTTTTTAGCTAAAATCTCAGCTACTTCTTTTATCGTAGTAGATGAAGTTACTTTTACTAAATTCTTAGCCATTACTTGGTCTATTGTAAACATGTTATACACCACTGTGTCTACATCTGTTTCGTTATCATCAACAGCATCTGCAAAACTAATTCTTAACAAATCAGTATAACTTAACATCCCAACAATCTCTTGCCCACTTACTACAGGAATATGTCTTATACTATTTTCTTTAAATAGTTTTTCGGCTGTCATTAAATCATCTACACTACTAAGCGTTATAACATCTTTAGTCATAATTGCTGATACTGGAGTTCTTTTTTTCATTTTATGATATATTAATCGTTATTTTCTATATCAAATTTCAGAAATATATTCAATAGAAAAACTGATTAAAATCATCTTTACTTAATTTATTTTTTTGTAATTTCTACTCTCAAAATTCTAAAAAATTGATACAAGATTTAAAAAGTTATTATGGCTATTTATTTGAAGATGAATTACTACAAGAAATAGCGAATACAGCTATTCATAAATCATTTGAAGCAAACACTATTATTATTGATGTTGACAGCTATATAACTTCCATTCCTTTGTTACTTAAAGGAGCTATTAAAATTTTACGTGAAGATAAAGAGGGTGATGAATTAGCTCTGTATTATATTGAAAAAGGCGACACTTGCGCTATGACACTTTCTTGTTGTACTGGATTAACAAAAAGTAAAATTAAAGCTGTTGCTGAAACTGATATAGAGCTGCTAATGATTCCGAAAGAAAAAATGTCGGAATGGTTAAGCACATATAAAACTTGGCAAGAGTTTATTTTACAAAGCTATCATTCGCGTCTTGATGAGTTTATTGAAGCAGTTGATACGATTGCTTTTTTAAATATGGATGAACGCTTACTTAAATACCTAAAAGATAAAGCAATGGTTACTGGTAGTGATGAAATAATTGCTACACATCAACAAATTGCTAACGATCTACATACCTCAAGAGTTGTTGTTTCTAGGCTATTAAAAGCTCTAGAGAATAAAGAAGAAATAAAATTACAACGAAATCAAATTAAAGTTTTAAAAGTTTAAGTTAAGTGTAACAAATGTTACATTACTTAATCTTATTATTCTTTATTTTTATTATAAATAAAAAATTCCCTTTTTTATTACCCCTTTAAAAAGTAGTAAAATTAATTTTACTACTTTTTTAACCTGTGACCGCGAAGGGATTCGAACCCCCAACCCTCAGAGCCGAAATCTGATATTCTATCCAGTTGAACTACGCAGCCTAATAAATTTATACTAAATTCTTACGCACTAGCGTAGAAATGGTTTTCCCATCTGCTTGACCAGCTAATTGCTTAGATACAATCCCCATTACTTTACCCATATCTTTCATCCCTTCTGCTCCAACTTTAGTAATGGTTTCTTTCACCACTTTCTCAATTTCTTCTTCACTTAAAGCTTCTGGTAAAAATTGTTCTAAAATTGCTGCTTCTGCTAATTCTGGTTCTGCTAAATCATTTCTTCCTTGCTCTGAAAAAACTGCAGCACTATCCTTACGTTGCTTAACTTGTTTTTGAATGATTTTCATTTCATCTCCTTCTGATAACTCTCCAGAACCAACCTCTGTATTTGCCAACATAAAAGCAGATTTTAGAGCTCTTAACGCTGTTAAAGCTACTGTATCTTTCGATTTCATAGCTTCTTTCATTTTATCCATTACTTGTTTTTGTACACTCATAATTGTAATTATTTTAATTAAAAAATTCCCGAAATTATCGGGAATTTAAAAGTATATGTTATTTTTTAATTAATCTACATTATCGTGTAAAAACGAATTGTTAGATCGTAATAAATCATCATTGTCACTATTTAATGCAGTGTCCGTCTTACTTATTTCAGATTGAGTATCAATATCAACTCCTAATCTTTTATAAGCTGGCTGACGTTCAATCTCGTCAATATTTTTACTTACCTGGTCGTTGAACTTATAGTTAAAACCTTTCATCTTTTCACGACGCTCTTTCGCTCTTTGCTTTAACTCAGAAACTGTTAAGCTTAAAGGAGAAACTTCTTCGCTAATAGTTGAAATATTATTAATCTCTTCTTGAGTTTTACTTTTTACTTCAAACTGTAATGCCTCTTCAACCTCATCTTTTATTATTGGTGTAGAACTTTTACCTATAGTCGGCTGCACATCAAAATCATCAAGAATATAACGCTTTTCTATTTGATGCCCTCTTGGTCTAACTTCTTCAGCTACTACATCAATATTTTTAATTTCTTGAGTCGTTTCAACTAACTTAGGTGTTGGCTTAATTTCTTCATAAGAATTCAATGGTAAATCAAACAATAAATCTTGTTGAACTACTTGTTGTTTTACTTCTTGAACCTCTTGTTGTTTCTCTGCAACATTAGTAATAATAAAATCATCTTCTGAGATTGTTTCAATCTCTATCTGATCATAAGTTACGTTTATATTTTTAATAGCTTCTGTTGTAGGAATTAAGTCTAACTTTGGCTCCACAACTTCTTCTTCTAAAACATGAACAACTTTAGCTTCTGGCTTACTTGTTAAAGGCTCATTAATACTTGGTGCAGATTGTACTTTTTGCTCAGTAAAATTATAGGTGGCTTTTTGCTCATCTTCTAAAGTATGAACAATTTTCTTCACCTCTGTATTTGTAATATTACTTTGTTGCTCTACAGCAAAACCAGTTGCAACAATAGTTACAGCTATCCCATCTTCTAACGACTCATCTTCACCAATACCCATGATAATATTCGCATCATACCCAGCTTCATCTTGAATGTAATCGTTAATCTCACCGATTTCATCTAAAGTAACTTCATTCTGTCCAGATACAATTAACAATAGTACATTCTTAGCACCTGTAATTTTATTGTCGTTCAATAATGGTGAATCTAATGCTTTTACAATTGCATTTTTAGCACGGTTTGCTCCAGTTTCTTTTGCAGATCCCATAATTGCTGTTCCACTATTAGAAAGTACCGTTTTAGCATCATGTAAATCGATATTTTGCTTGTAGTGATGTGTAATTACTTCCGCAATTCCTTTAGCTGCTGTAGCTAAAACTTCATCTGCTTTAGAGAAACCTGCTTTGAATCCTAAATTACCGTAAACCTCACGTAATTTATTATTATTAATTACAATTAATGAATCTACATTTTTACGTAATTCATCTATTCCGTTTTGAGCTTGTTTTGAACGCATTCGACCTTCGAACTGAAATGGCATTGTTACGATTCCTACCGTAAGAATGTCCATATCTTTCGCAATTTTTGCAATAATAGGTGCAGCACCTGTACCAGTACCACCACCCATACCAGCAGTAATAAATACCATTTTAGTATGTGTACTCAACATTTGTTGTATTTCTTGAATACTTTCTGCTGCTGCTTGTGCACCAACATCAGGATTTGCCCCAGCACCTAGCCCAGAAGTTAAATGTGCTCCTAATTGTATTTTATTAGGAATCGGACTGTTCTCTAATGCTTGTGCATCTGTGTTGCAAATTACGAAATCTACTCCGTGAATTTGCTTATTAAACATGTGGTTTACTGCATTGCTACCTCCCCCACCAACACCAATTACTTTAATGGCATTCGATTGTGTTTTTGGCATGTCGAATGAAATGTTATTGAATTCTGCGCTCATAATAACTTTCCTTTTTATTAATTCTTATTCATTTATATTCCTACATAGGGGATAACAGGAACGACTTATTATACTTCTTTTTATTCTGCGTTATCTAAAAACTCTTTGAACTTCTCTGTAAATTTTTCAAAAATTGATTTAGATTTTTCTTTCACTTTATATTCTTTTTCAACTATTTGCTCTTCTAAAACTTCTTCTTCAGAAGCTTCATTTATAGCTGTTGTTACTTCAGGTTGAGATTCTACAACTTCTTCTTCAACTTCAATATCTTTTCTTAATCCTTCCATTAATAATCCAACTGCTGTTGCATACGAAGGGCTAGATAAAACACTATCTGAGTCTCCTGCTAAATGCTCATTTGGATACCCTATACGTGCATCCATACCTGTAATATATTCAACTAATTGACGTAAGTGTTGCAACTGAGATCCACCACCTGTTAAAACAATACCTGCAATTAGTTTTCCTTTTTGAGTTTCGTGTCCGTAGTTTTTAATCTCTAAGTACACATGCTCAATAATTTCTTGAACTCTAGCGTGAATTATTTTTGATAAATTTTTAAGCGTAATCTCTTTCGGTTCTCTACCTCTTAATCCAGGAATTGAAACTATTTCTGTTTCTTTATTTTCCCCTGGCCATGCGCTACCAAACTTAATTTTTAACAACTCAGCTTGTTTTTCTATAATCGAACAACCTTCTTTAATATCTTCAGTAATCACATTTCCTCCGAAAGGAATTACTGCTGTATGACGAATTATACCATCTTTAAAAATGGCTAAATCTGTTGTTCCACCACCTATATCAATTAAAGCTACTCCCGCTTCTTTTTCTTCTTGACTCAATACTGCCGAAGCTGATGCTAAAGGCTCTAATGTAATATCAGATAAACTTAAACCAGCACTCTTAACACATCTTCCTATATTTCTAATAGAAGATACTTGACCTACTACAACATGAAAGTTCGCTTCTAAGCGTCCTCCATACATTCCAATAGGTTCTTTGATTTCTGGTTGACTATCAACTTTATATTCCTGAGGCAATACATGTATAATTTCTTCACCAGGAAGCATTACCAATTTATGTACCTGACCAACCAAGTTTTCTATATCAAACTCATCAATTACTTCATCAGACTTTTCACGAGTTATATAATCACTATGATGTAAACTACGAATATGCTGACCTGCAATACCAACTACAACATTTTCTATCTTCTGTCCAGAAACACTTTGCGCTTCATCAACTGCTTGCTGTATTGATTGTATTGTTTGAGTTATATTGTTTACCACACCTCTTTTTACACCTAAACTTTTGGCTTTACCAATACCTAAAACTTCAATTTTACCGTATTCGTTTTTACGCCCAATCATGGCAACAATCTTGGTTGTACCAATATCTAAACCAACTGCGATTTTATTGTTTTCCATCTTGATCTTGTTTTGTGCACACAACTTGGTTGTGGTATTTTACATTTATTGTCTTATAATTATTTATAGTTTTATCAGCTAATGCCTTATTGTAAAAGGCTATTAACTTTTTAAACTTAACATCAACGTTTTTAAACTCACCAAAAACTATTTTATAGTCACCACTACGAACAGTGAAAACATATTCATTTTTAGCATTTTTTTGAATTGCAATGATTTCTTTAACAAGAAAATCATTACTTTCAATTGCTTTTATTAAAGTTGTTAATTCTTTGATTTCTTCAGAATCCCCCACTCCTGAAACTAACGGTACTCTTGCTGAGAAATTTGTTGATAATGGAATTTTTACTCCAAACTTATCAACATAAAAAGATTCTCCTTTATTAACAATACGAGCTATCGGAGTCCTTTGTTTTATCACAGTTTTCAACACCCCATCAATAGTTAAAAATACATCTGCTTTTTCAACGTACGAATTCCCCGATACATTAGCTTCTAGAAAGTGTAAATCTACTACTCTTTTTGGTTGGTTTTTAACAAATTCTTGATTTTGTATTAACAATTTATCAACCATACTGTGTGTCAAAAAGTTATTGTCTCCTGCTTTAAATTCCACAATTGTTTTTGCTACTTTTTTAGCGCTATTTCTACTAGACGTAAACCCGTATAACACTGCCAAAAACGCTAGCAACACTAAAAAAGATAAATATGTCGCTACCTTTTTAATCATACAAGCTATATTTTTTTTCTAAACCATCTTTTACTTCATCAACTAATAAACCGATATCACCTGCCCCTAACATCACCACAATTTTAGACTCCGATTTTAAGATTTCGTCACTTAATTTTTCTTTTGAAATCAATCTTTTATTTTCTGAATTCATTTTCTCTAATAGCCAAGAGGAAGTGATGCCTTTTATTGGTAATTCTCTCGCCGGATATATGTCCAACAATAACACTTCATCGAACTTAGAAAGTGCTTCTGCAAAATCATCTGCAAAGTCTTTTGTTCTACTAAATAAATGTGGCTGAAATATCGCTAAAACTTCATCATTCGGATACATTTCTCGCACCGAATGTTCTACTGCATTTATCTCAGTCGGGTGATGTGCGTAATCATCAATTAAAACACATTGGTTCGTTTTAATTTTATACGAAAATCTACGTTTTACACCTCTAAATGTTTTTAATTGATTCTTTATATTCTCTAAAGAAACCCCATAAACATCAGCCATAGCTAAAGCTGCAAGGGCATTCATCATGTTATGCTTTCCTGGTAAATGAAATTCTATATTTTTGATTTCTGATGTTGGTGTTTGTACATCGAAAACATACTTTCCATCATCAATTTTTACATTATAAGCTTTATAATCGGCTTCTTCATTAACAGCATAGGTTAATCCTTTTAAAGGCAAACCTTTCGCTACAATTAAAGTGTCAGAAACTTTATTTGCAAAATCTCTAAACGATTGTTGTAACTGTTCATTCTCTCCATAAATATCTAAATGATCTGCATCCATTGAAGTGACACAAGCAATATTTGGTGATAGTTTTAAAAACGAGCGATCAAATTCATCAGCCTCAACTACCGATATTTTATCTTCACCCAGAATAAGATTTGAGTCATAATTTTCTGCAATTCCCCCTAAAAAAGATGTTGCTTTTTCGGGCTGCATGATATGCCCTAATATTGAAGAAGTTGTTGTTTTACCATGCGTTCCTGCAACGCCTAAACAAAATGTATTTTTTGTTATTTCTCCTAAAATCTCAGCTCTTTTTAAAACCGAGAATTTGTTATTGATAAAATAACTTAACTCTTGATGATTACTTGGTATGGCTGGAGTATAAACTACCAGTGTTTTTTCTTTATCTAAAAAAGAAATTGGAATGTTCTTAACCGAATCTTCAAAATGAATTTCAATTCCTATTTCTTCCAAACCATTGGTTATCGGACTTGGTGTCTTATCATAACCTGTCACAGTTTTTCCATTTACAGAAAAATAACGCGCAATAGCACTCATTCCGATTCCTCCGATTCCTACAAAATAAACGTTATGTATCGTTTTTAAATTCACTAATAAATTAGTTTTTCTATTTCGTTAACAATATCATTTGTTGCATTTGGCAATGCCAACTCATTAATATTTTCACTTAAACTTTCTTGTTTTCCCTTATCTTTTAATAAGGTTTCAACCACAATAGGAAAAGTTTCTAACTCAGACTCTTTCACTACAATTGCTCCATGTTTATCAGCTATTGATTTTGCGTTTTTTGTTTGGTGATCTTCTGCAACATTAGGTGAAGGAATAAAAATCGTTGGTTTACCAACAATACATAATTCTGAGACTGAACTAGCCCCTGCCCTGGACACTATAAAATCGGCTGCTGCATAAGCTAAATCCATTCTATTTAAGAATTGATAAACCTGTACATTCTCTAGCTCATTATATTTTTTATACTCTTCAAAATATAATTTACCACATTGCCAAATCAACTGAACATTTTGCTCTTTAAAGAAATCTAAATTTGATTCTATTAACTGATTTATTTTACGAGCTCCTAAACTTCCCCCAATAATCAGTATTGTTTTCTTCTTTTTATCTAAACTAAAAAACCCTTTTCCTTCTGCTACCTTAGTATGGATAAATAGCAAATCTTGACGAACAGGGTTTCCTGTTTTTATAATTCTATCTTGAGGGAAAAAACGTTCTAAATTATCATACGCCACACAAATCTTTCTCGCTTTTTTACTCAATAACTTATTGGTAATTCCTGGATATGAATTTTGCTCTTGCACTAATGTTGGAATTCCTTTTCTATTCGCCATCATTAAAGTTGGTCCACTCGCAAATCCGCCAGTACCTATTGCTACATCTGGCTTAAATTTATTAATAATTTTATTCGCGCTCCATAAACTACTAATCATCTTAAAAGGAAACATTAAATTTTTTAATGTTAGCTTTCTTTGAATTCCTGAAATCCACAATCCTTTAATATCATAACCTGCTTGCGGCACTTTTTCCATCTCCATTTTATCCTTAGCGCCTACAAATAAGATATTCGCATCTGGATACCGAACCTTTATTTCGTTCGCAATTGCTATCGCAGGATAAATATGACCTCCAGTTCCTCCTCCGCTTATAATAACATTAATCGATTGTTTCATGTAAAATATCTAAAGGATTATCATCTAAAATTGTTTCTTCAGTTTCGTTTTTAGAAGCACTTACACTTAAAATCATTCCTAAGGCGAAACACGTCATCCAGATTGAGGTACCTCCACTACTAATTAACGGAAGAGTTTGCCCTGTTACTGGTAAAATATTTACGGCAACTGCCATATTAATCATCGCTTGAAAAACAATAGGCACTCCAACTCCTATTACTAATAAAGTTGCGAAAATAGTTGTTGCTTTTTTTGCTGTTATTAAAATTCTAAAGAGTAATAAAAAATAGATAAATACTACAACTAAGGCACCTACAAATCCATACTCCTCAACAATAATTGCATAAATAAAATCGGATGAAGATTGTGGTAAAAAATTCTTCTGAACACTCTTCCCTGGCCCTTTACCTACAACTCCTCCTGTAGCAATTGCTATTTTTGCTTTCTCTACCTGATAAGCTTCACTTCCATCAGATTTTGAGAAATTTTCAATTCTGCTTTTCCAAGTATTTACACGGTTTGGCATTGCATCTGGAAATGCTTTTGCTACCAAAATAAAAAACAAAAAAGCAAAAAGCCCAATACCTAAAATATAACCTATAAACTTTAATGGGTATCCACCGATAAAACTTAACAACAATACCATAAAAAAGATAATTGCTGTCGTAGAGAAGTTCGCTGGTAATATTAAAACCAAAACTAACCCTACCGGTAACCATAAGTTTATTAAACTTTCTTTAAAACCAATTAATTTCTCTTTATTTTTAGCTAGATATCTAGCCACATAAACCATCAACACCAATCCTGCTAAGGTTGATGTTTGAAAACCAATACCTACAAACGGAATTCGAATCCAACGGCTTGCATTCGCACCTCCAATAGTGGTTCCTTGTGCTAATGTTACTACTAAAAGTAATACCACCACTGGCAACATTAAAGCCGATCCTCCACTAAAATATCTGTATGGAATTTTATGCACCCCATAAATAACTGCAAAACCAGTTAACAATAAAACGATATGTTTTACCAAATGCCCAAACGTAGAACCATTACCAACCACATACACCAAATTTGTACTTGCGCTATAAATTGGCATAAAAGAAAAAATAGCCAATATGGTAACTATTGCCCAAATCGCTTTATCTCCTTTTATATGTTGAAAAATGGTTTTCATTATCAATTATTATAAATTCTTTACTGCTTTTTTAAACTTTCTTCCTCTATCTTCATAACTATCAAACAAATCGAAACTTGCGCATGCCGGAGATAATAAAACAGTATCTCCTTTCTTTGAAATCTTATGAGCAACCTTCACTGCTTCTTCTGCTCCTGCTGTTTCAACTAAAACATCTACAACGTTTCCAAAAGTGTCAATAATCTTCTGATTATCTAAACCTAAACAAACAATTGCTTTCACTTTTTCTCTTACTAACGGCATTAAATCGCTGTAATCATTTCCTTTATCTACACCACCAACAATCCAAACCGTAGGATTATCCATACATTCTAACGCATAAAATGCTGCGTTTACATTTGTTGCCTTACTATCATTGATATACTGTACTCCGTTTATTTTTTGCACGTTCTCTAATCGGTGCTCTACACCTTCGAAGTCTGATAAACTCTCAGCGATTGCTTCTTTTCTAGCTTTTAATAATCTTGCCGCTAAAGAAGCTGCCATCGCATTTTTAGTGTTATGCTTTCCTTGTAATGTTAGTTCAGAAACATTCATTAGTATATCTTCAGTTTTTAATTTCATTATAATTTTATCTTCTCTTAAAAAAGCTCCGTATTGCAATTCTTTTTCTATTGAAAAAGGAACTAATTTTGATTTAATTTTATTTTTACTTAACCAATTTTGTATCACCTCATCATCTGCATCATAGATTAAAAAATCATTTTCTGTTTGATTTTTTACTATGCGAAATTTCGACGCTATGTACTTATCAAAATCGTATTCATATCGATCTAAATGATCGGGTGTAATATTTGTAATTATCGCTATGTGAGAGTTAAAATTTTCAATTCCATCTAACTGAAAACTACTCAACTCTAATACATAATTTTCATAGTTTTTCTCTGTAACTTGCTTAGCAAAACTATCTCCTATATTTCCTCCAAGCCCCACATTTAAACCTGTTCTTTTTAACAGATAATGAGCAAGCATTGCTGTGGTTGTTTTCCCATTTGAACCTGTAATTCCAACAATCGTCGCATTTGAATACTCACTTGCAAATTCTATTTCAGAAACCACTTTAATTCCTTTCAAAATCAGCTTTTGAATCAATGCTACTTTATCAGGAATACCAGGACTCTTCATTACTAAATCAGCAGCGAAAATTTCACTTTCTGTATGCTGATTCTCTTCAAAATCGATATTATGATGTGAAAGAACTTTTTTATACTTATCTGCTATTGCTCCCTTATCAGAAACAAAAACATTAAAACCTTTTTGCTTACCTAAAATAGCTGTACCAACACCACTCTCTCCACCTCCTAAGACAACTAAATTCTTCATTTATCTTAACTTTAATGTTACTATTGTAAATACCGCTAACAGAATTCCTACAATCCAAAAACGAGTTACAATTTTACTTTCGTGATAATTTAATTTTTGATAGTGATGATGTAATGGCGACATTTTAAACACACGTCTTCCTTCTCCATATTTCTTTTTTGTATATTTAAACCAAGAAACCTGAATCATAACTGATAAGTTTTCTATCACAAAAATTCCTGCTAAAATTGGCAACAATAATTCTTTACGAATTGCTATTGCGATAACCGCAATGATTCCACCGATAGTTAAACTTCCCGTATCACCCATAAACACTTGGGCAGGATAGGTATTATACCACAAAAACCCTATTAAAGCTCCTGCAAATGCGAATATAAACACCGTCATTTCCCCTGACTTTGGTATATACATTACATCTAAATAATCTGCAAAAATGATATTACCAGATACCCATGCAAAGATGGCTAAGGTTATTACCATTATTGCAGATGATCCCGCAGCTAAACCATCAATACCGTCTGTTAAATTAGCACCGTTTGAAACGCCTGTCACAATAAAAACAACAACAAAAATGAAAACAATCCATCCATATTTCTCATAGCCATCTCCTAAAAAACTAAATGCCTTTGCATAGTCTAACTCGTTGTCTTTTAAAAATGGGACCGTAGTTTTTGTTGATTTATGTGCTTCTCCAAAAACTTTTTTCTTACCATCAGCCTGAACTACTTGATCAGCTTGAGGCAATTGCTCTTTTATTGTTACATCTGGGTGAAAATAAAGCATTGAGCCTACAATGATGCCCAAACCAACTTGTCCTAAAACCTTAAACTTACCTTTTAATCCTCCCTTATCTTTTTTAAATACTTTAATATAATCATCTGTAAAACCAATTAACCCCATCCAAACTGTCGTGATTAATAGAATAATTATATATATATTTTCTAGCCTTGCTAACAACAACACAGGAATTAAGGTCGCTAAAATTATAATAAGACCTCCCATAGTAGGCGTCCCTGCCTTTTGTACTTGACCAGCTAACCCTAAATCTCTAACTGTCTCACCTACTTGTTGCCTTCTTAAATAATCGATAATTTTTTTACCGAAAATTGTTGAAATTAACAATGATAAAATAAACGCTGCAGCCGAACGAAATGTGATAAACTGAAACACACTTGCCCCGGTAAGGTTAAATTCACTTTCTAAATATTGAAATATATAATACAGCATTCTTTAAGAGTTTTTTAGTTGATTAAAACAATTGGTTACTTCTTCTAAATCATCAAAATGATGTTTAACACCATTTATTTCTTGATAATTTTCATGCCCTTTTCCTGCAATAAGTATTATATCTCCAGTTTCAGCTAGCTTACATGCTGTTTTTATAGCTTGTCTTCTATCTAAAATTGATAACGTTTTTTTGTAATTTTCAGCAGCAACACCTGCTTCCATTTCATCAATAATAACCTGAGCATCTTCTGTTCTTGGGTTATCTGATGTGAAAATTGCTTGATTACTTAACAGCGACGCTATATTTGCCATTTTTGGTCGCTTAGTTTTATCTCTATCTCCTCCACAACCTACAACAGTTAATACTTTTTCATTTCCTGTTCGGATATCATTAATCGTTTGCAATACGTTTTTAAGCGCATCTGGTGTATGAGCATAGTCTACAATAGCTGTAATACCATCACTTGAAATTGTATATTCAAAACGACCACTTACACTTTCTAACTCACTAATAACTCTAAGTATTTCTAGCTTTTCAAGACCCAATAATTCAGCCACTCCATAAATAGCTAATAAATTAGATGCATTAAATTCACCTATTAATTTAGTCCAAACCTCAACATTATTAATAGTTAACAAGGTTCCTGAAAATCTTTTTTCTAAAACTTTAGCTTTAAAATCTCCCAAAGTTTTTAAAGCATAGGTTTGCTTATTTGCTTTGGTGTTTTGTAACATTACTTGTCCGTTTTTATCATCGATATTTACCAATGCAAACGCTGATTTAGGTAACGAATCAAAAAATAATTTTTTAACATCTCGATATTCTGCAAAAGTTTCATGATAATCTAAATGATCGTGAGATAGGTTTGTAAAAACACCACCTACAAAGTTTAATCCTTCAGTACGTTTTTGATGAATCCCGTGAGAGCTTACTTCCATAAAACAATACTCAACTCCTTCATCAATCATCTTAGATAAATACTTATTTATCATTAATGAATTTGGTGTGGTATGTGTAGCTTCGTATTCAGTTTCATCAACCATTATTTTTACAGTAGAAAGTAATCCAACTTTATATCCTGCTTTTTTAAATAGTTGATACAACAACGTTGCAATTGTTGTTTTACCATTTGTTCCAGTAACTCCTACAAGCTGTAAATCATTTGATGGATTATCATAAAAATTAGCAGACATTATTGCTAAAGCTACATCTGAATCTTCAACTTGAACATAAGTAACACCTTCTTTTAATTCCGATGGAATCTCTTCACAAATTACTACTGACGCTCCTAATGACAAAGTTTTATCAATAAATTGATGCCCATCAACTGTAACTCCTTTTTGAGCTACGAAAACATCATTCTTTTGAACCTGTCTGCTATCAAATTGAATATTATTAATTTCAATATCCGTATTCCCATAAACAGCATTTACAGAAACCTTATATAGTATGTCTTTTAAATTTTTCAATTATGATAATTTTAAATAAACAGTTGCGCCTTTTTTAACTTTAACTCCATTATTGATAGACTGTTCAGTAACCTTTCCCATTCCAGAGAATTTCACTTTTAATCCCATATTTTCCAACAATGCAATTGCATCCATACCACTCATTCCTAAAACCTTTGGCATAATGGTTTTATATTTTCTAAGTTTTTGATAATAATTTTGATAGTTTTTATCAAGATTAGCATATTCAATTTTATCTGACACTAACTGATTATCGATCGGATTTGTAGTATAAATTTTCTGAGCTATTTCTTTAAAAACTGGTGCGGCAACAGTAGCTCCATAGTACCCTTTCTCTTTCTTCGGGCTATGAACTACTACGATACATGAATATTTTGGATTTTCAGCAGGAAAGAATCCCGCAAAAGAAGCTACATATTTTTTATTTGAATAATGGCCATAAATAGTTTTTCCGTTTTCATCTTTGTGTTTCGGAATCCATTTTTTTGCGGTCCCAGTTTTTCCTGCCATAGAAAAATTAGGAGAATACACATTATCTGCAGTACCTTTTTTCACAACATTTTCCATCACTTTTCTTACCTTATTTAAAGTAGCCTGTGACGCTATCCTTTCTTTTAAAACTTCTGTTTTAAAACTTTTCTCTACTTTACCTCCAACTCTTAGTTCTTTTACAAAATATGGCTTCACTAATTTTCCATCATTAGCAACCGCATTATAAAAAGCCAATGTTTGAAGTGCAGTTAAATGCACACCATATCCCCAAGCCATCCATTCTAACGAAATTGGACTCCAGTTCTTTTCTGAAGAGTTTGGAATATAAGGCTCTCCTTCTCCTTTTATTTTCACTCCAGTTAATTGATCTAAACCGAATGATTTAATCTTATCTGTAAATTTCTTTGGGTTTTTATCATAATGCTTTTGGATCGTTTTTACAATTCCAACATTCGATGAAACTTCAAAAACACGAGCTAATGAAATTTTACCATAACCACCTCTTCTACTATCCTCTACTTTACGGTTATTAATAAATATTTTTCCTTTTTCACAATCTACCACATCAGAAGTATCAGCAACCTTATCTTCTAAAGCCACCATTAAACTAGCCAGTTTAAATGTAGATCCTGGTTCGTGACTCTCCCAAACAGCATAGTTTCTTTTCTCGTAATATTTTCCTTTCGAAGTTCTCCCTAAATTTGAAATCGCTTTTATCTCACCTGTTTCTACTTCCATAACTACAGCACAACCATGGTCAGCTTCAAAGTACTCTAATTGCCTTAACAAAGCATGATGCGTAATGTCTTGAATATTGACATCTATTGTTGTGATTACATCACTTCCATCAATTGGTTCTTTTTCATTTACATCGTTAATAGGTTTCCATTGCCCTTTTGCTATTCGTTGCTTTAATCGCCAACCATTTTCACCTTGCATATACTCAGCAAAAGCACCTTCTATACCTGCGCCTCCTCTATGATTGTCATAACCAATTGTTCTTTCCGCTATTTTCCCTATCGGATGTACACGAACAGTTTTTTGCTCTGCAATAAAACCACCTTTATAAACTCCCAATTTAAAAATTGGGAAGTTTTTCATTTTCACATAATCATTATACCCAACATTACGAGCAATTAGCAAATAACGGTTTTTACGTTTTTTTGCTTCTCTTAATTTTTGTTGATAATGTTTCGTTGATTTACCTAATAATTTTGATAACGATTCTGAAAGCGAGCGAATATTTTTCTCAAACACTTCTGAATTTACAGCCACCACATCCATTCGGATAGTGAACTTAGACATTGAGGTCGCGAGCAAATTACCATCTGCTGCATACACATTACCTCTGTTTGCAAAAATTGTATCGTTTTTTGTCGTTTTTTCAAGAGAAAGCTTTCGATACTTATCTCCCTCAACATACTGAAGATTAAAGACTCTAAAAACAATAACCACAAAAAAAAGCATCATTAAAACAGCAACTACGTAGAGCTTATTTAATATACCTTTTTTAACTACCATTTTTTATTCTTTATTATATGTTACTTTTATTTTACTTGGTGGCGTCTTAGCAGGAGACAAGCCTTTTTGCTTTACTTTGTCACGAATATTACTTTCTAATTTCATTCGCATCAGTCTTGTACTCGTATCTATATCTTCAGCACGCAACTCTCTTATTTCTTTATTCAACTGTGATATTCGTACCACTTTAGCATCTGCGCTATGGGAACTCGAAATCATAATCAACAACAGAATTACCACAAAAATTAATATCCGCCAGTTTTTAAAAGAGCTCTCATCAGTTAAAAAGCCTCCACGTAAAATATCGTATACGTTTTTTCTAACTTTCGACATTATTTTAATGTTGCTATTCTAAGTTTTGCACTACGCGCCCTGTTATTCACTTTAATCTCTTCTTTTGTTGGCACTATCATCTTTCCTACTTTTTGCATAGGAACACTAATGTTTCCGTAAAAATCTTTTTCAGGCTCCCCAACAAACAACCCAGTTCTTATGAATCTTTTCACCAAACGATCTTCTAAAGAATGGTATGAGATTACACTTAATCGACCATCATCGTTTAACAACTTTGGCATTTGCTCTAAAAACTCTTTCAACACCTCCAACTCTTGATTTACTTCTATCCTTACCGCTTGAAATATCTGTGCTAATATTTTATGTTCTTTTGCTTTTGGTAAATGTCTTTGTAGCGCTTCCTTTAATTGAAAACTAGTCTCTATCTCATCCTCTTCTCTAGCATCAACTATTGTTTTTGCCAATACTCGCGCATTTCTTAACTCTCCGTACAAAAACAAAATATCAGCTAACTCTTTCTCTTCGTATTTATTGATGATTTTTTTAGCTGATAAATCAGATTTCTGATCCATCCTCATATCTAAGTCAGCATCAAAACGAGTAGAAAAACCTCTTTCAGCCTCATCAAATTGATGAGAAGAAACTCCTAGATCCGCTAAAACTCCATCAACTTTTTTTATTCCATAGAAACGCAAAAACCTTGATATGAATCGAAAATTCTCTCCAATCAACACAAAACGCTCATCATCTATTTTATTTTGCTGTGCATCCGGATCTTGATCAAAAGCAAACAGTCTACCGTTTTCTCCCAACCTACTTAATATTTCTCGCGAATGACCACCACCACCAAAAGTCACATCCACATAAACACCATCTTCTTTTATATTAAGCGCATCAACACTCTCCTTCAACAAAACCGGACTATGATAATTCATCTACATCTGTATTACCCATTACTTCTTCTGCCAAATCAGCAAAATCAACAACAGCGTCATCAATTACTTTCTCATACTTATCTTTATCCCAAATTTCAATAATATTCACTGCAGAAGAAAGCACAACTTGTTTCTCTATTCCTGCGAAATGACATAAATCTTTTGGAATTAAAACCCTACCTGAAGCATCCATTTCAACCATTTTTACTCCAGCTGTAAACCTCCTGATAAAATCATTATTTTTCTTTACGAAACGATTTAACTTGTTAATTTTACCCATCATTAAATTCCATTCTTGCATCGGATACAACTCCAAACAAGACTGAAACACAGACCTTTTAACCACAAAACCTTCTTGCAACACAGAAGACAATTGCTTCTTAAAAGCCGATGACATCATCAACCTCCCTTTAGCATCCACCTTACACTCGTATGTTCCAATTAAATTAATCACGTAAAGAAACTATAGTTATGTTTCAAAAATAGAAAATATTTACCACTTTTTACCACTTTTTACCACTTTGTTGATAAGTTTTGATTTTACAGTTAAAAAACTGACCTTAAGAGCATTTACATACCACTCAAACACTGAAATAATAAAAATGTAGATTTAACAAAAAAGAACTACATTTGTCGTTAAGTCAAACCTTAGATATAAATGACTGAATTTTTAAAAAAAGAAGGCAAATTTACATATGCAGAAGCAGGTGAAGGGAGAGCGTTAATCGTATTACACGGTTTAATGGGAGCACTTAGTAATTTTGATGAAACTTTTAATTATTTCTCTAAAAAAGGATATAAAGTGCTAATTCCAGAATTACCTTTATACAGCTTACCCCTATTAAAAACAAATGTAAAAAACTTGGCTAGTTTTTTACATGATTTTATCGAACACAAAGAACTTAAAGATGTTGTTTTATTAGGAAATTCTTTAGGTGGCCACATAGGTTTATACTACACAAAACATTACCCTAAGGATGTTGCTGCTCTCGTACTTACAGGCAGCTCTGGTTTATATGAAAAAGCTATGGGAGATAGTTTTCCAAAAAGAGGAAACTATGAATATATTAATGAAAAAACACAAGCTGTTTTTTACGACCCAGCAGTAGCAACAAAAGAATTGGTTGATGATGTTTTTAAGATCGTAAATGACAGAAGTTCTGCTATTAGAACTTTATCTATTGCCAAAAGCGCTATTAGACATAATATGGCAAAAGATATACCTAATATGCATCAACCAACTTGTCTTATTTGGGGAAAACAAGATACAGTTACTCCACCAGAAGTAGCAGAAGATTTTCATAAACTACTACCAGACTCTGATTTATTTTGGATTGACAAATGTGGTCATGCTGCAATGATGGAAACTCCCAAAGAATTTAATACAATTTTAGAAGGTTGGCTTTCTAAAAGAGAAATATAATAGCCACTTCGCTTAACTTATATTCATGAAAATAAAATCTGCTGAATTTGTAATGAGTAACAGCAATGTTACCAAGGCTCCAAAAGACAGAATACCAGAGTATGCATTTATAGGACGCTCAAATGTTGGTAAATCTTCATTAATTAACATGTTAATGGAGCGTAAAGATTTAGCTAAAATTTCTGGAAAACCTGGAAAGACTCAACTGATTAATCATTTTAAAATAAATGATGAGTGGTTTTTAGTAGATTTACCAGGATATGGTTATGCTCAAGTTTCGAAAAAGAAGCGACAAATATTTCAGTTTTTTATTGAAAACTACTTCAAAGAACGTGAGCAATTGGTTTGTACTTTTGTTTTGATTGACTCTCGCCATGATCCTCAAAAAATTGACTTAGAGTTCATGAAATTCTTAGGCGAAAACCAAATTCCTTTCTGTATCGTTTTTACGAAAGCAGATAAATTAGGAAGCTCTAAATTAAACAAGCAAATAACTTCTTATAAAAAGAAATTATTAAATTTCTGGGAAGAATTACCGATGAATTTTGTTACCTCATCTTCAACAGGTTTTGGACGTGATGAATTTTTGAAATTCATTGATCAAGTAAACGAAGATGTAGCTGATAACTTTAAATAACATTTCGACACTATTCGAATTGACATTTTAAAATGTATTCTACTAAAGAGAACTTACAGGTTATACACGAAGACAATCATTTAATTATTGTTAACAAACGTGCTGGCGACATTGTTCAAGGTGATAAAACTGGAGACAAACCGCTTTCTGATGTTGTAAAAGAATACATAAAAGACAAATACAACAAACCTGGCGCTGTTTTTCTAGGAACAGTTCACCGTTTAGACCGTCCAACATCTGGCGTGGTTATTTATGCTAGAACTTCAAAAGCATTAGAACGTTTAAATAAAATGCTTCGAGATAAAACTATCAAAAAAACCTATTGGGCTGTTGTGAAAAACCAACCTAAAAAGGCTTCAGACACTTTAATAAACTTCTTAAAAAAGAATCCTAAAAACAACAAATCTACCGCGTATTCTAAAGAAATTGACGGTAGCAAAAAAGCAATTCTTCATTATAAGGCAATTAAGAAACTTGATAATTACTCTTTATTAGAAATTGATTTAGAAACTGGTCGTCATCATCAAATTAGAGTACAACTTTCAAATATTGGTTCTACTATAAAAGGAGATTTAAAATACGGAGCCAAAAGAAGCAATAAAGATGGAAGTATTCACTTACACGCTCGTAAAATTGAATTTACACATCCAGTAAGTAAAGAATTAATAAAAGTAACTGCTCCTACTCCATCCGACCCTATTTGGGATGCTTGCTCGTAATTTGTATCTTTAGGGAAATTTCAAAGATGAAAGCCCTCAAGTATTTATCAATTTCTATTCTACCCATTACTGTATATTTTGCATTTACTGGTAAAGGATGGATTACGCTTTTACCTATAATTACTTTTTTTGGAGCTGTACCATTAGCTGAGTTATTCTTTAAACCGAACAAAGAAAACTTCACCAAAGAAGAAGTGCAAAAAGAAAAAGAAAACAAACTATATACAGCCATTTTATACGCAACGGTGCCAATTCAACTTTTCTTTTTAGGATGGTTCTTTTTTGCCATTCAAGAAACTGGATTGACTAATTTAGAAATTGTTGGAAGAATAACAGCAATGGGAATTATGTGTAGTGCCATAGGTATTAATATTGGGCACGAGTTAGGGCATCGCAATAACAGATTTGATGAATTACTAGGTGAAATATTATTATTAACCTCTATAAACACACACTTTTTACCGTATCATAATGCAGGGCATCATTTAAATGTAGCTACACCTAAAGATGCAGCAACTGCTAGAAAAAATGAAATTCTATATACATTTTGGTTTCGCTCTCATATCACAAGCTATTATCAAGCTTGGGAAGCTGAAAACATACGTTTAAAAAACACCAACAGAAGTTGGTTTCACATTCAAAACAGAATGCTTATTTACACTATTTGTAATGTCCTTTTAATAGGAGGAATTTATTTTTTCTTCGGAAGCTTTGTTACATTCGTTTTTTTAGCAGCAGCAATTTTTGGTATTTTACAACTAGAAACTGTAAACTATATAGAACATTACGGATTGTTACGTAAGAAGAATGAACATGGAAGGTACGAACGCGTAAAAAGAACACATTCTTGGAATTCAGACCATGTTATTGGACAAGCGATGTTGTTTAATTTATCACGTCATTCAGATCATCATTATAACGGATCTAAACATTATCAATTATTAAAAACATTACCTGAAAGTCCGCAAATGCCAACCGGTTATCCTGGCATGATGTTACTTTCTTTAATTCCACCATTATGGTTTTCAGTAATGAATAAAAAACTACAAGAAATTTAATTTTATGAATATTCCACAATTGGTTCAGTCGCAAAAAGATTTTTTTGCTACCCAACAAACCAAAGATATTTCCTATAGAAAAACTGCTTTAAAACGTCTTCAAAAAGAAATTATTAGTAGAGAGAATGATATTATTAAAGCATTGAATGATGACTTTAAAAAATCGGTATATGAAGCTGTAATGACAGAAACTTCTATCGTTTTAGCGGAATTAAAAATGGTGTTGAAGAATATTCATTCTTGGAGCAAACCCAAACGTGTTTTACCATCGCTATTAAACTTTCCATCATCCGCAAAAATTTATAAAGAACCTTATGGAACTGTTTTAATTATTGCTCCTTGGAACTATCCTTATCAATTAGCTTTTGCACCATTATTGGGAGCAATTGCTGCTGGAAATACCGTAATATTAAAACCATCGGAATTAACACCGAACACAAGTAAAATTACTAGAGAAATTATTGAAGCAGTTTTTGATAAAAATCATGTTTCTGTAGTAGAGGGTGGCGTACCAGTTTCTCAAGAATTATTAGCACAACGCTGGGATTATATTTTCTTTACAGGAAGTGTACCTGTAGGTAGAATTGTTGCCAAAGCAGCTGCAGAACATATTACCCCAGTTACTTTAGAACTAGGAGGAAAAAGCCCTTGTATTGTTGATGAAACTGCAAATATTAAACTAGCAGCAAAACGATTAGTTTGGGGTAAATTTATCAATGGAGGACAAACCTGCATTGCTCCAGATTATTTATTAATTCATAAATCTGTAAAAGAAAAGTTTGTATCGCATTTTAAAGATGAAGTTTTTAGAGCCTACGGTGAAAACCCACAAACATCTGAAGATTATCCTAGAATTGTAAATACTCGAAACTTTGATCGATTAGCGTTAATGCTAGAAAACGAACAATTTTTAATTGGTGGACAAACCGAAAGAGAAGATCGATATATTGCCCCGACAATTATAGACGAACCAAGTTTAGATAGCGAAGTAATGAAAGGTGAAATTTTCGGACCTATTTTTCCATTAATCTCTTACGAAAACGAACAAGACATTGCCACAACATTAGCTAAATACGACAAACCTTTGGCACTATATGTATTTACAACTCGCAATAAATTTGCGAAAAAAATGATTACTGATTATTCTTTCGGTGGTGGAACCATAAACGATACTACCGTACATTTTGCCAACCATCGATTACCTTTTGGAGGCGTTGGAGAAAGCGGTATTGGAGGCTATCACGGAAAACAAACATTCGATACTTTTTCACACAAAAAAGGTGTTGTTACTAGAGGCAACTGGTTAGACATACCTACACGATACGCGCCATACAAAGGGAAATTGAAACAATTAAAAACCTTGATGAAAATAGGATAAAACAATTATGAAGAAACAGCTTTTACTTTTTCTCCTTTTTTGCTATTCCTTTTCTTACTCACAATTAGCCATCATTAAAGACAAAGATGGCTACACAAATGTGAGAAAAGAAAATTCATCAAAAAGTAAGATTATATATAAATTAAAAGAAAATCAAGCTTTTTGGTTTAATGACACAGCTGATGAAGAATGGGTTGAAATTTATATTCCTAAAGATAAGTTTTGTATGAATGAGGATAACGACTCATATATCTCAGGTTATATACATAAATCAAGACTACAGCCTATTCAAAGTTTGAGTAAACCTCTACCTCAAGAAATAAATTTCAAATACAAGTTCAAGAAATTTGAAAAACTAAATCATATTAATGATGGTAATGAGAAGTTTGTTAGCAAAATTGACGGAAAAAAAATTTGGGGAACAGATGGAAATTTCCCTGATATCGAAATTGAAAAAATAAACTTATTTATAGATGACAAGAGAATATTAATTCATGAGGTTTTGTTTAACAACTTATATGAATGTAATGGGAAAATAAGTTTCTTCAAAAAAGAAAACACATATTTCATATATCAATTAAATAGTGATGGAGCTGGAACATATGAATTACTCTGGGTTATTGATAAAGAAAAAGGAGTTAAACAAAGACTTGTCGGAACACATATTTAGAAAAAATGAAAGAAAAAACAGTTTCAGAAGCCGTTAATTATCGACGCTCAGTAAGAATATTTGATGCAGAAAAACCAATTGATACTACTGTTGTAAAAAAATGTTTAGAACAAGCTAGTTTAGCTCCAACAAGTAGTAACATGCAATTGTGGGAATTTTACCATATTACCAACAAAGAGACGATTGCTAAAATTGCACCGATGTGTTTTAATCAAAATGCAGCAAAAACAGCACAACAATTGGTAGTTTTTGTTAGTAGAAAAGATTTATGGAGTAAACGTGCTAAAGCTAACTTAGCTTTTATGGATAAAACTTTTGGAAAAGATAATCCGAAAACAGAACAAAGTAGTAGAGAAAAAGTAGCGCGTAATTATTACGGCAAAATCATTCCATTTGCTTATTCAGACTTCTTAGGCATTTTTGGTTTCTTTAAATATTTAATGATTTTAATTGTTGGTCTTTTTAAACCAATGTATCGTGAAGTTCGTAATAGTGATATGCGAATTGTTGCTCAAAAAACTACAGGATTAGCGGCTCAAACCTTTATGTTGTCAATGGCTGCCGAGGGTTACGACACCTGCCCTATGGAAGGCTCTGATACTTGGCGCGTAAAAAAACTATTAAACATTCCTCGTAGTGCAGAAATAAACATGATTGTTTCTTGTGGTATTAGAACCGAAAAAGGTGTGTATGGAGAGCGTTTTAGAATTCCGTTTAATGAGATTTATAAAGAAGTGTAATATGAAAAAACTCATTTTATGTTTCGTAATTATTAGTGGAATATTAATTGGATGTAAAGAGAAAAAAAACACTAAGAAACTATCTGGAATCACAATTTCAAACAATGGTATTAACAAAATTGATTTAGGAAAGTGTATTACTATTGATTCTTTAAAAACTGCTTTTCCTGATTATAAAATCAGCTCTAAAATTGGTCAGCAAGACGGACCAGATTACCAATATTTTGAAGTTAAAAAAGATAGTACAACGATTAATTTTATAATGAGCGAACAAGAAGGTTGTTTAGTTGATGAAATTAACATGACCACTAACCTACCTGACATGTATGGAGTGAAAACTGGAATGACTTACGAGGAAGTAAAAAAGTTGCGTCCTGAAATTACTCATAAAACCAATTATCATTTTCATACCATTTTATCAGTACCAAATTCTAATTTGAAATATGAAATCTCTGGTACTTTTGACGGACCTGACAAACAAGATTTTATTTATGATGAAGTTAAAAAATGGAAGGTGACTCAGTTTTTGATTAGAAGTTATTAGTTGCTTCCTCCCATTTACCATTCCATTCTCTAGGAAACCTCTTATCTTCACGATATTTCTTAGGTATTTTATATAACCAGGTAGATTTAAATAGTGAATCAGATTTAAAAATACTAATAATATTATCTGATTTCTTTTTAATTATTTTATCTCCTTTTTGAAGATAAGACATAATCTCATTATTTGAAGGAATAATGGTATCACCTGTATTTAACACAAAATGAGTTGACTTCATTTTTACTCTAGGAGAAAAAACCTTTACCACTTTACCCTTCTGTTCTTTTGTAATATTTTTAATTAATCTTTCAAATCCTTTCTCATATGAGGTCTTTTCTAATAAGCCTTCACAACTGATTAATAGTAGAGCTACAATTAATAATGTTATCGTTTTTTTCATAATCTATTTTCTCGGCAAAAACACCAACTTATTTTCACTCTTTTCTATATCAGACTGATTCAAGTTCATTTTTACAAAATCGCCATTTACATATTTCTCAGCTTGGTCTTTATAATGCTCGCTAAATACATTCCCTGATTGCCCAGTTGGTAAAATGGCAATACTGTTTTCCACATCCGAAAAATCTATAATTCTACGAGTTGATGGTCCTGCATGTATTTTGTAATAACCTGTACTATCAATCTTGTAAATCTGGTTATTAATTACCTGATCTCCTCCGTTGGTTTCAAAAGGACCTACGTTAAAAAACTTTCGCAACAAGCCTCCTGCTTTTCCAATTGCATGCCCATACTCTACTGTAGTTACTCTTTTCCAATACCAACCATCTACATTTTCCCCTAATTGCTTTTGTAAAAAGGCTATTGTATTTTGGAATGATTTGTTTACAATATCTTGTTTAGTTTCCTTTTCTTTTGTTGAAATATCATCCCACCAAACCGAATTATCTTTTCTTACTTGAGCTGCCACCACTTTTTCTTCGAAAGGCGTATTTACAAATTGCTCAAAAGCATCACCCATCTCATCCTTAAAAGTATTCTTTACAAACTCGTACCACAAGCGTGTATAAATAATCGGAGCCACTTTCTTTTTTCCGTAATGGCCATCCCAATTTTTTAAAATATTAAATGCTTTTTTCTCGCTAGCTGTTAATTGAGTAACATCAATATCCTTAGCTATTTTCATTATATTTTCTGGTGCTACTGGTGATGTTACATCATTTATCATTTCAGAAACATCAAACTTTGTCCAATCGTTTTTGTCATCTAATAAATATTCTATTCTTTTGGCTCTATCTTCTGGTAAATAATACCCTGGATATAAAATACCAGCAATAGAATCTGGCTGATTATTGGCAGAATACACATAATTCCAATCTGGATTTATCGCTTGTGGATTTTCTTCAAAATCTATCCACTCTACAATCTCATCTTTTCCAGAAGCACCATCTAAAATTACCTTTGTATTTAAACTATCTCGGTATTTATATAATTTCCCTGAGGCAAACCAAGCAATATTATCTTTAGCATCCCCATACATAATATTTAATCCTGGCGCATGTAATTTACTTGCTCCCGCTTTAAAATCTGACAATGATTTTGCATGCGACATTTTATAAGAAACATCTAATAATTGATTTTCTAATTTCGTGTAAATCCACTGCATTGCTATTGGACGTTCATCCTCAATAAAATCAATTAAACCATTCATAACTGGTCCGTGCTTACTAACTTTTACTTGGTAAGTAGTATCGGCACCTCCTTTAACCTTTATCGTTTTATCAATTAATTTATATTTCTGATATCCTTCTGGAGTTTTATATTCTAATGAATTATTCGGGTTGTTTTCTTCGTAGTAAAAATCAACATCATCATTTTCGAACATGGTTAATCCGTACGCATAATTACGATTATGCCCCAACAATGGAAATGGAGTTAAAGCTAAATTAAATCCATACATTTCGTAGTTAGGGATTTTGATATGTGATTGATACCAAACTGATGGCTGTGAAAACCCGATATGCGGATCGTTCGCAAAAATCACTTTTCCATTTTTGGTTTTTTCTGGCCCTAACACCCACGAATTACTTCCTATAAATGGAGAGATTGGTAATTTATCAAGCAAATTATTCATTGCTTTCGCAAAACCTGCTTTTATTTCTAGGTTCTTTTGATTCTTAATTAAGGTTAAGTTTTCAACGTTTGCTCCGTTCAACTCATTAAAATAAGTATCGCCTAGCTTCTCTTTTATTTCTGTTAACATCGGATCCGTTTTATGAGCAATTGCAAAGCTAAATGCCATGTACCCAAAAACATTATACACATCCTTAACTGTATATTTTTCTTTATCAAGTCCAACTAAATAAAACTCCAATGGTTTAGCACCCTCCTCTATAAACTGATTAATTCCGTTTAAGTAAGCTTCCGTCATCTTATAAGCTTCGGAATTCTTATCTAAATTTTCAATTGTTTTAGAAGCCGCTTCTTCAATTCCTAAACCAGAGAAAAACTTATCTGTACGCACTAATTCTTTTCCAAAAACCTCAGCCAATCTTCCTGCTGCAATTCTACGAATCAATTCCATTTGCCACAATCTATCTTGTGCATGTACATAACCCAGAGCGGTATATGCATCTTGCTGATTTTCCGCATTAATATGCGGCACACCTACCTCGTCATAGTATACCGTAACTTTATCAGAAATATTTGCTAATTCTAATTCTCCGTTATAAGTAGGGTGCAATGTTTTCGTAAATAGCCAAACACCAACAAATAACAACACTACTACTAGTAAAAATATCTTGAAAATCTTTTTAAACAATTTCATTTGGGATTGATTTTCACCAAAGATAACAGATTTTTTATTTTAGATTTTTGAACAATCTTCATTTTAAGAACTACAATCTATAAAAATTTAATTTCGTTAATTCTTCAAAATCAATCGGAGATTGTTTGTATTTTTGTTGTACTAAAAATTCGTTTATCAGATGAAAAAAATTCAAATGGTTGACCTACAAGGTCAGTACGCAAAAATAAAACCTCAAGTAAATAAAGCTTTCGAAAGTGTTTTAGACACTGCTTATTATATTGGAGGTCCAGAAGTTAAAGGATTCGGAAGCGATTTAGAAGAATATTTAGGTGTAAAGCACGTAATTCCTTGTGCAAACGGAACTGATGCATTGCAAATTGCAATGATGGGGTTAGGTTTAGAGCAAGGTGATGAAGTTATTACTGCCGATTTTACTTTTGCTGCTACTGTAGAGGTAATTGCATTATTAAAGCTAACACCTGTTTTAGTAGATGTTGAGCCTGATACATTTAACATAGATATTGAAGCCTTAAAAAAGGCGATTACTCCAAAAACAAAAGCGATTGTACCTGTACATTTATTCGGCCAATGTGCCAATATGGAGGCTGTAATGGAAGTTGCTAAAGAGCATAACTTATATGTAATTGAAGATAATGCACAAGCAATTGGAGCAGATTATACTTTTTCTGACGGAACCAAAAAGAAATCTGGAACGATTGGAAATGTAGGAACTACGTCTTTCTTCCCATCTAAAAACTTAGGCTGTTATGGTGATGGCGGAGCTATTTTTACTAATGATGATGACTTAGCTCATATAATTAGAGGGATTGTAAATCATGGGATGTATAAACGTTATTACCATGATGTTGTTGGAGTGAATTCTCGTTTAGACAGCTTACAGGCTGCAGTTTTACAGATAAAATTACCATTATTAGATTCTTATTGCGATGCTCGTAGAAAAGCTGCTATGTATTATACTGAAGCTTTCTCTACCAACTCTAATATTATCACTCCTGCAATTAGTGTTTTTTCTACTCATGTTTTTCATCAATATACTTTACGTATTACTAACGGAAAACGTAATGAATTACATCAACATTTGTTAGATAATAACATTCCAAATGCAATTTATTATCCAGTGCCATTACACGCGCAGAAGGCATATCAGGATGATCGTTATAACGAAGCTGATTTTACAGTTACTAATCAGTTAATTGATGAAGTTATTTCTTTACCAATGCACACTGAATTAGAAGAAGATCAATTAGCTTTTATTACAAAAACTATTAATGATTTTATAGGATAATCTATATATGAATCAAAAGATAAAAACTCTTAAAATAATTCACTTGGCATTAGTAGCTGGAGTTACTCTAGCTTACTTTTTAATTGGTGATTTTAAGAATATATTAAATATTGAAATTGACAACGCTTCATTACCCTATTCTTTTATTCCAGCGATAGCGTATGTTTTAAGTAACTTTTTATTCAATAAAACTTTAAAAAGCATACAAAAAGATTCTTCTGATGATGAAAAATTTGCAATTTATCAAAATGCTTCTATTATAAAATGGGCGGTATTAGAAGGAGCTTGTTTTTTAATTTTATTATTAAAACCTGAGTTTTTATTATTTGGAGTAATTCTTTTATTCTATATGATTCTTTTAGCACCTAAAGAAGATAAAATATTTCAACTTTTAAGTATTAAAAATTAAAAAAATAATGAAAAAGAAAATTTACGTATTACTAATAATTCTCTCAACTATTATTACCAGTTGTAAAACTAATTCGAAACCAGAAAATTTCGATTATGGCAAGGTTGAAAATCATATTTACAGGAACGCTTTTTTTAATTTAAAAATCTCACTACCTCCTGAGTGGATTGTTCAAACTAAAGAACAAACTGAAGAATTAGTAAAAAAAGGTTCTGATTTAGTTACTGGAGATAACAACAATTTAAAAGCAATAATAAAAGCTTCTGAAGTTAATTCTGCATACTTACTAACATTATTTAAACATGAAGTCGGTGCTGCAGTTAATTATAATCCTGGCTTAATACTAATTGCTGAAAACTTAAAACAATTTCCAGGAATTAAAAATGGTGCTGATTATTTATTTCACACACGAAAATTCCTAAAACAATCTCAAATACAATATAACAATATAGATGATAATTTTGAGAAGGTAAAAATAAGTAATCAAGAATTTTATAAAATGGATCTTGATTTAAACCATGGCAATCTTAATATTAAGCAAAGTTATTACTCAACAATTAAAAATGGTTTTTCAATTAACTTTATTCTTTCATATATTAACAATGAGCAGAAAAAAGAGTTAGAAGAAATATTAAACACTTTGATATTTAATTAACAACTTGAAAATAGCATATAAAAAAAGCGAACTCAAATTGAGTTCGCTTTTTTATTTACTTATAACTTCTTAAGCTTCTATACTTGCTCCACTAGCAGTAACGCTTCTATCAATTTTACGCATTAAGCCTTGTAACACTTTACCTGGACCAACTTCTATAAACTCAGTTCCTCCATCTGCAATCATTGCTTGGATACATTGTGTCCATTTTACTGGAGCAGTTAATTGCTCCATTAAATTCTTTTTAATCTCTTCAGGATTTGTAACTGCGCTTGCTGTTACATTTTGATATACTGGACAAGTAGGTTCGCTAAACGTAGTCTCTTCAATCGCTTTCGCTAACTCTTCACGAGCTGGCTCCATCATCGGTGAGTGAAATGCTCCACCTACAGGTAAAACTAATGCTCTACGTGCTCCTTTTTCAATTAATACTTCACAAGCTTTTTCTACAGCTTCAACTTCACCAGAAATTACTAATTGACCTGGACAGTTATAATTTGCTGCAACTACAACTCCATCAATCTCAGCACAAGTATCTTCAACTACTTTATCTTCTAATCCTAAAGCAGCTGCCATTGTTGACTTCTGAATTTCACAAGCTTTTTGCATTGCTAAAGCACGTTTAGAAACCAATGTTAATCCATCTTCAAAAGATAATACTCCGTTAGCTACTAAAGCAGATAATTCACCTAATGAGTGTCCTGCAACCATTTCTGGTTTAAAATCGTCACCCAATACTTTTGCTAAAATTACAGAATGCAAAAAGATGGCAGGTTGCGTAACTTTTGTTTCTTTTAACTCTTCAGCAGTACCTTCAAACATTACATCAGTAATACTAAAACCTAATATATCGTTAGCCTTTTCAAAAAGTTCTTGAGCTAATGGCGATTTTTCATATAAATCTAATCCCATTCCTGTAAACTGTGCTCCTTGACCTGGAAAAATATATGCTTTCATTTTATTTGTTGTTTGTTTTATGCTGCAAACATACACATTTTTAAAATCATTATTAATTAGTAACTTCGTTCTATGACTGAGAAACTGAAAAACCAAGCACAGTTAATTTATTTAATTTTAGCCGCTTTATTTATTGCCTCTTTAGTAACTTCTAATTTAATTTTTCAGAAGTTTTTTTATTGGTATCCATTTAATATAGAGATTTTTGACGTTAAGCTTTTCGAAATTTCAGTAGGTCTTTTACCATATCCTATCACTTTTTTAATTACCGATATTTTATCTGAAATCTACGGAAAGAAAAAAGCGAATCAAGTTGTAATCGCTGGTATTTTTGCATCTTTCTTTTCTTTAGGTATTATTTATGTATCAAAAAATGTTCCTGCTACTTCATGGTCTACAGTAGATAACACAACTTTTATTAATGTTTTTGGTGCTGCTCCATTAGCTGTATTAGCATCTATGTTGGCTTATTTAGCTGCTCAGTTTATTGATATTAGAGTCTACCATTTTTGGAAAAATTTTACCAAAGGAAAGCATTTATGGCTACGTAATAATTTTTCGACATTCACCTCTCAAATAGTTGATACGTTAACCGTATTAATCTTGTTATGCTATTTTGGAATTATACAATGGGAATTGTTTTGGGGATTATTAATTAGTGGGGTACTTTTTAAAATGATGATTGCAGCCATAGACACTCCTATTTTATATTTAATTGTATTTATATTCAGAAAAAAATTCAATTTAAAAGTTGGTGAAGAGATTCGCAATATCTAATTTCGGCTTATGAAGAATTCTAATTCTCTTTGGCAAATTGCTATCCAAAAATTTAAGCAAAGTAAAATTGGTATGCTTAGCTTTAGCTACATTATTTTTTGTGGGTTAATAGCTGTTTTTTGTTACGTTTTAGCTCCAGACAACAGCAACGCTGCCAACCAAATGCACTTAGAAATTCATTCAAAAGCTCCTGGGTTTTCAGTTAAAATGTTATCGATTCCTTCTGCAGAAAAGAAAGATCAATCTTGGTTTTCAATTTTTATGGATGGAAAACAAAATTCAAGTTCTGAAATACCTATAAAATCATATTCAATTAACAACAATCAATTAGAAGTAATTAAATATTCTGATGGATTGCCTAAAAATTACGCATTATCATTATTCGATAATCAACCTGAGAAATTCATAAAACAAAGAACTTTTTTATTCGGAACCGATAAATATGGTCGCGATTTATTAAGTAGATTATTAATTGGAGCGAGAATTTCTTTTTTTATTGGTTTTATTGCTGTTTTTATCTCTTTATTAATCGGAATTCCTATTGGAGCAATTGCAGGGTATTTTGGAGGAAAAATTGACAACTTCATTATGTGGATCATCAACATTACTTGGTCCATACCCACCTTATTATTAGTTATTGCAATTACATTAGCTTTAGGAAAAGGCTTTTGGCAAGTATTTATTGCTGTTGGTTTAACCATGTGGGTAGAGGTTGCTCGTGTAGTACGCGGGCAAGTAATTACTACTAAGCAACAACAATACGTTGAAGCTGCAAAAGCATTAGGTTTCTCTAATTTTAGAATTATATTTAAACATATTCTACCTAATATTTTAGCACCCATCATTGTTATTTCTGCTGCTAATTTTGCCGCTGCAATTTTAATTGAAAGTGGATTGAGTTTTTTAGGTATCGGTGCACAACCTCCTACTCCTTCTTGGGGTGCAATGATTAAAAATCATTACAACTATATTATTCTTGGCAAACCTTTTTTAGCGTTAATTCCTGGAATAGCAATTATGAGTTTAGTAATGGCTTTTATGCTGATTGGAAATACACTTCGTGATGCTTTAGATGTAAAATCTTAGCCTAAGAATTATAATTTTGTACTTTCGTTTTTAAAAAATATATAAATGAATTTTAGCGTACAGTTCAAAACAAGATGGTCTGATTTTGATGCCAATATACACATGCGTCATACAGCATATAATGACTATGCAGCAGAGGTAAGGCTACGTTTCTTTAAAGAACACAATATTACTATTCAAGATTTTACTAAGGAAAAAACAGGTCCGATTTTATTTGAAGAAAACACCAAGTTTTTACGCGAAATTCATATGGGAACAGATATTTCGATAAACCTTAAAGTAATTGGATTATCAAGTAAAGGTGAACGCTGGAAAATTCAACATGAAGTTTTTAATGAAGAAGGAAAATTATCTGCAATTATCACTGTTTATGGAGCTTGGTTAGATTTAGAAAAACGTAAACTAACCACTCCTCCAACTAAGTTTCAAACAATCTTCAATAAAGTTGAAAAAACAGAAGATTTTAAAGAAATTTTACTAAAAAGCTAATGAGTACTTCGAAAAAAATAAAACTTCTTGTTACAATTATTGTTTTAATTGCTGGATGGTGGCTACAAAGAGGAGAAGATAATGACACATCTTATCAAATCCCAACTGAACATACTACCAATTCTGAAGGCTTTGATTATTTACCAACCTCAACAACTGGTGTTATTGTTAAACACAATGGATATCAATTATCATATAATGAACAACATGAGCAAGCTGAATGGGTTGCTTACACTTTAGGTAAAAACGATATTGTGTATACAAAACACAAACGTCCTTTTTTTATTAGTGATCCAAAGGTAAAAACCAAATCGGCACATTGGAGAAGCTATAAAAACTCTGGTTACGATAGAGGGCATTTATGTCCAGCTGGAGACAAACGCTATTCTAAAAAAGCACACGACGAAACTTTTTACACTTCTAATATATCACCTCAAAAACACGATTTTAATGCTGGAATTTGGAATAAATTAGAACAAAAAACTCGTTATTGGGCTAAGAAATACAATCATTTATATGTAGTTACTGGTGGTGTTTTAGAAACGAACTTAAAAACCATTGGTCGAGACAAAGTTTCAGTACCTAAGTATTTTTATAAAATTTTATTAGACTATACGCAACCTGAAATAAAAGCAATTGCTTTTTTAGTTCCGCATAAAGAAAGCAATAAACCCCTATATAGTTTTGTAGTTTCAATTGACGAGATTGAACAAAAAACTGGGATTGATTTTTTTCCTGAATTACCCGATACTATTGAAACTAAATTAGAAAGTTCTACTAGTTATAAGAATTGGAATTTTAGGTAAAAAATATTGGGATAGAATTCTATCCCAATATTTAGATTTTTATAATACTTATTTTATAATTATTTTTTTAATTATTCTTTCCTCTTTTGTTTCTATTAATGCAAAATAGACTCCTGAAACCAAACTTAAATTATAATCTAATTCATAAATATCTTTTCCAGAATATTCTTTCTGCATTACCATTGTACTATTTAATCTATAAATTTTCACATTTACAGAATTGATATTTTTCAACTCTATATCTAAATTAAATACTCCTGAAGAAGGATTAGGGTATAACATTACTGAACTCAATACTTGATTATTAATTGAATTTTCTTCTTCATCTTCTTCAATTGTTTTTTCTAATACTATTATTTTTTTAGTTATGTATTCTTCACAATCCCCAACTTTAGTTATTAGAGTTACTTCATACTCTCCTTCTGCTTCTATTAGAGTTTCAGCATAATTATCATTTGCTATAATAACTTTTGCTTCTTCTGGGAATATCCAAGTTACTTCTTCTGGTTTAGGGTCACTAACATTTACTAATACAAAACTTTCATTAGTATATACTTGAGATGATACTAAATAATTTGCTGAAACTTCAGCATCAGATTGTTTTATTTCAATTTCATCTGTTACTATACATCCTAAATCTGTAGTTACAATAACTTTATAAATACCTTTGTTATTTATTTCTATCTCTGCATTAGAACTACTAAAACCATTAGATGATGACCATTCATATTTAATTCCATTTTCTAGAGTAGCATCTAACATATATGATTGATCTTTACATAAAGTTACATCTTCTCCTAGATCTAATTTTATCTCTTCTGGGTCTTTCACTTCAAAAGATTTTGCATAAGTACATCCTTTACTGTCTCTAATTGATACTTCATACTCTCCTGATGACAATCCTTCAATTGAAGAACCTTTTAAACCATTACTCCATATGTATTCATATGAAGGAGTACCTCCTTCAACAATTATTTTAATTTCTCCATCACCTCCATTATAACAAGTTGGGTTTGTAATCTCTACATCACTTATTATTATTGGAGATGGAGGAATTAATGTTGTTTCTGCTGTAGCTCTACAGCCATTTACATCTACAACTGTTAATGTATAATTTCCTTTTTTGATTTGTTCTAACGATTCAGTATTTGTCCCAGTATTCCACAAATATGTATACGGTGCAGTACCTCCTTTTATTATACTTTCTATAGCCCAATCATTTCCTGTTCCACATAAAACATAATCTGACTCTAAAGACAACTCTAATAATTCTGGTTCTGTTAATGTGTACTTACTACTTGTTACTTTATTATTATTCTCGTCAATTATCTCAACATAATAGACTCCTGTTTCTAAATCTATCAATTCAGACTTATCTCCTAATAATACTGTACTTCCTTCTTTATACCATTTGTATGTATAATCTCCTACTCCTCCAAGAACTTTTACTTTAAGTTTTCCATCTTGTTCTCCTATACAGCTTATTCCTTCTAATAATTTAATTTCTGCTAATAATTTTGCTGGTTCATCAACAAAAAACTCTTCTTCTAACAAGCAGCCATTTACATCTATTACTTTCAAGTGGTAAGTTCCTTTAAATAGTCCTTCTATTTTACTATTTCCAGTTAACATCTTACCTGAAGTGT
The DNA here is from genome assembly GCA_947504185.1 of uncultured Tenacibaculum sp. GTDB lineage: Bacteria > Bacteroidota > Bacteroidia > Flavobacteriales > Flavobacteriaceae > Polaribacter. The sequence goes on along the minus strand of CANNGJ010000009.1, from coordinate 73,183 downwards.
TTTTCCATTCATATTTGTAAGAATCTGCCCCTCCTTTTACTTTTACTTCAATACTTCCATTTGACAACCCAAATCCTGTTGGTATTGTAATTATCTGTTCTTCTATTTTTAAGGTTTCTGGCTGTGTTATCTCATAACTAAATTCTTCTTGACCATGGTTATTTTTAGCAAAACAGTTATTACTGTCTCTTAATTGAATTCCATAAGTTCCTGCTTTTAAATTTTGTACCATAGAGGAACTATTATTAATTTTTACCCAATCAGTAAAGTTTTCTCCTTCAGGTCGATATCTATATTCATACATACCTGCACCTCCTTTTGGCTTAATTGTAATACTTCCATCATTAGATTGGGAACAACTTAGATTGGTGGTTTGAGTTTGAAATTTAACTTCTTCTGGTTGATCAACAACAAAAACTGGACTTTGTTCTTGTATACCTTCTGCGTTATTTACAATTACGTAATACGTACCAATAGCTATATTGGATAACTGTTTTTTAGTTCCTACAACAGTGTTAGTAACTGCATTATACCATGTATAGTTATTCCCTCCTGCTCCTCCAACTGTTTCTACATCTAATATGGCATTTCGTCCATTAAAACAACTTATTTGTTGTATTTGAACAATTGACACTAATAATTCACCTGGATTTGATAAATTATATGTTTCATCTATTTCACATCCTTCAGAATCAATTACTTTTATTGTGTATTTTCCTTCTAAAAGAGATTGTATTTTATTTATCTGAGTATTAGAATTTTGATTTTGAAGCTCTTCACCATTTTCATTTTCCCATATATAGTTATATGGTTGAACCCCTCCTTCTATTTTTATTTCAATACTCCCATCAGTTCCTCTATCTGTTGAAGGACGCGCTAATTTAGTTTCAACAATATCATATAATTCTGGTTCTTTTATTTCAATCTTTTCTTCTTTGATAAAACACCCTTTACTATCAATAATTGTTACCGAATATTCTCCTGCTTTTAATGCATTAACTAAGTTAGAATCTTCTTTTGTATGAACCCATTTGTATGTATAAGGGGCTATTCCTCCTTTGGGAGTTATAACAATTTCTCCATCATTACCATTATAACATGTAACATTTTTTGTTGTTACAGTTGCTATTTCTAATAATTTTGGTTCTTCTAATTCTATATTCTCAAGCCTTTTTACATTGTTATTAATATCAATAACCTCTAAAGTATATATTCCTACTGTTGTTTTCAACTCTCTTTCAGAACCCACAACATTTCCTAACGAATTATACCATTTGTATTTATATGGTTTTACTCCTCCTTTAACCGAAGCTAATAATTTACCTTCTCCTCCATTACACAAAATGGCTGTTTCTTCTATAGTAGCTTCTAATAGTAAAGGTTCTTCTACCTTATATGTTCTAGGTAGTTCACACCCTTTTGCATCAGTTATTTTTACAGTATATGTTCCTGCTTTTACTCCTGATAATGTTGAGGTAATATTTGGAAAAACTCCATCTATTCCCGACCATTCATATGTATAACCAGGTGTACCTCCTTCAACTTCTACATTAATCTCTCCGTTAGATAATCCATTTCCAGTAACATCTTTTACAGCTTCATCTTCGTTTATTACCAATAAACCTTTTATTGGTTGTGAAATTTTTATTGGTAGTATTACTTCACATAAATTCTTATCTCTTACCGTTACCTCATAATCTCCAGAACTTAAATCTGTAAGCGTACTAGTTGATGCATTACTGTGTCTCCAACTATAACTATAAGGTTTTACTCCTCCAACAACTGTTAACGCTACTGAACCATCTTCTCCTCCATAACAGGATACATTTTGAGTAACTGGTGATAGTATTTCTAATTTACTCGGTTCTTTTAAAGTATACTTACCTGTTGCTTTGTTAAAATTTTTATCGAATACTGTTAATTCATAACTTGCTGCTCCTATATCTTCTAAAGTAGCTAATTCTCCTATAACTGTCGTTGCTCCTTCCACTCTCCACTCATAACGATAAGGTTTTACTCCTCCTTTAACTTCAGAAGTTAATGTTATTCCTTTATTCCCATTACATAAAATTTCTTTAGAATGATTTATACTAATTACTTCAAGTAATTCAGGCTGAATTACCTCATAATCTTTAACAAGATCACATTTATTAGCATCTTTAATTGTTACTTCATAATCTCCAGAACTTAAATCTTCAACTTTATTATTCCTTCCTATAATTGTAGTTTCTCCTTTCTTTCTCCATTCGTATGTGTAATCAGGTGTTCCTCCCTTAACTGTTATAGAAATACTTCCATCTCCTGTTTCGAATCCTTTAAGATTAATAATTTCAAAATTAGAAACACTAATCGATTCTATAGGCTGTTTTATTTCAAATACTGATGAAGTTAACTTACATTTATTAGCATCGATTACTTCTAGTTTATAACTCCCTATTTTCAAACCAGAAATATCTTCTGTGTCTCTTGTAAATGAAACATCTCCTATTTTTGTCCAACTATATTCATATGGTTTCGTTCCTCCAGTAATTTTTGCATCTATCTCCCCATCATTACCATTAAAACATTGCACATGTTGTTTAGGTATTAAATTTATATTTAAGTTATCAGGCTCCTCTAACTTTTTTTGAGAATTTATTGTTGCTCCTTTAACATCGTTAACCTCCACTCGATAGGTACCAGCTCCAGCATCAGACAATCTATTTACCTTTAAATCTCCTGGGTTTAATAAAGTTGGAATTCCATTTTCTATAAGATACCATTTGTAATCAAAATCTATAGGAGTAGAATTTATAGGATAACCTCCAGTAACTTCAGCTAATAACTCTCCTTTATTATCACCTTTACAAGGTATTTCTTTTGTTATTTTAATACTTACTTGTATCGGCTTTGGCTCTTTAACCTCGAAAGATTGAGTTATATCACATTTATTAGCATCTTTTACAACTACTTTATATACTCCTTCATATAAATTATTAATGTTTTTAGTATTTCTTGTAAAAGTAGCATCACCTTCTTTAGTCCACATATATGTTAATGTTCCTTTACCTCCTAAAGCATCTATTGAAATACTTCCTTCATTCCCTCCTGTTGTGCTACAATAGGTAATAGAAGGATTATTTATTATAATTTGCGTTGGTTCTTCTATGATTACTTCAATAGAAGTATCTATTTTACATTTATTTTTATCTTTTATCCAAACCTTATATTTTCCTTTCACTAAACCTGTTATAGTGTTATTAGTTAAAGTACTTACTTCTTGATATGATGTATCATCATCTATTGAATAAGAATATCCACCGCCCCCTCCACTAGGAGTTATTTTAATTGTACCATCTTCTTTTCCAAAACAAGTAATATCTGTTTTAACTATTTTTAATTCTAGTTTTGGTTTGTCTATAAGTTCTTTTTCTGCTACTACATCTGTATAACCATCACTTACTTTAACCGAATAAGTTCCTGCTGTACCTGTTATAACTTCTGTTTTTTCTCCGGAAACTATACTTCCGTCATTAGTAGACCACTGATAAGTGTAATTTCCTGAACCACCTATAGGTTTAACTTCTATAGAGCCAACTCCTCCATTACAAATAATTTCTTTAGTTATTTTGATTGCATCACTCTTTATCTCTAACTTTGGGTTCTGTTTAACTATAACTTCCTCTCCATGGTTATCAAATGTAACTGAACAATTAGCATCTTTAATGGTTGCTATATACGTTCCAGCAGTTAAGCCTTTAACAGGATTTCCTGTTTTAGAAAAATTAGCATCTTCTTTTTTAGACCATGTTACAGTATAGTTAGGGCTTGCAGCGTTAAGAGTTCCTCCATCTATATCTAATAAAATTTCCCCTTTAGATTCTCCATAAATATTGTTATGTTTTACTGATAATATATCAACTATCTCTATTGGATTCGGCTGCGATATTTTTTTGGGGTCTGATATATTTGACTTACAGTTTGTAATTGTTTTATCTCTAACAATAAAGCTATACCCCATTATTGGATTAGCTGGTAATAAAAACATATTACTATTTTGCCATTCAATAGTACCAGAAGCCTTGTATACAGCATATTGATATACTCCTGTTTTACCTCCAGTAGCCTTAATGGTTATTGTAGAGTTATTTCCGTTACATAAAATAGGTGTATCATCTACTTCTGTTATTTCTATTTTAGAACGTACGGCAACATTTACATTCAATGATTTAGCAACTGAACGAGCATCAGTATCTTTAACGGTAACTACATAGTCTCCTGCTGAAATACGTTCAGTTGTTGTAATACTACTATTTTCAGTAACATTAGAGAAACTCTCAATATCAGAACCATTTTTATTTTTAATGGTTACTGTATAATTAGGGTAACCTCCTTTTATTTTAGATATCGTTATTTTACCATTATCTCCTCCATTACAATCAGGTTTGGTGCTATCTAAAGAAAAGGTTATAGGCTCAGGATCTTTTATTTCTGGTAACATATGATCTTCTTTACACCCATTAGCATCAGTATATACTATTTTATGAATTCCTGCTGGCAGGTTTGGTATTATCCCACCTGAATTTCCATTAATATATTCATCTGATGTTCCTATAATTTGGTTAGAGGAATTATAAACTGTGTATGTGTAACTTACATCATTAATTCGTGTACCACCATTAACAGATGTAACTCGTATCTGTCCATCACTTTGATATGGGGGACCAGCAGCACTTGTATGTTGAAGTACAGAAGCTATATGTACTATTTTTTGTTTAGCAGTGATCGTTTTTACAATCTTTTCTGGATCACTTGTACAACCATTTTTATCTCTTACCTTAATATGATATTCACCTGGCGGTAAATTTTCAACAGTTATAAAATCTTCAAAACTATCAGTACTCCATGTAGTTCCGTTATCTAAACTATATTGGTATGTGTTTTTTTCAGTTGTAGGTACTGGATATGTTGGTCCTGGACCAACTGGGTCAATCGGATCAACTGGGTCAATCGGATCGAATGGGTCTTTTGGCTTAGGTGCAACTGGGGCAATTAGAGGTGTTGGATTTGAAAATACAAATTCATGACCGCCACTTGCAGTAATTTTTATCTTTCCATTATTTACATCAAAACAAGTTTCTTGTTGTTCTATCTCTGCTGTAAATGTTAAAGGTTCTGGTACTTTAATTGTAAAATCATAAATGTATTGTTCACAAAAAGGGGAATTATTACTCTTATCAAATCCTGAAATTTCTGCTTTATAATCTCCTTCTATAATACTTTCTCCTGGAGAAGATTTCCAGATATAACTAAAAACATTTGTTCCTTCTTGAGTAAGTCTAGTTATATCTATATTTTCATCTACAGAGACATAACTACCATCTTGAAACTTTCTTTTTAAATTAATTTCTATTTTTTCATGAGAATATAATTGTCTTTGGAAGAAAAACTTAAAATTCCCTATTTCGCTCTCTGCACATTTTACTGGATTAAAATTTGGCTCTTTAGCTATTTTTGGTGGTTCAGGTAAAAATTGGATTTTTACTGGGTCAGATACATCTTTATCTCCATTACATCCAGGATTTAATCTTACCCAGATAATTTTATTGTTTAAAGCCTTTTTTCTATCCGACTCATTCGAATATAAATGAGCTAAAGTTAAATTTATTAATGTCTTTCCTTCTATATCTCCACCATTAATAGGTCTCCAGAACTTCTTCTCATATGTTTTACTTCCTGTATAATTATCTAAATTTTGTTGAGCTAATAAATAACGATCATAATAATAGGAGCAGTCTCCATCAATTGGCAGAGCTCTTTGTTCTATTCTTGGCACTTCATTTCCTCCTCCACCAGAGCTCAAACAATCCGCATATTGATTAAACGCGTTTTGAACAGCATTTAACAAGTTTTGATATGTCGTTGTATATGTCGTAGTGGTATTTACAGGATCTAAAAATTCCCATTTATATGTAGTAGTTGGGTCAGGGTAATTTTTAAAAGCTGCCTCAATTGCAATAAAGTCTGTTTCACAAGCTACTTTTGTTAAATTTACTAATGAATTATCTGGGTATTTTAATTCGGGTAATGGATATACTGTAATTGTAGCATGGCCTTCTCGAATTTTTTTGCGATATATTTCATCTCTGGTATAACTCTGATTATGGCAAGGAAGACCAATACTGACTCTTTTTCGTGCTTCACTTCCAGATCGACAATCCCCTATCCAAGTTTTATGTCTTGCTCTTGTCCAAAATTCCACTTCAACTACTGGGTTGCTGTGATCGAAAGTATCTGTTAAATTATAGGAACGATTAATAAATTTATCTATATCATGAATCTTTTTTATATCTCCGTCTTTGTAGATTAATATAACCTCTCTTAATCCATTTATCGTTCCACAAGATGAATGACCTTGACTAATATATCCTCTTATATTTATTTCATATTTTTGTGCAAACAGGTTATTATTGAGACTAAAAAATAGTACCCCTAAAACAAGTAATAATTTTTTCATAGCATTAATAATTTAATTCAATTTTTTTAATTGGTGATTTTGCTCCCGATTTATAAATAGCCTGAAGTAAATAAATGTATTTTGTATTTATAGTTAAATCTTTATCTATAAAGCTACTTGAGCCTGTACTAAAAACCTTATACATAGTTGGTTGTTTTCCTTCTACTCCTTTATATAAAATATATTCTACTACATTAGGCTCTTTATATAACCAGTTTAATTTTATATACTTAGTTTCTCTATTTACTTCTCCATTAAACTTTGTTATTTCTGGTTTTAGCATATCATCAGAAATTGTAATTTTTAAAGGGGTAATTGGCTCTGACTCTAATCCTGAGTCATCTATTGTTAAAATAGTGTATAAATAAGTTTTGCTAAAAGCTACTTTATCATCTACATAACTATTTTGAGGTAGTGGTAAGTCAGCTATTAATTGCCAAGAAGCATTTATTCCTTTTTCTTTTCTATATAACATCGTACTTTTAGCGTCATCACTTGTACTTGTTACCCATTGTAAACGCACTTTTCCTTTCTCTGATTTAAAAGAAGTGAAAATTGGCTGTGTTGGTGGTATTATATCTGGTTTTTTTAACTCTAATGATTTTGAGAATTCTGAAGGATTATAGCGTCTATCAAAAGATTGTACTTTATAATAAATTTTTTTGTTAAGTGTTTTTATATTTATAGTGTCAATAAAATAATTATTAGGTGTTGGTTTAAATGTTATTTGAGTAAACTCACCATCATTAAAGTTTGAACGAAAAACTCGATATCCTAAAAAATCTTTTTCAATATTTAATTTCCAATTTAATCGAACTACACCTAAAGAATCTATTGCGCCGGTAATTTCTACTGGTGTTGCTGGAGGCGTACTGTCATCTGGTTGTACCATCTTGGGAAAAGACTTTCGTTCTCCTCTATCATACCCTATAGAAACAATTTTATAATAATTTATAGGGTGCAAGTCATATAATTTATAGCTCCTTTTGTTTTTTGATATTTCAGGAACCACAACTGAATAAACTCCTTTAGGAGTATCAGATCGTAACAATTTAAAAGATTTTAATTCATTTACACCTTCTTTTGGAAAATCCCAATTAATTGTAGCTGTTCCGTCATCTGAAAATTTTATATCAGTTATATAAGCTACTGATTTTAATGGTGTGATTCCTTTACCAGAAACAATATTTGAATATGGGCCTTGCAAACCAAAAGGTGATATTCCTTTTATTCGATATTTGTATAATTTATTATTTTGAAATAAACTATCTACATACATCATTCTATTTGAAGGGTTTTTCTCTCTCTCCCCTAAATTAGTTATAGGTGTTGCTGTTAATGATTTGAAGTTATTTCCATTATCTTCCGATCTTTCAATAATATAATTGTTATAATATTTTTTAAGTAAAGAAAAATTCCAGCTTAGCATTGCTGTTTTATCTTTAAAAACCCCTACAAACTCTTGAGGTTTTGGTAATGGTTTAAAGTCGCCTAAACCTAAATAGACCCCTCCATGTTTTATTTTCTTTTTTGAGGTAGGATTTGCTACTTTAATCGTGTATAAATAACGTTCACCTTCTTTAACATCATTATCAACATAAGCTAATCCTGAATACTTAGCTACTTCAAAATTTTGATCTGCAGCATACAATGCAAAAGAAAATCGTTGTTCTACAGCTTGTGCTTGATTTAAAATACTCATAATGCCATTACCTCCTTCATTCATTTCTACATCAAACTGCTCCCCGTACAATGCCTGTGCTGCAATTGCAGCATAATTATTCTTCTCTGTAAACTCTTTCCACTCCATCATAGGTTTAGGTTTTATTGGAGTTGTATTGAGTCGTTTTACTATAGGTATTTTTAAAACTTGTTTATTTACAACAATTGTTTTTCTTTCAATAATATATCCTTCTTTATTGGCCTGTTTCCAAGCTGATGGTGTCGTAACTCCCCAGCGTAACATAATTGATTTTTTTGCTGGATGGGCTATAACCTTTACTTCTGGAGCTTCATTCCCTATTTCTTTTTGAGCATATGCATTAAAAATAAATCCAAAAAATATAATTAATGCTTGTAGGTATGTTTTCATACTATTATTCATTTATTGGGTTTATATATTTTACAATATTATCTCTTCCTTGCTTTACCTGACCTGGTAAAATATATTTAAACTTTGTTTTATATCTACCTTTTTTCATATATGGAAAAGCATCTGTTACCAATTTAGAAAAAGTTGGATTTGATTGCCAGTTAATCGTTGAGTTTACCAACTGATAGCTCAGGTCTTCATAATCTTGTAAATAATAATACGTTAAATTATATCTATATGGATTGTATAAACTAGTTTCTCCTGTATATCCTTCTTCTAAATACGTTAAATACCAGGTCATAGGCTCTACACCTTCTACTGGCGGAACTCCTACTTTAGTAGTTTCTCTATTAACTTCTAATTCTCCTGCTAATGGGTAATTTTGGTATAATAAAGGATAAATTTGATTTTTATAATACGAGTCTTCTAGAGTAGCTCTTACTACTACTAAAGGAGCGTTTCCTGAATATTCATTACCTCTTAACTCTAACAAATCAAATGGTTCTTGATTATCAATTTTAGCCAGTAGCGTTAATCCATAAGGATAATCAACATGGTCATACAAATCATTATTCTTATTCATATCATCCATTTTATCTTCAAAAGTTTCGTATTCACTAGTTCTAAAATCATAGGCTAGTAATTTTCTTTCTCCGTCTTTGGTTGCGGCTTCATCTGCTGTTTTCGACTTTACCTCAGCAGTATTTTCGGTCTCATCTCCTCCAATATCTTTTGCATTATAGGTTTCAGACACATTATCATTTAAATCGCTATTTCCTTCAGAAATCAATTTGATATCTACATTATATACAGTTTCTTTAGTCATACTATTAGGTAAACTATACACAATTTGTTTTTTAGCCGAACTATACGTGTATGGTTTTACTTGTGCTGTTCCATTACCTGAAGACATTACCATTGTTTTATTCCAATTCGGCACTGCTTCAAATAAGTAACTTTGCCCTCTTTTTAAATTAATATAAGCTGTACCATACTCCTCTATAAATAAATTTTGTTGTCCTAAAACTGGGTACATATATTCTATGTTATTTAAAGGAATTGTTTTTGGTGCTTCTCCAGTTGTAAAGCTTATCTCTTTAGTTTCTGTTGCTATCTTACCGTCATCTTTAATTGTTTCCCATTGACCATTCTTAAATTCTTCGAAATGAAGTTGGACATATGCTTTAAGTTGCGCGTTTGGTGGTAAAATTTCATGAGAATAAAATACAGCTACATCATTTCTATCATTCCATTTAACTTCTCCTATAATAGGAGCTCCATTATTTTTAACAGAAAACTCATCTAATAAAATTTTATACTTTCTATCACCTGTTTCATCTGGTAATTCAAAAATCTTATTAATTTGAAGATTAAATACTGCTTTAGGCGCAGCAAACACATCTACTTCTGTACTAGCATCTTTAGGTTTTAAATCCCCAATAACAACAATACCTTCTAATGGGCTTCCTCCTACTACTTCACACTTATCACCTAACTCAACCTTAAACCTAAACCTTCCTTTAATCAAGCCTCCTAATAAATTGTACTTACCCCCTAAATAACCTCTAAACCAGGCTGGGTTTGGTAAACGTGCTTGTAATAATACTGCACCTCCACCACTTATAATTGGTATTTTCTTTTTTGATCCGAAAAGCCTGAATGTTAATCCTAACTCTCCTTGTAAATATGCATATGCCTGACCATTGGCATACCAACCATTCATACCTATAGGTTCCGATGAGCCTTTACAATGGGCATCACCATAATCTTTTAACATAATATCAAAGCCTACTCCGGCATCAAAACGTGCATAAAATATTAAAAAAGTTAAGTCTCCTGTGGTTACGCTTAAGCTTGCTCCGAAAGCTAAACCATATCCAGATTCTAACATATTTAAATCACGCATATAATCTAAATCTGAAACATCAACTCCTAAAATATCAGCAACAATCGATGGCGGCGGCGGGCTCCCTGGCAAGTTATCTCCTGTCATAAAATAACTATCCATTTTAACTTTTAAAATTGCCAAGTCTATCTCTACTCCAACCCTATCTTCTGGTGTACCTATTAACAAATGCCATTCATCAGGAGACACATAAAAATCTAACCATCCTGCTCTTCCTGATGGCCCAACTCCTTTTACTACTCCAAAATTTATATAAACTTCTGAAGTTGCTTGGAAAATATCGTTTACAAAGTCAAAACCGATAAAAACATCTACAGCTATAGCCGCGGAAGTTTGTTTGTTTTGTATCTCAACACCTTCATCAGAAATAGCACTTAAATTATCTTCTAGCACATCATAATAATCGGATGGAAGAGGAGATAATAACTCTCCAAATCCTTTAAAATAAATTTCTTGCAAGCCCCCTGACCTTCTAAATGCCATCCCAAATTCTACGGTAGCATGAAATAAATCTTCAGAATTTTGGGTTGTAATACCTACCGATGCTTTCATTCCTAAAGCATTATCTTCATAAGGCACATATATTATCCCTGAAGTAGAGGCTCCTATTTCCTGAAATGCAGCATCATTTTTCTTACTTACTCCATCCATTTTCATTCTACTATAAATCCCTCCTCCAAAAGAGTTTAATGCAAATCCTGTAAATACAGGTATTCCATTAGGTATTTTTACTTGAGCATCCGCAAACCAATATCTAAATTCTTTTGTTCTACCAAACAGTGCTTTCGCTTGTACTTCTAATTTTAAACCTTTTGAAAATTTAGCACCTACTGCTCCTGCAAAACCAGTACCATATGTTGGATCATCATCAAATATAAAAATGGCTCCTTGTAACTGAGTACCAGCTATATCCATTTTTATATGTAGCCTTTCTAACTCTACACCATCGAATTTCCATTTACCTTCTTCTTTAAGTCCTTTTATAGCTAGCTTGGTAGATCCACCATTACCTCCATCGCTAGACCCCATTAAATTCACCTCTAAGTCGAAGAGTAATTCCGCTCTATTATCTGACGGAGTTTTTAAACCTATTTCATTAATTGCTAGTGGAAACCCTGCTAAAGCTAACCTTCCTTCTAATCCAAAATAATCTACTGTAAATGAAGGAGATTCGGTTTGCAATACCATTTTTTGGAATTTAATTCCTTTAAAACTAATCGTACTTTTTTTAGTATTTGAAGCTGTTTGTGTATTACTACTATTTCCTAAACCTGCCGCTATTGTTAAAGAACCATTTAAGCTTGCTTTTGGCCTAAACTTACCCTCTTTAACCTTCATTTCTACATAAGAATCTTTGGTTAAAAGTACATCAGCTTTCCAAACATTAAACTCAATATCTTTTTCTGTCTCAACTTTTAACTTATACTCTCCTGGTTGAAATACTGCATGATATTTTAAACTATCTAATTGTGAAACTGGTAAAACCAATTTTCCTTTAAACTCTCCAGCTTTAAGATTATTGGTTTCTATATCTATCAAAAAATAATCTAATGAAAAATCCCATCCAGAAGCATCTCCTTCTTTAAGTCCTATTACATTTTCTCCTATAAATTTTCCTGTTACTCCTTGCCCATCAATTATTAAATCACTAGCACCAAAAGCAACTCTTTTATCACTTTTCCCTTTAATTTTAAACTCTGGAGGTAATATTACTTGTAATGATTTTACATACACTCCTCGCCATAAATTAGGAGTCCCATTATAATATTTATTGATATAAGATGCTGGTGTTGCCGGATCATTTCGTAAATCACTAAAATCAAAAACAGCTGTATTTAATTTAAAGGTGGTTCCTTCAAGCCCTTTAATACCAAATTCTGGTAATGATATGTTTACTACCATATCGTTCCAATCTGCAATAGTTGTTTTAAAATCGGCTTCTACATAGCCTATTTTTTTCTTTCCATTTTTATCTACTGGATGTAATAAACCATCGGCGAATTTTATATTGGCATCAAGCCCCATTTCTTTAAACCCAGAACAATCTATTAAAGCATAAGTACCTGGATTTTCAAAGCTCCCTTTTAAGGTTAGTAATACTGATCCTTGATTAAAATTAACTGTAAATTGTGATATTAAATGTAACTTGGCATCACCTATAATACCCCCTGTATGCGATAATTTTACATTTGAAGCTCCTAGTATTAATACTTGATCTCCTCTTTTATCATTTGTACTTGGTAATTCAACTTTTAAAAAAACCGTTAACTCAGTAAAAGCAGGTTTAAAAACAGCTTTGGCAATACCTACAGTGTACTTTACATTACTTATACTAACAGGTTTAATGGCTACTGGTAATTGTGCTAAACCATCTTTTGTTAAAACATCAATATAATTATCTAGTTCTTCAATTTTTTTGAAGGTGTTCGTTGCTTTATCTAACCATTTTTTATTTGTTGTAGAATCGGCAGTATTAAATTTAAATCCTTGATCTGTAAAACGTTGTTGTGTTATTGATGTTTCTACCTTATCGAACTTTTCTAAAGAAGAAAAGCTACGAAAAGTTTTTGCATTTGTTATTTTCGTTGGCTTTACTGGTATTCCTTTTGTGGCTACACTATCTTTATCTCTTTCATTAAAATTAGTATTCGAAAAAAGGTTAATACTTATACATATAAGTATTAAAAAACTTAGGGTTAATTTTTTATTCATGCCATGAAGGGTTAGTTTTCTTTTTCTTTTTTAGCTTTCTTATTTTTTAAAAGATTATTTTTAACGTAAACGAATCTGTTTTATAAGGCCCGCTTTTTAAATATACTTCTCCTTCAAAATAAGTTTTATCTACATCTGAGAAAATATAAAAATCTTCTTTTGTAGGTATTTTATATGTTAGTTCGGTAAAGTTGCTATTTATATTGTTGTATTCTTCATCTTCTTCGTATCTACCTAAACTTACTGTTTGCTCTTCTTTACCATTATTAAACACTAATTTAGTTTCTGTTCTTATTCTAGTTAAGCCTTTTGTTGGTACAAGGCTATCGTCTACGATATATCTAAAATTGTTACCTTTTAAAACTAAATCTTCACCTGATACAATAATTGTTTTGTTAACACTTGTTATTACTGGCTTTTGTTCTTCTAATACTATTATCTCTTTTTCGAAAAATGAATTAATGCCACTATTATAATATACCCCCAAATAATATACCCCTACTGGTGTTGCTTTAGGTATTGTAAAATTTAATGCTCCTTCATTATTAACTGTATATTCTAACATTATTGGGTTAAATGTAGTTGTGTTTTCTAATACTACTTTCTCTATACTATTTGTGTTTATATTGCTTAGTATTGTATTTGTTGTGTTTTGGCTATGTAGGTAATGTAACTCGCCTTCTAAACTATAAAATGCATCAGCTGCTGATTTTACCTCATTAAAGGTATTATCTCGAACTAAAAATGTATGAGTTTGTAGTTGACCTGTAACCTTATTTTTTATAGTTAATGTATAATTACCAGTGCCAAAAGCTGGTACTTTACAATATATTTTTTGTAATGGGTCATCTATTGCTGTCCATCCATGGCCTGTTTCTTCTACCTTTGTTAAAGTTACAGGTATGTTTTTTGCTTCATCGTTTAAGGTAAGTTCCCAGTTACTTTTATTAGTATCAAAACTTATGGTATAAAAAACAATATCTCTTTCATTTACTGAAGGTAATAATACATCTTTTTCAAAACCTAAATATCTAAATTCTTTTGAATTTAGAGCATCACTATCGCTACTACAAGCACTTATTAAAAGTGTTAAAAAGATACTTACTACTATTTTTACTATTATTTTCATTATTTTAATTTCTGTTTTATTGACTTTAATTTCTTTATTCGCTTCTTCTTACTCATGTCGTCACGAGCAGGATGCTCGCACTAGCGGGATAGATTCAAAAACATTTGATATAGCTCTTCAATTTTCTCATTTACTTCTGGCTGATTATAAACCTTAAGACTAGGTATTTTATTCGGTTTTATTCTTTCTGTATAGCTCTTAAAAGCTTTTTCTATTTCCTCTTTATTAGGGAAAATAATTTTTCTTTTATATGAAGATCTATCTATAATTTCTAGTTGACTCTCGCAAAAAACCAGTAAATCCTCTGTTAAATGATTTTCTTCCATATTTATTTTATAGCTAACTGCCATTATATATGGAATAACCTCTCTAATTTTTGAATAAAGATTAATCTCATTTAATTGATCTTTTACATCCCAATCTTGCTCTCTCGATTTAGCTAATTGTAAAATTCTTCTTGATTGTTTATTTTCTTCTTTAGAAGTTTTCCACTCAAATACACTTCTTATCTCTTCAAAAACTTCAATACGCATTTCTAATTTTTGCTTTTCCCTATCATTCGAAATATCATCTTTGAGATGTCTATTCAAATTTGATAATGCCTTATCTATATAAACTAATAATTTATTATTCATAAAATTTATTTAATAACTTCTATTATTATTTTAGTAAACGGATTTTGCTGATCATAATCCATATCAAAAATTTTAAAATCTTCAATAACATCTATTACCTTAAATTCTTGCCCAGATTTAAGAATTACTTCCATTTCATCTGGACTACAAGAAATATCACAAACATTTGCACCTTTAGCTCCTCTTATCTCAATTAACATATCATCTGAGTGTTTGTAGCTAAACTCATAGGCTGCTTTTTGAATATTTGTTGATGTTGATTTAAACTCTTTAAATTTAACCTTATCTCCCTTTTTCCAATTACTAGCGATATTAGCTTCTTCACCGTATATTCCTCTAAATAACTTGTCATTATTGTTATTAGGTAATTTCTCTAAACTATTATTTAATAGTTGATTTAAACCTTTATTGTAGTCATCTAGATTATCCGCTCTTAATTGCCTATTTAATTCATAATATATTTTTACTCCATTTCTAGCTTCATCACTAGTATATACTTTAATAGCTGTTAGTTCATCTATAGAAAGATTAGGGAATTTTGCTGGTAATTCCTCATCTATAACTTGTTTTCTGAAGTTTTTAACCAACTCATCATCCAAAAACTTACTTAGATCTACACTTCCATTAGTTATTCCAAAATGTTCATCTAATTCTTTAATAGAAGGATCATCTGCTCCTTTCTTTTTAATTAAAGCATCTCTATTCTTTATATAATTGTCTTTAGCTTTTTTTCTAGCTAAAGCAAATTTTGCTTTTATTAAACCAGAACCTAAAAGTCCCATTTGAAGATACATATTATATTCTTGAAGCGAACTACAAAACTCTTCGCTTCCTTCGCATATATCTGTATAGTTCATTAATATATCTGCAACACCACTCGTAATTTCAACAGTACCAATTACGACTCTACCTACTTGTTTTAACTTTGTTAAATGTCTTAATTTAGTAAAGTTACCTACACCACTAAACGTAAGAGCTATATCTACAGTTAACCCTATTTGGTCTAGCCCTTTTTCTAGATTGTCTTTTTCTGTAGTTCCCGCAAAGTATATTGCTGGTACCATCTCTTTAGTTACTTTGGCTTTACCTTTCCCTTTACCAAAAACAATTAATACCGGCTGAAATAGTTCATAGCTTAAAACACCATGCTGTCCATAAACCGACTCAGTAAGTAAATTTACTTTTCCCTCTCTAAAACTAACTCCATTATAGGAAACATTTGGAAACCAAGAATCACCATCGTACATAATTACTCTTGGACTTAAAATACTGCTATTTAAAGTATCTCCTATTTCAACATAAGAATAATTACTTTCTTTAGCGTAATCTGTTCCTTTCCACAATGCGTAAACCTGTTCTAAAAACCTAGAATAATTATTTTCATTTCCCTTCCAAACATATCCACCATGTTCATCAGTCATCCTATTAAACAACCTACTTGTTAAATCAGTATCGTTTATAAAATATCCTATTAATTCTTCTGAATATGTTTTTATATCACCTGAATAATTATCAATTAAATCTAAAATTAAATCTTCATAATATTCTGTTAAAAAATAGCTGTGTTCTGTTATTTTTTTAATGATTAAATACTTATTTTTAGTAGTGAAATATTTAGCCCCACAATTTGCGATTTTCTTTATTTCATTAATATCAGCATCTGTAAATTCATCTTTGTTTAATAGCTGGTTAAGAACAGCATTATGATCTTGAGTTATATCTCCATTATCATTAGGTAATAAGTAATTTTTAAAGTGTTCAAAAGGAGAAACCCCACTGTTCCAACTATAAGAATAAACTGGAATTTTTAATTTAAGATTAGTAAACTCAATTATCCCTTTATTTACATCAATAGTTGGAGATAAAATACCAGATATTTTAGTTTTTCCAGAAGGGATTGTAATTCTAGCATTACTTATTTTCTCCCCATTTATTTCAGTCTTATCTGAACTTAAAGCATAATTAAAGTTTATAAACTTATTATTTAAACCTTCTCTATATTTTTGAGGAATAGCTAATTCATTATTCCCAGATGCAGACGCACAACGCAACTGTTGTAATAATTTTTCAAAATATTCAGATGTCGAATACTCCCCATCCTCATCACCTTGAAACCAGTATAATTGAATACCTGGAGCATGTAGTTTTTTCCAATCTAAATGGTTTAGTACTGTACCTTCTGGTTTACTATCCATTAAGAAATTGGTGGCTCCTTGAGCAAAATTATATTCGTCCCAAGTATGTTTTAAACCAAAAATACCATGTCCTAGCTCATGTGCTAGCGTTTTAGATTGTGTGGCGGTTGTATTGTTTTTATCATGAATAAACACAAATCCAAATTGCCTTTTTAAAGGCATAAAACCATTTAATTCATTACCTTCAGAAGTAGCTATATTTGTTACAGAAACATAATACGTTTTCTTATTGTAATACGTTTGGTTTTTAATATAATTGTTAAATAGTTTTTGGTCAGCTGTATAATGCGCTAATAAATTACTATCACCTACTTCTATGCGTGGTAAATTTTCTAAACCATATACCTCATCTTTGTCCACTTTTGGCTTTACTTCAATATTTAATCGAACTCCTGCCTTTGCATAAATTTCTTTGGTCTTGGTTATTAAATCACTATCTACATCAACACCAACTGGTACTAATACTACATTAATAGCCTCTAATTCTTGCGATGCTAAATGCGTAGTTATTAAGGTACCTGCAACATCGTATTTACCTTCTTTATTTTTTATAGTTGCATAAATTTCCTCATCAGCATAATCTAATTTTCTAACTAGTTTTAGTTTTGCTTTGTCACCGTCCCACGATAACACATCTACTTTTGCCCCTTCTTTAGTTTTAAAAATAATACTGTCTTTAACAATCGTATTATCTGTAATTTCAACATCGGCATATATAAAATCTTCTCCGTTATTGTCTGAAATCGCTTTGTACGGAATTTCGTATTTATTTCCGTTTTTGGTTTCTATAACCCTATACTCTGCCTCTAATTCAGAAGATGTGTTTTTAGGCAATGCATCATAACTATAATAACCTGAATCTTCAAAAGTTACCAAAACACCATCGGCAGTTACTTGGTTTACTTCTCCATTGCTGCCTATTCCGTTTGTAGTACCTGCTACTACTGCTCCTCCTTCTCCTCCTTCTTCTTTTGTTATTTTACCGTCTTCTCCTACCGACCATACATCTCCATTTGAGCTTATGATTTTTACATCTTTGTCTCCTGGAATAATTGCTGAGTCTGGTTCTCCATCTGCATTTGTTCCTGTTGCTACAATAGCACCATCTGCATTTATTGTTACACTATCTACAACAAAATCTACCTCTTTTACATTTGTTTCTCCAGCATCTCCATTAATTCCTTCTGAAATATTAACGTTTACATCTACCGTCATAGAGGCTCCTTCACCAAACTTAGCGTCGTATACGGTTACAATTTCTCCTTGTGCTAATCTATTATCGGTATTTACCAGGATATTACTAAAATTAACCGCAAACTTGGCAAAATTTAAATACGGTATACTTACATATCCTTTACCTGATAAAGAACCTGGAGACTGACTTGTTATGTCGGTAATTACAACTTTAAAATCTCCAGCAGTTATTTGGCTTCCTATTGCTAAACCTGGATGTGGTTCTCTATTGGTTATTGCTATTTCATCGGGCACTATACCACATTGGTAATTGGCATCTTCATTTTTTACAATCTCAGTAGTAACATATTGTACTTCAGAATATTCGCTATACTGATAGGTACATTTTCCTTTTACTTTATATTCGTAGGTAGTACCTGGTTTTAAATTCCAGATAGTTGCCCAAGCACTGTTTGTTTTCTTGGTAAACCAGTGTGCATCGGGTTTATCTGCTTCTCTATACGCAATAATATAATCGGAATACACTGTTGGGTCTTCGTTCCAATACACATTAATTTTCGAAAGCCCTTTTGGTTCTCCCGTTATATCTTCTGGCTCTTGACATGGTGATGTTCTTGAAAACCAAAACACTTCGCTATACCCTTCATTTTTAAATAAGCCTATTTCTTCAAGCCCTTGTAACGCTTTTGCTTGTATTCGCCATGCATAACGTTTATCTGCTAACAACTGAGGCTTGTCGGGTCCGTATAAAATACTTGTTGCCCTTGTGGTTTCTTGATAAATAGGTGCTTGTGATAAAAATGCAGTTTGTGGTGTTATGGTATTATCCCATATTTCTACAATACTCAGCTCATATTCTACATTACTTACATTAAGGTGCCTAGGTGTCCATTGAAAAACAATATTTTCAAAGTCTTTTGGTTCTATATTAGTTCCGTTAAAAGGTAAGTTTAATATTGGTGGTTCGTTTTTAAATATAAAAACCTTAGTACATTTCTTTGCAGACAGCTTGTTTCCTGATAAATAATCGAATACTTCGAAACAAAAATCATAACTCCCTTCTGGTATTGATTGCCCATAAGTAGCAGCTCCTATTCCTTGTATATTTTCATATTTATAGTAAGGGGCTAACTCAGCATTTCTTAATATCAACGGAATTCCACCATCTAAAAATAAATTTTCTGCTCCTAATACAAAATCCTTACTTTGAAATTGAATATTACCTCCTTCGAAATAGGTCTTCAATTTTACTTGCCTATTTGAAACCGTTAAATCATTTAAAAATATTTGAACTGTTATAGGACTATTTAAGCTTGATTCATCTGCATAGTTATAAAAATTAACTGGTGCTGGCGCTTGCACGTTTGTTAATAATTGCACAGGATATTGTTGCCCAAATGTTGAGAACGAGCAAATAAAAAGTAAAAAAACAAGTAATTTTTTTCTCATAGCGAAGGGTTAGTTTTTGTAGATATACTTTAGCTCATAGTCATCGAAATTAATAGCATCTTTCGATTTTTTGGCATAAAAGTCTATTACTTTTTTTAACAAATATAATTTTATTTTTGATTTATCTTCCTTATTATCAATCATTTTAAACACATTTTCTCCTTCTTGTTTAAAAAAGGCTTCTAAATAGATATCTCTTTTTTCTATACTAGTAGATGTGGTATACTTTGTAATTACTGATTTCATCCAACGGTGCGTAACTAACTTTGTTAATGCACCTTTCTTTTCTTTTTCTAAAACAGTATATTCTTCTTGTAGTTCTTTAGGATATGTTTGCTTGTCTTTAGGTGTTTTATTCCATAGCTCATGTTTCACTATTTCTTTATTTACCTTAGTATAATCTATCTCTATAGCATAGTCTAGCGATAACCTGCTTATATCTTTTGATAAATCTTGAATTACTGAAAATAACAATTCATTGTATTTTTTCTCATAATTTTTTATATCATACAAGTCTTTCAAATACTGAATCGCTTTTATCTTATAGGCTCTTTTGTTCTCTTCTTTAGCAATCTCTTTTCTATAACTATCTAATTTTTCCTTCTTGTAATTTGGCATGCCTTTAAACAAAGTTGATTCGCTAAGTTTTTTTAACTTAAAATCAATCATTGGTATAGTACCTTCGTATATAGAATCTTTATATGCAAACTTTATAAAGTTTTCTTTTTTACTTCTAACTTTCTTTTTCTTTGTTTTTTTCTTAAATCGAATATCTTTAGAACTAAAGCTGCCAAAAGCATAATTATAACCAAAGGTTATTGTTAAATCTTTTCTCGACTTTGAAAGCGACTTTCTATATTGATTTAACACGGTTAAATTAAAATTATGTCGCTTTTTATATACATAGCGAGCTCCCAATCTTAAATTTATAATTTCCCCTTGTTTGGTTCCGTTATTAATACTTTGATTGTAACTTACTGCTGATGTTAACTTTAATTTTTTATTAAGGTATGCTTTACTAGCAGAAACTGTAGGGCCAGCAATAATTCCTTTATTTTGAGGAAGCTTACTGTAACTTCCATTCAAAGCTCCGGATAGGGTTAAATTATTATTTGGATATGCTATTGTGTATACTATATTTCCATTATAAAAACTAGATTCGTCTTTTTCTTCTGCTTTATTCTCTATTTCATTTACTGCGTTTTGAAATGTGAGCCCGACATTTATATTTTCTCTTTTCTGTTGTGTGTTTGTTAAAACATAATTTACGTTTAAATTAGAGTTTTGAGATATTTGAGATATGTTCGCTTTATCTAATTCATTTTCTATTTGAGATACTTCGTTTATATAATCAAACTGATTTTTGATATTTGTAAATGACTGAAAACTAGAATAACCCGCCGTAACATTTAGTTTCTCTGAAGCATTGTAATTAGCATTTAAAGAAAAAACCAATCTTCTTAACTGACTCGTTTTATCTCCGTCTAAATCATCTTTTTGCAAACCTGCATTAACTGTTACCCCTAATTTTTCTTTAAATATTCTTTGAGAGGCATTAACAGTTATGTTTTCTAAATCATTATTAAAATAATAGCCTCCTAATGTTTTGTAATTAGGGTCTATTCGTTCGTAGCCTAAACCTATAAGCCCTTTTCCAAATTGATAATCTATATTAAAATTATACGCTTTATAATACTGTGTGCTTACGTTTGTGTTTAATAAGAAATCTAAAAAACCACTATTTTCTTTACCAACCCTTACATCTTCTGTTAAAGCAGAAACTGCTACCTCTCCTTTTATATTTATCTCTTTTGTTAGCGTATAATTTCCATCTACACTTATTACTACATTTTCTTTAGGCTGAATGTCTTTTTCAATTGGTATTTCGTTTTGTAAAGAACTTTTTTCATCTTTAGCTTTAAAAAAAATAGCCCCTATGGTTCCTTTTTCTAATTTATAAGAGGTTTTTATTCCGTATCCATTTCTTTTATAACTAGCAACTCCATTAAGATTATCTTCCTCATACTCTCTTTCTTTTAAAAGCCTACCATACATTACACTTACCTTAAACTTATTTCCAGGAGATAAATCGAACCCCAATCCAGTAAACTGATGCCCGTTTAAAGTATAAGGAGAAAATGTCATGTTTACATCTCCAATATGTGCAGTTACCCACTTATAACTAGGATGTAAGCTTAACCTATTAAATGAAAAAGGATTGTTTTTTTGAAACTTTGCATTCGAATAAGAAAACGAAAAAGGAATATTGTATATATCACTAATATTTACATTTACATTACCTGATAAGATATAAGTAAATGGATCTCTATTAGAATCCCCATCATAGTAAATTGCATTAGCTGCAACACCGCCTGTTAACTTAAACAAATCAGACTTTCCGATTTTATCTAAATTCTGGGAGAAAACTATTGAAGGGAATAATAATATTAATAATAATATTATTCTTTTTGTTTTCAATTTAGCAATTTATTGAAATGCAAAAAAAAGGCTTTTTATAGACATATACAATATTTTAACCCCTTCTTTTAACACTGAACAAACTAAAAACCAGTAAAATAAACTTTCGAGTCTTTTTTATATTGTGTCGTCCTAAAATAGATTGACAGTTATTTATAAAATTTATATTCAACCAGAGAAGTTATTTTCTCTGGTTTTTTTGTTGTGTACAAATTTAGGTGTTTTCATATTAAGGCTTAAATGCGGTCTTTTGTTATTATATGTATTTATTGATTCTTTAATTAACTGCTTCAATTCCTTACAATTATTACACTTATGTATTAAAAACTCTTGCTTAAGTATTCCATTTATGCGCTCTGCTAATGCATTTTGATAACAATCATATCCATCAGTCATAGATGGTTTCACATTGTTTTTTAATAGTGCTTTTTGATAAATAGCAGAACAATATTGTAAACCTCTATCTGAGTGATGTATTAATTGAGTATTGTTTTTTCGGTTCTTAACTACCATATTAAAAGCCTCTACTACATTCTCAGTTCCCATATCATCACTTAGTTTGTAACCTACTATTTTTCTACTATAAGCATCAGTAACTAAAGATAAATAATGGATTACCTATACCTTAGACAAAAACGATATTATTTATACGAAGCACAAGCGTCCTTTTTTTATTAGTGACCCAAAAGTAAAAACAAAGTCTGCTGATTGGAGAAATTATAAAAACTCTGGTTATGACAAAGGTCATCTCTGTCCTGCTGGCGATAAACGTTATTCTAAAAAAGCACACGACGAGACTTTTTACACGTCTAATATATCACCTCAAAAACACGATTTCAATGCTGGAATATGGAATAAATTAGAGCAAAAAACTCGTTATTGGGCTAAGAAATATAATCATTTATATGTAGTTACTGGAGGTATTTTAGAACCTAACTTAAAAACTATTGGTCGAAACAAGGTTTCAGTGCCTAAATATTTTTATAAAATTTTATTAGACTATACGCAACCTGAAATAAAAGCAATTGCTTTTTTAGTTCCACATAAAGAAAGCAATAAACCCCTTTATGATTTTATAGTTTCAATTGACGATATTGAACATAAAACTGGGATTGATTTTTTCCCTGAATTACCAGATACTATTGAAACTAAATTAGAAAGTTCAACTAATTATAAAAATTGGAGTTTTAGATAAAAGAATTCATTTAAAACTTAAAAAAATAAAAACCACATTTTTACAATGTGGTTTTTCTATTTACTATATATTTTATTTCTTCTTATCGTCTACTTCTAACTTCTCTAGATCTTGAACTATTCCCTTTTGACCTAGAATAATTTTTATTTCTACTCACTTTTGTTATAGACCTTGACGAATTACCTTTACTTTTATACCTACTATTTTGAGATCTTTTTGTTGAACTAGCTGTACGATTCCTAGAATACCCTCTTGAGGTATTTTTAGTTTGAGTACTTCTAGTTGGTCTATTATACTTTTTTGATGTTTCTCTATTAGATCTTTTAGATATAACATTTCTATTTCTAGAATTAGTTGTTGTTTTTCTTGAGATAGAATTATTAATCCCTCTTTCTCTAGAAACCTTTCTTGAATTTCTTGCTATTGCTCGAGATTCATTAACCTTATAACCTCTATTGTTATTTGCTACTCTTGAGTTCCCTCTATTACTTTTACGATAGTTACGATCATTTTTCTGATACATAGTTCTTCTATGATCTTTTGATCTAAACTTTACACTTCTCGCACTTGCTACTCTTCTTCCTCTATTAAAGTTTCTTACGCTATTGCCTGGTCTATAATAACTACGGTTTCTATACGATCTACCATAATACCCATCATAATAATTGTTTCTGTATACTGTATACGAATATCTATTTGGAGAATAGAATCTTCTATAAGGACTATTCCAAACCACACACCTATCTACTACGGGTACCGCAAAATATCTATGGTATGGTCTATATACATAATGCCTGTTAAAACTATTGATATACCCTGTAAAGTTTAAGAAATTACCATAACTATTATAGTGTACAAACAATCCTCCTACTCGAGAGACACGCCCCCAACGGTTGTATCTAATAAATACATCGCCTGCCTGTACAATTCTACCATAGTGATCATAAAAAACTGGAATGTCTTCAATTTGCACTACAGCTCCATAATCATCATATTGCACAAATGGATCATAATTAAACCCTGAATTAAAACTTATATTTACCCCAGGAGCATTAAAATTAACATTTACTCCATTTCTAGAACCATTTAAATAGAAATCGAATTGGCCATCTGGATATACAGCAAATTCAACTCCTCCTTCATTAAAAATAAACGATTTACCATAGTTATAGTACCTTGCGTTTGCGCTTGCATTTGTGCTAGTACTTAATTCTGATGCATTAATCGTAAATGATGTTAATAAAAGTCCGGTAAGTAATAAAACAAAATTTTTCATACGATCTGATTTTAAATGTTTATCATTTTTTTGATATACAGTTACATAATACCAAGTAACGTGCCAAAAATCTAAACTCTTAAAAAACCAAAAGTTAAAATTGCTTCACTTAAAGGCAACCATTCATTCTTTGCGATCTCTTTTAATATTGCTACTTCATTTATAGCAATAGCCTTATCAATATTTGCAATAGTATAGAAGATTTTTGCAACATTTTGATAAAACTAAACATTTACCCCCTAAAACTTGTAACCCACTATTTTACATAAATATAACCACATAATCTTATTTATAAAATGATATATATCATTCCAAAATGGATTTCTTTCTGCTAAATTTGAGTATCAAATTAAAAAACAATCACGATGGAAACACATATTCAATTTGTTAAAATGCCTGTGAGTGAAAACCTCCAAGATTTTATTCAGAAAAAGTTAGATAAACTTTATAAAAAACACGATTGGCTTATAAAAGCGCAGGTATATATAAAATACGAAAATACACCTACATCAAAAGGTAAGATTTGTGAAATTGTATTAAATCAGCCTGGTCCGCAAATATTTGCTTCTTCTAACGAAGACAATTATCAGCTTGCAGTAAAAAATACTATTAGCGATTTAGAAAAACAGCTTAATAAACGTAAACAAATTATGATGTCGCATCTATAAACTTTAAAACCTACTATTATGAAACATATTTTAATTCCAACTGATTTTTCAGACAATGCATGGGCAGCTACTGTATATGCACTTAAACTTTTTGCTGATGAAAAATGTGTTTTTCACCTATTACATTCAGCACCAATTAAATCGTCAAAAATATCATCATTTTCAAACAAATTATCTCGTGTAATACAAGAAAATGCGGTAAAAGACTTGAAACATTTACAAGAACGTATAGAAAAAAACTACCCTAACCATAGCTTTAAAATTTCGACAAGTACTCGTGATATTGAACAAGCTGTAGATATAGCTATTGAAAAACACAATATAGACATGGTTGTTATGGGAACTAAAGGAGCTACTGGAGCTAAAGAAATTTTCTTGGGTAGCAATACTGTAGAAGTTATTAGTAAACTTTCTAAATGTCCAGCACTTGCGATACCCAATAAAGCTGAATACAAAAAACCTAAAAACATTGGTTTTTCTAGTGGTTTTAAACGCCTGTATAGTGATACTGAGCTAGACAAAATTAAAGACTTAGCCAACTTAAACGATTCTAAGTTACATATTTTTCACATACAAACTAAAGAAAATTTAACTGTAAGTCAAAAAGAAAATCTAGATGCATTACAGGCCTATTTAGACGATTTGGACAACAATTATATTGAAATACCACAATACACCAACAAAACAAGTGAAATTATCGACTTTATCAATGATGAAGATATTGACATTTTAACCATGATTAAATATAAACATAGTTTTTTCGAGAATCTATTTCGAGAACCCGTAATTTTAAATTTAGGGCATAAATTAACTATTCCGTTTATGGTTATCCCTGCTTAACAAAAAAACCTTAATTCATTACGAATTAAGGTTTTATTTTTAAACTCTGTACGGGCAGGGAGACTCGAACTCCCACACCTTTCGGCACTAGATCCTAAGTCTAGCGTGTCTACCAATTCCACCACGCCCGCATACTTCTGAATTTGTGGATGCAAATATAAACAATACTTGTAAACTACAAAGAACATGCATAATATTTTTATTATTTTTGATGTTCACTAATTTACAACACATGCAAAACGTAAAAGAATATATTTCGCAACATAAAGATAGGTTTGTTAATGAACTTATTGATCTATTAAAAATTCCTTCAGTAAGTGCTGATCCAGCATATAATCAAGATGTATTAAACACAGCTGATGCTGTAAAAGAAAGCTTAGAAAAAGCAGGGTGCGACAAAGTAGAAATTTGTGAAACTCCAGGTTATCCAATTGTATATGGTGAAAAAATAATCGATCCAAATTTACCAACGGTTTTAGTATATGGTCATTACGATGTACAACCTGCAGATCCAATTGAATTATGGGATTCTCCAGCTTTTGAACCCGTAATTAAAAAGACTGACATTCACCCAGAAGGAGCAATTTTTGCTCGTGGAGCTTGTGATGACAAAGGGCAAATGTACATGCACGTTAAAGCCTTAGAATACATGACTTCTACAGGAAATTTACCTTGTAATGTTAAGTTTATGATTGAAGGTGAAGAAGAAGTAGGTTCGGAAAGTTTAGCTTGGTTTGTACCAAGAAACAAGGAGAAGTTAGCCAACGATGTAATTTTAATTTCTGATACAGGAATGATTGCCAACGACATACCGTCTATTACTACGGGCTTACGTGGTTTAAGTTATGTTGAAGTAGAAGTTACAGGACCTAACAGAGATTTACACTCTGGTTTATATGGTGGAGCTGTTGCAAATCCTATTAATATTTTAAATCAAATGATTGCTTCTCTACATGACAAAAACAATCATATTACTATTCCTGGGTTTTACAATAAAGTAGAAGAATTATCTCGTGAAGAACGTGATGAAATGGCAAAAGCTCCTTTTTCTTTAGAAGAATATAAAGCTGCTTTAGATATAGAAGATGTACATGGAGAAACAGGATACACAACAAACGAACGTAATTCTATTCGTCCTACATTAGATGTTAATGGTATTTGGGGAGGTTATACTGGTGAAGGTGCTAAGACTGTTATTGCCTCTAAAGCATATGCTAAAATATCTATGCGTTTAGTTCCTGGTCAAGAATGGAAAGAAATAACTGAACTGTTTAAAAAACATTTTGAAAGCATTGCACCAAAATCGGTAAAAGTGGTTGTAAAACCTCACCATGGTGGGCAAGGATACGTAACCCCTATTGATAGTATTGGTTACCAAGCAGCTAGTAAAGCATATCAAGAAACATTTGGAGTAACTCCAATTCCACAAAGAAGTGGAGGTAGTATTCCTATTGTTGCTTTATTTGAACAAGAGTTGAAAAGTAAAACTATTTTAATGGGATTCGGATTAAATTCTGATGCTATTCATTCACCAAATGAGCATTTTGGTGTATGGAATTATTTAAAAGGAATAGAAACCATCCCTCATTTTTACAAACATTTTACTGAATTATCAAAATAATTCACACTCCACAACACTAGTAAAATAGCCTTGAATAAGTTTTCAAGGCTATTTTTTTACATCAAAAATCAAACTCTACATTTGTAGAATACATTTTTTATCTCTACATTTGTAGAGTTAATTTTAATTATGTAGAGATGCAATTATCAAAAACCGAAGAACAAGTAATGCAATATTTATGGAAACTTAAAAAAGGCTTCATGAAAGATATTTTAGGGGAGTTCCCAGAACCTAAGCCAGCAACAACAACTGTAGCAACATTACTTAAAAGAATGCACGATAAGGGGTTTGTTAATTATAAATTATTTGGAAAATCGAGAGAATATTATCCAGTGGTTAAAAAATCTGATTACTTTTCGAAACATGTAAACGGATTGATAAAAAACTTCTTTAATAATTCTGCAAGTCAATTTGCTTCATTTTTTACTAAAAAAACAGATTTATCAGTTTCTGAATTAGAAGAATTAAAGAAAATTATTGATAGTCAAATTAAAAAACAACAGTAATGATTACTTATTTTTTAAAATCTTTTATCTGTTTAGCATTGCTATTAGTTTTTTACCATCTAGTTTTAGAGCGTGAAAAAATGCATCAATTTAATCGTTTCTATTTATTAGGTAGTATTCTATTTTCTTTTGTCGCTCCGTTATATAATATATATATATAGAAGTAGCACAAACAATAGTTAAAGACACTCAACCTTTAGTACTAGATTATCCTATTCCTATAGAAATTACAGAACCTGTACATGAGACAAACTATATGCAATATGCTCTTTTTATATATCTAATAATATCGCTTATTCTAACAATTAGATTTATAAAAAACTTAGTTGCTATATATCTTAAAACAAAGCAGTATGAAAAAATAAAAAAGGGAAAAGCAACTTTAGTTTTAGTAAACGACTTAATAAGTCCGCATACTTTTTGGAACTATATTTTCATCAATAAAGATGAATATTATTCTAACAAAATTGAAACAGAACTTTACACTCACGAATTAACTCATGCACTCCAAAAACACACGTTTGACATACTATTAATTGAAGTATTACAAATTGTTTTTTGGATAAATCCTACATATATACTACTTAAAAAAGCTATTAAATTAAATCATGAATTTTTAGCTGACAGTAATGTAATTACCAAACATAAAAACACTTCTGAGTATCAATATTTATTATTAAACAGAGCTGCTTGGAACAACGAATATTACTTGGCCAGTAATTTGAATTATTTATTAACTAAAAAAAGATTACTAATGATGACAAAGCAAAGTTCTCGAACAAAAATCTTGTTTAAAAAGCTGGCTGTAATACCAGTATTAGCAGGGTTCACCTTCCTTTTTGCTGAAAGAGTTGAAGCACAGGAAGAAATTATTGAAATTGTAGAAGAAACTCCTGAGGTACAAAAACCAAAGAATGATAAAATATTAAATAAAAATTATCATCCTATTGAAATTGTTGAACAACCTTATAAAGCCACAACAAAAGAAAAAGAAGTGGAAAAATGTAAAGTATTTTATAAACGATAATATAATTCCTCAGCCTCCAAAACATAAAACAGGTTTTTATGAAAAAAATGGAGTGAAACTTTATTTTGTAAAAGATAATAAAAGAATAAAATACTATAACCGTTACGGACAAGTTGTTACTAAACAAGGAAAGATTATAAACCCAGAACAAACTGCTTCAGACAAGGTTATACCTGGTCAAAATATAACTAAAGTATATAAAGATAATAAAGTAGTAACTCGATTTAAAAATACGAATCTTCCGCCACCTCCACCTAAAGCTAATTTCCCTGAGGTAAAAAAAGGAACTATTTCTAACATTCCTCCTCCAACACCAAAAGTAAAAAAGGGAGATTATTCTAATATTCCACCACCGCCTCCACCTATGAGTGCAATTGAGCTAGTATCGAAATACCCAAATGCTACTTATTATTTTAACAATGAAAAAATAAGTCATAAAAAAGTTTTGGGTTTAGTTAAAAATCAAAAAGGATTAAGTGTTTTAACTCAAGAGAAGGATGGTAAAAAAATAATTAAGTTTACCTCTAAGGATTACGTAAAAAAAGGGTTGATAAAAGTAAAAAACCAAGCATTATATTACATTAATAAAAACGGTAAAACAGAATACTTTGACAGATGGGGAAATAAAGTTAACAAAGAGGGGAAAGCTTTAAGTTTCAAAAAAATCAAGAAAGAAAGAACGCATATTATATCTACCAACAATGAAAGAAATAGATTAGATAAGCTATTTGCCTTTCCTAAAGGTACAGATGTCACTTATTATTTAGACGAAAAACCTATTACCAAAAAGGAAATGGCTGAATATTATACAAGTGATATTAAAACCATGGACGCCGTAAAAGATAAAAATGGTAAAAAGAAAATTTTAATGACTAGTATTTAATTATGTTAAAAGCCTCACAATGTGAGGCTTTTTTGTAACATTCTATTAAAACACTCGTTCTTATTGTATAAGCTTATATACATGATCAAAGATTTCTTTCTTCTATGCGCTGGTGTGGACCAAAATTTAATTAAAAAATGCTCTAACGGAGAGCAAAATAAATATGCTGGAATTGGCGCTACTGTTTTTTTTACTGCTTTAATGGCAACCATAGCTTGTAGTTATGCACTATTTACAGTTTTTGATAATATTTACACAGCCATATTTTTCGGAATTCTTTGGGGATTATTAATTTTTAATTTAGATCGATTTATTGTTTCTACTATTAAAAAAAGAGATTCTAAACGTCAAGAAGTTTTACAAGTTATCCCAAGGTTATTATTGGCTATGATTATCGCAGTTGTAATTTCTAAACCTTTAGAATTAAAGATTTTTGAAAAAGAAATCAATCAAGTTTTGTTAACTGAAAAAAACCAAATGACTTTGGATAACAAAACACAAATAGCACAACAATTTACTCCTGAAATAATAAATATTGAAACTGAAATTACTGCTTTAAAAGAAGAAATAACTGCAAAAGAAAACGAAGTAAATAATCTTTATGAAACCTATATTGCAGAAGCAGAAGGTAGAAAAGGAACTAAACTACTAGGAAAAGGTCCTGTTTATAAAGAAAAACGTGAAAAACACGATGCAGCTTTAAAAGAATTAAGTCAGTTAAAAACTGATAATAACGAAAAAATAAAAGCCAAAGAAACTAGTATTTCCAAATTAGTTCAACAACAAAAAGACACTGAAAGTAAGACACAACCAATAATATCAAATTTTGACGGCTTAATGGCTCGTATTAACGCCTTAAACAAACTTCCTTGGCTGCCATCTTTTTTTATTTTCTTATTATTTTTAGCTATAGAAACTGCACCTATTTTCACTAAACTCATTAGCTCTAAAGGAGAGTATGATTTCAAATTAGAAAATGAAGAATCAATTGTAAAAACTTGGATTCAGCAGCAGGTACACCAAAGAAACGCTATTTTAAAAACAGATATTGATCTTAATGAAAAAGTGTATTCCGATTTAAAAACTGAAGAAGAACTTTATAACTACAAACAAAAAATGGCTCGTAACCTTATGAAGTTACAAGCAGATTCTTTTTATAAAAATCAACAAGAGATTTTATAAAGTAATTAACATTGCTTTTATATTTAATTTATTTTTCTTTGTTTTGCTCAAAAGAAAAACGAAATAAACTAATTGCATGAAAAACTACTACTCTGCTATTTTTACAATAGCACTATTTTTCTGTTTTGAATTATCTGCTCAGAAAACCAACCCAAAATACTCTTCATTACTAATTCCCAAAGAATTAACAGAAAATGCAAATGCTGTTTTGAGGATTGATGATACCTCTATTGAAATATCTTCAAAAAAATCAATAAAACATTCTTATAAAAGAGTAATTACAGTACTAAATAAAAATGGAAATAATAAAGTTAATGCCTATTTGTTTTATGACCTTAAAACGAGTATAAAAAAATTAGAGGCATACATATATGATAGCAATGGAAATTTAGTTAAGAAATATAAAAAATCAGATTTTGAAGATCAGTCTGCTGTTAGTGATTTTTCATTATATGAAGACAATAGAGTTAAATTTATTAATTATACACCTACTGCATATCCATACACAGTGGAATATACATATACGACTGTAATCAACAACAACACCTCATACATACCTTTTTGGAGACCTTTAGAAGGATATTATATTAGTACAGAAAACAGCTCCTACAAAATACTCCATGACAAATCAATAGATTTAAATATTAAAGAAAATAATTTTAAAAACTATAATATTGTTAATAATTCTAAAGATGGCTTATTAAACTATGAAGCAAAGAAATTGAAAGGCTTAAAACCAGAAAATTTAAGTTTATCATTTAGAAATTTTGGTCCTAAATTAATGGTTTCTCCAAAGAGCTTTTATTATGAGGGGTATTATGGCACTGCAAAAGATTGGAAGAGTTTAGGAAAATGGATGTATGATGAGTTATTAGTGGGAAGAGATCAATTACCTGAAGAAACAAAAATAGAAATTAGAGCTTTAGTCAAAAATATTAATAACCCTATAGAGAAAGCTAAAATAGTTTATAAATATGTTCAGGACAACACCAGATATATTAGTGTTCAGGAAGGTATTGGTGGAATTCAGCCTATTAGTGCATTTGATGTTGACAAAGTAAAATATGGTGATTGTAAAGGTTTAACCAATTATACTAAATCACTTTTAGATATTGTAGGGGTAACCTCATATTATACAAGACTATATGCTTCATCAAATAATAAAGTTAGTATTGATAAAGATTTTGTTTCTTTTTTAGGCCAAACCAATCATGTAATTTTAAACATCCCAAATAAAGGAAATGATATTTGGTTAGAGTGTACTAGTCAAACTATGCCTTTTGGTTTTTTAGGTGATTTTACCGATGATAGAGACGTATTGGTTATAACTCCAGAAGGTGGTGTTATTAAAAGAACTCCTGCCTATATAAATGAGACTAATTCGCAATCGATAAAAGCAAGTATTAATCTTTTACCAAATAGCAATATTTCGGCTTCTTTAACTAGAACCTCATATGGCACTCAGTATAACGATAAAACTCGCATTGAAACCTACACTAAAAAAGAGCTTGATAAATATTATAAATATAACGTATGGGATTATAATAATAATTTAGAAATACAAAGCACTAAACTGATAAACAATAAAGATAAAATTGAGTTTACCGAAAAATTAGATGTTAATATTGAAAGTTTTGCTAAGGTTAGAGACAGTAGTTATTTGTTTAAATTAAATGTATTTAATAGAATTACAGGAATTCCAAAAAGATACAGAAATAGACAACGTTCAATAGAAATTGATAGAGGTTTTATAGATAAAGATGAATTTATTTTTGAAATACCAAAAGGGTTTTCAATTATTAAATTGCCTCAAAACGAAAGCATAGAAAATAAATTTGGAACTTATAGAATAAACTTTGAAAAAACCAATGATTCCTCTTTTATATATAAAAGAGAGTTCTCACTTAAAAAAGGAATTCATCCAAAAGAAGATTATAAAGCTTACAGAAAATTCAGAAAAACAGTTGCTAAATACGATAACCTAAGAATGGAACTAATTAAAAACTAAAAATTACTATGAAAAAAATATTATTCATTTTTACAATACTCTTTACATTTAACGTAAGCGCTCAAGAAATAAAATTTGGGAAGGTATCCGAAGAAGAGTTAGGAGAAAAAACCAATCCATTAGATTCTACTGCTAACGCGGCATATCTTCTAAAAAATAGAAGAACTTATTTTAGATACGATACTAACAAAGGATTTCAGGTAATTACGGATTATCATGAGCGAATTAAAATTTACTCAAAAGAAGGTTTAAATTATGCAACAAAAAAAATAACTTATTACAATCCAAATTCTGGGGATCAAGAAAAAATAAGTTCTTTAAAAGCATACTCGTTTAATTTAGTTAACGATAAAATAGAAAAAAGTAAGCTTTCAAAGAAAGACATATTTGATGAAAAATTAAACAAATATAGAAGTCAGAAAAAAATAGCTTTCCCAAATGTAAAAGAAAATAGTATCATTGACTTAAAATATACTTTGACCTCTCCTCTATGGAGTATTAAAACCTTAAACTTTCAATACGCCATCCCTATTAAACAATTGCATTATAAAATAGAAATACCTGAATATTTTACATTTAATAAAACTTCAAAGGGGTACTATAACATTCCTTTAAAAGAAGGTTCTAAAAGAGATAGGATTAATTTTGGTGCAAATAATGTTGATTTTTCATCAAAAACATTTTCGTTTAATGAAAAAAATATTCCTAGTCTAAAAGAAAACGAACCGTACTCTGGAAATATTAATAACTACAGAGGTGGAATTGAATTTGAACTTTCAAATACTAATTTTATTACATTTGGAGGTGCTTTTAAAAATTACACAACAAACTGGGAAGATGTTTGTAAAACAATTTATAAATCTTCAAATTTTGGAGGTGAACTTAATAAAACTAACTACTATAAAAATGATTTAAAAGTAATTTTAGAAACAGCAAAAAGCAATTCTGAAAAAATATCTTTAATATTTCAATTTGTAAAATCAAAAGTTAAATGGAACGATTATTATGGAAAATACACAGACAAAGGTATAAAAAAAGCATATAAAGAAGGTTCAGGAAATGCTGCTGAAATTAATTTAATGCTAACCTCTATGTTACGTTCTGCTAACATAAAAGCAAACCCTGTTTTAATAAGTACTAAAAATAATGGAATTCCTATTTTTCCTACTAGAAAAGGTTTTAATTATGTTATCTCTAAGGTTAATCTTGCTAACGGAAAATATATCTTATTAGATGCCACAGAGAAATACTCACACCCTAACACACTTCCATATAGAGATTTAAATTGGTTTGGTAGAGAAATTTTAGAAGGAGGGCACTCAGAACAAGTCAACCTTATTCCATCTAATCACTCTAAAGAAAATAACATACTTCATGTAAAAATTAATGATTTAGGTGAAATAAATGGTATACTAAGAAGATCGTTAACAGGTCATACTGCCATGTTTTATCGCCAAAAAAATAATGTAAAAAAAGAAGAGGAAGTAATTACTTCTTTAGAAGAAAAACACAATATAGAAATTGATAATTTTAAGACATCTAATAAAGAAAATATTTCTAAACCTATAACTCAAACTCTAAAATTTATAAGTGAAGACCATATAGAAGAGATAAATGGAAAACTATATTTTACACCTCTGTTTTTTTTAGGAACTAAAGAAAATCCATTTAAATCGGAAGAAAGAAATTTCCCAGTTGATTACGGAATGCCTTGGCAAGATCAATTCTCTGTTTCAATTACAATCCCTGATAATTACAGTGTTGAATCTTATCCTAAAAGCCTTGCAACAGGGCTTCCAGAAGGTTTAGGTATTTTTAAATATCAAATTAATATTCAAGGAAATAAAATAAAACTCTCTTCAATTCTGCAAATAAACTCAAGTATTATTGCTCCTCAATATTATTCTACTCTTAAAGAGTTCTATAAAGATCTAGTAGAAAAACAAACTGAAAAAATTGTTTTAGTAAAAAATAGAGTATAAACTCTATAAAAGTATAAAAAGTGAACGAATAATCGTTCACTTTTTTTTATAACGCTATAGCATTCGAGTTTTTAACTTCTCCAATAGTAAAAGTACTATGTGTATTTCCTATATGTTTTAAAGCTGTTAGCTTATTTACCATGAACTCACGATACTCATCCATATCTTTTACATATATTTTTAAAATATAGTCATAATCACCACTAACATGAAAACATTCTATTACTTCATCTAGTTTACTAATTTCTCTTTCAAAAACAGTAATATGGTCTTTGGCATGCTTTTCTAGTCTAATATGACAAAACGCTAAAAACGACTTCCCTATCTTATTTTTATTTACCAACGCTACATATTGAGTAATTACTTTTTCTCTTTCAAGTTTTTTAACACGCTCATATACAGCAGTAACAGACAAATCTAACTGTAACGACAGCTGTTTTGTAGTTTGTTTACTGTCTTTTTGAAGTAACTCTAATAATTTTTTATCTGTACGATCTAATTTCATCTGAAAATTTTACAACTTTTATAGATTTTTATTCCAAAAACCTTGTTTTAAAACTAATAAAGATTAAAAATAAAGAAAAATAATCTAACACATGTTTTTTTACTTGATTTAAAATCACATTTTAAAGTAATTTACAATCTATTAAACAACTAAAAACTACTATTATGGATTTTAAACCTGCTAACAACATTCAAGACCTACAATATTTTGGAGAATTTGGTGGTGTTAACCCTTCAATTTCTGATTCTTCAACCTATACCTTTTTAGAAGCCAAAACCATGTTTGATACTTTTGAAGGGAATACAGATGGATGCTATTTATACTCTCGTCACACCTCCCCTTCAAACTTATATCTTGGAGAAGCTTTGGCTGCTATGGAAGGAACAGAAACTGCTAACGTAGCTGGCTCTGGAATGGGAGCTATTACTCCTACTATTCTACAAATTTGTGGCGCAGGAGATCATATTGTTTCAAGCAGAACTATTTATGGAGGGACTTATGCTTTTTTAAAGAACTTTACACCAAGAATGGGTATTGAAACTTCTTTTGTAAATATTACTAAATTAGATATTGTTGAAGCAGCTATCAATAAAAACACTAAAATGATTTACTGCGAAACCGTAAGTAATCCTCTTTTAGAAGTTGCAGATATAAAAGGTTTATCAGCTTTGGCTAAAAAATACGATTTACAATTAGTGGTTGACAATACATTTTCGCCATTATCTATTTCTCCTGCGCAATTAGGTGCCGATGTTGTTATTCATAGTTTAACAAAATTCATTAACGGATCATCAGATACCATGGGAGGTGTAGTTTGTGCTAGTGCTGATTTTATCAACTCTCAAAAAAGTGTAATTGATGGAGCAAGTATGTTACTAGGTTCTTCTATGGATTCTTTACGTTCTTCTTCAATTTTAAAGAACATGAGAACGCTTCATATCCGTATGAAACAACATAGTAAAAACGCTACTTATTTGGCAGAAAAGTTTGAAGCTGACGGATTAAAAACAGTTTATCCTGGATTAAAATCACATCCATCACATGAAATTTTTAAATCAATCATGAATAAAGAATATGGCTATGGAGGAATGTTAACCATTGATGCTGGCTCTTTAGAAAAAGCAAATGCTTTAATGGAATTAATGCAAGAACGTAACTTAGGTTATTTAGCTGTAAGTTTAGGATTCTACAAAACATTATTCTCTGCACCTAGTACTTCTACCTCATCAGAAATTCCAGAAGATGAACAAGTAGAAATGGGGCTTACTGACGGTTTAATTCGTTTCTCTATTGGTTTAGACAACGACATAGAACGCACTTATGAAATGATGAAAACTTGTATGCTTGAAGTAGATGTTTTAAAAGAAAAGGTTTTAGCTTAAGAATTGAAACACAAATAAAAAAATCCCGCATAATGCGGGATTTTTTACTTTCCATAAAAACGTTTGGTAAATTCTTTTATATCTTCTTTTGAAGGTGGTTCTCCCGAAAACGGAACCATGTCCCAACGATCGTTATCTTTCATTAACTCAAAACGAAACATAGAGGTACCAGCATCATTTGGATTTAATAACGGGTATCTTAAATCTAAATATTGAACATTTTTACTAGAATCCATAGGTATTAAATTATAATACCCATTACTAAACCAAGTCAAGGTTTTAATATCTGAGTGATTTATATCTAACAATTTTCTATTTTTTGGAATACTTAAAATAGTATCTACCGCAGCTTTTGTATCTAATAAAGAATAAAATCCTACTTTATAATCATCATCAGTTTCAGCAATTCCATACCATAGAACATTATTCATTATGGTAGGTTGTGTTGAAAAACGACTGTATGAAACCTCAGCCTTATCAAACGATTCTTTAAAAATTGAATCAACATGTAATTTATTTCCAATAGTAAATATCATATATGCTGAACTCACCAATATTCCTGCATGCGTCCACCATTTTCTTCTTGCTTTTTTTCGATTGTAAAACATAGCAATTATCAAACACACTAAAAAAGGTAACGTGTATAAAGGATCTACCACAGAAATGTTATTAAAAGCAACTCTATAATCAGAAAAAGGCAAGAACAATTGTGTTCCGTAAGGAGTAAAACTATCTAATAATGGATGTGTAAAAATGGATAAAAAGTATAACCATATCCAATCTTTTAAATTTGTCGTTCCAATTCGCTTACCTGTATCATATAATTTATGCGTTATCCATCCGAAAAGAAAAGGAGCTAAAATTGCAAAAACAATTGAGTGCATAAACCCTCTATGAAATGCCATTGCATCAATTTCATTACCATACAACCAACTACCAATAAATACATCTAAATCGGGTATAGTTCCTCCTATCGCACCAAATAACAATGCCTTGTTTCCTATCTTTTTTCCTAATGCAATTTCTCCGCAAGCTGCACCTAAAACAATTTGAGTTAATGAATCCATAGTTGGCAAATGTACTAAACTGATTCTACTTGTGTAATTCTTTGCAAAATCGTAACATTACACTTCCAAAAAAACTACACAATGCAAGACGATAAAAATTTATCTGAAATTAATATAGAAGACCAAAAAATTATAGACAATAAAGAATTAAGTTTTTGGGAAGCTTTAATTCCTGTAATCATTTTGATGGGACTATTAGCTTATAATATTTTTTATGCTGATGGTGCTTGGTTAGGAGATTATTCTAATCAATATATTCTATTAATGGGAGGTGCTATTGCAGCTGGAGTAGGTTTTTTCAACAAGGTTTCTATTCAAACTATGATTGCTGAAGTATGGGAAAATTGGAAAAGTGTTTTTGTTCCTATTATGATTTTATTTCTAGTAGGTGCTTTAGCTGGAACCTGGCTAGTAAGCGGAATTATACCTGCAATGGTTTATTATGGATTACAAGTATTAAGTCCTGAAATATTTTTACCCGCTTCTGTTATTATTGCTGCCATTATATCAATCGCAACTGGTAGTTCATGGACTACTTCTGCAACTGTAGGTATTGCCTTAGTTGGTATCGGAAGTGCTTTAGGAATTCCATCTGGTATGATTGCTGGTGCTGTAATTTCTGGAGCGTATTTTGGAGATAAAATGTCGCCACTTTCAGACACTACAAATTTAGCTCCTGCTATGGCTGGAACCGATTTATTTACCCATATAAAATACATGGCATACACAACAGTGCCAACTATTATTGTTACTCTTATTGTCTTTGCCATTTTAAGTGGAACTATTGATACAACAGGTAGTGCAGATGTAAGTAACCTATTAACGAGTATTAAAAATACGTTTCATATATCTCCAATGTTATTTATTGTACCGGCTGTGGTAATAGCAATGATTTTATTAAAAACGAAGCCTCTAGTAGCTTTAGGAACTGGTGTTGTTTTAGCAGCTGTTTTTGCTTTTATTTTCCAAGGAGACGTATTAGATACTTTAAATGAATCCAGATTTCAATCAATTGTTAATTCAGTTTTAACCGATACTCAAATACAAACGGATAATGAAAAACTAACTGAATTATTTAGTGCTGGTGGAATGAATGGAATGTTATGGACCATCTTTTTAATTGTTTGCGCTATGGTATTTGGTGGTGTTATGGATGCTATTGGAGCCCTAGCTAAATTAACCAAGGCACTATTATCAATTGCCACTTCTGTTTTTGGTTTGTTTGCCAGTACAGTTGTAAGTTGTCTAGGATTAAACGTAATTGCTTCCGATCAATACCTAGCATTGGTAATTCCTGGAAAAATGTTTAAACAAGCTTATGAGGATAAAGGTTTAGCTCCTGAAAACTTAAGTAGAACGTTAGAAGATTCTGGAACTGTAACCTCTGTATTAATTCCTTGGAATACTTGTGGAGCTTACCAATCTGGAGTGTTAGGTGTAGGTGTTGGCGAATATGCTTTATATGCGGTGTTTAACTGGCTAAGTCCGTTTACAACCTTATTATTTGCTGCATTTAGAATTAAGATTAGACAACTAGTTAAAAAATAATATTACAATCCTCACTTAAAAACGTGAGGATTTTTTTTATGATTATAAAAGCTATTATACAAGATTCAGAAACTTTAACCAATATTGCTTTAACCTCAAAAGCACATTGGGGTTATTCCAATGAGATTATTGAAAGCTGGAGAAATGATTTAACTATCACTTCTAAAATGATTAAAGAAATGATAGTTTTTAAAATTATTATCAATAATCATATAGCTGGGTTCTATGTTTTAAATCCACCTAAAGGAAATACTATTGAATTAGAAATGCTATTTATTCTTCCAGAGTTTATCGGACAAGGAATCGGGAAAAGGTTATTACAGCATTCTTTTGAAAAATCTATAGAATTAAAAGCTAACTCCATGATTTTATTAGCAGATCCAAACGCTGTCCCTTTTTATAAAAGTCAAGGTTTTGTTATTATTGATAAAAAAGAGAGTTCTATTCCGAATCGTTTTTTACCAATAATGCAGAAAGATTTAACACAATAGAAACTAGTAAAAGTACCCAAGGTGTTCCGTGTAAAAACACATCAAAAACATCTTTAAAACCCATGACTTGTTCACCTGAGAATGCATTTCCTCCAGCAATCCACTTTAGCTTTCCTAAAATATGTGGTGGATTAAACGGTGCTAACCCTAAGGTTAAACTTGCTATTAAAAACAACTTCCAGTTTTGTTTTAGTAAACTTTTCATATTTATAAATGAACTATCTACCACATTGTGGCTAAATAAACCAATTCCAAACTACTCCAAAGCGGATAACAAAATCTCTATATGGATATCCTGGTGCTGAAAAATAATCTTTCTTAAAAAAGAATGAGCTTATATTATCCGCCTTAAAATAAATACGTGTTCTACGCACTCTACCGTTAAAAAACAAATCTACAGTTGGATAACCGATTTCAGTATCGTTTTGTAATGTAAACTCAGCTAATAAAGGATTATAAGCATTTGCTTTATACTTACTAAAGTATTTAAAAGTAGCTCCTATTTGTACTAATAATGGATTTCCTTTAAACCAGTTATCAGAATAGTACAAAGTATTTCTTGTTACAAACTCTGGAACTCTAAAAACATCGCTTCCGTTAGCAACTTTCTGATACATTAAAGTATTATCTAATCCAAATTTACCAAATCTAAACTCTTTTGAAACTTTTGCTTTTAAATAATTTACACTTCCTGAATATTGCTTTGGCAAACTATTTTCATCAAAATAAGTGTAATTGTCAATATTCGTAATATCTACAGAAGCGTCTCCCCACTTTGAAGAAAAATCTCCGCCCAAAGTTCGAGTTCCAACTGAAGAAAAATCATTTTCCCAGTTGTATTTATTGTAATTACTTTGAAAGAATAAAAAGTTAAAATTCGGTAGTTTATTACTAACTCCCAATCTCGCCTTTACAGTAAATACACTATCTTTTTTATAAAAAGCTTCGGCTTTGATATTGTTTCCTGAAAGTCTTCCGCTACCTGGTGTTATATTAGCTGTAGCGTTTACATGAAAATTTTTGACTTTACCATTCCAATCAGCACCAAAAGAAACGGCATCACCTTTTAATCTGTTTTTTGTGATTCCAACCAAACTATTTTGTAAATTATCATAACCATAGTTATAAGTCGTATAGTCTGATTTTACTCTAAATTTTCCTAAAACATATTTAGAGTTAAAATCTAAAAACACTTGATTATTGTACGATAAATAGTTTACTTGATTATTGACAGCTCCCGAAACATTTACATCTCCAAAAATTGCTTCAGTGGGAGTAGCTTGATTGAAACGATAAAACTTAGAATCTCTTGTAAAAGAAAGACCTACCTTAAGGTTGGAAAAATCTTTTTGTTGTAAACTATCTTTTACCGAAATTAATTTAAATGAATGTTCAAAATGCAAACGCTTTCCTTCAAATGTATTTTCTGCATCTGTAAGATTCACATCTAATCGATCTCTATTTCTACTAAAATTAGGGTCATCGTTTATAAATGCAATTAGCGCATTATCAGTTAAACCACCGCTCTCTTGATTAAAAAAATCTTGATTTACTACTTGTCCTCTAATGGCATATTGCCCTTTTGGGCTTTCATATCTGAAACTCAATCTAAAATTACCTGAACTAGCTAAAGAACGTCTATATGCTCCTAAAGAACGAAGGCCTTTATATGCTATTCCCACATTAAGTCGTTTGGAAAAATTAGCAGTAAATAACGCATCCAAAACCTGACCTTGCTCTAACCCTGTTCGATACATAATCTCAGTTGTAGGCGTTGGTACATGATAATAATCTACATCCTCTACTTTAAAATAATTGAATTGTTTTGCTCGAAAACCTATATCAGGAAACTGAGAAATATCATTGAAATTATAACCTAAATTATTAAAGGTTTGCCCTTGATTATGAAAAGCTAACAATTCAAAATTATCCTTTCTTAAAAAGTTAAATTTGTAGTGTTTTTTTAAAGTAAGCGTAGTATCAACAATTGTAGTATCATTTTTATGCGATATGATCTTGTAATCTGTGTACTTTGTTTTTCCGCTAAGTTTTACGTTAATCTCATTGTCTGGTAAAGAATCTCTGCTCTGATTAAAACCTTTTTCAAGCCCTCCTCCTTCTAGTCCTCTAATTTGAGAAAATAACATTTGAACACTTATCAAACAAAAAAACACTAAAAAACTTTTCTTCATAACAGCAAAAATAAAATAATAAAACGAAACTGGTACGACCAGAACGAGATAAACCTATGTTAAAGTATACAAGTAAGTTATTACTTTTTTCTTACCTTCTTTTCAAAAAAAATAGTGCTTTTAATACTAAAAAATTTCTTTGAAAACTGTTAATTTGTAACATGTTGAAATTAAACTATAGCGGATTTACTTTAGAAGCTGGAACTGATGAAGCTGGCAGAGGCTGTTTATCTGGGCCAGTTGTGGCAGCAGCCGTTATTTTACCTAAAGATTTTCATCATGATTTTCTAAACGACTCAAAACAACTTTCAGAAAAAAAACGACAAGAACTCCGACCTTTTATTGAAGAACATGCTTTAGCTTTCGGAGTTTCATTTATCCATCATGAAGAAGTTGATGAACTCAATGTTTTACAGGCCTCTATTACAGGAATGCATCGTTCTATTGAACAATTAAATGTTATACCAGAATTTATTATTGTTGATGGAAATAAGTTTAGACCCTATAAAGAAATCCCGCATAAAACCATAGTAAAAGGTGACGCTAAATTTATGAGTATTGCAGCTGCTTCGGTTTTAGCAAAAACATACCGGGATGAATACATGGAAAAAATTCATCAAGAATTTCCGCAATACAATTGGAAAAAGAACAAAGGATACCCTACAAAAGAACATCGAGAGGCTATTCGTCAATTCGGAATTACACCGTATCATCGCAAGACTTTTAAATTACTTCCCGAACAGTTAAAATTAAAACTTTAGTTTTTCTATTTTTGTCTTCCAATTTTTAGAAGATGATTAAAAGAACGCGTGCAGAAATTAGTAAATGTATTATTCATAAAGTTGCTAATAAATACAATAGCGGACAAAATGCTTTCTCTGAAAGCTTAGTGCGTTTTGACGAAGAAAGCTACGAATTATTAATGCCTTTTTTATTAAA
This sequence comes from uncultured Tenacibaculum sp., assembly GCA_947504185.1. Lineage (GTDB taxonomy): Bacteria > Bacteroidota > Bacteroidia > Flavobacteriales > Flavobacteriaceae > Polaribacter. The sequence continues at coordinate 29,585 of CANNGJ010000009.1, read as the reverse complement.
AAACTTTAGCACCGTAACACAAAGCTACCGATTTAGTCATCATGCAGATGTTCGTTTAAACGAAATGAACAAATACACTTCAGATATTTTTGAAGATGAAAACACGTTTATCGAGCACTCAAAAAATATTGTAAATCATTTGTACGAACAATCTAACTCAGCCAATATTAAAACAGGTGATGTTATTGTTGTTTACTTTGAAGGTATCGAATATAAAGATGTATTAACCGAAGCTGTAGGAGTTTTTAAAATTGAAAGCAAGGTCGATTTTTTTCAAACGTATTTAGATGATGATAGTTTTGATGTTGTGGTTCAAAAAGGAATTTCAACAAAAAGATTAGATAAAGGCTGCTTGATTTTAAACTCTTCTGATACTGAAGGCACCGTAGTTTTATCTGTTGATAATAATCAATACGATGCTCAGTATTGGATTAAAAACTTCTTGAGTGTAAAATATGCTGACGATCGTAATTTACACACACAAAACTATTTAGAAATGTGTAAGGAGTTCTCTGAAGAAATTATAAAACCTGAATTCGGAAAACAAGAACAAAGTAACTTTTTAGCAAATACTGTTGATTACTTTAAAGAACACGAAAGTGTAGATTATCATGGGTTTAAAGATGAAGTTTTTGAAGAAGACAAGCATAAAGGAATGTTTGAGGACTATAAAAAACATTTCGAAAAACTAAACGATGTTTTAGTAAGAAATAATTTTGAAGTCTCTGATGTTGTACTAAAAAAAGAAAAAAGCAAATTTAAAACTGAAATCAAACTAGACACCAACATCCAAATTAAAATTGATGTAGATGCTCCTGATGCTTCTTCTGATTATTTAGAACAAGGTTATGATGAGGATAAAAAAATGAAATTTTACAAAGTGTATTACAACACTGAAAAATAAGCATAAAAAAAGCTGAGTTTAAAACTCAGCTTTTTTTATGCTTATAAATTTTTTATTCTTTTTCCGACATTTTCTTAACGTAATCTGTAATAATTACAATTTGAGTAGGTCCAACTTTACCTTCAATATATTTTGCATTTTCGTGATCTAAAGAAATTCTACGAACCGCTGTACCTTGTTTAGCTACCATACTAGAACCTTTCACTTTTAAATCTTTAATTAGTACCACAGAATCTCCAGCTTGTAAAATAGCTCCATTAGCATCTCTGTGAATTATTTTTTCGCTTTCATCTAAATGATCACCACTTTCTTTAGCATAACGTAAATCGTCTTCTTCCAAATACATCATGTCCAACAAATCTTGTGGCCATCCTTCTTTTCGTAATCTAGATAACATTCTCCAAGCAACTATTTTTACTGCTTTGTACTCACTCCACATAGAATCGTTTAAACAACGCCAATGATTTACATCTGTTTTATCAGTATCTTCAATCTGCTCTATACAAGTACTACAAGCTAATAAACTACCATCTACTCCTCCTGTAGAAACTGGTGGAACTTCATAAATTGACAAGTTTTCTTTAGATGTACATAATTCACATTGATTTCCGCTTCTATTCTGTAATTCTTCTAGTAAACTCATTTTATCGTTTTTTTGCTACGCAAAAGTACATTTTTAAATTATATTTAACCCATGTTATTAGAAAGCGACAGACTAATTATTAGAGATGCTAAAGTGAGCGATGCTCCTTTTTATTTTGAATTATTCAACGATCCCGATTGGATTAAATTTATCTCTGATAAAAACTTAAAATCTATTAAAGAAACGGAAAAATATTTAGACGATATTTTACTCAAAAATCTACAACTTGGCGGATTAGGCTTCTTTACTGTTATTTTAAAAAAAACCAATAAACCTATTGGAACTTCCACTGCTTTACAACGAGAAAAAGTAGACTATCTTGATATTGGCTATGGATTTTTACCTGAATATAGAGGAAAAGGATATGCAACAGAAGCTACCAAGCTAATCATTGAATATGTTCGAAATAAATTTGAACAAGAAAAAGTACTTGCTTTTACTATGCCTGAAAACAAAGCATCACAAAAACTTTTAAAAAATTTAGGGTTTACCTACGTTGGATTGCAAAATATTTTTGATGATGGTGAAGATAGTGTGTTTGAGTATCAGTTTACTCCAAATACAAATCTATCAAACCCTCTGGTGTAATAACTTCGATAATCTTGTTTTCTCTATCTACTTTTTTAATAAAGTCATCAATCATCGGAATGAAAACTTCACTTCCGTTTCTATCAATTTCAAATAAAGGTTGTGCAGAAGAATCATTAATACTCATAATCTCTCCTACTTCACCAAAAGAAGTATCGACAACTGTGAAACCTATAACTTCATGAAAATAGAACTTTTTACCTGAGAGTTTAGGCAATAAATTTAAAGGTAGATATATCCCAGCTCGCATTATTGCATCAGCATCTTGTTCGGTATCTACATCTTCAAACTTTACACGGAACATCGTGCTTTTACTTAAAGAAGATTTTTCAATAAAAAATGGAACCAGGTTATTGCCTAAATCGACAAAAACTGATTCCAATTTTTCGTAAAGATCGGGTTCATCAGTATCTAACTTAATAATTACTTCACCCTTAAAACTATGTTTTTTAACGATTCTGCCTAAATAAAAGCAATCTTCTTTTTGCATCATCGCAATACAGTTTTTATTCTTCGCTATCTGATCCGTTAGCTACAGCAGCATCCTCGCTATCTTCAACAGCAGGAGTGTTAGCAGCGATACGAGCTTCATTAACAGCTTTTTCTGCTTCTAAAGCTTTAGCTTTTGCATCAGCTTCTGCCTTTGCTAAACCGTCAACTTTTCCAGAAACTTTTCCAGATTTCTCTTCTAACCAAGCTGCAAATTTAGCATCTGCTTGTTCTTGAGTTAAAGCTCCTTTTTTTACTCCACCAGCTAAGTGGTTTCTCAACATAACTCCTTTGTAAGATAAAATAGCTCTTGCAGTATCTGTTGGTTGAGCACCATTTTGTAACCAAGCTACAGCTTTATCAACACTTAAGTCGATAGTTGCAGGGTTAGTGTTAGGGTTGTAAGTACCAATTTTCTCTAAGTAACGACCGTCTCTTTTTGATCTAGAGTCAGCTGCTACTACCCAATAAAATGGCTTTCCTTTTTTACCGTGTCTTTGTAATCTAATTTTTACAGGCATAATTTTAATTTTTAAGGTACGCGACCTTGATTATTAATAAATCTTACCATCTCGTGATAAGTGGGCGCAAAAGTATGCTTTTTTTTTCAATAAAAAGAAAAAAATTAATATTATAGCAATAAAAAAGAGCCTGAAAAACAAGCTCTTAAGAAAATAAGTTTCGTGTTAAATATTATAATACTCTAACATCAACTGCGTTTAATCCTTTTTTTCCTTCTTTAAGATCAAATTCTACTGTATCACCTTCTCTAATCTCATCGATTAAACCTGATACGTGTACAAAATGTTCTGTGTTTGATCCTGTTTCTGTAATAAATCCAAAACCTTTAGATTCATTGAAGAACTTTACTGTTCCTTCTTTCATTGTAAAAATTATTATAATTAAAGTGCAAAGATACTTTTTAAAATTGATACTTTTTTATTTTTTTTAGCATTTAATCTAAACTTAACATTAGAAGCAACAAATAAACCACTAATCACACATAATCAGTAGTTTAACTAGCGAATCACTCGTTAATAACTTCTCCGTAAAACACCACAAATTCTTTGTATTTTTACACTTTGTTTTTACCTAAAAAAACGCTTCATAAATTAAACAACACCAATGTATTTAATTTTCGATACTGAAACAACTGGATTACCAAAAAGTTGGAATGCTCCTATTACTGATACTAACAACTGGCCTAGAGCCATTCAAATCGCATGGCAATTACATGATGAGTTAGGTAACGTAATAGAGCATAATGATTTTTTAATTAAACCTGATGGATTTAACATTCCGTATGATGCAGAGCGTATTCATGGTATTTCTACCGACTTAGCTATTGAACAAGGTATTGAGTTAAGCGAAGGTTTGCAATTATTTAATGAAGCTTTAGATAAAACAAAATTTGTAGTTGGTCAAAATGTTGGATTTGATGTAAACATTATGGGCTGCGAACTCCATCGTTTAGGTGTTGAGAGTAAGCTTGCCCAATTACCAGTATTAGATACCTGTACAGAACATACTGCAAAATTGTGTCAAATTCCAGGAGGTCGTGGAGGTAAATTTAAACTTCCAACTCTTACAGAACTTCACAATCATTTATTTGGAACAGGTTTTGGAGAAGCCCACAATGCAACTGCCGATGTGGAAGCTACTACACGTTGTTTTTTAGAGTTAATTCGTTTACGACAATACACAAAAGAACAATTACAATCTGATGATGGTTATTTAGATCGTTTTTCTGAAGCGAATCCAAGTACTACTCAAGTTATTGGATTAAAGCACTTAAACCTTAAAAAGGAAAGTGAAAAAATCAGAAAACAAAAAGAAGCTAGTAATGAAATAGAGATCACTAAATCTACTTCTGAAGGATTAGCTGAGTTAGAGAATGTTCAGTTTGCACATTTACACAATCATACGCAATATTCAGTTTTACAATCCACCATTCAAATTGGCAATATTGTAAAAGCAGCAGCTAAAGATAATATGTCTGCTATTGCCATGACAGATACAGCAAATATGATGGCTGCCTTTCATTTTGTAGAAGCTGTTTTAAAGCATAACAAATCTGTAGAAGCTGCCAACAAAGAAGCAATAGAAAAAGGTGAAGAGCCTACAGATAAAACTTTAAAACCAATTGTAGGCTGTGAATTTAATGTATGTAACGACCACACAAATAAAAGCCAAAAAGACAACGGAAACCAAGTTGTTTTATTAGCCAAGAATAAAAGAGGGTATCACAACCTCGCAAAAATGTCTTCAATTGCTTTTGTAGATGGATTCTATTATGTTCCAAGAATTGATAGAGAAGTAATCAAAAAATATAAAGAAGATATTATTGTTTTAACAGGAAACCTTTATGGAGAAGTTCCTAGTAAAATATTAAACGTTGGAGAGTCTCAAGCCGAAGAAGCTTTACTTTGGTGGAAAGAACAATTTGGTGACGATTTGTACATCGAATTAATGCGTCATAATCAAGAAGATGAAAAAGTGGTAAACAAAACACTTTTAGAGTTTTCAAAAAAGCACGGTGTAAAAGTCGTTGCTTCTAATAATACTTTTTACTTAAGTAAAGAAGATGCCAACGCACATGATATTTTATTATGTGTGAAAGATGGTGAAAAACAGGCTACACCTAAAGGGAGAGGAAGAGGTTATCGTTATGGCTTACCAAATGACGAATACTACTTTAAATCTTCAGAAGAAATGAAGACGTTGTTTGCTGATCTTCCTGAAGCTATTATCAATATTCAAGAAATTGTAGATAAAGTAGAAGCTTTTACACTAGCGCGTGATGTATTATTACCTGCTTTCGATATCCCAGATGAATTTAAAGATGAAAAAGATAACGAAGACGGAGGTAAACGAGGTGAAAATAACTTTTTACGTCACTTAACTTACGAAGGAGCAAAAAAACGATACGGAGAAATTACCGAAAGTATTCGAGAACGTTTAGATTTTGAATTAGAGGTAATTGAAAAAACAGGATATCCAGGTTACTTCTTAATTGTTGAAGATTTTATTCGAGAGGCTCGTAATATGGATGTATCTGTAGGACCTGGACGTGGATCGGCAGCAGGTTCTGTAGTAGCTTTCTGTTTATGGATTACCAACATCGATCCGATTAAATACGATTTACTTTTTGAGCGATTCTTAAATCCTGAACGTGTATCGATGCCCGATATTGATATTGATTTTGATGATGAAGGTCGTGGTCGTGTTATGGACTATGTAATTAATAAATATGGTGCCAACCAAGTAGCACAAATTATTACATATGGTACCATGGCTGCAAAATCATCTATTCGTGATACTGCTCGTGTATTAGACTTACCTTTATTTGAAGCCGATAGAATTGCCAAGTTAATACCTGGAATGAAGCTAAAGAAAATCTTTTCTTTAGATGAAAAAACACTAAAAGAAAAACTTCGTGCTGAAGAAATAGAGTTAGTTAACGAACTAAAACGTTTATCTAACGGTTCAGATTTAATGGCTGAAACCATTAACAAAGCTCGGATTTTAGAAGGGTCTGTTCGTAATACAGGTATCCATGCTTGTGGAGTTATTATTACTCCCGACGACATTACCAAATTCGTGCCAGTTGCTCTTGCAAAAGATTCTGACATGTACGTTACTCAGTTCGACAACTCGGTAGTAGAAGATGCTGGTTTACTAAAAATGGATTTCTTAGGGTTAAAGACATTAACCCTAATTAAAGACACTGTAAAAATTGTTAAAGCAAGGCATGATGTAGATTTAGACCCTGAAAATTTTCCGATTGACGATGTAAAAACATACGAGCTTTTCCAAAGAGGGGAAACTGTTGGTATTTTTCAATATGAATCTCCAGGGATGCAAAAACACATGCGTTCATTAAAGCCGACAGTTTTTGCCGATTTAATTGCCATGAATGCCTTGTATCGTCCAGGTCCAATGGAATACATCCCTTCGTTTATTCGAAGAAAACATGGTGATGAAGCTATTGAGTACGATCTACCTGCAATGGAAGGGTATTTAAAGGAAACCTATGGCATTACAGTATATCAAGAGCAAGTGATGCTACTTTCTCAGCAATTGGCTGACTTTACAAAAGGTGAAGCCGATGTACTTCGTAAGGCAATGGGTAAAAAGCAAGCAGCTGTCTTAGCTAAAATGAAACCTAAATTTGTAGAGCAAGCGAAAGCAAATGGTCATGACGAGAAAAAGTTAGAGAAAATTTGGACAGACTGGGAGGCATTTGCATCTTATGCTTTTAACAAATCACACTCAACTTGTTATGCTTGGATTGCTTATCAAACGGCATATTTAAAAGCACATTATCCTGCTGAATATATGGCGGCAGTACTTTCTAATAACATGAACGATATTAAATCCGTTTCCTTTTTTATGGAAGAATGTAGACGCATGGGATTAGATGTGTTAGGGCCTGATGTTAATGAATCGTATGCTAAGTTTTCTGTAAACAAAGAAGGTGCTGTTCGTTTTGGAATGGCAGCTATTAAAGGCGTGGGGGCATCTGCCGTAAGAGCTATTATCGAGGAACGAAAAGAAAACGGTCATTTTAAATCTATTTTTGATGTAGCTAAACGTGTTGATTTGCGTGTTGCTAATAAAAAAGCTTTTGAAGGTTTAGTATTGGCTGGAGGTTTTGATTCTTTTAACGGAACACATCGTGCACAATATTTTGTTGAAGATGAAAAAGGCTCTAAATTCATAGAGAAAATCTTACGTTTTGGTAACAAATATCAAGAGAATCAAAATTCTTCTCAGGTTTCATTATTTGGTGAAGCTTCTGAAGAAGAAATGCCAGAACCAATCATTCCACAGTGTGATACTTGGGGAACTATGGAGTTGTTAGCTCAAGAAAAAGAAGTTGTCGGAATGTATATTTCCGCACATCCGTTAGATGATTTTAAAAACGAGTTAAAATTCTGTAACGCTACTCTTGCGCATTTTAAAGATTTACACAAAATTGAAGGAATGGGATTGTCTTTTGGAGGTATTGTAACCGATGTTCAACATCGAGTTTCGAAAGCCGGTAAAGGATGGGCTACTTTTATTATTGAAGATTATAACGAAAACCTAGAGTTCAGGATTTTCGGTGAAGAGTATTTAAAATTCAAACATTTCTTAGTTCCTAATTCTTTCTTATTTGTAAAATCAACGATTAAACCTGGATGGACGAATAAAGAAGGTGTAAAAGGAGAGCCAAGAATAGGTTTTAATGAATTTTTACTACTCCATGACATCATGGACAAAATGTGTAAAAAAGTAACTATTAAGATGCCTTTACACGAAGTGAAAGAAAACACCATTAAAGATTTACAACATCTATTTGCAACCAATAAAGGAACTCAAGGTTTAAATTTTACTATTTGGGATTCTGAAGAAAAAATTGAATTGAATTTACCGAGTAGAACCACTAAAATTAAAATATCGAGTGAGTTTTTAAAAGCTTTAGATGAACAATTTATTAATTATAAATTGAATTAAAAATGCTTCCTAGCTTTGAAAATAGTTCAGATTTATTAGATAATGCTTTAAAAGTAGATTTATACACTCAATTAATTAAACAACTTAATAAAGATTTTAGTCTAGCTAATCTTAGTTTGAATATTAGTGAGCAAATTACTCCATTTACCTTAAAAAAGGAACTACAGGAAGCAATAGAAAACATTATTTTAAATGATGCTAATTCATTTAGCAGCCTTTTATATATTATTGATGTTTCTGAAAAAGATTTAATAAATTCAGATATTGAGAAAGTTACTTTTTTAATTTTGAAAAGAACTTGGAAAAAAGTGTGGTTTAGAAATAACTACTCTAGTTAATTATTCATTTAAAAAATCTAAAGCTTTCTCAATTACTTTTTCTAACTCATTAGATAATACTGGTTCATTCCAAGGGTGCTTCACATTAAACACATGGTCTGCGTTTGGAATAATTTCTAGTTTACTTTTTGGATTCCATTCATGAAGCTCTCTCGCTTCATCTATTGATATAGAAGTATCCTTATCTCCATGAATAATTAAATGCGGAATATTTAATCTTTCTTCAGCAGTTTTAATATTTAGACGTGCTTCGTTTTCTTTAAAGTTTTTATAAAACTGATAATAATGTGGCATTTGTTGTTTTGTCCTTCCGTTAACAACATACTTCACTCCAGTTTCTTTCCACTTTTCTAAATCTCCAACAGTTGCTGTTCTTCTTCCAAAATCACTTATACTTGCTAAAGTGATGAGTTTATTAATTCTAATATCTTCAGAAGCTTTTATTATTGAAATACCGCCGCCACGACTATGACCAACTAAATTAATATTATTGGTATCAATACTCTCATTTTCTTTAAAATAGTCTTGTACCCAATCTAAGACATCATTTAAATCATCTAATTCTTTGGTATAATTATTATTTCCGAAAGCTTCTAAATCTGGAAAATCAATTGGGTTTTCGATAGTGCCGCCATTGTGAGAAAAATTAAACTTCACAAAACAAAATCCTTCTTTGGCAATAGCTTCTCCCATTAAATTCCATGCTCCCCAATCTTTAAAACCTTTGTAACCATGACAAAAAACAACCACTGGCTGATTAACAGCTTCTTTTAGAAAAAACGTATCAATCAAAATTGATTTTTTGCCGACTCTTTCTAAAACTATGTTTTTTCTTATTTCCATTAAATTATTGGGCAACCTAATTCGTTAACTCTCGAAATAAGTTTTCTAGATTTTTATTTTCAGCATTTAAACCAAGAATCTTCAATCCGTTTTCTTGAGCAAAATCGAAAATTATAGGCCGCATATCTTCATTGGATTCAAAAGTCAATATCCAATTATTTTCAGTAGTATTTTTAAAAGAAATAATATTTGGTAATCGTTTAATAAACTGCTCTTCCAACTTATAATCAAACGTTACTCTAATTACCTGTTCATTACTTGTTTTAAGCTCAGAAATTGGTTTATCAATTACCAATTCTCCTTTATTAATAATAATAACACGATCGCAAACTGCTTCAACCTCTTGCATTATATGTGTAGAAAGTAAAACCGTTTTATCTTTACCTAACTCTTTTATTAATTCTCGAATCTCAACTAGTTGATTTGGATCTAAACCTGTTGTAGGTTCATCTAAAATCAATACTTCAGGGTCGTGTAAAATAGCAGCTGCTAATCCAACTCTTTGTCTATATCCTTTAGAAAGTTGATGAATCTTTTTATGAGCTTCAACAGTTAATCCTACTTTTTCAATTACCGTATCAATTTTACTTTTTTCTACTTGATGAATTGATGCTTGAAATTGCAAATATTCACGCACATACATATCTAAATATAACGGGTTATGCTCTGGTAAATATCCTATGTTTTTTTGAGCGTCAATAGGGTTTGTAACAACATCTACTCCATTAACTAAAACTGCTCCTTCATTTGGTTGAATGAATCCTGTTAAAATTTTCATTGTAGTAGATTTCCCTGCTCCGTTTGGACCTAAAAACCCAACAATCTCTCCTTTATTAGCTTCAAAAGAAATATTATTTACAGCTTTTTGATTTTCGTAAATTTTAGATATCGAGGTAAGTTGTATTGACATAATTTTATCGGGTGTAATTCTGAAACAAGTTCAGAATGACATGAATTGTTATTTTCTTACGTAAGAAACGAAACTGTAGTCGTATTTATTCTTTTCGTCTGCTTTAAAATCTTCTCGAGCCACTTCTTTCCAAACATTCATATCAATTTCAGGAAAGAAAACATCGGCTTCAAAATCTTGATGTACAATTGTAATGTCTAATTTATCAACCAATCCTTTTTCAATTGCTTGTTTATAAATCTGTGCGCCTCCAATAATAAAAGCATCATCATCTTTTGATAATTCTAAAGCCTCTTCTATTGAATTTGCTATCAAACAACCATCTTTAAAATAATCTTGATTTCTAGTAATAATAACCGAAGTTCGGTTTGGCAATGGTTTACCAATACTTTCAAAAGTATTGCGCCCCATTAAAATATGATGCCCTGAAGTAACTTTTTTAAAACGCTTTAAATCGGCAGGAAGATGCCAAATTAAATCATTATCTTTTCCTAAAGCATTATTTTTTGCTATTGCAGCAATTATTGTAATCATAAATTATATACTCTTTGCCCACTCTTTTATATAGCTTGTTAAATCTCTTTTTCGAGTAATAGCTTCTTCTAAAACTTCAGTTTTTATATTATCAACCAAAGTTTTAATTGCTACTAGCACTTTTTCATCATTAATATCAGCTATTCTTTCGTAAAGGGAATCTTTTAAAACATCAACATTTGTAGTCATCTTTATTAGTTTTTGGATTCTATTTACAAAGTTACTAAAGAAACCATCAAAAATAAAGTTAAATTACACAGCTACAACACCTTTTATATGTGGATGCGGATTATAATCTAACAACTCGAAATCTTCGAAAGTAAAATCTTCAATGTCTTTTATTGCTGGATTGATTCTCATTGTTGGCAATGCTCTAGGTTCACGAGATAATTGTAACTCTAACTGCTCGATATGATTGCTATAAATATGAGCGTCTCCAAAAGTATGAATAAACTCACCTGCTTCGTAACCACAAACTTGTGCCATCATCATTGTAAACAATGCATAACTCGCAATATTAAAAGGAACTCCTAAAAAGATATCTGCACTACGTTGGTATAATTGACAAGACAATTTACCATCTGCTACATAAAACTGAAAGAAAGCATGACAAGGCGGTAAAGCTGCTTTTCCATTCGCTACATTTTCTGAAAAAGAAACCGAAGTATCAGGCAACACTGATGGATTCCAAGCAGAAACTAACATTCTTCTAGAATTCGGATTGTTTTTTAAAGTCTCAATAACTTCTTTTATTTGATCAACCTCATCGCTATTCCAGTTACGCCATTGGTGACCATAAACTGGACCTAAATCTCCATTCTCATCTGCCCAAGCATTCCAAATTTTAACTCCATTTTCTTTTAGGTAATTGATATTTGTATCACCTTTTATAAACCACAATAATTCGTAAATAATAGATTTAAGGTGTAACTTTTTGGTAGTTACCATCGGAAAACCTTCACTTAAATCAAATCGCATTTGGTGCCCAAAAACACTTTTGGTTCCTGTACCTGTTCTATCTCCTTTTTCGTTTCCGTTTTCTAAAACGTGTTTTACTAAATCTAAATATTGCTTCATCTTCTTACTTATGATTTTTGTAAAAATAAAAAAGCTTCAACATTTAATGCTGAAGCTTTTAAAAATTATATTAATAAGTTATTAACTTTTTTAAATTGTCAGTAGCGACTCGCTACCCAATAATCATACCTGCAATTGTAGCCGACATTAAAGAAGCTATAGTTCCTCCAATTAAAGCTTTCATTCCAAATTCTGATAATGTTTTACGTTGCCCTGGCGCTAAAGAACCAATCCCTCCAATTTGGATACCTATTGATGCAAAATTTGCAAATCCACATAACATATAAGTTGCCATAATGATTGACTTATTATAGGTTAAATGTGTTGCGCTAGCAACATTTTTCAACTCAGCTAATTGAATATAACCAACAAACTCACTAGCTGCTAATTTAATCCCTAATAACTGTCCCATTAAAGCCATATCTTCTTTTGCTACACCAATTAACCACATTAAAGGTGCAAATACATATCCTAAAATTGCTTCTAATGAAAACTTAGCATAAGAGGTGTTTTCTGCCATCCAAGTATTTAATGATGTAACATCTCCTACCCAACCTAAAATACCATTTATCATCGCGATAAATGCAATAAAAACTAACAACATTGCTGCTACATTCATTGCTAAATTTAATCCTTCTGTTGTTCCGTTTGCAATAGCGTCTAAAATATTAGAACCTATTTTTTCTGATGAAACTTGCACATTTGTGTTTACCTCTTCAGTTTGTGGATATAAAATTTTAGATATAATAATTGCTCCTGGTGCTGCCATTACTGATGCTGCTAATAAATGCTTTGCATACATTAACCTTAACGCTTCATCTTCTCCTCCTAAGAAACCAATATAAGCTGCTAAAACTGCTCCTGCTACAGTTGCCATACCACCAATCATCACCAACAACATTTCCGACTTATTCATTTTTTCCAAATAAGCCTTTATTAATAATGGCGCTTCGGTTTGACCTAAGAAAATATTTCCTGCTACAGATAAACTCTCTGCTCCAGATATTTTTAATCCTTTAGATAATAACCACGCTAATCCTTTTACTACTTTTTGTATTAACCCTAAATAGAATAATAAAGAAGTTAATGCCGAAAAGAATATAATTGTTGGTAATACTTGGAATGCGAATATAAAACCAAACGATCCCATATCAGCTACTAAGCCGCTAAATAAGAATTCACTACCCGCTCGTGTAAAATCTAACACACTCACAAACAAACCTCCAATCCATTCAAACACTTTTTGTACAAAAGGTATTTTTAAAACTCCAATTGCAATTAATAATTGGAAAGCTAAACCTAATCCTACTGTTTTCCAATCAATTCCTCTTCTATTTGCGCTAAATAAAAATGCTACTATTAATAGCACAATCATTCCTAAAATTCCTCTTCCTAAACTTTGCATTGAAAAACCTTGGCTAGGAACTATTTCACTTGGTGTTTCAGAAACAGTTGTAACAACTTCTTTACTTTCAGAAACTACTGGTGTTGTATTAGAATCTTTAAATTTATATAACACATTTTTTTCTGACAATGTTAATGCATCCTCAGTCAATTCAACTACGTTATAATAACGAACAGTATCATTTGGTTGTTTGTAGTTAAATATTAATAAGTTGTTTTGATAAATATAATTCCCTCCAGCCTTTAAACTATCTTTTGCTGCTAAAGAATAATTAAAATCTCCTTTAGATAAATCTAAAATATCTGATGGATTGATAGCAACTACCGAACTACCATCTGTAGTTGTAATTGATGAAAAACTCCACTTTTTTTCAATGCTTTGACCAAAAGTTATTACTGATGCACAAAGCATTATGAAAATAAATAATTTCTTCATTATGTATATTTTAATTTTAAGATCGTTTGCTAATTTCGTCACGAATTTTTGCTGCTAACTCATAGTTTTCATCGGCAACAGCTTCGTTTAATTGCTCGTGTAATTCTTGTAATGACATTTGAGTGTAACCTCCTTCAGATTCAATCTCCTCCTCTAGAGAAAATTCTATTTCATCAGATTCCAGATCTTCTTCAATAGTTAACTCTTCATCCATTTTTAAATAAATACCTGCCTTATCTAAAATGTTTTCATAAGTAAAAATGGGTGCTTGAAAACGAACAGCCAATGCGATTGCATCAGAAGTACGTGTATCTATCACCTCTTCTACTCCATCTCTTTCACAAGTTAAGCTTGAATAAAAAACACCATCAACCAACTTATGGATAACAACTTGCTTTATTTCAATAGAAAATCTATCAGCAAATGTTTTAAATAAATCGTGAGTAAGTGGTCTTGGCGGACGAATTTCTTTTTCTAAAGCTATCGCAATAGATTGGGCTTCAAATGCTCCTATAATAATAGGTAGCGTTCTTGTTCCTTCCATTTCACTTAGCACTAATGCATAAGCTCCACTTTGGGTTTGGCTATATGAAATCCCCTTAATAGTTAGTTTAATTAAACTCATGTATCAATCGTCATAAATAACAAAAAGCTGTCTAATTTTAGGCGCTACGCTTAAAATTTAGACAGCCTTTTTATGTGGGCACAATTTACTAAAAATTATGAGTTGATCTCAAATTTCTAGAAAAAGATAAATTACCCAGTAAAATTACGCTTGTTTAAAAGCTTTTAATTTCTCAACTAACTGAGGCACTACCTCGAAAGCATCACCAACAATACCGTAATCAGCAGCCTTAAAGAAAGGTGCTTCTGGATCTGTATTGATAACTACTTTTACTTTTGATGCATTAATACCCGCTAAATGCTGAATTGCACCAGAGATACCAATTGCAATATATAAGTTAGACGCTACTGGCTTACCAGTTTGCCCAACGTGCTCACTATGCGGACGCCATCCTAAATCAGATACTGGTTTAGAACATGCAGTAGCTGCACCTAAAACATCAGCTAACTCTTCAATCATTCCCCAGTTTTCAGGACCTTTCATTCCTCTACCTGCAGAAACAACGATATCAGCATCTGCAATAGTTACTGTACCCGTAGCTTTATTTATACTTTCAGATTTTACACCTAACTCAGGTAAAGCAGCATCAAATGATTCAACTGAACCAGAAACTGCATTTTCATGAGCTCCGTATGAGTTCTTAGCAACTCCAACTACTTTCTTTTCTGTTGAAATTTCAGTATTGTTAAATCCTTTATTAGAAAAAGCTTTTCTTTTTACTACAAACGGACTTATACTACTTGGTAAAGCTACTGTGTTAGAAGCATATCCTGCATCTAAAGCAACAGCTACTAATGGGCCAACTGTAAATCCATCAATACTAGAATCAACTACAACTACATTAGAGCCCTTTGCATCAGCAACTTGTTTAATAACTGAAGCGTATGCTTTTGCGTTAAAAGAAGATAAATCGTTCTTAACCTCTACAACTTTTTCAGCTCCGTAAGTATATAATTCTGATGCATCTCCTCCATTAATGGTTAACACAATCATTTCGCTACCTAATTGCTCAGCTACTTTTTTTCCGTATGAAACTACTTCAAACGCAGTTTTTTTAAATTTTCCTTCCGATGAATCGGCAAAAACTAATACAGACATATTTTTATTTTTTTATGTTATTAAGAGAACTCTTAATAAGCTTGATTTAAATTTTACGATTAAATTGCTTTTGCTTCGTTGTGTAATAAGTCGATTAATTCATCAACAGTATCCACTAACTTAACAGCACCTTTTTCAGCAGGCTTCTCAAAGTTTTGAGTAGAAGTACTTGCTGCAACACCCGTTGGTTCAACAACAGACAAAGGCTTTTTACGAGCCATCATAATTCCACGCATATTAGGAATACGTAAATCTTTTTCTTCTACAATTCCTTTTTGACCAGCAACAACCATTGGCAAAGTTGAAGAAACTTTCTCTTCTCCTCCATCAATCTCTCTACTTAAAGTCACGTTCGACCCTTCTACCTCAACTCCAACACAAGCATTTACAAAATTGAAATCTACTAAAGAAGCTAACATCCCTGGAACCATTTGCCCATTATAATCAGCAGATTCTTTACCAGCTAATACTAAATCGTATCCTCCGTTTTTTACAACTTCAGCTAATTCTTTAGCAACCATAAATCCATCAGTAGGCTCAGCATTTACACGAATTGCATCATCTGCACCAATCGCTAAAGCTTTACGTAAAGTTGGTTCAGTTGATGCGCCACCAACATTTACAACAGTTACACTTGCACCTTGCTTTTCTTTAAACCACATAGCACGAGTTAAACTAAACTCGTCATAAGGATTTATAACATATTGAACTCCATTAGTATCAAACTTTGTATCATTATCAGTAAAGTTGATCTTTGAAGTAGTATCAGGTACGTGACTGATACAAACTAATATTTTCATATATTGTTGTTTTTAAGAAACTTAATTTTGAGCGACGAAGTTACGTCTTTTTTTTAATTTACTATGCATGCATAGTAAATTTTATTTTTCGTCTAATAACTCATCTTTATATTACAAATGTAATTAATGATTTTTGTTTGAGTTAAAAAACTATTTATTACTCCTATTTTTATTATTTTTGCACTCTTGATAAACAACTACTTATTAAACGTATGAAAACAATACAATTTAGAGAAGCTATTTGCGAAGCTATGAGTGAGGAAATGCGAAGAGATGAAAGCATTTACTTAATGGGTGAAGAAGTAGCGGAATATAATGGGGCTTACAAGGCTTCAAAAGGAATGCTAGATGAATTCGGTGAAAAAAGAGTTATTGATACTCCTATCGCTGAATTAGGTTTTGGAGGTATTGCTGTTGGTTCTGCAATGAACGGGAATCGTCCTATCGTTGAATACATGACTTTTAACTTCTCTTTAGTTGGTATAGATCAAATAATCAATAACGCAGCAAAGATTCGTCAAATGAGTGGTGGGCAATTTAATTGTCCTATTGTATTTAGAGGACCTACAGCATCTGCTGGTCAATTAGCAGCTACGCACTCTCAAGCATTTGAAAGCTGGTTTGCAAACTGCCCTGGATTAAAGGTAATAGTACCTTCTAATCCATATGATGCAAAAGGTTTATTAAAAGCAGCAATACGTGATGACGATCCAGTAATCTTTATGGAGTCTGAACAGATGTATGGTGATAAAATGGAAGTTCCTGAAGGAGAATACATTATACCTATTGGTGTTGCAGATATTAAAAGAGCAGGAACTGATGTAACTGTAGTTTCTTTTGGTAAGATTATAAAAGAAGCATATAAAGCTGCTGATGAATTAGCTAAAGAAGGTATTTCAATAGAAATTATCGATTTACGTACTGTTCGTCCAATGGATCATAATGCAATTTTAGAATCAGTTAAGAAAACAAATAGATTAGTAATTTTAGAAGAAGCATGGCCTTTCGGAAGTGTATCTTCAGAGATTACCTTTAGAGTACAAGACGAAGCGTTTGATTATTTAGATGCTCCAATAAAAAGAATTACAACAGCAGATACGCCTGCACCATATTCTCCTGTTTTATTAGAAGAATGGTTACCAAATGCTAATGATGTTGTTAAAGCGGTAAAAGAAGTAATGTACCGTAAATAAAAAAGGAAACAAGCAATTGTAAAGAAACCAAAATCCTTTTGACCGCTTGTCAAAAGGATTTTGTACTACTAAAAAATATGAAAAAGATATTAATTTTTACATTACTACTGATTGCCAACTCGTTACATGCTCAACTAACTTTAAAAGGTAAAGTTGTTGATGAATTTAACAATCCGATGCCTTATGTGAATGTTTTCATGAAAAACACAACCTATGGTACTACAACTGATGACGATGGTAAGTTTTTCTTAAAGACAAAAAAATACAGAGGAACTCTAGAAATTTCTTTTGTCGGTTTTCAAACACAAACTTTAAAAGTTAGCCAAAAAACAAAATTTTTGAATGTTGTTCTTAAAGAAGGAACAAACCAATTAGAAGAAGTTATTTTAGTTACAAAACCAAAAAAACGTTTAAAGAAAAAAGAAAATCCAGCGTATCGAATTTTAAAAGAAATCTGGAAACGTAAAAGAAAAAATGGTCTTGACTTAGTTGATTATTACCAATACAAAAGGCATAGTGCTATAGAAATTGGTCTAAATAACCTAGATACAGTTTTCTTAAAAAAGATTTTCAAAAACGAATATAAAGAAGCTATTTCGCAGGTAAAGTATGATAGTGATGGAATTAATTATTACGTTCCTATTTATTTAAAAGAACAAATAGCTACTATATATGGCGATAATAAAGAGGGCAACGTTAGAGAAGACATTCAAGCTGAAAAAGCAGACGGATTAGGAGCTCAAGGTTTTGTTTTTAATCGAATGTCTAATACTTTTCAAAATATCGATGTATTTAAAGACAACATAACACTGTTAAGAAAATCTTTTGTGAGCCCATTATCTACAAATGGTTTTGCTACTTACGATTATGTTTTATATGACAGTATTGTTCAAAACAACAAAAAGCTTTATAACATTTATTTCTTCCCTGTTAGAGATGGAGATTTGGCTTTTCAAGGAAATTTTTGGGTAGCTGACAAAACATTTTCAATTAAAAAATTGAAAATGAAAGTTCACAAGAGTATCAACTTAAATTTTGTTAGAGGTCTATCTTTTGAAAAAGAATATGAAGTAAGAAATGACAGTATTTATATCTCAACTAAAAACGCTTACGAAGGCGATTTTACTCTTGTTGACAAAAACGAAAGCAATAAAGGTTTAACCATCAAAAAAACAATAACTTTTGATGATTACATTTTAGACAAACCACTAGCTAAAAACTTCTATAATCAAGAGATTGTTAAAATAAGACCTGATCAATACGAAAAAGATAGTGCTTTTTGGAAATCGGTCGACAACAACGAAACTTCATCTACTTATAAACTTATAAAAGAAATTAAAGAAAAGAAGCAAATTAAAAACATTACAGGCTTAATAAACACTGTAGCTAGTGGGTATGTCAATACCAAAATGGGAATTCAATTTGGACCACTCTGGACAGCTCTTGCTAGTAACCAAGTAGAAGGTTTTAGAACCAAAATGGGTTTTAGAACTTTTAAAACTAAAGATGATCGTTTTCGTTTAAGCGGACATTTAGCCTACGGATTTAAAGACAAAAAATTAAAATATGGGGCTGAAGCACGTTATTTGCTATCATACAAACCAAGGATTGCAGTAGGAGTCGCTTATCAAAAAGATATTGAACAACTAGGTAGTACTTTACTTAACACCACTCAACTTTTAGGTGGTAGCTTTGGTACTACAGCTTTATTTTCAAGAGGAGATAATTTCTTTTTATCTAATGTAGAAAAAATCGCTACTAATTTTGACTATCAAATAAAAACAAACTTACATTTTGGTATAAACCTTTCACATTCTAAATTAAAATCAGCTTCAGAAAAGGATTTCTCAATGAATTATATTGATAATAACGGTAAGATTCAATCACAAATAACTGATGTTGCCTCTGACCTTTATATCTCTTATACTCCAGGAAGATTCGTTTACGGACTAGGTGTTGAAAGACGATTTGGAAGAAATATATTCCCTACCCTAGTTCTTAATTATCGCAGAGGTTATAAGGGTCCTTTTAACGGAACTCATGATTACGACAAGCTTCAATTTAAATACAACCAGCCTATCTTATTAAGTAAGTTTGGAATTTTTGATGCCACTGTTGAGGCTGGTAAAACATTTGGCACTGTACCTATTGGATTATTAAGTGCAGTTCCTGCCAATCAATCATTCTCTTTGGTTAGAAACACCTTTGCATTACTAAATTATTACGATTTTGTTACTGACACTTATTTAGCAACACATTTCGAACATCATTTTAATGGCTTTATATTAAATAGAATTCCTTTATTAAAAAAATTAAAACTACGTAGCTTATTAACTTTCAGAGCAGCATACGGAACAATTTCAGATGCTAACAATAATATTAACCTTTCAAATGTAAACTACAATGCTCCTAATAAAGTTTATTATGAATATGGTGTAGGGCTAGAAAATATTGGATATGGAAACCTTAGATTTCTTAGAATTGATGCTATCTGGAGAAGCAATTACACACCTCCAGCAGGATCAATTGTGACACCAACTCCAAAGTTTGCAATACGTATAGGAATTAGACCTGGCTTATAATCATTGATTTAACAATAAAATAACCTGTATTTTTCCTTTTAAAATATTAATAAATTGCTACTTTTGCAATCCGATTTTTAGAAACGAAGAAAAGTAAGAAATATGACTGCAAAAGAAAGAAAGACAGTAGATGTTTTAATTGAGATACCTAAAGGTAGTAGAAATAAATACGAGTACGATTTTGATTTAGGAAAAATACGTTTTGATAGAATGTTATTTTCATCAATGATGTATCCTGGAGATTACGGATTCATTCCAGAAACTTTAGCTTTAGATGGTGACCCATTAGATGTTTTAGTTTTAGGAGCTGAACCAACTTTTCCAATGTGTGTTATGGAAGTAAAACCTATTGGTGTTTTCCATATGGCTGACGAAAAAGGACCAGACGAAAAAATAATTTGTGTACCAACTACTGATCCTATTTGGAATAGTTACAACGATCTTGCAGATTTAAATCCGCACAGAGTAAAAGAGATTACTCATTTCTTTCAAGTATATAAAGATTTAGAAAAAAAGAAAGTTGATATCGGTGCTTGGGGTGATGCAAATGAAGCATATGAAATTTTAGATAAGTGTATTGAACGTTACGAAAACAGCGAACATAAAGCTAATGGAGACTTCACTATTTAATTAGCATTTTCCTTTATAAAATTCAAAAACCTCTCAGAACGTTCTGAGAGGTTTTTTGTTTAGTTGCTGATTTTGTTATATTTACGAACACTTATAACTAATCTAATAACTTAAACATGAAACAAAACATAATGTATTTGCCAATAGTTCTGGCAATTTTAGGGCTTATTTTTATGTACATAAAAATGGTCTGGGTAAAAAAACAAGATGCAGGAAGTGAGAAAATGCAATCCATTTCGAAAAGTATTAAAGAAGGAGCTCTTGCTTTTTTAGCCGCAGAATATCGATTACTATTAATCTTCGTTGCTATTGCTTCAGTAGCACTTTTTATCATATCAAAATTAGTAGACACTACAAGTTGGATGATTGTTCCAGCATTTATTATAGGAGCTATTTTTTCTGCCTTAGCAGGAAATATAGGAATGCGTATTGCAACTGATGCAAATGCAAGAACAGCAGAAGCTGCCAAAACTAGTTTACCACAAGCTTTAAAAGTATCTTTTGGTGGTGGGACTGTAATGGGTTTAGGAGTTGCTGGTTTAGCTGTTTTAGGATTAAGTTTATTCTTTATTTTCTTTACCAATCAATTTATGGGAGGTGACGGATCTTTCTATGAAAATATGACCGTAGTTTTAGAAGCATTGGCTGGTTTCTCTTTAGGAGCTGAGTCTATTGCTTTATTCGCTCGTGTTGGTGGAGGAATCTATACTAAAGCTGCCGATGTAGGAGCTGATTTAGTAGGTAAAGTAGAAGCTGGAATTCCAGAAGACGACCCTCGTAACCCTGCTACAATTGCAGATAACGTTGGAGACAATGTTGGTGATGTTGCTGGTATGGGAGCCGATTTATTTGGCTCGTATGTTGCAACTGTATTAGCTGCCATGGTTTTAGGAAACTATGTAATTAGAGATATGTCTACGACAACTCAATTTACTGATGGATTCAACAATATGGGACCAATCCTATTGCCTCTGGTAATTGCAGGAGTTGGTATTGTAGCATCTATCATAGGAACATTCTTAGTTGAAATTAAAGATAATTCAGCAAAAGAAGCAGAAGTACAAAAAGCATTAGATACTGGTAACTGGGCTTCAATATTATTAACATTAGCTGCAAGTTATTTCTTAATTGACTGGATGTTACCTGAAACTATGCAAATGAGTTTCTTTGGAGAAGGAATTAGAGATGTATCTTCAATAAATGTATTCTGGTCAGCTTGTATAGGTTTGGCTGTTGGAGCATTAATATCTATGGTTACTGCATATTATACAAGTTTAGGTAAAAAACCAGTGATGAGTATAGTTCAAAATAGTGCAACAGGAGCTGGAACAAATCTTATTGCAGGTTTAGCTGTGGGAATGAAATCTACATTTTTATCAGTTATTTTATTCGCTGCTGCTATTTACGGTTCATATTATTTTGCTGGATTTTACGGAGTTGCTTTAGCTGCATCAGCAATGATGGCAACTACAGCCATGCAATTAGCTATTGATGCTTTCGGACCAATTGCAGATAATGCAGGTGGGGTTGCAGAAATGAGTGAATTAGAAGACCATGTTCGTGAACGTACAGATATTTTAGACTCTGTTGGTAATACAACTGCGGCTGTTGGTAAAGGATTTGCAATTGCTTCTGCTGCATTAACTGCTTTAGCTTTATTTGCTGCTTATGTAACATTTACCGGAATTGACGGAATAAATATTTTTAAAGCAGATGTATTAGCAATGTTATTTGTTGGAGGAATGATTCCTGTAGTTTTTTCTGCCTTAGCAATGGAATCTGTAGGAAAAGCTGCCATGGAAATGGTACATGAAGTACGTCGCCAGTTTAGAGAAATTCCAGGTATTATGGAAGGAACTGGAACTCCTGAATATGCTAAATGTGTTGATATTTCAACCAAAGCTGCATTGAGAGAAATGATTCTACCTGGTTTAATTACCATCATCACACCTATTTTAATTGGATTAATTTTTGGTGCAGAACCTTTAGGTGGCTACATGGCTGGTGTTTGTGTATCTGGTGTTATGTGGGCTATTTTCCAAAACAATGCTGGTGGTGCTTGGGACAATGCTAAAAAATCTTTTGAAGCTGGTGTAGAAATAAACGGAGAAATGACTTACAAAGGCTCTGACGCGCATAAAGCTGCAGTAACTGGAGATACCGTTGGTGATCCTTTTAAAGATACTTCTGGACCATCTATGAATATTTTAATTAAGTTGACTTGTTTAGTCGGATTAGTTATTGCTCCTTTATTAGGAAATCACGGTTCAGCAGAGCATTCTACTAACGAAATTAAAAAAGAAGTTCGAGTTGAAGTTAAAGCTACTGATGGAGATATAGCAAAAGCTACAATCACTACATCTACCACCAAAGATGGAAAAACAGTTACTAACGTCCAAAAACTTGAAGGTACTGCTGAAGAGATTGAAGCAAAAGCCAAAGAAGCTGGAGAAATAGTTTCAGTAAATGTAAAAAAAGAAGCTAAGACTATAGAAGTTGAAGTTGAAAAGAAAGAATAACTCTTTCAACCTTATAAAACGAAACCCGATAGCATTATTTCTATCGGGTTTCTTATTTTTGTACGATGTCGAAAAGAACCCAACGTAATTTTGAAATAGAAAATCCAGAAGAATTTAAGCAGAAACTATTTGCTTGGTCTAAGCAGTTTGAAACAGCTCTTTGGTTAGATTCTAATAATTACGAGCAAAAATATGCTTCATTCGATTGTTGTTTAGCTGCTGACGAATTTACCTCTATAAAAACCGATTACCATGGTGCTTTCGACAAACTAAAAGAGTATCAATCGTATACCAAAGATTACCTTTTTGGTTATATTTCTTACGATGTAAAAAATGATGTTGAAAGATTAAGTTCCAATAATTTTGATGGACTTCATTTTCCTGATTTATATTTCTTTCAACCTCAAAAAGTGATCTTTATAAAAGGTAATATTGTTGAATTTCATTATCTACAAATGATTGATGATGAACTAGAAGAGGATTTTGAAGAAATTATTGAAGCTATTCCTAGTTATAACGAAGTAGCTAAAAACAATTTACCTGAGGAGAACAATCTAAAAATTAAACTTCGAATTCATAAAGATGAATACCATCAAAAAGTAACGAAAGTTCTAGAACATATCCATAGAGGTGATATTTATGAAGCTAATTTTTGTCAAGAATTTTATGTTGAAAACACAACCATAAATCCTTACGAAGTTTATACGCATTTAAACGCAATATCTGAACCTCCTTTTGCTACTTTTTTTAAGCATGAAAACTTACACTTATTATCTGCAACTCCAGAACGCTACTTAAAAAAAGAAGGAACAAAAATTATTTCTCAACCTATCAAAGGAACAGCCAAACGTTTCATCAATAAAATTGAGGATGATAAAATTGCTTTCGACCTAGCGCGAGACGAGAAAGAACGTTCAGAAAACATCATGATTGTAGATTTGGTTCGTAATGATTTATCAAAAACTGCAAAAAAAGGTAGTGTACAGGTTGAAGAGTTATGCAAAGTATATTCATTCAAACAAGTGCATCAAATGATCTCTACTGTGACTTCAGAAGTAGAAACAACTACACATCCTGTTGATGTAATAAAAGACACTTTTCCAATGGGAAGTATGACGGGAGCTCCTAAAATATCAGCTATGAAAATCATTGAAGAATTAGAAGAGACCAAACGCGGACTATATTCTGGAACCGTTGGTTATTTTACTCCTAATGGAGATTTTGACTTCAATGTGGTTATCAGAAGTATTTTATACAATCCCGATGAAGAATACGTTTCTTATTCAGTAGGAGGAGCCATTACCGCTAAGTCTACTCCCGAAAAAGAATATGAAGAATGCCTTTTAAAAGCTAAGGCTATGAAATATGTTCTTTTAAACAACTAATTAAACTTAACTATATTTATCCTATGAAAAACATCTGTAAATCCCTAACTATAATAATATTCTTAATTGTTGGAATTGCTTGTAAAACCAACAAATATTCATTTGTAAATGAATACTCTGTAAAACAACTACCACTGATTGATAGTACCAATTTTGACAATCATGTAGAAGGGAAACTTTTAAGTAAAGAGGAGCAAAAATTGTTAAAATTACCTTCAGTTTTTCCAGATCAATTAAGTAATGAAAAAGCCAAAATTGGAATTTCATACCTTCCTAAAGTATCTGACAACTTTCAATCTATAGTATTCTATTTTTACCCAAATTCTACAGAAGTTATTTCAATGCTGGTAAATTACGATAAGAGTTTTACTATTATTAACAGTCAAATTTTAGCTTATGATGAGATTTCTGAAGGCATGCTAAAAACAACTTCAAAGCTAGATAAAAATAGAATTGAGTTAACAGAGTATATTTCTGAAAACCCTACTACACTATATTTTAAAATTTTGAATAACGGAAATATCACTAGAGAATAAAACAGCAAATAATGCATTTTGCTAAATTCAAACTAGTTTTATTTATATTTACTAAATAGATGATTATAGAACAAGAAGAAAAATTTAATCATGTACTTTCTAAAATAGAAGGAACACCAAACGAACAGAATTTTTTTAATAAATTTTTAGAATTATATCCAGAAGCTTGGAAACAGCATAAAATTACATTCTCAAAATTTAATCGAAGTAAACAATTCGGTAAAACCATCCCTTTACCAAAACCAGAAATTTCTTTGCGAAAAGAAATTAGAGTTTGGTTAAAAAAACAGTAAATTATGACACACAAAGAATTTAACTTCAATTATCATAAGACTGATTTTTACGGTCAATATTGGCTACCTGAAAAAGTAAAAGCAGTTGTAGTTATTGTTCATGGAATGGGAGAACACTCTGGCAGATATCAGCACGTTGCTAAAAAACTAACTGACAACAATTTTGGTGTAATTGCTTTTGATCATTTTGGGCATGGAAAAACCTCTGGTAAACGTGGGCATAATCCAGGTTACGATGCGGTTCTAGAAAGTGTTTCAAAATTAATTGATAAAGCAAAAGAAGTTTTTGGTAACAAACCAATGTTCTTATACGGTCATTCAATGGGAGGAAACACTGTAATTAATTATATTTTAAGAAAAAACAATTCTTTAAACGGTGTAATTGCTACAAGTCCGATGTTAAAATTAGCTTTCCAACCTCCAGCTTGGAAATTAACCGCAGGGAAATTAATGCAGAAAATTGCACCGTCAATTACTTTACCTAGTGAATTAGATGCTTCACATATTTCACGTATCCAAGAAGAGGTTAACAACTATGTTAACGATCCATTAGTACACGATAAAATAAGTCCTAATTTTTCATTATCATTTTTCGATGCTGCAGATTGGGCAATAGAAAATGCATCAAATCTTAAAACCCCGATGTATTTATTGCACGGAACCGGCGATAAAATAATTGACTATAAAGGAACCGAAGTTTTTGCTAATAATTCAAATAAAGCAACTTTAAAACTTTATCAAGAAGGTTACCATGAATTGCATAATGATTTGTGCAAGGAGGAGATGTTAAATGATGTAGTAAATTGGTTAAACAGTCAATTCTAAATTATTTTAGAAAGTATAATGCTCCAGAAATTCACAAACCATATAAATGAAAACTTTTCTTTTCTAAAAGAGAAAAAACTCTTGATTGCTATTTCAGGAGGAATAGACAGTGTTGTTTTAACTCATTTATTACATCAATTAAAATATAATATTTCTTTAGCGCATTGTAATTTTCAACTAAGAGAACAAGAAAGTAATTTAGATGAATCTTTCATTAAAAACTTAAGCAAAGTATTAGCTATTGAAGCATATACTATTCAATTTGAGACAACAAAATATACTAAAGAACATAAGTTATCAACGCAACTAGCAGCAAGAAAATTACGCTACGATTGGTTTTACCAATTGGCAGAAAAACATGACTTTGATTATATTTTAACTGCACATCATGCAGATGATAATTTAGAAACTTTTTTAATCAATTTAACAAGAGGTACTGGGTTAGAAGGCTTAACAGGTATTCCTGCTATAAATAATAAAATTGTTCGTCCCCTATTAGTTTTCTCACAAGAAGAAATTAAGAATTACGCTACAAAAAACAATATTCAATGGCGAGAAGATGCTAGTAATGCAGAAACTAAATATTTAAGAAATAAAATTAGGCACGAAATAATTCCATCTTTAAAAGAATTAAATCCTAGCTTATTAGATTCTTTTACAAAAACATCTGACTTCCTTAAACAGTCGCAGCAAATTGTAAATGATAGAGTTACGCGAATTTCAAAAGAAATCGTAACTACTGAAAATGCTATTTTAAAAATAAATATTTTAAAACTAGTACAGTTATCAAATCCAAAAGCATATTTATATCAATTACTAAAAAACTATAAGTTTACGGAATGGAATGATGTTTATCACCTAATTTACGCACAATCAGGCAAACAAGTATCAACAAATTTGCATACTTTGTTGAAAGACAGAGATTTTTTATTACTTTTACGCACTGATAAAAAAAGCCCTTTTAATGAAGAGTTAATTATCATAGATAAAGAAAAAAACAGAATAACAAACCCAATCAACTTGTTATTCGAAAACGTTCACCAAGAAAAAAACATCAATACAAATAGTATTTACGTTGATAAAAATTTATTAAACTATCCTCTTTCACTTAGAAAATGGAGGCATGGTGATTACTTTCATCCTACAGGAATGTTTGGTAAAAAAAAGATTAGTAAATATTTTAAAGATGAAAAATTGTCTGTTTTTGATAAAGAAAATGTATGGTTGCTTTGTTCAAATGATGATAAAATCATTTGGATAGTAGGAAAAAGACAAGATAAACGCTTTTTACCTACAAGTAAAACAACTGAATTATTAAAAATAAGCATTTAAAAAAACCCCTTAAACTAACTCGAATGAAAAAATTCTTTACCCTCTTTTTATTATTCATAGGTTTAGCTGTTTATTCTCAATCGGATGACAACCCTATAGTAGTAACCCCTACTGTCGAAAAAATCTCAGATACTGAATACGATTTAATTTTTGACATTGAAATCGCTGAAGACTGGCATTTATATTCACAATATAATCCAGAGACAGCTTCATTACCAATGACTATTTCTCCAGCAGAAGGTCAATCAGGATATACTGTTGATGGCAAGGCAAAAGAAAGTGAAACCGAAACTGAATTTAGTGAAATTTGGGGTGAGGATGAAATATTTTTTGTTGATGAAGGTAAACTTGTACAACGAATTACTGTCTCAGATCCAAGCTTAACACAAGTAACACTTAATTTAGACGCACAAGTTTG
Source organism: uncultured Tenacibaculum sp. (assembly GCA_947504185.1). Classification (GTDB taxonomy): domain Bacteria; phylum Bacteroidota; class Bacteroidia; order Flavobacteriales; family Flavobacteriaceae; genus Polaribacter. The sequence continues at coordinate 1,684 of CANNGJ010000009.1, read as the reverse complement.
TAAAGAATATTGTTTACCTTTTGATGAAGATTTTACATTTTCTTTAACTGGTGATGTTATTGAACAAACAGTGGCTGAGGTAGATGACAAAAGTAAATCGTTATCTCAAACCTTAAATCTTAACTTGAAAAACACTGTTTTATTAAAAAGTACTGCAGAAAAAAATGCTGAAGAGAAAGAAGGAGATTCTTTATTGAACATTTTCTTATTAGGTTTTGTTGGTGGTTTATTAGCATTCTTAACACCATGTGTATTTCCTATGGTACCTTTAACAGTATCATTCTTTACAAAAAGAACTGAGAAAAAAGGTAAAGGTATTGGAAGCGCATTATTATATGGATTCTTCATCGTTTTAATTTACGGTCTTTTAAGTTTACCATTCCATTATTTAGATACATTAGATCCAGAAATTTTAAATACAATTTCAACTAACGTATGGTTAAATGTATTTTTCTTTGCCGTATTAATTTTCTTCGCAGGATCATTCTTTGGTTTTTACGAATTAACATTACCTAGTTCTTGGAGTAATAAAGCTGATAGTGCTTCTAATGTTGGAGGTATCATTGGTACATTCTTTATGGCATTAACATTAGCAATTGTATCATTCTCTTGTACTGGTCCTATCTTAGGTTCATTATTAGCAGGTTCTTTAGGATCTAGCGGTGGAGCGATGCAATTATCAGCTGGTATGATTGGTTTTGGAGCTGCATTAGCATTACCATTTGCTTTATTTGCAATGTTCCCAGGATGGTTAAACTCTTTACCAAAATCTGGTGGATGGTTAAATACAGTTAAAGTAATTTTAGGATTCTTAGAATTAGCTTTTGCTTTCAAATTCTTATCGAATGCTGATTTAGTAGGTCACTGGGATTTATTAAAAAGAGAAATCTTTATTGGTATTTGGGTATTAATCGCATTTTTAGCAGCATTATATTTATTCGGGTTTATCGGTAAGAAATATGGAAAAATATCTTTCTTTAGGGTATTATTAGGTCTTTTAGCTTTAGGATTCGCTATATACTTAGCTCCTGGAGTTATGCAAAAACCTGCTTGGAATCAAAACAAATTATTAAGTGGGTTTGCTCCACCTCAATTTCATAGTATCTATCAAAAAGACAACAAATGTCCATTAGGATTAAATTGTTTCAAAGATTTTGATGAAGGTATTGCTTACGCAAAATCAGTTAATAAACCAGTATTATTAGACTTTACTGGATGGGCATGTGTTAACTGTCGTAAAATGGAAGAAAACATTTGGAGTCAACCAGACATCTATTCTTTAATTAATGATGATTATGTATTAATTTCACTATACGTTGATGATCATGAAAGAAAATTACCAGAAGATGAGCAATTCGATTTTATCAAGCCAAACGGTAAAGTAAAAAGAATTAGAACTTATGGTGATAAGTGGGCTACCTTACAAGCAGCTAACTTTAAAACTGCTTCTCAACCATTTTATGTGTTAATGAGTCCAAATTTAGAGGTACTTAATACACCTCAACAATATTCAGATCATTCAACTTATTACGATTGGTTAAAAACTGGTTTAGACCGTTATAACAATAACTAATAAGTAACTAAATATTTTAAAAAAGCCTCTTAATTAAGTAGTCATGGTCGGAAGAAATTCCGGCCATTTTTTATGTTTCAAAATGGTCTAAATTGCCTTGACAATCAACAA
>CANNGJ010000008.1 GCA_947504185.1 uncultured Tenacibaculum sp. | reverse complement strand
ATTGTTGTTGATTGTCAAGGCAATTTAGACCATTTTGAAACATAAAAAATGGCCGGAATTTCTTCCGACCATGACTAACCAATTGGTAATCCTTTTTTATATAGTAAACTCAAAATCTTAAAACTTAACGAATATTCTATTTTCTAAAAGACGATATAGTTTATAAAACAGTACACCAAAAAGTAATCCTGACGTATATCCAGAAAAAACATCTATAGGAAAATGTACTCCTAAATACATACGACTATATCCAAAAAATAATGGGAATAGAATTAATAAAAACATTCCTTTATAATACTTCCTTAAAAGTAAAATTAAGAAAACCGTTATTGTAGTAGAAAGAGAAGCATGACCAGACCAAAAACTATATCCTCTTGGCCTATAAGAAAATGTTCTTAAGTAAGCTCTTAACTCCTCTACATTACAAGGTCTAATTCTTTGAGTAGTATTCTTAATTAGGTTTGTAAACTGATCAGAGAAAGCTATTAATATTGTTATAAATAAAAGCGCAAAAACTCCTTTCCTCAAACCAAACTGCTTGAAAATTAAATAGAAAATAAAAATAAATAAAGGGGTCCACGAAAATTGATTGGTGATTGTTAACCAAAATCCATCCCATTGCTCACTTCCTAAATTATTTAGGAATATAAGAAACTCTTGATCTTTTTGTATAATTGTATCTATCAAAATTATTTACCTACTTTTAATACTTCAATTTCAAAAATAACATCCGATTTTGCTGGGAATGGTCCAACTGCTCTCTCTCCATACGCTAAATAGTAAGGAATAAACAGTCTAGCACTTTCACCTTCTCTCAACTTTAAAGCTCCTTCTTTTACACCAGCAATCATTGGCTTTGATTCATCATCCAACTGAAAAGTAAACACCTCTCCTTTATCTTTTGAAGACTGTATCTTATTTCCATCAGCTAAATAAATAGTATAATGGATTGAAGTTGATTTATGTGCGACTACTTTTTTCCCCGAAGAATTCTCTTTTATTTTTAAAATTCTTAAACCAGAATCTGTTGGAGTAGATTTATTAACTCCCATATCTTCCTGGAATTTTCTCTTCTTATTCTCAAGAACTCTCTTTCTTTCCTCTCTTTTCTTTTCTACATTAGCTATCTCTTTTTCAAAAATAGTTGGAGCATTAAATTTCTTTGCATCCTCTCCTATTCTAATAATATCTACGTGTTTTATATAATCGTTTTGCTGAATTGTATCAACTACATTTTGACCTTTTAATACACGTCCAAAAACTGAATGCTTTCCATTTAACCATGGAGTTTCTTTATGTGTGATAAAAAACTGACTTGAATTGGTCTCTGGTCCAGAATTCGCCATAGATAATACTCCTGGTCCATCATGAGAGTATATTAGTTTTCCTTCTTCATTTAAAGGAAATTCATCTGCAAAACGATAACCAGCGTTTCCACCACCTGTACCAGTTATATCTCCTCCTTGAACCATAAAATTCTTAATAACTCTATGAAATTTTGTTTTATCATAATAAGGTTTTCCTTTCAAAGAATCTGTCATTTCTGGATTGTTACCCTCTGCTAATGAAACAAAGTTAGCCACCGTCATTGGCATTTCTTTTTGATGCAATTTTATTAAAATATCTCCTTGATTTGTTTGAATATCTGCGTACAGCCCATTTTCAAGATCTGGATATTTTACAGATTTACATGATACAAGAATAACTACTATTAATAAGTATTTTAAAAATTTCATTTTTATTTATTTTAAATAAAAAAACACCAACTGTTAAGGTTGATGTTTCTTTATATTAGTTTTTAATTAATGTCCGTGACCGTCTCCTTTCGAATGCCCTTGCCCTAAAGGTTGAACTACTTCTAATAACTCTACATCAAAAACTAAAGTATCAAAAGGCTTTATTTTACCTCCTGGTCTTGGGTTAGCACCATAACCTAATTCTTGAGGAATAAAAAATTTATATTTAGCTCCTGGCTTCATTAATTGTAAACCTTCAGTCCACCCTTTAATAACTTGATTTACTCCAAACTCACTAGGTGTTCCTCTATCTACAGAACTATCAAAAACAGTTCCGTCAGTTAAAGTACCGTGATAATGAACTTTTACTTTAGATGTAGCTTTAGGAGCCTCACCTTTACCCTCTTTTAAAACTTTATACTGTAAACCACTATCAGTAGTTATTACACCATCTTTAGTTTTGTTTTCAACTAAGAATTTCTCTCCTGCTTTTTTATTCTCTCCAAATTGAACTTCAGCTTTTTTTGCTTGTTCAGCTTGCTGCTGCTTCATTTTCTCTTGTTGCTTCTTTTGAAAAAATGACCTTAAAATATTATTGATATCTTTTGACTCTACTAAAAGGTTTGTTGAATCCATACCATTTCTAAACCCTTGAACAAATAAACCTTGATCCATTTCATCAAAATTTGTTTTAATTTTATTTGCCATATCTAAACCTAAAACATAACTCACAGAATCTACCTCAGTAGCTAATGAACTTTTTGTTTTAAACTCGCTATTACTACACGATACAATTGATAAACCTACAACTGCAATTGCTAAAATTTTTGTTAATTTCATTTTTATTTATTTGATTTTATATCGATTAATGTTACTGTACTTTTTATTGGTTGGTTAACTCCTACCTTATTTCCATCTCCTACAACTCCAAAAGCTCTATATGATGGAATGACAAATGTAATAGTTTCTCCCTTTTTCATCAACTTTATTCCATCTTGTAAAGCGGGAATAAAATCTTCTTTATCTACTTTATAAACTCTCTCTTGATTATCGTAAATAATATTCCCATTAATATCCGTGATATTATATTGAATTTGAACAATATCTTCAAATTTCGGGAAATTAGTATTTACTGTGTCTTTTTTAACATAAGCATACCAAAACCCATTAGCTGAAGAGTGATATTTACGAATCGTATCTAACGATATTAATTTCTCTAAACGTTTTTTTTCTAAAGTATTTAGCTTTTTATTTTTCTCTATAACCTCTTTATAAAAGTTTGTCGTACCATGTTTTTTTGGTCTTCTTGCTTCTGGTTTTTTACAAGAAACCCCGATCAACATTAAAAAAATAAAAAATAAAAATTTATGCTTCATAAGACATTTCTAATTCTTTTTGATACTTAGGCAATAACGATTTAAATGTAGTAATCGTATCTTCCATAGATTCTAAACTTTTACCTCCTGCCGCGTTATCATGTCCGCCTCCATTAAAGTAATTTCTAGCAAACTGATTTACAGAAAATTTTCCTTTACTACGGAGTGACATTTTTATAATTCCTTGCTCTACATCTTCAATAAAAATAGCAGCAAATACAATTCCTTTTAAAGATAACGCATAATTAACAACACCTTCAGTATCTCCTTTCTCGAAATTAAAACGTTTTTTCTCTTCTTCTGTTAAGGTTATAAATGCTGTTTTATACTCTGGTAGTACTTTCATATTACTCAAAGCTTGCCCTAACAACAATAATCTACTATACGAATTCGCATCGTGTACATTACTATGAATTCTATCGTTCTCAGCTCCTTTATCAATTAAGTCTGCAATAATACGGTGTGTAGTACTTGTGGTAGATCTAAAACGGAATGAACCTGTATCAGTCATAATTCCTGTATACAAACAAGTCGCAATATTTTTATCAATCAAATCAGTATCTCCCATCATTACGATGAAATTATACACCATCTGGCAAGTTGATGACATCGTAGTATCTGAATACATGTACTTAAAATCATCTGGTTGCTGATGATGATCTATCAATGCAAAATCATTCTCATACTTTTCTAAAGTATTTTGCACATCAGTACCTACTCTATGCAACGCATTAAAATCTAATAAGAAAACGATATCTGATTTTGCTAAAGCTTTTACACTTTGGGTATTTTGACGATCGAAACGTTTTACGGTTTCAGAACCTGGAATCCAATGTAAAAAATCTGGATACTCATTTGGCATTAACACCTGTGTAGTATGCCCTTTTTTATCAAAATAATGCTTTAAACCTAAGGTTGAGCCAACAGCATCACCGTCTGGATTTCTATGACCAATTATCACAATATTTTTAGGTTGCGATAAAAATTCTTGTAGTTCTTTAAAGTGTTTCAAAATCATAAGTGGCGAAGATACAATTTAAATTAAAAATTTTATGTAATTTCGCGCCGATTTACACAGAGTCTGTGTAGACAATAAAATTAAAATTATTTATTACAGATATTAATTACATTAATAATGGCAACAAATAGAACTTTTACAATGATTAAACCAGACGGTGTTGAAAACGGACACACTGGTGCTATTTTAGAAAAAATTAACGCTGCAGGTTTTAGAATCGTAGCAATGAAGAAAACTCAAATGACTAAGCGTGATGCTGAAGCTTTTTATGCTGTACACAGTGAGCGTCCTTTCTTTGGAGAATTAGTTGAGTTTATGACTCGTGGACCAATCATTTCTGCAATCTTAGAAAAAGATAATGCTGTTGAAGATTTTAGAACTTTAATTGGTGCTACAAACCCAGCTGAAGCTGCTGAAGGAACTATTCGTAAAATGTTTGCTACTTCAATCGGAGAAAACGCTGTTCACGGTTCTGATTCTGATGAGAATGCTGCTATCGAAGGTGCTTTCCATTTTTCTGGTAGAGAAATGTTCTAAGAAAACAACTTCTTAACATATATAAAAGCTCGTTACCTAATCGTAACGAGTTTTTTGTTTTTAATTTTAGTTTGATTCTTAAACTTATTTCTAATATATAGTTAATGCTGAATATAAATTATTAAAACGGATTCATATCCCTAAATAGGTTGACATTCATTATCCCAAACACATGTTAATTTAATATATTATCTTTAGAGAAACCAGCCTCTAATGATAAAATTATTTAGAAAAATTCGACAAAACTTACTATCTGAAAATAAATTCAGTAAATACCTAATCTATGCAATTGGAGAGATTGTACTTGTAGTAGTTGGTATCTTAATTGCTTTAACTTTAAATAATAATAATGAGAGAAAAAAATCAGAGGCTAAAACTTTAATCGTATTTGAAGAGTTATTAGGAGAATTAGCATCTGACATTAAATCTATAAAGAATGCTGGTTTATTCTATGAAGAAAAAGATTCATTAACTTTTTTAGTTTTAAATACAAGCCTTAACAGAGAAGAATACCAAAACAACTGGAGATCATATTATTCATTAACACAACAAACAACCAAAATTGATTTATCAAATAATGCTTACAATAAATTAGTTCAAATGTCTGATGCTATTCCAGTCGAGTACAACGAAATAATGAAAGAATTATATGCACTTAACCAAAAAAAGAGCTATATAGATCGCATGAGGACTAAAATGATTCAATTGGTTAATGATATTATTAAGTATAACCTCTACAATTATTCATGGGGAATTAATTTTAATCAACAAGAAATCATTGATTATTTATATAACGATAGTAGATATAAATCGGATGTTAGACTTTTATCAAATTCTGGTGTAAATGAACACTTCCAGCATGCTTTTTATTATATGCAAGAGGCAATTATATGTTATAAAGGGATTGCAAAATTATTAAATAAACCTATAGACTATACTCTTTTAGGGTTTGACTCAGTAATTGCAAAGACGCTAACTGGAGATTGGACTACTGAACAAGCTCCAGGACTAATAGTTACCATTTATATAGAGGATAACCAATTACTATATAAAAATAATTCTAATACAGATATTGGTAAATCTTATTTTTTATCAGAAACAAAATTAATCAATAGTGACATACATTTTAACACAATAGTGAATAATGGAAATGAAATCGTTATTAAATTATATGGAATCACCTTTAACAAAACGAAAGGCTAACAACGTGTACATTTAATTGCTTGTTCTCGTTTACTTTGGAAATTCCTGCGGAATTTCCAACTTGGTTTGTACTTGCAAAGTTAAGTATTAAACCATGCAACTACTCATAGTCGAGGCCGTTAACCACTCTTAAAAACTACACCAACATTAGTTTCTTCACCAACTCCTCACCCATTTCTTCGTTAATCATTCGTATAATTTTTTCTTTACCATAACTTAATTGCTCTCTTAAAGCTGAAGAAGACAAACGAACAATTAGCGTTTTATTCTGTATTTTAACCTCTTGTGTATAAGAAACAACTCCTGGGCCCATCATCTTTTCCCAAGCTTCCTCTATATGGATTTTTTGAAACCCTTTATTTAAGCCACCTTCTTTTATATAGCTACCTAATAAATCTTTAATCGAAAAACTATCGTTTTCTCTTTTTGCCATTTTTTTAATCTAACTTAAAAATTTGATACTCTTGGTTACTCTTTTTTATCACATCTTCTGTACGCTCAAAATGAGTATCAGTGATAAAAATTTGTCCAAAGGCATCATTATTCACCAAATCTACAATTTGCGAGACCCTATTCTCGTCTAGCTTATCAAAAATATCATCTAATAATAAAATCGGTGTTACATTCGATTGCTTTTTAATAAACTCAAACTGTGCCAACTTCAATGCAATTAAATATGATTTCTGCTGCCCTTGAGATCCAAACTTTTTAATAGGGTAATCTCCTATTTCAAAATTCAAATCATCTTTATGAACCCCAGACGATGTGTATTGCAACATTCTATCCTTCTCAATACTATTCGCCAATAGAGTTTCAAAAGAAACATCATGGAGTTGACTTTTATAACGCAGATTAACTTCTTCTTTAGCTCCAGAAATAATTTGATGCTTCTCATTAAAAATAGGCACAAACTCTTCTAAAAAAGCCTTACGCTTATTATAAATAACACTACCATATTCCACCAATTGCTCGTCGTACACTTTTAAATTTAATGCATCAAAAGTTCTATTTGCGGCAAAATATTTTAACAATGCATTTCGCTGACTTACTATCTTATTATACGAAATTAATCCTTGTAAATACTTTTTATCTTGCTGAGAAATAACTCCATCAATAAACTTCCTTCTAGTATCACTTCCTTCAACAATTAAATCTCTATCTGCAGGAGATATAATTACTAAAGGTAACTGACCAATATGTTCAGAAAATTTCTCGTAGGCTTTTCCATTACGTTTTAACACCTTTTTTTGCCCTCTTTTTAAAGAACAAACAATTTTCTCATTTCTATCATTTAAAAGGTAATCTCCTTCAATCATAAAAAACTCCTGACCATGACGAATATTCTGTCCAGCGATCGAATTAAAGTAACTTTTTGCAAACGACAAGTAGTAAATTGCATCTAACACATTGGTTTTCCCAATTCCGTTATTACCTACAAAACAGTTTATTTTCTTTTGAAAATCAAAAGATTGTGTTTTGATATTCTTAAAATTTACCAGTGATATTTTTTGCAAATACATGAATGAAAATTATTTCGGAAAAGAAAGCGCAAAATATCGAAAATTTTACTAATAATCGGCTTTTAAAATCCAATTAAAAAAACTATTTTTGTCGCCACTAATTTTTAAGCAATTATGGCTACATACAAGAAAAGAGGTTACAAACCTAAGAAAGAAAAGGTTGCAAAAGAGGTAGAAGAAACTTTTGACGAAACTCAAAGTACTACTGCTGAAGTATTTAATACTTTAGACGATACTGCAAACAAATCTGAACAATGGATTGAAAAAAACAGCAAACCATTATTTTACGGATTGGTAACTATCGCTGCTTTAATTTTAGCTTATTTAGCTTACAACAAATTCGTTGCAGAACCTACTCAAAGAGAAGCTTCTAACGAATTAGCTTATCCAAGATCATTTTTCGACAAAGCTGCCACATCTGCTGGTGTTGCTGCTGATTCTTTATACACTTTAGGTTTAGAAGGTGGTGACGGAAAATACGGTTTTGTTGATATCGCTTCTCAATTTAGCGGTACTAAAGCAGGAAACTTAGCAAACTATTACGCTGGTATTTCTTATTTAAAAATGAAGAAGTACGAACAAGCTATTGAGCATTTAAGTGATTTTAATTCTGATGATGAATTATTAGGCCCTACAGCTTTAGGTGCTATTGGTGATGCTTTTGCTGACATTAATCAACCAGAAGATGCTTTAGAATATTACGAAAAAGCTGCTAACAAGCAAGACAATCAGTTTACTTCTCCTTTATTTTTATTTAAAGCAGCACAAACTGCAATGGAATTAAAGAAGTATAGTACAGCTGAAAAATTATACACAACCATTAAGACAAAATATGCTAATACCGATCAAGGTAGAGATATTGAAAAATATATCAATAGCGCAAAATATGCTCAATAATGGCAACAACAAATTTATCTTATTATGATAAAGCTTCAATCCCAAATGCGAAATCTTTTCGATTTGGGATTGTTGTTTCAGAATGGAATCCTGATATTACAGGTAACATGCACAAAGGTGCTATTGAAACACTTTTAGATTGTGGTGCAGAAGAGAGCAATATTGTTTCGTGGGATGTACCTGGTAGTTTTGAATTAGTGTACGGTTGTAAAAAAATGGTAGAAACTCAAAAAGTAGATGCCGTTATAGCCATAGGAAATGTAATTCAAGGAGAAACAAAACATTTCGATTTTGTTTGTGATGGCGTTACACAAGGTATTGTAGATTTAAACATTAAATACGATGTTCCTGTAATTTTTTGCGTACTAACTGACAACATTAAACAACAATCAATAGATCGTTCTGGTGGAAAACTAGGAAACAAAGGTATTGAATGTGCTGTAGCTGCAATTAAAATGGCTGCTATTAAAAATTTAGACAAGCCTTCTAACTCATTAGGTTTCTAAGTATAGAAAACAAGATTATATTAATAGAAAGCGCCATAACATTAATTGTTTTGGCGTTTTTTTTAACTTTAATTTAGTGATAATTTTTGACCGCCTCTCTATAATTCAGTAACTTTGAAATTCGTCTTAATTTGGTGCGATTTTTGTTGCACTATAGCATTCAAAAGAAGCAGTATTTTATGGGATTTATAAAGAGAGAAAACAAAAAATTCGATTACAAACCTCGCTACTATAAAGGCGAAGGAAACCCGTATGAAGTAAAACATAAGTTCGATGAATTTCGTTCGACAGTCGGAAAAAGTAAAGGCATAAAAGGTAAACTCAGTACCGCTATTGATGAGTTTAAGAATTCTGAAAATGGAGGAATTAATAAAACAATTGTTATTATAATTATTATTTTAGTATTGTTATTTTTATTCATTATCGATTTCGATCTTTCAATCTTTTTATCAAAAAACAACTAATGTCAGATATTATACAATTACTTCCTGATCATGTTGCGAATCAGATTGCTGCAGGTGAAGTAGTACAACGTCCTGCTTCGGTAGTTAAAGAGTTAATTGAAAATTCGATTGATGCTGGTGCTACTTCTATTAAGCTTTTAATAAAAGATGCTGGTAAAACTTTAATTCAGGTAATTGACGATGGTAAAGGGATGAGTGTAACAGATGCTCGTTTAAGCTTTGAACGTCATGCAACTTCTAAAATTAAAGATGCCCAAGATTTATTTAATTTAAACACTAAAGGTTTTCGTGGTGAAGCTTTAGCATCAATAGCTGCGATTGCTCATGTTGAATTAAAAACCAAACAAGAAAACGAAGAACTAGGTTCTCAAATAAAAATTGAAGGAAGTAAAGTAGTTTCTCAAGAAACTGTTTCAACAGCAAAAGGAACTAGCATTGCTGTTAAAAATTTATTTTACAATATTCCTGCGCGTCGTAACTTTTTAAAGTCTGATACAATTGAAACGCGTCATATAGTAGATGAATTTCAGAGAGTAGCTTTAGCGCATCCAGATATTTCATTCTTACTACATCATAACAACAATGAAGTTTATCATTTAAAAAAGAGCAATCTACGTAAAAGAATTGTAGCTATTTTCGGAGCTAAAATGAACGAGAAATTAGTTCCTATTTCTGAACAAACTGATATTATTACTGTAAACGGATTTGTTGCGAAACCAGAATTTGCTAAGAAAAAACGTGGAGAACAATTCTTTTTTGTAAACAATCGATTTATTAAAAGCTCATATTTAAACCACGCTGTGGTAAATGCTTTCGAAGGTTTATTAGAACACGGATCGCATCCTTCGTACTTTTTGTATTTAGAAGTGCCTCCGAATAGTATCGATATTAACATTCACCCTACAAAAACGGAAATAAAGTTTGATAACGAAAAAGCTTTATATGCAATTTTACGTGCTACTGTTAAACATAGTTTAGGGCAGTACAACGTAGCACCAGTTTTAGATTTTGATAGAGATGCGACGTTAGATACTCCGTATAATTATAATAAAAAAAATGGTTCATCTTCTGTTCCACCGATTACTGTAGACCCTACATTTAATCCTTTTAAAACAGAAACAGATTATAAGTCTGAAACAAATTCAACACCTAAAAGTAACTCTAATACTTACCAATCTAACTTTAAAAAAGATACTGGCAATTGGGAAGCTTTGTATACAAATATAGAATCTACACCTTCAATACAACAAGAACAACTTTTTGAATCTCAACAAGAAACTGAAACAGGTAAAACTTTTCAGATTCAAAAAAAGTATTTATTAAGTTCTATAAAGTCTGGTGTTGTTTTAATTAATCAATCATTAGCACATCAACGTGTTTTGTATGAAGAGTTTTTAGAAAACATTACCGTAAAAGAAGCGAGCAGTCAGCAATTACTATTTCCTGTAAGTATTTCTTTTTCTTCTGCAGATATTGAAATGATTTATACCATAAAATCTGATTTAGAAAGTGCTGGTTTTATGTTTGATCAGTTTACAAAAGAAAGTGTGGTTATTGGTGGAATTCCAACTTCAATTACTGAAAGTCAGATTACTTTAATCTTAGAACAATTATTAGACGATATTAAATTAGAAGTACCAAACACAAGTTTTAGTCATTTTGATGTAATGGCTAAATCTTTTGCAAAATCGTTAGCTATAAAAACAGGAACAGTACTATCTATAAAAGAACAAGAGAATTTAGTAAATGACCTTTTTTCTTGTAAAGAACCAAACACATCACCATTTGGAAAAGCTACGTTTAAAACATTGACATTAAACGAAATTGATTCCATTTTTAATAAATAAAATCAAATTATGCCAAAATTAACGGACGCTATAAAGCATTTAATAATCATTAACGTGATTCTTTATTTTGCTCCCCAGTTATTAAACTTAGACTTAACAAATATTTTTGCACTACACTATCCTACAAACGAACATTTTGGGGTTTGGCAATATATTACGCATATGTTTATGCATGGTGGACCTGCTCATTTACTTTTTAACATGTACGCGCTGTGGGCTTTTGGTACACCTTTAGAACAAATGTGGGGTAGAAATAAATTTTTGTTTTTTTATTTTTCTGCTGGTATAGGTGCTGGATTAATTTATACACTTGTAAACTACTACCAATTTAATGGGATTTACGAGCAATTAATCTCAATGGGAGTCTCTTCTTCTGAAATACAAAACATTTTAAGTTCAGGGCAATATAACGAAAGCTTAATTACTTTATCTAACCAAACCATGAGTGAGTTTTACAGTTTGTATCATACTCCTGCTGTTGGTGCTTCTGGGGCAATTTATGGCGTTTTAGTCGCCTTCGGATTGATGTTCCCTAACGCTAAATTAGCTTTGATATTTTTCCCTGTTCCTATTGCTGCAAAATATTTTATTCCTTTAATGATTGCTGGAGATTTCTTCTTTGGAGTTACAAAATACTCAATAGGTAATATTGCACATTTTGCACATATCGGTGGAGCTATTATTGGTTTTATAATTGCTTGGTACTGGAAAAAAAATCAATTTAAATTTCATTAATTTAGTAAAGAGTAATTCCTTTTTAGAAAAAGAAAAGCTATGGAAGTATTACAAAATTTAAAATATCGGTTCAAAAATGCTGGGATTGTAGAGCAACTTATCTACGCAAATTTAGCTGTGTTTTTATTGGTTTTTATTACGAATACTTTTGGTTTTTTATTTCAATCAAACAGTAATTTCTTAGTAGAATGGTTTGCCTTACCTGCTAATTTCAATGACTTTTTATCAAAACCTTGGACTATTATAACTTATGGTTTTTTACACACTAGCTTTTTACACATATTATTAAATCTAATTGCTTTATTTTATATAGGTCATTTATTCAAACAATATTTCACCTCTAAGCAACTATTAAATTTCTATTTACTAGGAACCCTTTTTGGAGGAATTATTTTTATAGCTAGCTACAATTTTTTCCCCGCATTACAACGAGTTGCTGATAATAGTGTGTTGTTAGGAGCATCCGCAGGTATTTCTGCTATTTTTATTGGTATAGCTACTTACATTCCTAATTATCAATTAAAATTTCCATTAGTAAGCTATGTTAAACTCTGGGTTTTAGCTTGTATTTGGATTGCTATTGATGTAATTCAAATTCCAGCAGGAAATGCTGGTGGACATTTAGCACACATCGGTGGCGCTATTTTTGGCTTTTTATACGTGCGAAGTGCTAGTAATAAAAAATTAGAAATTTTCGAACCTATTAAAGACTTATTCAAGAGAAAAGAAAAGCCTTTAAAAACTGTTTATAAATCAGGCAATAAACCTTCTAAAAAAACAGTTAGTAAAACTAATAACCAACAAAAAATAGATGCTATTCTTGATAAAATTGGAAAATCTGGTTACGACACACTAACTAAAGAGGAAAAAGAGTTTTTATTTAAACAAGGAAAGAAGTAGATGAAGAAATATTCGATTGTACAAAAACTTTTATTTTTTATCAATTCAGTTTTCGCAACTGTTTTGTTATTGTCTTTTGTGCTTCCGTATATTTCACCAAAAACAATACCTGCTTTTGCTATTTTTAGTTTATTTGTTCCGCTATTAGTAATCGTAAACATCGGCTTTTTTGTGTATTGGTTAATTAAACTTCATAAAAATGCTTTACTCTCTTTATTAATATTAATCATAGGTTGGTTTGTAGCTCCTCCGCTTATTAAATTTTCTAAAAAGGAAATTATTTTAAACAATGATTTAAAGGTTATGAGCTATAATGTTCGTTTGTTTAATCATTACAAACATGAAGATGATGTTACTACCGAGCAAAAAATATATGAATTCATCAATAAAGAAAGTCCTGATATAATTGCCATGCAAGAGTTTTATCAGTCTGAATTATTAGATATAAAACTTCCGTATAAATACATTAAAACAAAATCGAAAACGAATCAATTTGGATTAGCTATTTACTCAAAATATCCAATTGTAAACTCAGGTACCTTGAATTTTAAAAACAGTGCCAATAATACCATTTTTGTTGATGTTGTTAAAAATAAAGACACTATTAGAGTATATAATGTCCATTTAGAATCATTAAAAATCAATCCTAAAAAAGAAAACTTTGGTGAAAAAGATTCTGAACGTTTGTTTAAACGTTTATCAAATGGTTTTGTAAAGCAGGTAGATCAAACAGAACTTATATTACAACATCAATATTCTTGGAAAGGAAAAAAAATTATTTGCGGTGATTTTAATAACACTGCCTATTCTTGGATCTATAAAAAATTAGCTGCCAATAATAAAGATACTTTTATTGAAAGCGGAATTGGCTTAGGTAAATCTTTCAGATATATTTACCCAATGCGTATCGATTTTATTTTAACAGATTCGAATGCTATTATAAACCAATATAAAACTTACAACACTGTTAAGTTATCTGATCACTACCCTATTATGACACGTTTACATTGGTAATTTTAATCGCGGGGCGATAGCCAACAGTTTAATTTCTAAGGCTTATCTCCAAAAATGAAAAATATTTTTTTGGAGGCATATCTCATACCCTTAAATCGAGGATGTTGATTCGGATTATACTACGGAAAACTGTACTTTTACCAATAACCTAACTAAAAATCTATGAAACATTACAATGTTGCAATTATTGGTAGTGGACCTTCTGGAGCTTCGACAGCTTTTCTTTTAGCCAAACAAGGTATATCAACCGTTATTATTGAGAAAGAAACCTTGCCTCGTTATAAAACCTGTGGTGGTGGCTTTGTATACAGAGGTCGTAAAGACCTGCCTTTTGATATTTCTGAAGTTATTGAAAAAGAATTTCATACGGTTGATATTTATTTAGGAGATAAATTACATTTTAAAACAACAAGAGAAGAGCCTACAATATCTATGATAATGCGCGATTCTTTTGATAATTTAATTACCCAAAAAGCCAAAGAATTTGGCGCTACTTTGTTGGAGAATCATAAACTAAAAGGGCTTTCTTTTAATAACAATATTGTTACGCTAGAAACTTCACAAGGAAATCTTACCGCTAATTTTGCAATTGCTGCAGATGGAGCTTTGAGCCCTACTGCTAAAATGGCTGGATGGAAAGAAGATACTCGAAAATTAATTCCTGCTTTAGAATATGAAGTAGAAGTCTCTGATGCTGATTTTGAACGTTTATCAAAAGAAGTTCGTTTTGATATTGATGCTATCCCTTATGGATATGCTTGGAGTTTTCCAAAGAAAAAGCATTTATCTATTGGCGTTGCTTCTGCTAAAAGAACAAAAATAAACCTAAAAAAGTTTTATCAAGAATACATGCAAACCCTAGGTATTAATGAAGTTATTAGTGAATCGCAACACGGATTTCAAATTCCTGTAGCCCCACGTACCGACGGTTTTGTAAAAAACAATGTGTTTTTAATTGGAGATGCAGCTGGTTTTGCGGATCCTATTACAGCTGAAGGAATTTCTAATGCTATTTATAGTGGTAAATTAGTAGCTGAAGCTATTATTGAAAGTGAGCAAAATTATGAATTGGCAGAAAAACTATATATTGAGAAATTAGAAGAAAACTTATTACCTGAACTCACTACAGGTTTATGGCTTTCTAAATGGTTTTACGGACAAAAAACGATTCGTAATTTATTACTGAAAAAATTTGGACAACGTTTTAGTGAAGCTATGGCTGATGTTTTTCATGGAGACAGAACTTATCCTAAAGATATTAAAGCAACTATAAAACAGAAAATTAAGAGTTTAGTATCTTAATTGTTAACCTATAAAATATTAAAATGAAAAAATCAATAGTAACAATTTTATTTCTGACAACTATTTTTTCATCCATAAAAGGTCAGTCAAATAAATTACAAGATTTTTATAATTACAATCCTATTTTAGAACATAGAGTAGATGAAGTTTTTCAATCTTTAAATGATACTGCTCGTGTAGCACAAATGATTGTTACTTCTGCTGGAGAACTTGGAAAACCAAATAGTGTAGTTTTAAATTTAGCAAAGAAAAATAAAATTGGAGGTGTTGTATTTTTAAAAGGCACAAAAGAAAATCATAAAAAATTAATTGACAGCCTTAATGCAATTAATACCACAAAAAAACACTTGCCATTATTATATTCAATCGATGCTGAACCCAGTTTGTTCAATGGCAGATTAAAAGGAACTGCTCCAGTTATTAATACAATTGACATCAAAACGATTGGTCAATCTGATTCTATTGCTCGAATTATAAATAATGAATTATTAGAAATTGGTTTTCGTCAAAATTTTGCACCTGTCGCTGATGTAAGCCCGCAAAACGAAGCGATTAAAAACCGAAGTTTCGGAAATGATAAACAAAAAGTGATTGAGCTAAGTAAACAGTTTATTAATACAACTCAAAAACAAGGAATTATTGCTACAGCTAAACATTTTCCAGGTCATGGTTTAGTGAAAGGCGATACGCATAAAAAATCCGTTTACATCGATGGAAAGTTACAAGAGTTAGAAATATATCCTCCTCTTATAGAATCTGGTGTTCTTTCTATAATGATGGCTCATATTACCATAACTAACAATTCTAAATATAATACGAACGGTTTGCCTGCTAGTTGCTCTAGAAACATAGTTACTAATCTATTAAAGAATGAATTAGGTTTTAAAGGACTTATAATTACTGATGCTTTAAATATAATGAAAGCGGTTACTATTATTAATGATGCTCCTTTATTGGCATCAAAAGCAGGAAACGATATGCTATTAATGCCTATTAACGAAACAAAAACCATCAATTCTATTCTTAACGAAATGAAAAAAGATACTGCTTACAAACAACAAGTATATCAATCAGTGAAGAAAATTATTCGTTTAAAATTATGTTTAGGATTAATTGGAGAAAATTAAAATTAGTTCTAAAATGAGCAAATCCACAAAAAAACAAATCGCAAAAAAGTACATGGAACATTTAGAAAATGGTGCCATCAAAAAAGTTATTGAATTGTTTACAGAAAATGGTTTAGTGGATTCTCCGTTATATGGAATACAAAAAGCGGATGCATTTTATAAGAAATTAAATAATGACACCACAAATTCTGAACTTCATTTACTAAATATTTTTGAAGATGAAAACACAAACAGTGTTGCTTTATATTTTACCTATAAATGGACTATGATAAATAATTCCAAAGTAGCATTTGATGTGGTTGATATTATAGATTTTGATCAAAACCTTAAAATAAAGAAGCTGAAAATTATTTACGATACAGTAACTGCTCGTAAGCTTCTTGAAGGGTTAAAAAAATAATTTACTTACTCTTTTCTAACCTTTTTTAAGTTCAACAAATCAATAGGGTTAATTCCCAATCCTTGTACATTTTTTTGACTAAAACGAATTACCTCATCGTAATATAAAGGAACTACCGGAGCTTCGTTTATTATAATACTATCCATTTTTTGGTATAATTTATAACGCTTAGCCACATTAACTTCTTTAATAGATTCTTCGTATAACTCATCGAACTCCTCATTCTTAAAATGCGTATAATTCGGACCGTTAGGTGTAAAGTTTTTACTATAAAATAAGGATACATAATTTTCTGCGTCTGGATAATCGGCAATCCAACTGGCTCTAAAAATTGGCAATTTACCACTTGCTTTTCCTTGTCTTAGAGTAGATGGCGGAATTACATCTACTTTAGTTTCTAATCCTATTTTTTGTAATTCTCTTTGAATAAATTCACACAAATCTAAATAATTACTGTTGGTAGTAATGATAATTTGTGGTGAAGTATTCCCTGTTTTTGTTTTATATTGCTCAACCAATATTTTTGCTTTTTCTGGTTGATAAGAATATCCTTCTTGATTGTTATACGACGGTAAACCTTTCGGAATAAAACCGCTTGTAGCAGGGGTTCCAATTCCGTTTCTAAGAAACTTAATCATCTTTTCTCTATCAAAACCATAATTAATTGCTTGACGAATTAACTTCGATTGGGTAGGCAAACTTTTTTTTCCATCTAAGTAAATCCCTAAATACTCAGTATTTAAATAAGCCCCTGTTTGCATGGTAATTTTATCTATATACTTTTTCTTTAAAGTGCCATCTGTATTTAGAATATCGTCTTTATAAGAAGCATCTAAACTTTTCATAAAATCAATATTCCCTTGAATAAATTGTAAAAACTCACTTTGTTTATCTGGTAAAAAAGTAACTGCTACGGCTTCTAAATAAGGTAAGTTGTTTCCTTCTTTATCTCGTTCAAAATAGAGAGGATTCTTACGCAATACTAACTTCGTATTCTCTACCCATAACTTGTATTGAAAAGGGCCAGTACCTATTGGATTTGCTCTAAAAGTATTCCCGAAATATTCAACAGCTTCTTTTGGTACAACCGAACAATATTTCATTGCCAACAACCCTAAAAAAGGTGGAAATGGTTGTTTCAAATTAATCGTAAAAACAGAATCACTTTCTGCTTTAAAATCTCTAATATTTTGCAATACCCAACCTCCAGGAGAAGCTACATTTTTATCTAATAATCTATCAAAAGAATATTTAAAATCATTTGCGTTTACTTTTCTAGTAGAATCCTTTCCAAATAAACCATGTTTATGAAACTTAACATCGTTTCTTAAAATGAACTGATAAGTTTTTCCTTCTTCTGAAATCGTCCAACTTTTAGCTATATCTGGTTGTACCTTCAAACTATCGTCTAATTGCACCAACCCATTATATAATTGATTGACTGCCCAAATATTACGTTGATCTTTTGCAAAAGCAGGATCTAATGAAGTAATATTTGAATGTTCATTATAACGAAAAACTTGAGCATCTGTATAGCTTCTTTTCTTTTTTGTGCAAGAAGAAATACTTACTAGAAGTATAAATAGTAATAGGTATTTATTTCTTCTTTCTCTTATTTTTATAATAGCTTTTGTCTGCAATGTATATAATTTTAGATACTTCTGCATATACCGTTGAAGCATCTTTATTGGTAATTTTAATTTCCTTTTGTAAATCGATTTCTTTCTCTTCTTTAATTCGTTCTTTGATTCCAACTATCTCTTCTTTAGAAAAAATAAAATCTACATAAGAATTTTATTTTGCTGGTCTTTTAAATTTAATTTCAGCACTTTTATCCCACACAACATAATCATTTCCTAAAATATTCATTAGCTGAATCATAAAAACTGGATCGGTGGCAGAAAACAAACTACCTCCAAAAATAGAACCTACATAGTTCTTATTTTTATAACTAATAGGAATCTTTACTCTTGCTTTTAATAAATCTTCTGAGACTTCAATAATTCGCCCCGTAGACCTACGATACATTGGCGAAATATTAAACCCATATTTAAAAATAGTATGTTGTTTAAAAAACTTAGATAATATTTTTGACATTACTGCATACATCTCTAACTATATCTTTTTATCAAATCCATATTCACGCTCAACTTTACAGATTCTTACTTGGTATTTTTTGTACCAAGTAGCCCTTCCTTTTTCACGAACCTCTGTATGTTCTATGTTATGTTTCCATTTTGTAATAGCTTCTAAGCTATCCCAATACGAAACTGTTATACCTATTTCTTCTCGAGCATATTCAATTCCTAAATATCCTTCTTGCGCTTTAGCTAAAGCTTCCATTTTTTCAGTCATTTCCTTATAGCCAGCTAAATCATCAGACAATGTACTACTGAAAACAACGGCATAGTAAGGTGGTTTTAAAGAATCTTCTATCATAATTTTAATTCATATTTTGTTTCTGGCAAACCAATATCATCACTAACAAATTTTTCAACTTCTTTAAAATTAAAACGCTTTAATATTTTGGCAGACGCTATGTTAACATCTACCACACAACCTATAATTTTCTCTATTCCAATTGATTTACAATAATCAATCAATCCTTCACAAATTTCGGTTGCATACCCTTTTCCCCAAAACCTCTCTATAAAGCGGTAACCAATCTCATCATTCCCTTCTTCATCTTTTATCAAAGCTACGGTACCTACAAATACATTATCTTCTTTACGCTCAATTGTATAAATCCAAAAATCATTATCTAGACTATCATAACGATTGATTAACTGTAATAAATTCTCTTTACTTTCTTTTAAGTTCTTAGGTTCGCCAGTTGCATATTGCAATATATTTGGGTTACTCTCTAATTCGTAAAAAGATTTTAAATCAGCTATTTGAAGCTTTCTAACTTGTAATCTTTTCGTTTCAAAAATCATTTTCAATATTGTATTTTTGCAAACTATAAATGTACAGGAATGAATGCAGATAAAAAAGTAGCCTTTTATACTTTAGGATGTAAATTAAATTTTTCTGAAACTTCTACCATTGCAAGAAATTTTGTGAATGAAGGTTTTGACCGTGTTGAGTTTGAAGAAAAAGCGGATGTATATGTAATTAATACATGTTCGGTGACTGATAATGCTGACAAACGATTTAAATCTATTGTAAAATCTGCTTTAAAGAAAAATAAAGAAGCTTTTGTTATTGGTGTTGGCTGTTATGCGCAGTTAAAACCTGAAGAATTAGCGGCTGTAGATGGTGTAGATTTAGTTCTAGGTGCAACCGAAAAATTTAATGTTACTAGTTATATAAACGACTTAACTAAAAATGATGTTGGTGAAGTACATTCTTGTGAAATTGAAGAAGCAGATTCATATGTAGGGGCTTATTCTATTGGCGACCGTACTCGTGCTTTTTTAAAAGTACAAGATGGTTGCGATTATAAATGTACCTATTGTACTATTCCTCTAGCACGTGGAATTTCTCGCTCTGATACTTTAGAAAATGTATTGAATAATGCCAAAGAGATTTCTGAAAAAGGAATTAAAGAAATTGTATTAACCGGAGTAAATATTGGTGATTATGGTAAAGGTGAATTTGGTAATAAAAAACACGAGCATACCTTTTTAGAACTTGTAAAAGAATTGGATACTGTTGAAGGAATTCATCGTTTACGAATTTCGTCTATCGAGCCGAATTTATTAAAAGACGAAACCATAGATTTTGTTTCTAATTCTCAAACGTTTGTTCCTCATTTTCATATTCCACTACAATCAGGTAGCGATGAATTATTAAAGAAAATGAAACGCCGTTATTTAACTAAAACATATACTAATAGAGTAAGTAAAATAAAAGAAGTAATGCCAAACGCCTGTATCGGGGTTGATGTTATTGTTGGTTTTCCTGGAGAAACAGATGAGCTTTTCTTAGAAACCTACAATTACTTAAACGAAATGGACATTTCTTATTTACATGTTTTCACCTATTCTGAAAGACCAAATACCGAAGCTATTCATATAGATGGTGTAGTTCCTAAGAAAACACGTGCTAAGCGAAGTAAAATGTTACGTGGACTATCAGTAAAAAAGCGCAGAGCCTTTTATGAAACTCAAATAGGGAATACTTTAACCGTTTTATTTGAGAGTGAAAATAAAGAAGGTTATATCCACGGATTTACACAGAACTATGTAAAAGTAAAAGCTCCTTGGAACCCAGAATTAGTAAATACTTTACATACAGTTACCTTAACAAAAATAGATGAAGATGGTTTAGTTCGTTTTGACTTTGTTAATAAAGAAGTTATTGCTTAAATTGTCATAGCTAGAAAACCCATCAAAAAAAAATTATGAAATATTTACTGTTATCCATTTTTGCTTTAACATTTGCCTGTGCAGCTCCTAAAAAAGACAAAAAAAGTAATACTACAGAAAAAGAAACTATTGTTGAAGTAGAAGATAAAACTCCTGAAATGGTTATCAATAATGAATTAATTCTTGTTTTAAACAACCCTAAAAAAGTTGAGGATGCTAAAGCATTAATTACCAATAGCGGACTTAACTGGGATAAATTAATTTTTGATCAAAAAGATTTAAAAATAGCTTTAATTACCGTACCAAAAGATAAAGTAGATTTTTGGACAAAACGTTTAAAAGAATCTGGCACTTTTAAATCTGTAGAAAAGAACCAAATAGTTACCATCAATAATATTAAAGAAGAATATGAAAATAGATTAATTTCTATGAGAAAAACTCCTTGTTTTGGTGATTGCCCTGTATATACCCTAGATATTGATAAAGAAGGAAATGTTATTTATAACGGAATTCAATATGTTCTTGAAAAAGGAAAAAGAGAATTTAAACTCACAGAAGAACAATTAACAAAGCTTAATAAACTATTAAGCCAAGGAGATTTTGAAAGTTTTAAAGAAGTTTATGATAACCCTAGGATAACAGATTTAGCTAGTACTTTTATAAATCATAACGGAAAACAAATTAAAATTCGTTTATGGAATGACAGTATTCCTGATGAATTAATTAACGTTCATGAATATATTGAAGGCATTTTATTAGACAAAAAGCTGATTGAATAATGCTTAAAACTCATGTATATTTTGTTCCTGGTTTAGCTGCCAACACAAAAATATTCGAGTATATTTCTTTACCTGAAGAACATTTTGAACTTCATTTTTTAGATTGGTTATTGCCAACATCAATAAATGAGAATATTCAAGAATATGCACAAAGAATGTGTGCTAATATTCAACATAAAAACCCTATATTAGTTGGTGTTTCTTTTGGTGGCGTTATGGTGCAAGAAATGAGTAAACTTATTGAATGCGAAAAAGTAATCATCATTTCAAGCATAAAGACCAATAAAGAATTACCTAAACGCTTAAAAATAGCTCAGTTAACACGAGCTTATAAGCTTTTTCCCTCAAAAATAATAGCGAATATAGAAAGCTATGAACATTATTTCTTTAATGATTATTTAAAGAAAAGAGCCGAATTGTACAAACTATATTTATCTATTAGAGATAAACAATATTTGCAATGGGCTATACACAATGTACTGCATTGGCAACAAAAAGAACCGCTGCCAAATGTAGTACACATACATGGAAATAAAGATGAAATATTTCCGACGAAACATATAAAAGAATATATCGAAATAGAAAACGGTACACACATTATGATTTTAAATAAAGCAAAAACTATTTCTAGGATTTTAGAAAAGGAATGCTTTTTGAATCATTGAGTACCTAAATAACACCAACAAAATAAAAAAGAAAAGAAAAATGAATAAATCTATACGTTTTTTATCACTATCTAGTATAGCTTTCGCAGGTATTTTATTTACAAACACAATAAGCCAATCCAATATACAAGAAGTAAAAAATGTAGCTGAAAGCTACGAAATAAAAGCTGTTAAAATTCCAAACTATATGGAATTAGCTGGCGAACGTGTTCCGTTAGAAAAAGCAGACATTAAAGAACGAATGGACCGTGAGTTATTAGTAAATACCTATTGGCAATCGAATGGATTGTTATTGATTAAACGTGCAAACAAGTTCTTTCCAATTATTGAACCTTTGTTAGCTAAATATGGTTTACCAGACGACTTTAAATATTTATGCGTGGCAGAAAGTGCACTAATTAATATTCCGTCATCAAAAGGAGCTGCTGGATATTGGCATTTTATGCCAGCTACGGGTCGTGAATACGGTTTAGAGGTAAACAGAAATGTTGATGAACGTTATAATTTAGAGAAATCAACTAGGGTTGCTGCTGAATACTTAAAAAGAGCAAAGAAAAAATTAGGTTCTTGGACACTAGCTGCTGCTGCATACAACGCTGGTAATGGTAGAATATCTCAACGTATGAGACAACAAAAAGCTAATGATTATTATGACTTACTTTTAAATACTGAAACAGGCAGATATATTTTTAGAATTTTAGCTTTGAAAGAAGTATTATCGAATCCTAAAAAATATGGTTTTGTGTACGATCAAGATGATTTATATACGCATCCTCATACTTATGACGTAAAAGTGGATACTGCAATTACAAATATTGCAAACTTTGCTAAAAACTACGGAATAACTTATAAGGATTTAAAATTAGTAAATCCATGGTTACGAGAAACCAAATTGAATAATAAAAGCAGAAAAGAATATACGATTAAAATACCTATTCACTAATGAAAAAAGTACTACCTTTTATATACATAACTTTTGGTATTTTTATTATTGTTGGTACTTTTTTACAGTTTTTTAAAGATCAAGACAGCTATAGAGTACTTTTTAATTTTAAAACAGAAAACAAGTATATTTTCTTGTTAGTTCACGGATTATTTGCTGGTTGGTTTTTAGCTGATGGAGTAAAAAAGTTAAAACAAAATAGAGAGAGTTAATTTACTTTAACTCTCTTTTATATTCTTCACTCTTCCAACAATTCCAGACTCTAATTGCACTTTAATTCCATGAGGGTGGTTTGATGATTTTGTTAATAATCTACTTACAATACCAGCAGTAAGTTCTCCTGTTCTTTGATGGTTTTTCTGAACAACCTCAACTTCGCTACCAATAGTAACATCTTTTCTATTTCTACCGTCTTTCATTCTAAAATATTTAGTTTTTAAAAGTAAGAAAGCCTATCAATATTTGATAGGCTTTCTTTAAAAAGTTTACTCTGGTAATAATATATATTATAATACTCTTACGTTTACAGCGTTTAATCCTTTTCTTCCATCTTGTAATTCGAATTCAACTTCGTCGTTTTCACGAATTTCGTCGATTAATCCTGACACATGTACAAAATGTTCTTTGTTTGATCCTTCTTCTGTGATAAATCCGAATCCTTTTGATTCGTTGAAGAATTTTACTATACCTTTATTCATTATAAAAAATTATATGTTGCTCGTTTAAGTACTAACAACATTTATTGAGCCGCAAATGTGGTGCCAAACTTTTAAAACCAATCAATTTTATTATAACTACAGGTTTTTCTAGTAATATATTTATACAATAATTTAGTTCTTAAAAATAAAGAAGCCTATCAAATATTTGATAGGCTTCTCATTAAAAAGTTTACTCTGGTAATAATATATATTATAATACTCTTACGTTAACAGCGTTTAATCCTTTTCTTCCATCTTGTAATTCGAATTCAACTTCGTCGTTTTCACGTACTTCGTCGATTAATCCTGAAACGTGTACAAAATGTTCTTTGTTGTTTCCTTCTTCTGTAATAAATCCGAATCCTTTTGATTCGTTGAAGAATTTTACTATACCTTTATTCATTGTAAAAAATTATGCGTTGCTCGCTTAAGTGCTAACAACATTTATTGTTTTGCAAAGATAGTGCCAATTTTACTAATAACAACTAAAATATTCATTTTCTTTTATTTAACTCAAAAAAAAGTCGATTTACAAAATTGCAAATCGACTTTTATATATTTAGTGATTATAAATTAATCAAAATCAGTATCCATTTTTAAGTAATCTAAAAACTCACGTTTCGTTTCTTTATCTTTAAATTTACCTCCAAATTCAGCAGTTACTGTTGAACTTTCGATATCTTTAATTCCACGAGAATTTACACATAAGTGCTTCGCATCAATAACACATGCTACATCTTGAGTACCTAAAGCTTCTTGCATTGCTTGTACAACTTGCATTGTTAAACGCTCTTGCACTTGTGGTCTTTTAGAAAAATACTCTACAATACGATTCATTTTTGATAAACCGATTACTTTTCCGTTAGAAATATACGCTACATGTGCACGACCAATAATTGGTAATAAGTGATGCTCGCAAGTAGAATATACAACGATATTTTTTTCAACCAACATTTCACCGTAATTGTAATTATTGTCAAACGTTGATGCTTTTGGCATATTTTTAGGATCTAGCCCCATAAAAATTTCATTAACAAAAGCTTTTGCAACACGTTTTGGTGTTCCTTGCATACTATCGTCTGTTAAATCCATTCCTAAAGTTTCTAAGATATCTTTTACGCTATCTTGAATCCTAGCTATTTTTTCTTTGTCAGAAATATCAAACGCATCAGCACGTAATGGCGTTTTAGCCGATGTACCGATGTGGTTCTCTCCTATTTCCTCAGTTCTCTCGTCATTCATTTTGTTGCTGTTCACTTCAAACATTTCTTTCTATTATTAGGGCGCAAATTTACAACATTGCTGTTAATTTACTGTACTTTATTTATCAATTCGTTTAAAGAACAAGTAGTTTGTTCTCCATTATTCATATTTTTTAAAACAAACGCACCATTATCAACATCAGTTACTACAAACTCTATAGCTCTGTTGGTAACGTATTTCCATTGCTTTTTTTGTTGTTTGTTACTTACAGCGGTATCAGGATATAATTCTGATTTTATATTGTTTTCTCTTAAACTTTTAATTGCCTTTATCTTTAATAAATTCTCTTCTTCATTAAAGTTTAAGAATAATACCTTTGGTTTTGGTAATTGAACAGTTTCAAATAAACCTAACTCTTCCATTACTAAATAAATACGATCTAAGCCAAATGATATTCCTACTCCAGAGACATCTTTTAACCCGAAGATTCCAGTTAAATCGTCGTAACGACCTCCACCTCCGATAGAACCCATTTTTACATCTTCTGGTGCAGCTACTTCATAAATTGCACCTGTATAATAATTTAATCCACGAGCAAGGGTTACATCTAATTCTAATGAAGCAGATGACAATCCTATTTCTTCAATCATATTTACAACCGTGCGTAAATCTTCTACTCCCTGTAAACCTTCTTCAGAAGCGCTTAACATTTCTTTTAAAGCATTTAATTTATCTTGGTTCGATCCTGAAAAGTTAAATAACGGATCTACCTTTTTAATTGCTTCTTCAGAAATCCCTTTCGCTAGCATTTCTTTAACAACACCTTCTTTACCAATTTTATCTAACTTATCTAAAGCTACTGTAAAATCGATTAATTTGTCTGATGCGCCTATTACCTCAGCAATACCAGATAATATTTTACGATTGTTAATTTTGATAGTCGTACCATTTAAACCTAACTTACTAAAAACAGTATCGTATAATTGTACAAACTCTACTTCTTGTAATAAAGATTTGCTACCAACCACATCGGCATCACATTGATAAAACTCTCTGAAACGTCCTTTCTGTGGACGATCGGCTCTCCAAACTGGTTGAATTTGGTAACGTTTAAATGGAAATGTAATATCATTTTGGTGTTGTACAACATAACGTGCAAATGGCACTGTTAAATCGTAACGCAAAGCTTTTTCAGAGATTAAAGAAGTACTAGATTTTGAATCTAAAACTTTAATCTCTATTAAATACTCTTTTAAAACTTCATTTAAAAAGTTAATTTTAAAAGTCTGAGATTTATTAAACTCTGTAGGGAACTCACCCTTATCATTATACTCCTTAAAATACTCAGAAATTCTTGCTTTATTATCACTAAAAACCTTTAATAAAACCTTTTGAGTGGCAGATTTTATTCCTTTATAATTTTCAACAATATCAATAATTTCTTCCTCTACTGATTCAATTTCTGCTCCATTTTCAATAAGTCTCTCAAGTACATTAAATG
This sequence comes from uncultured Tenacibaculum sp., assembly GCA_947504185.1. Taxonomy (GTDB): domain Bacteria; phylum Bacteroidota; class Bacteroidia; order Flavobacteriales; family Flavobacteriaceae; genus Polaribacter. The sequence goes on along the minus strand of CANNGJ010000008.1, from coordinate 81,639 downwards.
TATTATAAAAAATATGAGTTATTTCACCTTGATCAAAAACTTTCTTTCTTACATCTTTAAAATAATCTCCAGAATTTAAAATCTTAAAAATCAAACGATCCCCTTCTTCTCCATACTTTCCCATTAAAGTAGAAGAGTTTTCAAAACTTGGAGTTTCGATAGGTTGAAACCCAAAGTTTTCAAACGAATGTTTAATTATATTAAAAATATAGTTTCGTTTGGCTACTGTTTCTGACGAAAAATCTCTTGTTCCTTTTGGAATTCCTACTTTCATAGTTACTTATGAATTATAAAAATGATTGTTTAATATTAAAAAGCAAATAAATGCATTGAGAGCGCAAATATCTGAATTAAAAAATAGATTATGAAGTTTTATTTCTTCGTTTTAGTCGATAAATAGATGCGTTTAATTCGAATCCTAACAATAGGATAATTGCATTTAACCAAACAAATAGCATTAATATTAACAAAGTACCTATAGAACCGTATAACTGATTATATGTTGCAAATTTTTCTACATAAATACCAAAAAGGTAAAATGTAAATAAAGATGATATGGTGGTTAATATTGCTCCAGGTGAAAAGAATCGCACTTCCTTTCCTTGTTTGGTACCAAAGCGAAATAAAAGTGATACAATAGTAAAAATCATTAGTAAGAATAATAATCCTCTCCCCCAATAAAACAAGTCTAAATCTGCAGTATCTAGCCAACCTGCTTTGTCTATTCTTCCTAAGGCTACTTGATAAAAAATGATTAACACCACTGTTACTATCAAGAAAAAAGACATCAATAACGAAACTCCTAAAGAAACAATATAAGCTCTAAAAACATTTCTCATTTCTTTTACATGGTAGGAATATTCGAATCCACCGAAAATAGCATTTACACCATTTGTCATTAAAAAAATAGATGCTAAAAAACCAAAAGATAGTAAGCCGCCATACTGATTGTTAATAATATCTTTTAAAACACCATCAACTGCATTAAAGGTTTTAGGAGGTAACATTTCTTGAATCAATCCAAACAAATTATCTTGAAATCCTTCAATGGGTATGTAAGGAATCAACGATAAAATAAACAGCATAAATGGGAAAATTGCCATAAAGAAACTGAATGCAATTCCACCAGCTCTTGTAGTTAAAGCGCCTTTTACAATACCAATTATGTACATTTCTAAAACGTCGTATAAAGACATTCCTTCTAGCCCTGGAATCTTAATTTTCTTTCCAAAAGCTACCAATAAATTTAGTATTGGTATTTTATCTAGTTTGCTTTCTATTCGTTTGGTCATTTTCTTTTTACATACAATGTTAAAAAACAAAGGTACAAAGTCCTAACTTTAAGAACTTTGTACCTTAGCTTTTTTTTACAACAAAAAACTACTTTAATCCACGTGCTTTTAACATAGGAGCAGCTTTTGGATCTCTACCAGCAAATGTCTTGTACATTTCAGCATAATCCATCGTATTTCCTTTTGATAATACTTGCTCACGGAATTTTTGTCCGTTTTCACGAGTTAATAATCCATTGTTTTTAAACCAATCGTAGGCATCGTGACTTAACATTTCTGTCCATAAATACGAATAATAACCTGCTGCATAACCTCCACTAAAAATATGTGCAAAATAGGTTGAACGATATCTTGGTGGCACCTCATCAACATTTAATTTCATTTGTTTTAAAGCATCTTCTTCAAACTTAGCAACATCTTCAATTTTATCATCAGCAGAAATTGTGTGCCATTTCATATCTAAACTAGATGAACACAAGTTTTCTATCATTGAATACCCTTGATTAAAAGTTCCTGCATCTTTAATTTTCTTCAATAAAGAATCTGGAATTACTTCACCTGTTTTATAATGCAAAGCATAATTATTTAAAACCTCAGGATGCGTTGCCCAGTTTTCGTTAAACTGCGATGGAAACTCTACAAAATCTCTTGAAGTACTAGTACCTGAAATTGAAGCATATTTTTGATTTCCGAACAAACCATGCAGCGCATGCCCAAACTCATGGAACATTGTTTCCACCTCATCAAAACTAATTAATGCAGGTTCTCCTTCGGCTGGTTTAGGAGAATTACATACATTGTAAATTACTGGTTTTTGATTACGTAATTTAGATTGTTTTACAAAAGCACTCATCCATGCTCCTCCTCTTTTACTATCTCTTGCAAAGAAATCTCCATAGTACAATCCTAATGGACTACCATCTTCTTCAAAAATTTCATAGACTACAACATCTGGATGATAGGTTGGAATATCATCACGCTTTTTAAATGTGATTCCGTATAATTCAGTAGCTGCGTAGAAAACACCTTTTTCTAAAACATTTGTCACTTCGAAATAAGGTTTTACTTCTTCTTCATTTAAATTGTATTTAGACTTACGTACTTTTTCAGCATAATGGTTCCAATCGTAAGGAGTTAGTTTAAAATCTCCTCCGTTCTTATTAATCTCAGCTTGAATTTCTTTTACTTCTGAAGCTGCTTTATCTAATGAACCAGGTATTAACCCTGTAAACATTTCAAAAACTTTAGCTGGTGTAGAAGCCATAGTACCCTGTAAACTCCAACTAGCGTAGTTATCAAAACCTAATATTTTTGCTTTCTGCGCTCTTAAAGCAACCATTTTCTTTACTAAATCGCTAGTATTATAATCACCATCATCTGATCTGTGAATTGACTTTTCAAATAACTCTTTACGAACATTTCTATCTTCTAACGACTGTAAAGAAGGTTGTTGCGTAGTATTAATTAACTGAATTTCATACTTACCATCTTTTTCTATGGATTTGATTTTTTCTTCAGAAAATCCTTTCAGTTTTTCTTTATCAGAAACTACAACTCCACCTTTTTTACTAGCATCTAACAACTTTTTACCAAAATCGTTTGATAAACTCGCTATTTCAGAATTGATCTCTTTTAATTTTTCCTTTTTATCTTCAGAAAGGTTTGCTCCAGCTTTTACAAAGTTTTTATAGTATTCTTTTACTAAATGAGCAGATTCAGCATCTAAATTTAAGCTCTCTAAATTATTATAAACAGTTTTTATTCTATTAAACAATTCGGTGTTTAATAAAATATCATCATTATGCTTAGAAAATTTTGGCGCTAATTCTTTTTGAATTTCCTTGATAGTATCGTTTGTATGTGCTCCCGCTAATCCGTAAAAAACAGCTGTAACATTATCTAAGGTTTTACTACTTTCTTCTAAAGCAATAATCGTATTTTCAAATGTTGGTGCTTCTTTATTTTCTGTTATATTCTGAATTGCTTCATTCTGCACTTTCATACCTTCTATAATAGCAGGCATAAAATGCTCATCTTTAATTTTAGTAAAATCTGGCGCACCATAATCTAGCGTGCTTTTAACTAATAAAGGATTTTCTATCATCTCTTCTTTACTTTCTTTTTTAGTCTCTTTAGTATTACAAGAGATAGCCAACACTATAGTTGCTACTATGATTATATGTTTTTTCATTTTACTAATATTAAATTAATCTACTGCTTTTAAACTTAAATCTAAATTATATACCGAATGTGTTAAGGCTCCTGATGAAATAAAATTAACCCCACATTCAGCATACTCACGAATTGTTTTTTCGTTAATTCCTCCCGAAGATTCGGTTAAACATTTATCTCCAATTAAAGCTACTGCTTTACGAGTATCTTCGTAATTAAAATTATCTATTAAGATTCTATACACGCCTTCATTCGATAAAATTTCTTTGATTTCTTCTAAACTACGAGCTTCTACTATAATCTTAATATCTAACCCTTTTTCAGCTAAATAGTTTTTTGTTTTTGTAATTGCCGGAGTAATTCCTCCTGCAAAATCAATATGATTATCTTTAATCATTACCATATCGTATAAAGCAAATCGATGATTCTCTCCTCCTCCAATCTTAACCGCCCATTTTTCTAAGGCTCTAATTCCTGGAGTTGTTTTACGAGTATCTAATACTTTAGTTTTAGTTCCGTCTAATAAATTTGTAAAAAACTTAGTTTTGGTAGCAATAGCACTCATACGCTGCATTGCATTTAACACTAAACGTTCAGCCATTAAAATAGATTGTGATTTACCTGAAACATAAAAAACGATATCTCCATACTTCACTTCATCTCCGTCATTAATTAAAGTTTCCACTTCTAAATCAGCATCTACATAATTAAAAACCATTTTAGCAAATTCAACACCAGCTATAATCCCTTCATCCTTTACTAATAATTTTGCTTTACCAGTAGCATCGTTAGGTATACACGACAAAGATGTATGGTCACCATCTCCGATATCTTCACGAATTGCATTCGTTATTATTAAATCTAACTCTTTATTAAATTGTTCTTTTGAAATCATTTGTTCACTAAAATTATATATGCTAAAATACTAATCAATTATGAATTATGAATTCTTAATTTTGCAATATGAAGATAAAACTACTTGCTATTGGTAAAACTGATGACAAAAATTTGATTCAGTTAATTGACAACTATCAAAAAAGGCTAAAACATTATATAAAATTTGAATTAGAAATAATTCCTGATATTAAGAATGTTAAAAACCTTAGCGAATCTCAGCAAAAAGAAAAAGAAGGTGAATTGATTTTATCGAAGCTCCAGAATACAGATCAATTGGTTTTATTAGATGATAAAGGAAAACATTTTACTTCTATTGAATTTTCTCAGTACCTTCAAAAGAAAATGAACTCTGGTTTAAAACAGTTAGTTATAGTTATTGGTGGGCCTTATGGTTTTTCTGATGCAGTATATAAAAAATCACAAGGAAAAATATCATTATCTAAAATGACATTTTCCCATCAAATGATTCGTTTATTTATTGTTGAGCAAATCTATAGAGGGTATACTATTTTACGTAATGAGCCTTACCATCATGAGTAGCACAGCTACTTTTAGTATTTTATTTTCTCACTTTAAATTGATTAATTTAGCAACATGAAACTCGTTTTTGCAACTAACAACCTAAATAAATTAGCCGAAGTACAAAAAATGCTTCCAAGTTCTATTCAATTACTTTCCTTAAAAGATATTAACTGCTTTGATGATATTGAAGAAACTGCCAGTACTTTAAAAGGAAATGCTAAAATTAAAGCAAATTATATCACCGAAAAGTTTGGGTATAATTGTTTTGCTGATGATACAGGTTTAGAAGTGGATAGTTTACAAGGAGCTCCTGGAGTATATTCTGCTCGTTATGCAGGCGAACCCGCAAATGCAGAAAATAACATGCAAAAGCTATTGACTGAATTACAAGGTAAAGAAAATAGAAAAGCACAGTTTAGAACAAGTATTTGTTTAAATTTAGATGGTAATCAGTTTTTATTTGACGGGATTTGTAAAGGTGAAATTCTAAATAAAAAGCAAGGTGAAAAAGGTTTTGGATACGATCCTGTTTTTAAACCAGAAGGTTATACAAAATCATTTGCTGAAATGACATCAGAAGAAAAAAACGCAATTAGCCATCGAGGATTAGCAATTCAACAATTAGTAGAATTTTTAAAGTCTTTAAACTAATTGAATTCTTCAAATAAATATACTAAACACTTTCTTATACTATCAGTTCTTCTGTTTAGTTTTTTATTTTTAAATATCAGTTTAGGCTCAGTTTCAATTCCTCTTGAAGATATTTTTAAAAGTTTAACTGGAGGAGTTGCTTCAAAAGATAGCTGGCAAACCATCATTTTAAATTTTCGTTTACCAAAAGCGATTACCGCAGTTATGGTAGGTTCTGGATTATCTATTTGCGGATTATTAATGCAAACCTTATTTCGTAACCCACTTGCTGGTCCGTTTGTACTAGGAATTTCTTCTGGTGCTAGTTTAGGAGTTGCTTTACTTATCTTAGGGTCTAGTATTTTTGGTGGTGCTTTTTTATTGGCTAGTTTTTCAAATTGGGCACTAGCAATTGCAGCTAGTATTGGTGCTTTTTTAGTTTTATCTGCCGTAATAATCGCTGCAAACAGAGTTAGAAACACTATGTCTATTCTGATTATAGGATTGATGTTTGGATCTTTAACATCAGCAGTAATTTCTGTACTTGCTTATTTTAGTGAAGCTGAACAAATACAACAATATATGTTTTGGAGCTTTGGTAGTTTAGGTAACTTAACCTGGACAGAACTATCGATATTTGTAACAATATACACCATCGGTATACTTAGCACTTTTACTGTTATAAAACCTTTAAATAGTTTTTTACTAGGTGAAAACTACGCTAAAAGCCTTGGAATTAACATTAAAAAAAGCAGAAATATCATTCTTTTAATTACAAGTTTACTAACTGGAGTTATCACTGCATTTTCTGGACCTATCGCTTTTGTTGGACTAGCTGTACCACATATTGCTAAAATGCTATTTTTAACTTCAAACCATAAAATACTAATTCCAGCAACTGCATTAATTGGAGCTATTGTTTTATTAATTTGCGATAGTATCGCTCAATTACCAACAAGTGAATTTACCTTACCAATAAATGCTATAACTTCTTTATTTGGAGCACCTGTCGTAATTTGGTTACTAATAAGAAAAAAGAAAATTTACGTTTAATTTTGAGTAACTCAGAAAAACATATCGTTTTAGAAACTAAAAACCTTTCTATAGGCTATCAAACTAAAAAGCAGCAAACTGTTATTGCTGCTAATATCAACTTATCTGTTGAGAAAGGAAAATTTGTTGCTTTATTAGGTAAAAACGGAATTGGAAAATCAACTTTATTACGTACACTTTCTAAAGTTCAAAAACCTTTAGAAGGAAGTATAAAAATTAATCAAAAAGAGCTTTCAACCTATACTAATCAAGAATTATCAACTTCTTTAAGTTTGGTACTTACCGAGCGCTTGCCTTTAAGTCAATTAACCGTTTTTGAATTGATTGCATTAGGACGTCAACCGTACACCAATTGGATCGATAAGTTATCTCCTAAAGATTTAAAAAAAGTACTTTGGGCTATTGAAGAAACTGAAATCGTTCATTTAAAAGACAAACGTTTTTATGAATTAAGTGACGGACAATTGCAACGTGTTTTAATTGCGCGTGCTTTGGCTCAGGATACCGAAATTATAATTCTTGATGAGCCTACTGCTCATCTTGATATTCACCATACTTTTAAAGTTTTCTCTTTGTTAAAAAAACTAGTTGAGAAAACCGGAAAAACAATTATTATCTCTACGCATGAGGTAAACCTTGCTATTCAACTCGCTGATGAATTTATATTACTCTCTGAAAAAGAGATTTATAGCGGAACATCTAAAGAACTTATCAATCAAAATGCCTTTGAAAAATTGTTCCCAAAAGAACTCATAAGTTTTAACAAAACATTAGAACAATTCATCATAAAGAAAAATTAAATTTGAGTCTTAGTGGCAAATTGTTATTTTTGAGAGCTAATCAAACCAAAAACTTAATTAAATATTGATGAAAAAATTATTATACATCGCAGGTGCTGTTGCACTTGTAGCTTGTGGATCGAGCAAAGAAACAACAGGCAACGATAATGATTCAAATGTAGATTATTCTGAGAAATTTGCTAAAACCATTACTGCTAAAGACTTAGGAAAACATTTATTTATATATGCTTCTGATGAATTTGAAGGTCGTAATACTGGTGAACCTGGACAAAAAAAAGCTGTTAAATACTTAAAAGATTTTTATGTTAACCAAGGAATTGAATCTCCTTTAGGTGCTGATGATTATTTTCAAGAAGTACCATCAGAATATTTAAGTAATAATCGTCGTGGTATAACTTTAAAAGATTCAGAAAATGTAATTTCTTACATTAAAGGATCTGAAAAACCTGATGAAGTAATTGTTATTTCTGCACACTTAGATCACGAAGGTGTTAAAAACGGAGAAATTTATAACGGAGCTGATGATGATGGTTCTGGTACTGTTGCTATTTTAGAAATTGCTGAAGCCTTTAAAAAAGCTGCGGAGGCTGGCAAAGGACCAAAACGTTCTGTTGTTTTCTTACACGTAACTGGTGAGGAAAAAGGTTTATTAGGTTCTAAATACTATACCGAAAACCCAATTTTTCCATTAGCAAATACTGTTGCTAATTTAAATATTGATATGGTTGGTAGAGTTGATGATCGTCATAAAGGAAACCCTAATTATGTATATTTAATCGGTGCTGACAAATTAAGTACCGAATTACATAACATATCTGAAGCGATGAATACAAAATATACAAACATCGATTTAGATTACAAATACAACGACGAAAACGATCCGAATCGTTTTTACTATCGTTCTGATCATTATAATTTTGCAAAGCATAACATTCCTATTATCTTTTACTTTAATGGAACACATGCTGATTATCACCAACCTAGTGATACTCCTGACAAAATTAACTACGAAATGTTAGAAAACAGAGCGCGTTTAGTTTTTCATACTGCATGGGAATTAGCGAATAGAGAAAACCGAATTATAGTAGACAAAGCTGATACTAGCAAGTAATTAAAAGTAACTTTTCGTTTATATAAAATAAAAACTCGTCATTTTGGCGAGTTTTTTTTTATGATAACAATTTAATTTTAGTTTACAATTCCTTCTTTATATTCGTATTAAAATAAATTGCCTACAAAAATGATACTTTTTTTTATACTGATAGCTATTATTACTCTCCTCTTTTTCATGATTAATAGCTCTAAAAGCAAATCATCTTCATGGATAATTCCTTCTGTTAATTTTCCTCGTAAATGGAAAAATATTTTAATACAAAAAGTAGCTTTTTACAATGCTTTATCAAACAAAGAGAAAAATTTATTTGAATTTAAAGTTCAAGAATTCTTATTAAATTGTGATATAATTGGTGTTAAAACTTCAGTTGATATTACCGATAAACTTTTAATTGCTTCAAGTGCGATAATCCCGATTTTTAATTTCCCTGATTGGAAATACCCAAATATTAAAGAGATTATTTTATATCCAGATATGTTTAATCAACATTTTGAAATCGAAGGTGATAATCGTAGAATATTAGGAATGGTTGGTAATGGCTATTTAAATAATAAGATGATTTTATCTAAACCTGCTTTACATCTAGGGTTTAGCAATGAATCTGATAAAAAGAATACTGCAATTCATGAATTTATTCACCTAATTGACAAGTTAGATGGAAATATTGATGGAATACCAAATGCGTTATTAGAAAAGCAATATACAATACCTTGGATAGATTTAATGAATCAAAAAATTGATGATATCTATAACAAAACCTCAGATATAAATCCATATGGAGGTACTAACAAAGCAGAATTCTTTTCAGTTGCAAGTGAGTACTTTTTTGAACGTCCAAAACTATTAGCTAGAAAGCATCCTGAATTATACTTATTACTAGAAAAAATATTTAAACAAGACATGGATGATATGAATCTTCACCTTAAAAAATTAGATATTTCTAGAAATGATCCTTGTTTATGTAACAGCGGACTTAAATATAAAAAATGTTGTGGTATTAACTAAATCTTCACCTTTAAAGATAATAATGTATGCTTTTCTACTTTTAGGAGTAGTAATTAATTGTAAAAGAAAAGCTGACAAACCTTATAATAAATCGAGAGATACAATTGTATCTAGCAAAAGCAGCAAGCATAAAAAAAGGAATAGAAATCCTAATTATAAAACATTTGGCTGGCACCTACCTTCTAATGATAATTTGTATAAAAACTATAATTTCTCAATGCTTTGGGGGCTCTCATACTTCTCATATACTATAAAACCAGAAACAGGCTCATACAAGAGTATACATCAATGGAAAACTACAAGTTTAATTGATAGTGCTAAAGTTCATAATTGTAAAGTTTTTTTATCTGTTTCTAATTTTGGTACTAAAAACAACACTGTATTCTTAAACAATTCCAAAGCTCAAGAAACATTAATTAAAAATCTAGTGGAGCTTTTAGCTTATAGGAAGGCTGATGGTATTAATATCGATTTTGAAGGGATTTCTAAAAAAGACAAAAACTTATTTACAAACTTTATTAGCAAGGTTTCTAAACAATTAAAAAAAGAAAACCCAAACTACTTAATATCCTTATGTTTATATGCAAATGATTGGCATCACATTTTTGATATTAAAAAACTAAACTCTTCCATTGATTTTTATACACTAATGGGATATGATTATTATGGTGATTTTAGTACAGAAACCGGACCTATAAGCCCGTTAAAGAATACTCAAAAATTTGGAAACGGATTGGAGCATTCTGTAAACTACTACCTTAAACAAGGTATAGTATCTAACAAATTAATTGTCGGATTACCTTATTACGGTGTAGAATGGTATACTAAATCTGAAAAAGTACCTGCTAAAGTTTTAAAATACAAATCCAATCCAACCTATAGCACTATAAAAAGACTCTACATTGATTCTTTAAAAATCCCTGTACATTTTGACAATAAAAGCGGAGCTTCTTATTTAAGTTTTAAAAAAGAAGGTGCTTATCGACAAATATGGTTTGAAAACACTGAATCACTTTCACAAAAATACGATTGGATTCAGCAAAACAAACTTGGTGGCGTCGGTATTTGGGCTTTAGGGTACGATAATGGATATTCAACTTTATGGAATCTTTTAACTGAGAAGTTTTCAGAACAGAAAAAACCATAATATATATTTCTATAAATCAATCTCTTTTAAAGCATTTATGTTATTACGTTCTAAAAAGGCATCAATCGTTTCAAAATGTTCAATAACACGTTTGTCTTTAAACTCAAATACTTTTTGTGATAAGCCTTGTAAGAAATCACGATCGTGAGATACCAAAATTAAAGTTCCATCAAAATGTAATAAGGCTTCTTTAATTACATCTTTTGATCGTAAATCTAAATGGTTTGTTGGCTCATCTAAAATCAACACATTTACAGGCTCTAACAATAGTTTTACCATTGCCAAACGTGTTTTCTCTCCACCAGATAACACTTTTACTTTTTTATCAATATCATCACCAGCAAACATAAAACGCCCTAAAATATTTTTTATTTGTGTACGTATATCTCCTTCAGCAACCTCATCTACCGTTTGAAATACCGTTAATTCAGGATCTAATAATGAAGCTTGATTTTGTGCAAAATATCCAACTTTAGCATTGTGCCCTAAACCACATTCACCATCAAAATCAATTTCACCCATAATTGCTTTAATCATGGTTGATTTTCCTTCTCCGTTACGACCAACAAACGATACTTTTTCTCCGCGAGCAATTGAAAAACTAGCATCTTTAAACACGGTTAAATCTCCATATTGCTTTGTTAACCCTTCAACTTTCACAGGGTAATCTCCAGAACGTGGCGATGGAGGAAAGCGTAACTTTAAAGAAGTAGTATCTACCTCATCAATTTCAATCGGAACAATCTTTTCTAACATTCGCTCTCGCGATGCTACTTGATTTGTTTTAGAATAGGTTCCTTTAAAACGTTCAATAAATCCTTTTATATCAGCAATTGTTTTCTGTTGCTCTTGGTAAGCTTTTATTTGATGCGAACGACGCTCTTTACGCAATTCTAAATAATGAGAATAATTTGCTTTATAGTCGTGAATCGTACCCATAGTAACCTCAATAGTTCTATTGGTAATATTATCGATAAACGCTTTATCGTGCGAAATTACTACTACTGCCTTAGCTTTGTTTAATAAGAAGTTTTCTAACCAAATAACTGACTCGATATCTACGTGATTGGTAGGCTCATCTAATAAAATTAAATCTGGTTTTTGCAGTAAAATTTTAGCCAACTCAATACGCATACGCCATCCACCACTAAACTCAGAAGTTAATCGATTAAAATCATCTTGTTTAAAACCTAAACCTTTTAATGCTTTTTCTACCTCAGCCTCATAATTTACTTCCTCTAAAGCATAATAACTTTCTCCTAAATCAGAAACACGCTCTATAATTTTCATATACTCATCCGATTCGTAATCGGTACGCGTTTCTAACTGTTTATTTAACGACTCCATTTCTTCTTTCATGGTAAACACAGCTTCAAAAGCTTTCGATGCTTCTTCTTTTACCGTGCATTTATCTTCCATTAATAAATGCTGTGGTAAATAAGCGATTACTGTATCTTTCGGACTACGAACACCTCCTTTAGTCGCTTTAGAAACTCCTGCTATAATTTTCATCATAGTAGATTTTCCTGCTCCATTCTTACCCATTAAAGCTATTTTATCATTCTCGTTTATTACAAACGAAACATCTTTAAATAAGGTCTTTCCACTAAACTCAACCGTTAATTGATCTACAGTAATCATACATCTTAATTTTGAATGGCGAAATTAGCAAAATCTGTGCATAACTTATTAAAAACTTTCTTTCTAATAATTTATTGATTTTACTATATTTGAGTGAAGAAAAAGATTGCTAAAACTCACAGTAGTATATGTTAATTTGAGCTAATTAGATTAAATTCTGATTGCACGTCTCTTTTTCTCAAAAAACAACATAAATATACTGTTATCCGTTTTTTAAATCCGGATAACAGTATGTTTTATTTATATATAACCAGTTGTATGCAATACGAAAAAAAGAGAAAATAAATGGCTTGTACAAAAGGAAGAGCTTATCCAAATGCTCATACCAAATTAATGCTCTTTGCTGATTCAGGTGGCTATTGTCAAAATCCTAGTTGTACCACAAATCTATTTTTGACCGTTGGTGAGTCAGATTTCCATATAGCGGAAATGGCACATATTATAAGTGATAGTGATGAAGGTCCGAGAGCTAATAAAAAACTTTCTAAAGAAGAAAGAAGTTTATTCGAAAACCTGATACTATTATGTCCTACTTGCCATACTCAAATTGATAAGGCAGAATCTGAATTTCCTAAAAACCTCATTTTAAAATGGAAAAACAATCATAGTAATAAAATAAAATCGCTGTTTAAAATTAAACACTATGAGACAAGACAAGAAGCTAGAAGAAATATCTTTCCAATACTAACTCAAAATAAAACAGTTTTTGAAACTTATGGACCTCTTACTGATTCTAGATTTAATCCAGAAAGCGAAACACCTAAAATTTGGTTATCAAAAATTCAACAATGTATTCTACCAAACAACAGAAAATTGATTAACATAATTGATGAAAATTATGAATTATTAACAGAAAAAGAAATTATTACTGTAGAATTATTCAGACAACACGTTTTGGATTTTGAATCTAGACACATTAACAAAATTGAAATTGATGCTAGTAGATTTCCAAGTGCATTCAGTAATATATTTAACGAGTAATTATGGCAAGACAAACTACATTTGAATGGATTATAGACAAACTAGATGATAACAAGAATATTTCTTCTTCAGAGGTAATATCCAATTCTCTTCTAAAAATAAATCGGATAGAAGGACAAAAGACCATTAAGATTATAAAAATCACTTTATCTGAAATAAATCTAACTGACATTAAATCTATTTTAGATAATCAAGATGTAGACTTCATTTTACACACAGTAAAAGAACCTTGGATACAGGGAAGTATATTTGAATTTCTTAATAAAAAGAAAAAGGTAATTGGAGGCTTTGGAGATTTATTTAGAGTACTTCGTCAAAATAATAACCATCCATATATACCACCTCAAGTACATTTTATAACTAGAGGTTTAAAACAACATACAAAAGTTTCATCCGTAAAAAAACTAGACAACAAACGTTATGAAATAGAGCGTTATGGTTTAGAAACAGTAACAATAATTGCTCTCGAAGATTATGATATAGGAATAGAATCTGTTCGAAATGCAATTAACCAATTTAATAAATTTGATGCCATTTTAAAATCAAACCCAAATGGTGGTATTACAACTTCTGCAGAAAATTTAGCAGATTCTATAAACATAAAAGTATTTAAATGGGGCGAACTCTTAGGAATATTGAATAGACAATGGACTTGGAAGAAATAAAAACAGATTTAAGGAGTATTCAAAAAAAATTAGAATCTAAGATTGAAAAATTAGATTGTTTAATATTCGGGTCCATTCTCAGAAATTCAACAATGGCTAATGATGTGGATATATTACTTATCTATAAAAATCAAAACCAAATTCCAATAATCAAACAAGAATTTAAGTCTTTAGAAACAATGTATCCATTGCATTTGAATTATTTTACTTTTGAGGAAGAAAAAGAATTAAATTTCATTACTGAACAAACAGCTGAATACATTTTCAGATTGTAAAGTAGTACTGCATACAACAAGGTATAAAAAACATAGGGCATTTGTGCTAAACCGAAAGTTCTGTGAGTATTAACAAAGTCCGCTAAATATAAAATTTGGCATTTAAGTGAAAAATAAAAGCAAAATATTTATATTTAGCTAAGTAATAAACCGAAACGATAGTGCTTATCACCTGCCCTACGATTTCTTATACTAAACGTTAGTCTTTACATTTCACTAATAAGATAATATCACTTATATGCGTATATATTACTATTGGTACAATAACGCCCGCCAGTAATATAATTGGTGAGTAAGCAATTCCTTTATTAGCCACAGAATATCCAAATTTTTGATATAATAATTCTTGAGATAAAAACCCGTTTGTTAGAATAAATAAAATCAAGAATAACCCCATTATATTCCATGCTAACAACAGTTTTCTGTTCACTTCTTTATAGTTCATATAAATTACTAAGATAATTGATGTTATTCCTGGAATAATATCAAAATTCCAGCCTTCGTAAGTCATTTCCATTGGCAGCCATTCTCTTATTGCTAATTGATATAATAATAATTCTACAGGCAAACGAACCATGTGCACAGCTGTGCTCCAACGAAAATCTCGATCTTTATAAAACGATTTATCTCTAAGTAAATAAATAATAAAGATTATTATAGGAATCAATACTAACCCAAAACGAGATAAAGAATCTCCTTCTTGATAATGGTAGACTCCTAAATAAGATAACACGCATATAAATATTGACCATCCTAAAACAATAGGCAGTGTACTTGGCTTTAAATTATTGGACTTTGAAAAAATAAAAACAGCGTAAATAGCAAGTACTACAAACGAAATAGAAATGTACAGTGGCAAATTTGGAATCATATTTTTGGTGTTTATTCAAAAATAAACTACAAAAACAATGAAAAACTTGCCTTATGACAAGAAATTATTTCACTAATTCTTTTCGTATTCTACTTAACGAAGTATCAGTAATTCCTAAAAATGAAGCTATATGTTTTAACGATGCTTTTTTAATAATCTCTGGCCTATTATCTAACAAAGTTTTATATCTATTTGTAGCAGTCTCAGTAATCATAGTCAAACTATGCTCTCTAAATGCAAAAAAGTTTTGAGCTAAATGGGCTCTTCCCCATTCCCTATATTTTTCAGATGTATTAAAATGTTCTTGAAAAGTGTCAAAATCTTTTACCCATAACTCGCAATCTTCAACAACTTGTATATATTCTTTGGTTGGTGTTCTTAAAAAAAAAGAAGTCTCCTCTAAAATCATACTTCCTTCTAAATAAAAATTGGTTGTTACTTCATTACCATTAACATCAATTACAAACGATCGTAAAAAACCTTTTTCAACTAAGTAATAATTATTAACAATAGCACCTTGCTTAATAAGATACTCTCCCTTTTTAAAGCTAACTGTCTTATATCCTGATAAGATTAACTCTAACTCTTCAGAAGACAAGAGCAATTCTTTAAACTCACCAATAAGTACAGAGTTATTTTTCATCTAATGCAAAATCTTAAACAGCAACTCTTTTAAAATATCAGCTTGTGGCATTCCATTTGCCCCTACCCCTTTACTCTTTACATCTGCATCACGTAATAAAGTAATTACTTGCGATACTTTTCGCATTTGATAATTACGAGCAGCAGAACTATAGTCATCTACAAAATAAGGATTCACTCCTAAGTTTTTTGCTACCGATGCTTTCGATTTATCTTTTAAACCATGATACATTAGTAACTGTGTAAAAAAACTATTTAACAACGAAATCGTCATCACCAAAGGATTATTCTTAGGATTCTGAGCAAAATAATTAATAATTCTATTTGCTTTTACAATATCACGTTGACCAACAGCCTTGCGCAATTCGAAATTATTAAAGTCTTTAGAGATTCCGATATTCTCTTCAATATGCTTATCGTTAATAATAGTATCAGCAGATAAAACAGAAATTAACTTATCAAGTTCATTAGATATTTTACTTAAATCAGTTCCTAAAAACTCAACCAACATCTGAGCTGCTTTTGGTTCTATTTGATATTTCTTACCTCCTAAAACACGACGAATCCAATCAGCTACTTGGTTATCGTACATTTTTTTACTCTCGTAAATCAATCCGTTTTTAGCAATGGTTTTGTACGATTTTTTACGTTTATCTAGCTTCTTATATTTGTAATTAAAAACCAACACCGTAGTAGGCTGTGGGTTCTCTGCATAAGTTGCAATTTTATCAATTGTACGACTTAAATCTTGAGCTTCTTTTACAATGATCACTTGTCGTTCTGCCATCATTGGATAACGCTTTGCTGACGAAACAATTTCTTCAATAGAAACATCACGACCATACATCACCACTTGATTAAAGCCTTTTTCAGCTTCATCTAACACATTCTTTTCAATATAATCAGAAACCTTATCAATATAATACGGTTCTTCTCCCATTAAAAAGTAAATGGGTTTTATATTACCGTCTTTAATATCTGATATAATAGATTTTATCTCGTTCATTTTCTTACTTTTGAGGTATGCAAAAACTCAATCTGCCATCCTATGCATTCAAGCTCAAAAGTAACGAAAATAAGACGCTTATTTTTGATAATTTGAGAAAAAAACATGTGGTGTTAACTCCTGAGGAATGGGTACGTCAACATTTTGTGCAGTTTTTAATTCAAGAAAAAAACTATCCTGTTTCTTTAATTGCTATTGAAAAACAACTGACCATTAACAATTTAAAAAAACGTACCGATATTGTTCTCTTTTCTTCAGACGGCACACCGAATATTATTGTAGAATGTAAAGCTCCGAATATTAAAATTACCCAAGCTACTTTTGACCAGATTGCACGCTATAATTTAAAGCTAAATGCGAATTACTTAATTGTAACCAACGGGCTACAACACTTTTTTTGCATGTTAGATAAAGAAAAGGAAACCTATGTTTTTTTACAAGACATTCCTTCTTACAAATCAGAATAAAAACATAAGTTTGTCTTTGTGAAAACAGCAATCGTTATATTAAATTGGAATGGTAAAAAATTGTTAGAACAGTTTTTACCATCTGTCATAGAATTTAGTTCTAAAGAAGCTGAAGTTTATGTAGCTGATAATGCTTCTACTGATGATTCTATTGAATTTATCAAACAACATTACCCTTCCGTGAAAATTGTTCAAAACACTACAAACGGTGGTTATGCTAAAGGATATAATGATGCTTTACAACATATTGATACAGATATTTATTGCTTAGTAAATTCTGATATTGAAGTCACCCAAAATTGGCTAACACCAGTTTTAAAAACTTTTAAAGAAGAAGAAAATACAGCAATCATTCAACCTAAAATTTTAGACTTCAAAGACAAAACAAAATTTGAATATGCTGGTGCAGCAGGTGGTTTTATTGATGCTTTCGGTTACCCATATTGCAGAGGTCGTTTATTTGAGACTTTAGAAACTGATCAGAGTCAGTTTAATGACACTGCTGATATTTTTTGGGCTTCTGGTGCTTGCTTTTTTATCCGCTCTACTGTATTTCAAGAACTACAAGGTTTTGATGAAGATTATTTTGCGCATCAAGAAGAAATTGACTTATGCTGGCGTACACAAAACAAAGGGTTTGACATAAAATATGTTAGTACTTCAACCGTATATCACGTTGGTGGTGCTACACTTGAAAACATCAACCCAAGGAAAACATATTTAAACTTTAGAAATAGTTTATTAACGCTGCTTAAAAATGTACCAACTCGAACAGTTGCTTTGGTAATATTTTCTCGCTTAATTCTTGACGGAATTGCCGGAGTTAAGTTTTTATTCGAATTAAAACCGCTACATACTTGGGCTATTGTAAAAGCGCATTTTAGTTTTTATAAAAACTTCTTTAAGTTTTTAAAGAAGCGTAAGCAATTAGATAAAAAGAAGAATTATTTTTTACACACTTCTGTCATTTGGCAATATTTTGCATTAGGCAGAAAAAAGTTTGAAGAATTAAAGTAATTTATCATTACCTATTGCTGTGAGATTCCGAAATAAATTCGGAATGACCTTAAATAAAGTTACCACAAAAAAGAATGGTTAAGTTAGAGTAAAATTCATAAGAAGACTTAGCCCTGATTGTAGCATTTGTTTGAGCTCCTCGCAGAGAGCGAGTGCGGAAAGCAGGAAATAGCTTCAAATTTTACAAAATATCTAAACTTCCTTTACCTTCACGAATTATTGCTGGCTCTCCATCTGTTAAATCGATTACTGTAGACGCATGGTTGTCTCCAAAACCGCCATCAACAACGACATCAACTAGACTTTGCCATTTTTCAAAAATTAATTCAGGATCGGTTGTATACTCAATTACTTCGTCTTCATCATGAATAGATGTAGAAACTATGGGGTTACCTAAAGCTTCTACAATCGCTCTTGCAATATTATTATCCGGTACACGAATACCAACCGTTTTACGCTTTTTAAACACCTTTGGTAGCGAATTACTTCCTGGTAAAATAAATGTATAAGGTCCAGGCAAAGCTCTTTTAAGTATTTTGTAGGTAGCAGTATCTATTTGCTTTACATAATCTGATAAGTGACTTAAATTATTACAAACAAAAGAAAAGTTAGATTTTTCTAACTTCACTCCTTTTATTTTCGCCACTTTTTCTAAGGCTTTGGTATTTGTTATATCACAACCCAAACCATATACCGTATCGGTTGGATAAATTACTAGACCTCCATTTTGTAAAACTTTTACAATTTTAGCTATCTCTTTTTCACTCGGATTGTCGTTATATAACTTTATAAATTGTGCCATATTTTAGTAATTATCAAAATCGAAATCGTCTAAACTTTCAAAATTATCTTTAAATTCATCATCAGCACCTCCTAAAAGGTCATCAGCTACAAATTCTTTTTCTGGAGCTTCTTCAGGTATTTCGCCTACTGATAAGATTGTTTTAACTTCTGCAACCACCTCATCAGACAACTCAACAAGCTCTACATAGAACGTCCACATCTGCAAGAAATCGTATACATAAATCAGCTTATCGTTTGCAAAAGGTAAGGTTTCATTTATTCCACAAGTAGCCATAGAAATTTCTTCTCCTGCTTCTGCCATATTAAACAACGGAATTTCTTCTCCTTGATTCCATTCTTCATCGGTACGATAAAAAGAAGCCATTTCTTGTCCATCAAAACCAAATGATTTTGCAATCTCAAAATGTAAATGTTCTAATGATTTAGCCTCATCAATCAATAAGGTTCTAATCACATCTTCTTTCGTATCTAATATTACTCGTACTTTATACATTCTATCATTTTTAGTCCTCACAAAAATACGTATTTTTGAATGATAAATTTAACAAAATGAATAAGCAACAATCTCTTGATACACTTAATGGTTTAAGCAAAAATACTTTAATGGAAACTTTAAATATTGAGTTTACAGATGTGGGAGTTGATTATATTACTGCAAAAATGCCTGTGAATTCAAAAGTGCATCAGCCTTATGGTATTTTACATGGTGGCGCAACTGCTGCTTTAGCTGAAACTGTAGGTAGCAGCGCATCCGCTTTTTTCTTAAACGATACAGGTAAAATTGTAAAAGGAATTGAATTAAGTATTAATCATTTAAAAAGTAAAAGAGATGGTGAAGTTTTTGCCACAGCAAAAGCGATTCATCAAGGAAGAACAACACATTTATGGGAAGTTAAAATTGTTGATGAAGAAAATAATTTAATCTCACTTTGTAAGATTATCAATATTGTTTTAGATAAGAAATAACATGCCTCTATTTAAAAAAATATTAAAATTTACTAGCATTTTTATTTTAGTAGCTCTTGTAGTTATTTACTATTTATTTTCAAGTTTTACAGCTCCTAAATCTGATAAAGTTATTCTTGAAAAATTTAATAAAACAATCAAACCGATTATTACTCAAGAAAATTTCAATGGTTTTAAATACCGAAAATTAACAATTAAAAAAGATACTACTTTACCCACTTTAGTGTTTGTTCATGGCACAATAGGTTCATCTATCGACTTTATTGAATACATGCAAGACAGCTTACTTTTAAATAAAGTAAACATGATTTCATACGACAGAATTGGTTATAATTTTGAAGATAAAAATTCCGTGCAAGAAAGTATTGCTTTTGAACGAGATATGTTGAATGACATCATCAAAAACCTAAAATCTAATAAAACTATACTACTCGGTTATTCTTATGGCGGACCAATTGCTTTAGCTATAAAAGAAAAAATAAACAAAGTTATTTTACTAGCTCCTGCTGTTTATAGCAAGGTAGAACCTATGCCTTGGGCAGTTAACTTATACAAATCAAACTTAACTAGATGGTTAATTCCTGGTATTTGGAAAGAAGCTTCAAAAGAAAAAATATCACATAAAAACGATTTGCAGAATTTTGAAAATAATTGGAAATCTTCTCCTAATAAAGTTATAAGTATTCATGGAACCAATGATTGGATTGTTCCTTTTGAAAATTCAACCTTTTTACAAAATCAATTACCAAAAAATCAATTTGAATTGATTCGCATAAAAGATGCTGGACACGGCCTAGTATGGAGTAATTTTAAAGAAATAAAACACGAATTATTAAAACAATTAGATTGAATATATTTTCACAGATAGAAAAGGCTTTAGCTAACAAACTTCCTTTTGTTGTTTACAGCAAACCTAATTCAACAACTATTAAAGGTTGGTTTCAAAATAATGTAGATTTATATACCTCAGAAAACTATAATGAAAGTGGGTTTATTTTTGCACCTTTTAATGATAAAAATCCTTCTGTTTTAATTCCAGAAAATCAATCTCTTTTTACTCAAGAAGAAATTAACATAGATAACAGTTTAATTACTAGTAATAATTTTGACATTGATTATTCATCAGAAAAAAATCATACTCAGTTAGTACAAAAAGGAATTGATGCTATTGAAAATAGCTTATTTAAGAAGGTAGTTTTATCTAGAAAGGAAGAAATTGAAATTGAAAGATTTAAACCTTTAGAGACTTTAAAAAAACTATTGAATACCTACCCTACTGCTTTTGTTTATTTATGGTTTCACCCAAAAGTTGGAATGTGGCTAGGAGCTACCCCTGAAACTTTAGTGAAAATTAATGATGATATGTTCTCTACCATGTCATTAGCCGGCACACAGGTTTTTAATAACTCTGTAAAAGCAACTTGGCAAACAAAAGAAATAGAAGAACAACAATTTGTTACCGACTATATTACAGATAAACTTTCAAAAGTTTGTAATACAGTAAACACATCTGAAACTAAAACTATAAAAGCTGGAAACTTATTGCATTTGCAAACCGTAATCGCAGGTCAAAAAAACGTAGATAATTCAGTTTTAATAAAAACCTTACACCCTACTCCTGCAGTTTGCGGCTTGCCTTTAGAACCTTCTAAAAAATTCATTCTTGAAAAAGAAAATTATAGCCGTGAGTTTTACACTGGCTTTTTAGGTGAACTAAACTTAAAAAAAACTTCTGAACTTTTTGTGAACCTCCGTTGCATGAAAGTTAAAGATAATACTGCTACTATTTTTGTTGGTGGTGGAATTACTAAAGACAGTAATCCTAAAAAAGAATGGGAAGAAACAGTTGCAAAAACTAATACTATGAAAAACATTTTATAGGAAAAAGCCTCTTCTGAAAAAAGATTTTAACTTTAATATAACATAACAATCTCATAATCAGTAATTATTTTATTATCTTTAGGAGAAATAAAATAGCTACTTATGAGAAATAAATTACTTAGAAATAATCCAGAAAACGACAAATTAAATAGCAAAGTAGGAAGAACACTAACTTACAAACAATTATTAAAGTTAGAATTCTCTTCGAAATTACCTACTAAAATAAAATCACTTGTTTAAAAGTAAAAACCACCATTGTTTTTAAAACGATGGCAGTTTTTGAGTGTAAATTGAATTTGAATTGATTTTTTTAAGCAGTCACAACTAAACACAAATTTTAGAATTTGTGTTTAGCGTCTGCTAACAGTAATCTTCTGCTAAATATCTTCAAAAGAAACGTCTGTAAAACTCTCTGTAGTTGTAGTTTCTTCAACGCTTTCTTCTTTTTTATAATCTTTTTGGTGACGCTCACTAATTACT
Organism: uncultured Tenacibaculum sp.; assembly: GCA_947504185.1. Taxonomy (GTDB): domain Bacteria; phylum Bacteroidota; class Bacteroidia; order Flavobacteriales; family Flavobacteriaceae; genus Polaribacter. The sequence goes on along the minus strand of CANNGJ010000008.1, from coordinate 59,311 downwards.
TCAGAACCTTTCTCGTTTACAATAAAATCGGTTGCTTTGGTAAGCATCTCTTGAAAATCAGAAAAATCTTCTTTGTATAAATAAATTTTATGCTTCTGATAATGGAAAGACCCATCATCATGTGTAAATTTTTTACTTTCAGTTACAGTTAAGTAATAATCGTCTGCTTTTGTAGATCTAACGTCAAAAAAATACGTTCTTCTTCCTGCTCTTAAAACTTGAGAAAAAATCTCTTCTTGTTCTACTCTCTCGCCCATAATTCGGTTCTTAAATAATAGTTGTTTACTTAAATTTGCTCAACAAATCTAACAAAATAATTGACTTAACAATACGAAACACTACATTTCTTTTTCTAAAAGCTGTTGTTCATACAACTCTTTATAATAACCTTTTTCTGCTATTAATTGATTATGAACACCTTGCTGAATTATATTTCCTTCGTCTAAAACTATAATTTTATCTGCATTTTTTGCTGATGAAACTCGATGACTAATAATTATTGTCGTTTTATTTTTAGATACTCGCTCTAAATTCGATAATATTTGTTCTTCTGTCTCAGTATCTACAGCTGATAAACAATCATCAAAAATTAATATTTCAGGATTCTTAATAATTGCTCTTGCTATAGAAGTTCTTTGTTTTTGTCCTCCTGATAAAGTAACTCCTCTTTCACCTAAAATCGTTTTGTAACCATCTTTAAATCCAATAATATTTTCATGTATTACAGCATTCTTAGCAGCTTCAATAATTTCCTCTTCAGTAGCATTTTCTTTACCAAACTTAATATTATTCTCTATAGTATCAGAAAACAGAAAAGGGTCTTGAGGTACAAATCCTATTTGATTGCGGACATCATATAAGTTACAATCTTTAATATTTTTCTCATCGATTAAAACCTCACCACTTGTAACATCATACAATCGAGCTATTAAGTTGATTATAGTAGATTTTCCACTTCCTGTTTTACCTAAAATTGCTAAAGTTTCTCCTTCATCAACTTTAAAACTAATATTTTTTAATGCAGTTATATTAGTATCATCATAAACTAGAGATACGTTTTTGAATTCGACACCTCCATTTATTTTTGTTGCAATACTAACTTTATTATAAATTTCTGGTACTTCCTCTAGAAACTCATTTATTCTTTTCTGAGAAGCTTCCGCTTGCTGTACCATAGAAGTTACCCAACCAACAACAGCAACTGGCCATGTAAGAATATTAACATACATTACAAATGCTCCTATAGCTCCTATTTGAATTTCTCCTGCTATATATTGTTTCCCTCCAATATATAAAACGATAATATTACTAATACCTATCAATAAAATCATCAATGGAAAAAACAATGCTTGTACTTTATATAAATCGATATTCTTTTCTTTACTAGCATCAGAAATTTTGTCAAAAGAACTAATAACATTAGATTCTATCGCATAAGATTTAACAACATTAATCCCTGAAAAAAACTCTTGATTAAAAGTTGTTAACTTTGATAAGTACTGTTGAACAACTGTACTTTTTTTATTTATCTGTTTACTTAATATAAATATTGAGACCGATAAGATTGGAAATGGAATCATTGTATATAAAGTAAGCTTTGGTGAGATTGCATACATTTCTGTAAATCCGACAATAAATGAAATTAGCATATTCAACGAATACATAATAGCAGGTCCACAATACATACGTACTTTAGACACATCTTCACTAATTCGATTCATTAAATCACCCGTTCTATTTTTTTTATAAAAACCAATTGATAAACGCTGATATTGTTGATAAATCTCATTTTTTAAATCAAACTCAATTTTACGAGACATTACTATAATAGTTTGTCGCATTAAAAAAGTAAAAAAACCACCTAATAAAGCGACTCCAACAATTAATAAGATATTATTTAGTAATACACTTTTAACTTCTGATATATCAGTGATTTTACCTAACTGATAATCTTCAACTATATCTAAGGATTCTCCTACAAAATTTGGAATCTTAAGTGTTAAAACCTTAGCTAAAACTGTGATAAACACCCCTATTAACAATCTCCATTTATGTTTTATAAAAAATTTATTAAGGTATTGTAATGATTTCAAGATTAAATTATTCTTTTGATTAAAAAATTAAAGTTTTAAAAGGGCTTTTGTTAAACATAACATAATTAAGACTACTTTTTTTGCTTATGTTTTAACGATTTCGTACTTTTGTGCTCGAATTTTTGAGATTAATAAAACAATTTCAAATTAAAAACAACTAAGAATGACATCAGAAATCATTGATACTAAAGACCTTAAGAACGACCCTGTATTTGGTCAATTATCTTTTGACAATCACGAGCAAATCGTTTTTTGTAACGACGAAGATACAGGTTTAAAAGCAATAATTGGTATTCATAATACAACTTTAGGACCTGCATTAGGAGGTACTAGAATGTGGCAATATAAAAGTGAATGGGATGCTCTTAATGATGTATTACGTTTATCTCGTGGTATGACATATAAATCAGCAATTACAGGTTTAAACCTTGGTGGTGGTAAAGCTGTTATTATTGGTGATGCAAAAACTCAAAAGAACGACGACTTAATGCGTAAGTTCGGTGAGTATGTAAATTCTTTAAGTGGAAAATACATTACAGCTGAAGATGTTGGTATGGAAACTCGCGACATGGATATTATCCGTGAAGTTACTCCACACGTAACAGGTGTTTCTGAAGCTATTGGCGGATCTGGAAACCCTTCTCCTGTAACTGCATACGGAGTATACATGGGAATGAAAGCTGCTGCTAAATATAAATTCGGAACAGAGAAATTAGAAGGAAAAAAAGTTTTAGTTCAAGGTGTAGGACACGTTGGTGAAACTTTAGTAAAACATATTACTGATGAAGGAGCTCAAGTTATCTTAAACGATATTAACGAAGCTCGTTTAGAAGAATTAAGTAAAAAATACGGTGCTAACGTAGTATTAGGTAATGATATTTACGGTTTAGATATCGATATTTATGCTCCATGTGCATTAGGTGCAACTGTAAATGATAATACAATTGCTCAATTAAATGCTAAAGTAATTGCTGGTGCAGCAAACAACCAATTAGCTGACGAATTAAAGCATGGTAGAATGTTACAAGAAAGAGGAATTGCTTATGCTCCTGATTTCTTAATTAATGCTGGTGGGATTATTAATGTGTATGCAGAAGTTGTTGGTTATGACAAAGCTGAAAGCATAAAAAGAACTGAAAACATTTACAATACAACACTAGATATCTTTAACTTAGCTGAGAAAGAAAACATCACTACTCACCAGGCAGCATTTAATATTGCGCAAGGTAGAATTGATGCTCGTAAAAAAGAGCAAAATAACTAGATAAAAAATAAAAAAGTTTTACTTTTGCAGAGCGTTAGAAATAGTTTCTATCGCTCTTTTTTTTAAAGTTCTTTAAAATGATTAACAGAAGACATATTCGAGTTAAAGTAATGCAGTCGGTTTATGCAATGCAGCAATCGCACAATGATGATATTGTTAAAGAAGAAAAATTCTTAAAACACAGTATTCAAAAAATGTACGACTTGTACGTTTTAAATCTTCAGTTATTAGTAGAAGTTCAAAAGCTAGCCAATAAAAGAACAGCGCTTGCTAAAAAGAAAATTCTAGCTACCAAAGAAGAACTAAATCCAAATAATAAATTTATTAATAATAAGTTAATCAACTTACTTAACGAAAGTGTAAGTTTAGAAGGATATCTTGAACTTAATAAATTAAACTATTGGGAGCTTGATGACGAGTACATTAAAATTTTATTAGATGACTTACAAAAAAGTGACATCTATGAAAAATACATGAATACTATTGAAGATTCATATAATGTAGACAGAGCTTTTGTTATTGATTTCTTTAAAGAGATTGTAGCTCCTAACGAAAAGTTAGCAGATTATTTTGAAGATAAAATGATTTCTTGGGTAGATGATATTCCTTTTGTAAACACATGGATTGTTAAAACACTTAACAAACAAAGCCCTAAAAAACCTTTTATTTTAGGAAGTTTATATAAAGACAATGAAGATAAAATATTTGTATCTGATTTATTTACTAAAACAGTATTAAACCAACACAAATACGAAGAGGATATTATTGCTAAAACCCCTAACTGGGAAGCTGATAGAATAGCTGATATTGATATGATTATCATTAAAATGGCAATTACAGAATTTTTACATTTTCCTTCTATTCCAAGTAGAGTAAGTATTAATGAATACATAGAATTAGCTAAAGATTATTCAACCAACAAAAGTGGATATTTCATTAACGGAGTATTAGATAAATTAGCAAAAGATTATTTATCATCAAACCAAATGGTTAAAATTGGTAGAGGATTATTATAAAATTATTATTTTTACAACGAATTAAATAAATTATTTTTAAAATGAAGAAAATAGCAGTAGCGCTTGCATTAGTTGTTTCAACAGGAATGTTAGTTTCTTGCGGACAAGGAAATGCATCATCGAAAGTAAAAAAAGAGAATGTAGTAAAAGCTGAAGAAAGAGATAACTCTATTAGCTTAGGAGCACCTACTATTTCTTTTGATAAAGAAGAATTTGACTTTGGAACTGTTAAAGAAGGTGACGTTGTTAAAACTACTTTTGTTGTTACAAATACAGGTAAAAGTGATTTAGTTATCACAAATGCACAAGCAAGTTGTGGATGTACCGTCCCAGTTTGGCCAAAAGAACCAATCGCTCCTGGAAAAACTGGAGATATTCAAGTAAGTTTTAATACTAGCGGTAAACCAAATAAGCAATCTAAGTCAATTACTTTAACAACCAATACTGAAAAAGGTAGAGAGGTAGTTAAAATTTCTGGAATGGTAACTCCTAAAAAGAAAACTGTATAATATGTTTACAACTATTTTTTTACAAGCAAGTACTCAAGAAAGTATCATGAGTATGCTTCCTTTTATTGCTATGATTGGTGTTTTTTATTTTTTAATTATTCGTCCTCAGATGAGTCGTCAAAAAAAAGAAAAACAATTTCAAACAACTGTTAAAAAAGGAATTAAAGTCGTAACCTCTAGTGGTATTCATGGAAAAATTGTTGAAATCAACGACAACGACAATACTATTACAATTGAAACTGGAGCAGGTAAAATTAAATTTGAACGCTCTGCTATTTCAATGGAGCTAAGTAAAAAATACAATACTGATATTAAAAAATAACAGTAATATTTATTATAAAAAGAGAGCTTTAAAGCTCTCTTTTTTGTTTTTTATGTAGATTGCATAATATATTTTAATTTGAAAAAAAACTTAAACATACCTAAAACTTTTTTTGGCTTTTTAGTTGCCTCACTATTTTTTTGGGTTCTAATCAACCTATCTAAAACTTACACTAGTGAAGTAAATTACGATATTAACTATATAAACTTACCTCAGCAAAAAACACTTATAAACATCCCTTTAAAAAGCATAAATTTATTGGTAAAAGGAACAGGCTTTAATTTACTTTCTACAAACATTAGTAATGAACCTTTACAATTAGATATAGAAAAAGTGAATAGAAAAACAGGAAATAATTATTATTTTCTTTCAAAAAACTTACACGCTAATATTCAAAGTCAATTAAAATCGGGCATAGAGTTAATCCAAACACAAAAAGATAGTATTCCTTTAAAAATAGGAACATTAACTTCTAAAAACATTCCTTTAAAATCAAATTTAAATATCACGTTTCAACTTGGGTTTGACTTAGCTAAACCAATCACAATAAAGCCTGACAGTATATTGATATCAGGAGATGAAACAGAGTTGAAAAATATATCATTTTTAAACCTTGAAAAATTAGATTTAAAAAATGTTTCTGAAAGCATAAATATAAAATCTAAAATAATTATTCCTAAAAACGATAGCTTTAAAATAACCAATAAAGAGGTTGATATTATTGTTGCTGTGGATAAATTTACTGAAGGTGAAATTGAAATTCCAGTAACTATAAAAAATGCCCCTGAAGGAATAAATATTTTTCCTAAAAAAATAAAACTAATATACAAGGTAGGGCTTACAAATTTCAATAAAATAACTCCTGATTTATTTAATGTTGAATGTGATTATAATGAAAGCAACACTAAAGGAATTTCATATTTAACTCCAAGAGTTCAATCACACTCAGATTTAGTTACTATAGTAAGAGTTGTTCCCGATAAAATTGACTTTTTAATTCACGAATAATGGTTGTAGGTATTACAGGAGGTATAGGTAGTGGAAAATCTACTGTTGTAAAAATGTTTTCTCAATTTAAAGATATTGCTATTTATATAGCTGATGATGAAGCTAAAAATTTAATGAATTCTTCTAACGAAATTAAAACAAAATTAATTTCAGAATTTGGGAATGATACTTACAAGAATAATCAACTTAACAGACCTTATTTAGCTGATATAGTTTTTAAAAATAAAGAAAAACTAACAGTTTTAAATACTATTGTGCATCCTATTGTAAATAATCATTTGCAAGATTTTATAAAACAAAACTCAAATAAAAAATATATTTTATATGAGAATGCCATTTTATTCGAAAATGGAAGCAATTCTTTTTGTGATAAAATAATAACAGTAACAGCTCCAGAAGACTTAAGAATCCAAAGAGTTAAGAAAAGAGATAATTCAACTATTGAAGCTATTAAAAATAGAATTAAAAATCAATGGTCGCAAAATAAAAAAACTTTGCAATCTCACTACGTAATCAAAAACATAATTCTTTCCGACACAGAAGCTCAAGTATTAAAAATCCATAATTATTTAACATAAAAATCCAAATATTTTATGTTATAGCAATCATTTTTCTTAAAATTATCTTAATTTTTCAGTAACTTTGTTAATCTAAGTTAAAACCGAATACCCCTTCATTTTATTGATTTATTTTTGAATAATGAGTAAAAAAATCTTTATTCTTATTGTTGTTTTAATGAGTATTTCTTTAATAGGAATTATCTCTGTTCAAGTCTATTGGATTAAAGACGCAATAAAAAGTAAACAACAGCAATTTGAAAACAATGTTACAATTGCTCTTGGTAGAACATCTGAAAAAATTAAAGAAAGAGAATACAAAGAATTTACTCTTAACACTAGTGAGTTTTTTAAAAACGATAAGCTTAGAACTGACGCAGAGATTAAAACTTTTATTTTTCAGCAAATAGACACAACAAGTAAAAAAAAGTTCTCTTTTGCTGGAACAGTTTTAGAGGAAGGTGTTAAAATACCAGGCGATTTTATTAATAGTGATACTATAGTTTTAAAAAGGTATAGCGGTAAAGAAGATATTTTTTTCTCTCAAGTTATTAAATCTGAAAATAAAGATTTCAAGCCTTTTCTAAAAGAGAGTCAGCTGACAAACTTTAAGCTATACCCAAGCTGGAACAAGCAGCAAATGGAATATATGTTTAATCAAAGTAAGCACTATTCACCGATTCACCATCGAATCAGTAATAAAGAATTAAACAGAACTTTAAAAGAAGAGTTAGCTAAAATGAATATTACTCAAGATTTTAAATATGGTGTTTACGAAGATGGACTAGCAACACAATTAAAATCCGGGTATTTTAATATCCAGGCTGATGATAAATACTATCCATTATTAGAAGACGAAAATGGAAATAGTAAATATAAATTACATATAAAATTCCCTAACGAACGTAAAAGTTTGATTTCTGGAATGATGAAAATTTTAGGGCTCTCTTTGTTGTTTATTGGTATTATTATTGCAGCATTTTCAGCATCATTATACCAATTAATACGTCAAAAAAAGATATCAGAAATAAAAACTGATTTTATTAACAATATGACGCATGAGTTTAAAACACCTATTGCTACTATAAATTTAGCATTAGATGCTATTAAAAACCCAAAAATCATATCAGATGAAGGGAAAGTTAAGCGTTATGTTCAAATGATTAGAGAGGAAAATAAACGCATGCATGGTCAAGTAGAAAATGTGCTACGAATTTCAAGGTTAGAAAAAAATCAAATAGAAATTAGTAAGGATGCTACAGATATGCACGACATTATTGAAGAAGCTATTGAACACATTCAACTATTAGTAGATGATAAAAAAGGAAGTGTTACAACACATTTTAAAGCAATTTCAACTGAGGTTTTAGGAAATCAATTTCACCTAATAAACATTATTGTAAACATGTTAGAAAATGCTTTAAAATATTCTGAAAATGAACCAAGAATTGATGTTTACACAGAGAGTACAAATAAATATTTTATCTTTAAAGTAAAAGATGAAGGGATAGGTATGAGTAGAAATGCTCAAAAATATGTTTTCGATAAATTTTATAGAGAACATAAAGGAAATATTCACAACGTAAAAGGTCACGGTTTAGGCTTAGCCTATGTAAAAGAAATTGTAGACAGCCATCATGGAACCGTTTATGTTGAGAGTGAAAAAGGCAAAGGAAGCATATTTACAGTTAAATTACCATTAATATAAATTAACAAAAATGGGAAGTAAAAAAATATTATTAGTAGAAGACGATCCGAATTTCGGAACAGTTCTTAAAGATTATTTAGCATTAAACGACTATAATGTAACACATGCTAAAGACGGAATAGATGGATTGATTATGTTTAAAAATGCTGAATATGATTTATGTATTTTAGACGTAATGATGCCTCGAAAAGATGGTTTTTCTTTAGCACAAGACATTCGTGTAACAAACAAAGAAATTCCTATTATTTTCCTAACAGCTAAAACATTAAAAGAAGATGTTTTAAGAGGCTATCAAGTAGGTGCTGATGATTATTTAAACAAGCCTTTCGATTCAGAAGTTTTATTACATAAAATCAAAGCGATTTTACAACGTAAAGAAAACGAAAAATCAAATGAAAGTGATGAGTTTGAGTTTAAAATTGGAGGATTTGAATTTAACTCTAAACTTCGCCACCTTTCACTTAATGGTGGGGAGACTCAGAAATTATCACCTAAAGAAAGTAAGCTACTACGTATGTTAGCTATTCATAAAAATGATTTAATGCCACGTGAATTAGCATTAACAAAAATATGGAGAGATGACAACTACTTTACCTCTCGTAGTATGGATGTTTACATTGCTAAACTTCGTAAATATTTAAAAGGAGATGAAAATGTCGAAATTTTAAACATACATGGTGAAGGTTTTAGATTGATTGAAAAAGCATAAAAAACCAACATCAAAAAAGAAAAGACTTCCACAAAAGGAAGTCTTTTCTTTTTTATAAATTGTAACAATAATTCTACTAAGTCGTCAAATACTTATAATCAACAAAACCGAAAAACTTGGAAACAATTTTATCAATAAAAAACCTCGATAAAAAATACGGTAAAGTCCACGCAGTAAACAATCTTTCTTTCGATATAAAAAAAGGAGAAGTATACGGTATTTTAGGGCCCAACGGAAGTGGAAAATCAACCACTTTAGGTATTATTTTAAATGTAGTTAACAGAACTTCAGGAGACTTCAGTTGGTTTGATGGAAAACTATCAACCCATGAGGCACTAAAAAAAGTAGGAGCTATTATTGAACGACCTAACTTTTACCCATATATGTCAGCTGTTCAAAATTTACAATTGATTTGTAAAATCAAGGGAGTTTCATATGATAAAATTGAAGAAAAATTAAAAGTTGTTAATCTTTTTGAAAGAAGAAACAGCAAGTTTAAAACTTATTCTTTAGGGATGAAACAACGTTTAGCAATTGCTTCAGCGTTGTTAAACGATCCTGAGATTTTAATTTTAGATGAGCCTACCAATGGATTAGATCCACAAGGAATTCATGAAATTCGTCAAATTATAAAAGATATTGCCAAAAACGGAACTACAATTTTATTAGCCTCTCACCTACTTGATGAAGTTGAAAAAGTTTGTTCTCATGTTTTAATTATAAGAAATGGTGTAAAGTTGTATAGTGGTCGTGTTGATGAAATGACAACTTCAAACGGGTATTTTGAGTTAGAATCAGAAGATAATGAGGAGTTGATTAGGCATTTAGAAAATCATCCTTCAATAGCAAATATTAAAGAAGAAAATGGAATTTTAATTGCAAATTTAACTTCTGAGTTATCAGCTTCAGAAATCAATCAATTCCTTTTTAACAACAACATTACTTTATCACATTTGATTAAAAGAAAACCAAGTTTAGAACAACAATTTTTAGATTTAACTAACAATAACTAATCAATAGTATGCTACGTCTTTTAAGTATAGAATTTCATAAATTAAAACATAACAGAGCTAGTAAAGCTTTATCTATCATATATTTTGCTTTATTAACATCAATCGCATTAATTGCTGCTATAAAGTTCGATATAGGCCCTATAAAATTTCATTTAGCTGATCAAGGAATTTTCAATTTCCCGTATATATGGCACTTTAGTACTTACATGGCTGCTATTTTTAAGTTTTTCTTATTACTTGTTATAGTTTCAATGATGGCTAATGAATATAGCTACAAAACATTAAAACAAAATTTAATTGATGGATTAAGTAAAAAAGAATTTATTCTTTCTAAATTTTATACTGTTGTTGCTTTTGCCTTTTTTTCTACGATTTTTGTTTTCTTTGTATCTCTTATTTTAGGTTCAATTTATTCTGATTTTAATGAACTATCAATAATATTTTCTGATTTAGGTTATTTATTTGCTTTTTTTATAAAACTTGTTGGTTTTTTCTCATTCGGATTATTTTTAGGAATTCTAATTAAACGTTCAGCTTTTGCAGTAGCTGCAATGATAGTTTGGTTAATTGTGGAGAGTATTTTTAAAGGGTATTTATACTGGACGTTTAAAAACATTAAAACAAGTACTGACGAAGCTGTAAATTCTATTATGCAATTTTTCCCTTTAGAGTCAATGGCTAACTTAATAAAAGAACCGTTTACTAGATTAGGAGCTGTAAAATCAGTAGCAAGTCAAATTGGCGAAAACTTTACTAAAGACTATTCTGTTGGGTTTTTAAATATAATAATTGTTCTTGTTTGGACCTTTATCTTTATATATGCTTCATATTTTTTGTTAAAAAAGAGAGATTTATAGAGGGTTTTAAGTAGTTTAGCTGTTCTACAATAGCAAGAAATTTTTTTTAGAAATGAAAAAACTACTATTCTCTTTATTTTTAATATTATCTACTTCACTCTATAGTCAAAAAGAAGCAAATGTTTGGTATTTTGGACGTAATGCTGGAATTGATTTTAATACTAGCCCGCCAACAGCTTTAACCGAAGGGAAATTGAATACGGATGAGGGATGCTCTACTATATCAGATGAAAATGGAAATCTTTTATTTTACTCGGACGGTATAAAAGTTTGGACAGCTAGACATGAGCTAATGAAGTATTCGGACGGTAGACTTGCAGATAATTTACAAGGAAATCCTTCTAGTTCTCAATCTGGGTTAATAGTTCCAAATCCAGAAGATAAAAACATCTATTATATATTTACTGTAGGTACAAATTTTGTTGGAACTAGTGGCTACCCTGAAAACCCCGGTTTTAATTATTATACTGTTGATATTTCTAAAGGTGATGAAGGAGAGATTGTTTCTGGCCCAGTAAACTTATCTGAGGGTAGAGATTGGGATTGGTCTGAAAAAATTACTGCAGTTCAAGGTAAAGACTGTACAGAATTTTGGATTTTATCTATGGTAGAAAGTGCCTTTTATGCATATAAGATTAATAAAAATGGAGTAGACTCAACAAATCCTATTACCTCTCGTTCTTCATATTTTTTAAATGACAAGAGAGGCTATTTAAAAGTTTCACCTGATGGTACCAAAGTTGCTTTAGCTGATTTTACAGCTGGTGGAGGTGCTTTTACAGGTAATGGGAGACTTGTTTTATTTGATTTTGATAATACAACTGGAAAAATCGTTTCTAACGGCATATTTCTAACAAACCCAAATACAGATGGAGTACCTTATGGAGTTGAATTCTCGCAACAATCAACAAAATTATATTCTTCTAACTACTTCCCTACTACTAATACTAATAATATTTTTCAATTTGATTTACAAGCCAGAAATGTCGCTCTAACAAAAGAGATAATTACACAGCAAAATGGCTTCAGGGGTGCTCTTCAACTTGGACCTGATCAAAAAATTTATTTTTCTTTACCAAATAAAAGCTTTTTAGGGGCTCTAGAAAACATAGAAGCCAATGCTAATGAAGTTATATACACGCACCAAGCAATAGATCTAAATGGACGTATAAGCTCTCAAGGATTACCTCCTTTTATTCAATCGTTTTTTGCCCCAGTAAAACTAATAAATACAGCTACAGGAATAACTTTAAATAACACAAATCAAACTTTTTGTATTGGAGATTCTTATATGATTGAGCCCGAACTAAATCTTGCTTCTTCAACACACACTTGGTTTAAAGATGGGGTTGAAATAGCAAATACGAGAGTTTTAACAGTTGATAATACTAATTTTGGTAGCGGTTTATATGAAGTCAAGATAGAATCCACTTCTGAATGTGGAAAAACATATACTGGTAAAGTTCAAATAAACTTTGAACCTAAACCAACTATTAATAAAATCCCTACCTATATTCAATGTGATTTTGACAATAATCCTATCGACGGTTATGCTTCGTTTAATTTAGAAACAAAAGAACCTGAGCTTGTAAATGATCCTTCTAATTTAGAATTTGATTTCTTTGAAACTACTGATGTTACTTTCCAAAACCCCATCAACAAAACAAATTATACAAATAGAATCGCTACAAACCATACTGTAGTTGTTAGAGTAACTAATACCGTAACAAAATGTTATCAAACTGAGACTATAGACTTACAAGTAAATCCAACAGGTTTAACTTCTTGTTCTGATGAATATGTTTGTGAGTTAGATGAAAACGCTTCTAAACCTGATGCTAAATTTAGCATAGGTAGTAATAATAGTTTTTTTGATTTCTCTTTAAAAACACAACAAATCATTAATAATTCTGGAGGAGCCTTATCAGAAACTACGCATGATTTTGAATATTATCGCACTCCTAATGATGCATCACTACAAACAAATCAAATTTTACCACCATATAATGATGATTTGTTTACCAACAACTCAGATGTATATGTAAGAGTATCTAACAAAGGAGTTAATTCTTGCGAAGCGGTTGGTCGTTTTAAAATTTTTGTAGAAAAAATACCCGTTCCTCAAGGTAATTTAAATGAATCTATTTTATGCATAGATAATCCTAGGCTAAACCCTCAACCTCGTACAATAGAATTAGATGCAAGTACAGGAATTGTCTCAGACAGCTACAAATGGTATCTAGACGGAGTCTTAATCCCTAATCAAATCGCAGCTATACATAATGCTAACTTTGCAGGAGAATATAAAGTTGAAGCTTATAGAACTCACCCTAACATTAGTCAACCTTGCATTGGATATAACACTTTTTATGTTAAAGAATCCAACAAAGCTTTAATTGTAAATATTAAGTCTTCTGATGATAATGATAATCCTACAAATAATAAAATTGAAATTACTGTTGATGGTATTGGTGATTATGAGTATGCTTTGAATAGTACTAATCTAAGTGATTTTATAAAAGGAGATAAAAACCTAACATTTACTTTTACTGATATTCCTCCTGGATTAAACTCTATATCAATTAGAGATCGAAATGGCTGTGGTATAGTATCTTCAAATCAGATTTCTACCATTTATTTTCAACGACACCTTACTCCTAATGGGGATACTCATAATGATACTTGGAAAATATTAGGGGTTGACAATAACTATTACCAAACTGTAAATGTTCAAATTTTTGATCGTTATGGTAAACTTATCTATAAAATAAATGATAAAAATGCTTCTGGGTGGAATGGAGTATATAATGGAAAATTACTTCCTTCAAATGATTATTGGTACAATGCTGAATTAATTGATATTAGAGGAAAAGTTCGTAAGAAATCTGGTCACTTTTCACTTTTAAGAAAATAATCTTTCAATTAAAAAATAAAAATCGGATAAATTAATTTATCCGACTTTTTTATTAAATATTTATTTTACTTAAAATCAGTTATTTACCTTAAAAAATAATCGCAGTTTAATTTACCTTTGTAGCTAAACTACTACTAATGAGAAAAATAATCATGTTTTTTTTTCTCCTTTATGCTTCTTTTATTCAATCTCAACAAGAAGCAAATAATTGGTACTTTGGTAGAAATGCAGGAATAAGTTTTAACACAGGTAATCCAGTTGCACTCACTAACGGCCAATTAAACACCCTCGAAGGATGCTCTTCTATTTCTGACGAAAGTGGAAACCTACTTTTTTATTCAGACGGAACAACTGTGTGGAATAGAAATAACAATATTATGCCGAATGGAACTGGTTTACTTGGTAATAATTCTAGTTCACAATCTGCTTTAATAGTTCCAAACCCTACAATTTCTAACATCTATTACCTTTTTACTGTTGATGCACAAGAAAACGATATGCATGGAGTAAACTATTCAATAATAGACATGAATTTAAATGCTGGTAATGGGGATATAATTACTAAAAACGTTTCTTTAACAACTACTGCTACAGAAAAAATAACAGCTGTTATTGGTAAAAGTTGTGATGCAATATGGGTAATTACTGCTGATTTAAATAATTTCTATTCATATGAAGTAACTACATCTGGAGTTAGTAGTAGCTCAATAACATCACCAATGTCCAATTCTTTAATAAACTTAGCTAGTAGAGGTTACTTAAAAACTTCTCCTGATGGTACAAAATTAGCTATGGCTGCTGCAGAATCTGGTTCTTACATCTATGATTTTGATTCAAATTTAGGTACAATATCAAATGGAAGAAGACTTAATTTAAGCTTTGATAATGGTTATGGTGTAGAATTTTCAATATCTGGAAACAAACTATACATTGCTACTGGTATTTCCTCAAATGGCGGGCGAGCAAACTTATACCAATTTGATCTTTCAAATCCAGATATTAATCTAATTAACGCTTCCAGAGGCACCGAGTTTTTCACTTACTCTGGATCTAGAGGCGCTTTACAACTAGGGCCTAATGGAAAAATTTATCATGCTGTGAATGGTCAAACTTTTCTTGGAGTAATTAATTCACCTGAAAGTAATAGAAACCTTATTAATTATGTTCATAATGGGGTAAATTTAAACGGAAGGCAATCCTCTCAAGGACTTCCTCCTTTTATACAGTCTTATTTTTTACCTACTACCATTTTAAATGCAGAGAATGATGTTGTTATTAGTAATGGTAAGCAATATTTTTGTTCAGGTAGAGATTATAATTTAAAAGCTGGGAGAATAGAAACTGATGCAACTTATATATGGGAAAAAGATGGAAGTATCATAGGTACAAACTCTACACTCACAACAAATGACACTAATTTTGGGCCAGGTATTTATAATTTAACAATCGAATTAAACGATGCATGTAATACTACTTTAACTGCAAGTGCCGATATAGAGTTTGTACCACAACCGACTATTGTTAGTATTCCTGTTTTTGAAAAATGTGATAACGATTCTGACCCTACAGATGGTATAACAACTTTTAATTTAACCACTAAAGAAGGCGAATTAACAAATAATGTTGCAAATGTTAGTGTTGATTTTTTTCATCAATCTGATGTAGATTTTTTAAATCCACTGCCTAAAGACAACTATATAAATACTACAAATCCTGAAACAATTACAGTAAGAGTAAGCTTTAATTCTTCAAATAATTCAAACTGTTTTGTTACTGGCACTTTAACTTTAAATGTTTTAAGCTCTGAAATAATTAATAATATTTTAACTAATGTTTATGCTTGTGAAACAGATATAAACTCTGGTAATCCAAACGCAGCAAACAGCCAAGGGTCAGGAGAAGGCTTTTATGATTTCACTAAAAAAATTGATGAAATTATTTCACTCAACCCAACAATTTCTCTCAGTACTCATTCTATTATTTTTTACAGAACTCAAAATGATGCTGATACTCAATCAAATCCTATAAATCCTCCTTTTCAAAATCACCTATTTACAAACGATACTGATATTTTTGTCAGAACATCACCTATAACAGTCTCTGATTGTTCTACCATTACAAGCTTTAAGTTATTTATAGAACCATTACCTATACCACAAGGAAGCCCCATTCCAATTCCTCTTTGTGTTAATATTCCTATAGAGACTTCACCTATAGCAACAGTGAGTTTAGATGCATCTACAGGAAATATTTCTGATACTTATCAATGGTATTTAAACGGAAATTTAATAGCTAATGCAACAAATGCTATTTATCAAGCTTCCGAAAAAGGAACATATAGAGTTGAAGCGTATCGAAACAACTCATCAATAGAAAATCCATGTGTAGGTTACAACACATTTACTGTTACTACTTCCAGCAAAGCTTTAATCGTTAACATTATGGTTACTGATGATTCTATAAATGACAATAGTATTGTTATTACTGTAGAAGGAGAAGGAAATTATGAATACGCTTTAAATGAAAGTCTTGATTTTGAAACAGGAAACAACAATTTTAATTACACTTTTTCTAATTTAGATATTGGAATTTATACGATTAGTATTAGAGATAAAAATGGCTGCGGAATAACCACATCAAATGAAATTCCCGTTATTTTTTTTCAAAGATTTTGCACTCCAAATGAAGATGATATATTCGATACTTGGAAAATACTAGGAATAGATAATGATTTTTTCCAATCTGTTACTGTAAATATTTTTGATCGTTATGGGAAAAGAGTTGCCACAATTCCTAATAAAAGTCACCAAGGATGGAATGGGGTTTACAATGGTAAAAACTTACCTTCTAACGATTATTGGTATCATGCTACGCTACTCGATAAATATGGAAAAGTACGTGTAAAAAAAAGTCACTTCTCTTTACTTAGAAAATAGTTTATTTTAATTTTTGAATCAATAATTTACCGTAGTTTATCACATAAACTATCCGTATTTTTGTTTTATGGATTTTCAACTTGTCTCAGAATTTCAACCTACGGGTGATCAACCTCAAGCAATAAAACAATTAGTTAACGGAATTAACTCAGATGAAAAGTACCAAACTTTACTTGGTGTTACTGGTTCTGGTAAGACATTTTCAGTTGCCAATGTGGTTGCTGAAGTTAATAGACCCACACTAGTTTTAGCACATAATAAAACCTTAGCTGCACAGTTATATTCTGAGTTTAAGCAGTTCTTTCCAAACAATGCAGTAGAATATTTTGTTTCATATTATGATTATTATCAACCAGAAGCATACTTACCTACTACAGGAACCTATATCGAGAAAGATTTATCTATTAACGATGAAATAGAACGCTTGCGAATTAGCACCTCCTCTTCCCTACTTTCTGGTCGTAGGGATGTATTAGTAGTCGCGTCTGTCTCTTGTTTATATGGTATTGGAAATCCAAATGAGTTTAAGAAAAACGTGATTCCTATTGAGGTAGATCAGCAAATTTCACGTACCAAGTTCTTACATCAGTTAGTTACCAGTTTATATGCTCGTACAGAAACTGAAATTAAAAGCGGAACATTTAAAGTAAAAGGAGATGTAGTTACCATCTATCCTTCTTATGGAGATAGCGGTTACCGTGTACATTTTTTTGGTGATGAAATTGAAGAAATTGAAACTTTTGATATTGAAAGTAATCAGGTAATTGATAAATTAAGTGAACTAACTATTTATCCTGCGAATTTATTTGTTACTTCACCCGATGTCTTACAAAATGCCATTCATATGATTCAGGATGATATGGTGAAGCAAGTTGATTACTTCAAGGAGATAGGAAAGCACTTAGAAGCTAAACGCTTAAAAGAGCGTACCGAGTTCGACCTTGAAATGATTCGTGAGTTAGGATATTGCTCTGGTATTGAAAATTACTCACGTTATTTAGATGGTCGAGATCCAGGAACGCGCCCTTTCTGTTTACTAGATTATTTTCCTGATGACTATTTAATGGTGATTGATGAAAGCCATGTTACCATTCCGCAAACCCATGCTATGTATGGTGGAGATAGAAGTAGAAAGGAAAATTTAGTAGAATATGGATTCCGTTTACCAGCTGCTATGGATAATCGTCCATTAAAATTTGAAGAATTAGAAATGCTTCAAAATCAAGTGATTTATGTTTCTGCAACACCTGCGGATTATGAATTACAAAAAACAGAAGGTGTTTTTGTAGAACAAGTAATTCGTCCGACAGGATTGTTAGACCCTGAAATTCAAATTCGTCCAAGTTTAAATCAAATAGATGATTTAATTGAAGAAATTCAGGTTCGTGTTGAGAAAGATGAACGCACATTAGTTACCACGCTTACGAAACGTATGGCAGAAGAACTAGCAAAATACCTAACTCGAATTCAAGTTCGTTGTCGTTATATACATTCTGATGTCGATACTTTAGAGCGTGTACAAATAATGCAAGATTTACGAAAAGGTTTATTTGATGTTTTAATTGGAGTGAATCTACTTAGAGAAGGTCTTGACCTACCTGAAGTTTCATTAGTAGCTATTTTAGATGCTGATAAAGAAGGTTTTTTACGTAGTCATCGATCTATAACGCAAACAGTAGGTAGAGCTGCAAGAAATGTAAACGGACTAGCAATTTTGTATGCTGATAAAATTACAAATAGTATGCAACGTACTATTGGTGAAACCGATCGTAGACGTGAAAAGCAAATAAATTATAATACGGCTAACGGAATTACTCCGAAACAAATAAATAAAAAATTAGATAACACACTCTCTAAAGACACTATTACTTCATATCATTACGATAATGCAACTCAAAAAGCAGCAGAACAAGATTTAGAGTATTTACCAAAAGAAGAAATTGAAAAACGTATTCGTACCAAGCGTAAGCAAATGGAAGAAGCTGCCAAAGTTTTAGATTTTTTAGTAGCTGCACAATTACGTGATGAAATTGCTGTTTTGAAAGAAAATTTGTAAATCATTTGGTTTGTTTCTTAACCTTATTTCTAATACCTTTCGCTAACGTTGAATATAAGTCATTAAAACGGATTCATATTCTCAAACGTGTTAGCTATCATTAACCCAAACTGTAAGAATTGAAAAGAAAAAATTGGAAAAAATATAGTTTTGAATTCTTATCTATTTTCATAGCTGTTATTTCGGCATTTGCTCTGAATAATTGGAATGAAAATAGGAAAGATGAAATTGCCGAAACCAAAATTCTGAGTGAAATATCTATTGGATTGAAAAAGGATTTGGAAGATATTGAATTAAATAAACTTGGTCACGAGCTTGGAATAAAATCAGTTGATTTTTTTAAGAAATTGTTAACTCGTCAAGAACCTGTACCAAAAGACTCAATTCTACGGAATTATTTTATATTAACTCGTGATTTCTTTTCGGTACAAAACGCTTCTGGATATGAAAATCTAAAATCAAGAGGATTAGAATTGATAAAAAATGATTCCTTAAGAAGTAAAATAATATCTCTTTACGAAATAGATTATACGATACTTAGAAAATTTGAGGAAGAATATTATGAAAAACAATTCCAACAAAATTATTTCAAAGAACTGAATCATATAATTGCACCAAATTTTGAATTTGATAGTGCTAAATCGTTGAAAAGAATTAAAGTTCCTTTAGAGATATCCAAAAACGATGAAAAAATATATTTAATTGATCTCTGGAAGATAAGAATCAATCGAGTTGAAATTTTGTATCACTATGCAGAAACCAAAAAGGTAATAAAAAATTTGCAGAAAGAAATTGAAGATGAATTAAAACGGTAACTAACACGGGTTATAAAATATAGTTAATATGTGTTGAATCGAAAGGTTCATGTTTATTTGTAGAGATTGCCATTTTTTTTAAAAAAAATTGGCTTTAAAAAATGATAAACTAAAAACAAAATATAAAAATTGAACTCTGTGTTCAGTCGAAAAATAAGTGTCTTTTTACACGCTATCTTTCATACACAAACACGTTAGCGAAATTAGTTAAAATTTAATCCTCACTACCCCAAGGAGCACTTGGAGTTTGAACTTCTTTTGTTAAATCAAATTTTACAGAGAAAAATCTATCAGTTCCAATTCTACGTAAATTATAAGTAAAACTAGTTTTATCAATAGTAACCCACCAAACGTTATTAGAAGCATAAGGGATTAAACTAGCCGTCTCCTGATCTGCTGGAAAAAATTGAATATCTGCTAAACCTGTATTTGGATTAGAACCTCCATATTGTGTAATCTTATCTTCTGATCCATCTTTATGTCTGTGGTCGTGCTTTAAACTAATAAGCTTATCCTCATTTAATTTAAAAACCCAAGTTCTAGATTTATCATCTCCAACAAAAAAAGGAATTCTAATTAAATTATCTTCACAAGAACGAACATACATTACTAATTTTTCACCTACAAAACCATCTCCTTCTTTTCCTCCTTCTATAATTTTACCTTCGTAAGCTTTTCTACAATGTTCTTTTATTGAGTTAAAAAACTTTACAGAATTTGGCACTTCTTGTGCTATTAATTGTAACGGAAATAAAAGTAAAATTATAAGTTTTTTCATTTTTCTAAATTATTTAAAGTTCCACAAGATAAAACAAAAAACCTCACTTTAAAAAGTGAGGTTTTCAATATATTCTAACTAAGAATTAATTTTTAAGCTTCTAAAACTTCTTGTACTTTATCTGCTGCTTCTTGGAACTCAGTTGCTGAGATAATTTCCATTCCACTATTATCAATTAATTCTTTTGCTTCTTTAGCATTTGTTCCTTGTAAACGACAAATAATAGGCACATTAATTTTGTCCCCCATATTCTTATAAGCATCTACAACACCTTGAGCAACACGATCACAACGAACGATTCCTCCAAAAATGTTAACTAAAATTGCTTTTACATTTGGATCTTTTAAAATAATTCCAAAAGCAATTTCAACACGCTCTGCATCAGCTGTACCACCAACATCTAAAAAGTTTGCTGGTTCACCACCCGATTCTTTAATTAAATCCATAGTTCCCATTGCTAATCCAGCTCCGTTTACCATACATCCAACATTACCATCTAAATCTACATAGTTTAAACCTGCAGCTTTCGCTTCAACCTCAATTGGGTTCTCTTCACGAATATCACGCATTGCTGCATAATCTTTGTGACGGTATAATGCATTTTCATCTAAAGTTACTTTCGCATCAACTGCCATAATTTTATCATCAGATGTTTTTAACACAGGGTTAATTTCAAACATTGCTGAATCTGACTTGATGTAAGCTGTATATAAAGCAGTAGCAAACTTTACCATTTCTTTCATTGCTACACCGCTTAAACCTAAGTTAAAAGCAATTTTACGAGCTTGGAAAGGCATTAATCCTAAAGCAGGATCAATTTCTTCTGTAAAAATTAAGTGCGGAGTTTCCTCAGCTACTGTTTCAATATCCATTCCACCTTCTGTAGAATACATAATCATATTTCTACCTGTAGCACGGTTTAATAAAACCGACATGTAAAATTCATTCGGCTCAGAATCACCAGGATAATATACATCCTCAGCGATTAAAACTTGATTTACTAATTTACCTTCTGCTGAAGTTTGAGGAGTAATTAACATCATTCCTAAAATATCATTAGAAATACTTTTTACCTCATCTAAGTTTTTAGCTAACTTAACTCCACCACCTTTTCCACGACCACCTGCGTGTACTTGTGCCTTAATTACGTGCCAACCTGTTCCTGTTTCTTCAGTTAATTTCTTTGCTGCTTCAACAGCTTCTTCTGGTGTATTTGCAACGATTCCTCGTTGAATACGAACGCCAAAACTATTTAATATTTCTTTACCTTGATATTCGTGTAAGTTCATTAGATATGAATTTTTAAAGTCGAACAAAAATACGAATTCAAATGATAATACATTACAATTTATTCTTTATTTTAATGTAACTTCAATTGATTTTATATGATCTCTACTTTTGCATTTCTTTAACATTTAAAATGTAACGTTCGTTTTTTTAACATGTCTTTAGTGTAATTAACATGATTTTATGATTTACTCGCCTAAATCATAAATAATTTAGCTAAGCTATTTACACTATCAATCAACTATGTATAAAATTGCAAAACTATTAATTGCTATTCTTTTTATTTCCAACGGAATAATTGCTCAAGAAATTAATCAAAATAGAAAAAAAATGGAGGCTACAAGAGTAGAATCTCCACCAAAAATAGATGGTGCTTTAGACGATACTGCATGGAATAATGTTCCTATTGCTAAAGATTTTGTGATGATGCGACCTGATAATGGTAAAAAAGAATCTGATACACATAAAACAGAAGTGAAATTAGTGTATGATGATAACGCTATTTATGTAAGTGCAAAAATGTATACTCCGGATACTTCTAAGATACCTGCTGAATTTACTACCAGAGACAATATTGGTAATGCTGACTTTTTTATGTTTATGGTAAATCCTAATGACGATGGACAAAATCCATTTGCTTTTATTGTAACAGCTTCTGGTGTACAAGTTGATTTTAAAGTTTCGAATGGAGGAAATGAAGACTGGAATTGGAGTGCTGTTTGGGATAGTAGCCATAAAATAAATGATACAAATTGGGTCGTAGAAATGAAAATACCATATAGAGCTATTCGTTTTGCAAATGAACCGATACAGTCTTGGGGTATCAATTTTCATCGAGAGGTTAGAAATCTAAATGCTCGTTATACATGGAATCTTATTGATAATAAACAAGGATCATGGACACAATATGATGGGCTAGTTGAAAACTTTAAAAATATTAAACCTCCTACTCGATTAAGTTTTTACCCGTATGCATCAGCAACTACTACAACTTTTGAGGGTAATACAGATTTTGACTGGAGTGTAGGGATGGATGTTAAATACGGAATTACTGAAAACTTTACACTTGACGCTACTTTAATACCTGATTTTAGTCAAGTAGGATTTGACAACGTAACTCTGAATTTAGGGCCTTTTGAGCAACAATTTAGTGAACAGCGTCAATTTTTTACTGAAGGAACTGAACTTTTTGGCAAAGGTAATTTATTTTATTCTCGTAGAATTGGAGCTGCACCTATAGATCAATTTGCTGGTGAACGTAAAAACGATAAGGAATTTATAGACGGAATTAAAATAAATGATGAATTAGTTAATGCCCCTGATAAAGTTCAAATGCTAAATGCTATAAAAATATCAGGAAGAACAAAAAAAGGTTTAGGTATTGGATTTTTTAATGCAATTACCGAAAAAACAGATGCTACAGTAAAAAGAACTAAGTTAGAAATAGATGAACTAACCAACGAAGTAGATACGATTACTAGTAATTATAATACAACTATTAATCCGTTTTCTAATTACAATATTATGGTTTTAGATCAGCAGTTTAACCAAAACTCTTCTGTATCATTAATTAACACAAATGTTACTCGAGATGGTCGTTTTAGAGACGCAAATGCTACTGGTTTATTATGGCATATAGAAGATAAAAAAAGCACCTATAATATTGATGGATCAGTAAGAATGACAAACATTTCAGACGATGCTGATAGTCCTAACACCGGTTATTCTTTTGACACCAGTATTGGTAAACATGCTGGTAATTGGTTTGGGGAGATTGGGTATCGTTTTGAAAATAAAGATTTTGACATTGATGATTTAGGTTTTTTATGGCGTAATAATCAACAAAGAATATATAATAATGTAGGATATCGCATTTTAAAACCTAAAGGAATTTTCAACGAATACCTATTCAATTTTTGGCAAAATGCAAACTTTATGCACGAGTCAGGGATTTTTACGCATTATAGAGCTGGCTTACATGCTCGTTTTTTCACTAAAAAACGTTTTTCTTTTGGATTTAATGCTAATTACACCACTAAAGAAAAAGATTATTATGAGCCAAGACAAGGAGCTACAAGTAGTGTTTTTTTTGAAAGACCTTCAAGAATATTTGTTAACCACTGGGCTTCTAGTGATTACCGAAAAAAACTTGCTGTAGATTACGATTTTTTCTATTCTTTTTTTAAAAATAATCCCAAATTTAATTATGGGTTTAGAGTATCACCAAGATATCGCTTTAACAATCAATTTTCGTTAGTGTACGCCTTTAGATATCGTTCTATAGAAAATGATCAAGGTTATATTAATCAAATAGATGAAGATGATGTTAGCGAAAATACTAACTACGCACCTCTACTAGACGAAATAATTTTTGGCCAAAGAGATTGGACTACTTATGATAACTCGCTAACAGGAAAATACAGTTTTAGTACAAAATCGTCACTTTCATTATCTTTTAGACATAACTGGAGTAAGGTGCCTTATGAAAATCAATTTTACACTTTAGATCAAAATAATGGAGAACTAGTTGCAAATAATTATAATGATAGTCATGATAGAAACTTTAATAGTTGGAACTTAGATGTAAACTATGTATGGC
Organism: uncultured Tenacibaculum sp.; assembly: GCA_947504185.1. Lineage (GTDB taxonomy): Bacteria > Bacteroidota > Bacteroidia > Flavobacteriales > Flavobacteriaceae > Polaribacter. The sequence continues at coordinate 34,870 of CANNGJ010000008.1, read as the reverse complement.
AATTTGCTCCAGGAAGCCAACTAATTGCTTTTTATAGGAATTCAATTTTTAGTTCAAGTGATAACGCAAAACATGATTTTTTCAAGAACTTAGACAATCTTTTTGAGCAAGAAAATAAACATACATTCTCGGTACGTCTTGTTTATTTTATAGATTACAACGATTTTAAAAATATTTTTTAAGGGATTTATTTATTGACTGAAATCAGGTAAGCTTTTAAAGTTTATCTGATTTCTTTTTTATACATTCGTTATTCTGAATAAAAAAGTATGATTGTTGCCAAAAACATCCATAAACATTATGGGGAAGTTGAAATATTAAAAGGTGTAAATCTACACATTAAAAAAGGAGAAATAGTTGCTATTGTTGGTCCTTCAGGAGCAGGAAAAACCACTTTACTTCAGATTTTAGGGACTCTTGATAAACCTTCTAAAGAACAAAATTACGAGTTGTTTATTGATGGTATTTCAATGAAAGATTTAAAAGACAAAGAAGTCTCTTCTTTTCGCAATAAACATATTGGTTTCATCTTTCAATTTCATCAATTACTCCCTGAATTTACAGCTTTAGAGAATGTTTGCATTCCTGCTTTCATTGGAGGTAAATCAAAATCAGCTACAGAAAAAAGAGCTAAAGAGTTATTAGATTTCCTGGGCTTATCTCACAGAGAAGATCATAAACCTAATGAACTTTCTGGTGGAGAACAACAGCGTGTTGCTGTTGCAAGGGCTTTGATAAACGAACCTTCAATAATTTTTGCTGATGAACCTTCAGGTAACCTAGACTCTACTTCTGCTAAAAACCTACACGAGTTATTTTTTGAACTTCGTGATAAATTCGGACAAACCTTTGTTTTGGTTACTCACAATAAAGAATTAGCTCAAATGGCAGATAGAACTTTAACCATGAAAGACGGAATTATTGTTGAGTAATGTAACAAATTCATGTTTCTTACTACTTATTATAAAATCATATTAACCATGAAAGAAACATTTAACGAATTAGTTACTTATTTAAGAAACCCTGTTTTAGAAAAAGATCCAAATACTAATAATTCGTATCGCTTTAAAAAATTCTTACACTTACTTGTAATAAGTATAATTACAGGTGCTTTATTAACCCCTTTAATTGTACTTGTTTCAGAATTAGGATGGGTAAATTTAGATGACCATGCTATGAAAGACATGATGGATAAATTTGGTAAGCCATTAACTATATTTCTTGCAGTAATTTTGGCACCTTTACTTGAAGAACTTTTCTTTCGAGCTCCATTAACGTTATTTAAAGGAAAAAAAACATTTAAAATAGCTTTTTATGTGATTGCTGTCTTATTTGGATTAGTACATATAACTAATTATGGTATGACAACCAATGTACTTTTACTTGCTCCTATATTAGTCGCTCCACAAACAATTTTAGGTGGTTATTTAGGTTTTATACGTACACGATTTGGATTGCAATGGAGTATTTTACTACATGCTGCCTACAATGCTTTTTTCATATTAATTAGTTTCGCTGGGGAATCGTTTTAAATGAATAAAATAGAATTAAAAGAATTTCTTGACGAAAAAGTTGTTAAATATAATAACCCTGATTTTATAGAAAGTGACCCTATTCAAATTCCACATCAATTTTCCTTAAAAGAAGATGTTGAGATTGCTGGATTTTTAGCTGCAACTATAGCTTGGGGAAACCGTAAAATGATTATCCGAAATTCTTTAAAAATGGTAGAGTTGTTAGGCAATTCTCCATATGATTTTGTGATGAGTCATACCGATGATGATCTAGCTAGTTTTGATGGATTTGTGCATCGCACTTTTAATGCTGAGGATTTTAAATTCTTCATTAAATCACTTCAAAATATTTATCAAAATCACAATGGGTTAGAAACTGTATTATCAACTAACAGTGAAGACAATTATAAATTAGCCATTCATAATTTTAAACAAGTATTTTTTGAAATTCAACATCAACAAAGAACATTAAAACATGTTTCTGATCCGTTAAAAGGTTCTGCCTCTAAACGCATAAATATGTTTTTACGCTGGATGGTTCGCAACGATAAAACAGGTGTGGATTTAGGTATTTGGAAAACACATAATCCAGCGCATTTACATTGTCCTCTTGATGTACATTCAGGTAACGTAGCTCGTAAACTAGGAGTTTTAACCAGAAAGCAAAACGATTGGAAAGCCTTAACTGAACTAGATCTTACTTTAAGAGAGTTTGATAAAAAAGACCCAGTTAAATACGATTTTGCTTTATTCGGATTAGGAGTGTTTGAAAAATTTTAATCATGCAAACATTTATTCACTATTTTTTACATTTTGGTTTTCCTTTTATAATTGCTTATTTATTTTTCAGAAAAGAATGGGTAAAAATTTCTTTGATTTTATTAGCAACCATGTTGGTTGATTTAGATCATTTATTGGCTAATCCAATTTTTGCTTCGAATAGATGTAGTATTGGTTTTCATCCTTTACACTCCTATTATGCAATAATTATCTATGTGACACTTCTGTTTTTTAAAAAACCATATAAAATCGTTGGAATAGGTTTATTGTTACATATGCTTACCGATTCTATCGATTGCTTGTTTATGTACAATAATTGTAAAACGTGTTTACAAGATAGTCCTGTAAAAAATATACTAGAATGGGTTACCAACTTATTTTAATTGCAAATCACAATACCAAAAACTAGTATCATAGTTTTTAACTTTTTCTTTGGTATCTTGATGACAATTTTGTGAGTTATCTTTATTTAACGTGTATGATTTCAACACCTTATCACCTATTTCGAACTCCACAGGTTTCTTAAAAATTGGTCCGTCATAACAGAAAGTATGAAACTCTCCGTTCTCACCGCAAACATCAATATTATCAGGTAATTCATTAATAAAATCTTCATCAATAATTCTACCAACAAACTCCTCTCCTAACAATTTAGCATTTACACAAACGGTAATTGTTTTAAAGCCTAATGTTAAAAATTCGCGAAGTAGCTTTTTAGTATCTTGCTTCCAAAGTGGATAGACTCCTGTAATACCAACTTCTTTTAATTTTGAATCTCTGTAGTTTTTTAAATCTTCTAAAAATATATCTCCAAAAACTGCATGATTTAAACCTAACGATTTTAATTCAGAAGTTTTTTCTTTCATTTTTTGATTATATAAATCCATCGTAACATCAGCAGGAAACATAATTTTTTCTAATGGAAGTCCAATGCTTTCTGCTTGCGCTTCTAATAAACTCTCATGTAAACCATGCATAGAAACTCGCTGATAATCTTCGTTTACATTAGTTATCAATTTTTCAATTTGATATTCTTTTTCTTGTAATACTTTATACAATGCAAATGCTGAATCTTTTCCTGAACTCCAATTAAAATATGCTTTTTTCATAGTAACAAATATCTATAAAAAATCCTGCACTTGGCAGGATTCGTTATTTATTGTTTGTTTCTTTTCTCGTGTAAAGGAACTGGTTTTTCTTGTTTAACTAACGGAGTTCCGTATAAATCAAAATCTCCAGCCTCATCAATTTTCACATCGATAAATTCTCCTAATTTTATATAATGCTTTGTCGCATCAACAATTACATCGTTATCAACATCTGGCGAATCAAATTCTGTACGTCCGTAAAAATATTCTCCATCTTTTCTATCGAATAAACAACGGAAAGTTTTTCCTACTTTTTGTTGATTTAATTCCCAAGAAATTTGCGATTGAACTTCCATAATTTCGTTTACTCTACGGAATTTTACATCTGCAGGAACATTATCTTCTAAAACAAAAGCGCCTGTATTTTCTTCATGTGAATATTCAAAAGCTCCTAAACGTTCAAAACGCATTTCTTCTACCCAATCTTTTAACTCTTGAAATTGTTCTTCTGTCTCACCAGGGTATCCAACAATTAAAGTAGTACGGATTGCCATATTAGGCACATACTCGCGAAACTTATGAATTAAGTTTGTTGTTTTTTCGTGTGTAGTACCACGCTTCATCGATTTTAAAATCTCTGTGTTAATGTGTTGTAACGGAATATCTAAATAATTACAAACCTTTGGTTCTTCTCTCATTACATCTAATACATCCATAGGAAAACCAGAAGGAAATGCATAATGCAAACGAATCCACTCAATACCATCAACCTTTACTAATTCTTTTAACAAATCAGCTAACGCACGTTTTTTATAAATATCTAATCCATAATATGTTAAATCTTGTGCGATTAACATGATTTCTTTAATTCCGTTTTCAGCCAACTTGGTAGCTTCAATAACTAAATTTTCAATCGGAGTAGATTTGTGTTTTCCTCTCATTAAAGGAATTGCACAAAAAGAACAAGGGCGATCACATCCTTCTGCAATTTTTAAATACGCATAATGTTTAGGGGTTGTTGTTAAACGTTCACCTATTAATTCATGCTTATAATCTGCTTCTAAAACTTTTAATAGTTCTGGTAAATCGTGCGTACCAAAATACTGATCTACATTTTTAATTTCTACTTCTAAATCTGGTTTATAACGCTCACTTAAACAACCTGAAACAAATACCTTATCAATTTCACCAGCTTCTTTACGTTGCGCGTAATGCAAAATAGTATCAATACTCTCTTCTTTTGCCTTACCTATAAATCCGCATGTATTAATAACTACAATATTACCATCATCATTTTCATCTTCATGTACAACGTTTTTACCATTGGCTTTTAATTGCCCCATTAACACTTCACTATCATAAACATTTTTAGAACATCCTAAAGTAACTACGTTGATTTTATTTTGTTTTGGTGATTTTGTGCGCATTATACTATAAAAATTTAGGGTGCAAAGATACGCTTTAATTCAACTTCTTATACCGTTTGAATTGTGAAAGTTTAGTTTGATTTTTAACCTTTAAACTATTAATTTCGTTAACATTGAATATAAATCAATAAAACGGATTCATATTCTTAAAAAAGTTGCCATTCATTGGTGAGAAAACTAATTAAACTTAATTTTATGACAACAAAAAATAAAAAAACTTTATTCCTTATATCAGGAATTTTAACTGGAATAGTATTTATTAGCTCGATTTTCGATGCTGAACCTGGTACATTCTTTGGAAGTATTTGGCTTTTTAGATTAGGATGGTTAGTTATGACTGTTTCCTCTTTTGCAAACTATTACAATATAATAAAGTCTGAAAAGAAATCTGATTAAACCCTGGACTCTCACTCAAATGTTGAATAAAATTAATTGTTAGTAATCACTCATGCAAAAAAACATATACAACAACATTAACGAAAACATTCAAAATCTTCCAAAAAAACTCCCTGAAAAGGGAGTTTTTTTTATAAATCATCTATTAATTTTTCTATTTGAAAAAAGAATCTACAAACTCATGCTTATTAAAAACTTGTAAGTCATCGATTCCTTCTCCAACTCCGATATATTTTACAGGAATTTGAAACTGATCAGAAATACCAATTACTACACCACCTTTTGCAGTACCGTCTAATTTGGTAACTGCTAACGAAGTTACTTCTGTTGCTTTAGTAAATTGTTTTGCTTGTTCAAATGCGTTTTGTCCTGTAGAGCCATCTAATACTAATAACACATCATGTGGAGCATTAGGAATTACTTTTTGCATTACACGTTTAATCTTGGTTAATTCATTCATTAAATTAACTTTATTATGTAAACGACCAGCGGTATCAATAATAATTACATCTGCACCTTGATTCATTCCCGAAGTAACTGTGTCAAAAGCTACAGAAGCAGGATCAGAACCCATTTCTTGACGAATAATCGGAACATCAGTTCTATCAGCCCATACTTGTAATTGATCAATTGCAGCTGCTCTAAATGTATCCGCAGCACCTAACACAACTTTTAATCCTTGCTTTTTAAATTGAGAAGCTAGCTTACCAATCGTTGTTGTTTTACCAACTCCGTTTACTCCAACCACCATTAAAACATATGGTTTCTTATCGACAGGAATAGTAAATTCTGTTTCATCACCTGTATTTGTCTCAGATAACAAACCAGCTATTTCCTCTCTTAAGATTTGATTTAACTCATCGGTACCTAAATACTTATCACGAGAAACACGTTCTTCAATCCTATCAATAATTTTAAGAGTAGTTTCAACACCTACATCAGACGATACTAATACTTCTTCTAAATTATCTAAAACATCATCATCAACCTTTGCTTTACCTGCAACTGCTTTTGATAATTTAGAGAAAAAACTTGTTTTTGTTTTTTCTAATCCTTTATCTAAGGTTTCTTTTTTCTCTTTTGAGAATATTTTTTTAAAAAAACTCATCTTTAAATTTTATAATCGCTTTATATAGGTTAAAAACTATACCAAACTTATTATATAGTCAAATTGTCATTATTCAATTACTATCAAGTTAAAATTTAGATTCTATTAAAATAGTAATGCTCAAAAATACAGTTTTTTAACGCATAAAAAAAGCTACTTCCGTATGAGAAAGTAGCTTTAGTTTAAACTGTATACAAGTATTAGTTTTTTGCGATAAAATCGTTTACTTGTTTAGGATCCATAATAGCTTCAACGAATGTGTAAGCTCCTGTTTTTGGAGATTTTACCATTTTGATAGCTTTAGTTAATCTCTTTGCTCCTGTTTGTAACGATGCTACTGATTTCTTTGCCATGTTCCTATAGGTTATTTAAAGTTTTAAAAACTTTTAATTATTTAATTTCTTTATGAACTGTCATCTTCTTTAAGATTGGATTAAATTTCTTTAATTCCATTCTATCAGGAGTGTTCTTTTTGTTCTTAGTTGTGATATAACGTGAAGTTCCCGGTTTACCAGTTCCTTTATGCTCAGTACATTCTAAAATTACCTGAACTCTGTTTCCTTTTTTTGCCATCTCTGTAAAATTTTATCTAGTAAGGAATTATTTCGTTAAGAAACCATTTTCTCTTGCCTCTTTAATTACAGCAGAGATTCCTTTTTTATTAATATTTTTTAATGCAGAAGCAGATACTTTTAAGGTAACCCATTTATCTTCTTCTGGTATAAAGAAACGCTTAGTCATTAAATTAGCGTTAAACTTTCTTTTAGTTCTATTCATGGCGTGAGAAACATTGTTTCCAACCATTGCTTTTTTTCCTGTTAATTCACAAACTCTAGACATCTTCTTGACAGTTTTATAGTGTTATTTCTAAACGAGGTGCAAATATACGAACTTTTAACAGAATTAAACAAAATATTAATCGTTAATTTTTAAAATATTTTTACTCAATAATTCGAATGCCTTTGTAACCGTTCTGTTTATTACTTTTTCTCTTGGTTGACCAAAGTTAAACTCATGTACTTCTACATCATTTTTTGATGCTATAGCGATATAAACTAAGCCTACACTTTTATCGTTATGATCGGTTGTAGGACCCGCATTTCCTGTTACTGCTATTACATAGTCTGTTTTCAATTTATTTATGCAACCTACAGCCATTTCTTTAGCTACTTCCGCACTAACAACTGTATTGCTTTTAATTACCTCTTTAGATACGCCTAATAATTGTTCTTTTAATTCAGCTGTGTAAGTAATAAAACTTCCTTTATAATACGCCGATGATCCTGCTACAGAAACTATTGATGCAGCTATTTTTCCTCCAGTTAAACTTTCAGCAGTTGATAAGGTTTTACCTTTCTGTTTTAACAATTCCCCTACCCTTTTCTCTAAAGAAGCATCCTCTTCATAACCAACAATAACATCCGAAATTAATGAATTCAACACTGCTACTTCATCAGAAACCTCTTTTTCTAAAACTTCCCTATTAATTCCTTTCGCAGATAAACGTAAACGCACTTTACCAAAAGACGGTAAGTAAGCTAATTTTATATGTTCCGGTAAGTTGTTCTCCCAATCGGCTATTCTTTCAGCAATTACACTTTCGCCAACACCAACTGTCATAATTGTTTTATGAAGTATAAAAGGCAATTTAAATTCTTTTTGAATTCTTGGTAATACTTCATTTGTCATCAACCCTTTCATTTCATAAGGTACACCTGGCAAAGAAACAAAAGCAGTATTATTTTCACTAAACCACATTCCTGGAGCTGTACCAAAACGATTCATCAACAAAGTCGCTTTTGAAGGTAACTGCGCTTGATATCTTTGAACTTCTTTAAACGGGTGATTTATCTTTTTAAACAAACCTTTAATATGCGATATTACTTCTGGGTATTCAACAAGTGAATTATTGTTAAAATACTCTGCAATTGTTTTTTTAGTAATATCGTCTTTTGTTGGTCCTAAACCACCAGTTACAATAACAATATCAGCTCTATTTTCTGCTTCTTTTAAAGCATTTAAAATATGCTGCTTTTCATCTTGAATAGATGAAATTTGGTACACAGACACACCTATTTTATTCAACTCCTGACCTATCCATTGCGAATTCGTGTCGACAATTTGACCGATTAAAATTTCATCTCCAATGGTTATGATTTCTGCTCTCATACATTTGTTTTAATAAAAGAATCCCGCTTAAGCGGGATTCTTTTATTTTACTTTTATTTGAAATGATTGTCTTCCTTCAATAATTCCTGTTAAGACATCGTTCTCTTCTATTTTACCAACTCCTGCTGGTGTACCTGTAAAAATTACATCTCCCTTTTTTAAAGTGAAATACTGAGATACATAACTAATTAACTCATCAATCTTCCATAACATTCCTGATGTATTTCCATCTTGAACAACTTCATCGTTTTTTTGCAACTGAAAAGATAAATTCTCTAAATCAAATTCTTCTTTTGGATAAAATTCACCAATAATAGCACTACCATCAAAGGCTTTTGCTTTTTCCCATGGTAATCCTTTTTCTTTACATTTTGCTTGCACATCACGAGCTGTAAAATCGATTCCTAAACCGACAGTATCGTAATATTTATGTGCAAACTTTGATGAGATGTGCTTACCCACCTTATTAATCTTTACTAATACCTCAACTTCATAATGTACATCATTAGAAAAAGGCGGTATAAAAAAAGGCATTTTTTTAGGAAGAATCGATGAATCTGGTTTTAAAAAAACAACAGGACTCTCTGGTTTCTCATTTGCTAATTCTTCGATATGTTTTGCGTAATTACGCCCAATACAAATAATCTTCATTCTATAAAACAAAACGTCATTGCGAACAAAGTGAAGCAATCTTTATGATAAGATTACTTCGTTATTCTTCCTCGTAATGACTAAATTAATTTAATTTTAAGGTATCCAAGTTTTTGGAAAATTAGGTTTACGTTTTTCTAAGAAAGCATCACGCCCTTCTTTAGCTTCATCTGTCATATATGCTAAACGAGTTACCTCACCAGCAAATACTTGCTGACCTACCATTCCGTCATCAGTTAAATTCATTGCAAACTTTAACATCTTAATAGAAGTTGGCGATTTAGCTAATATTTCTTGTGCCCAATCAAAAGCTGTTTGCTCTAGCTCATCATGTGGTACTACGGCATTTACCATTCCCATTTCATATGCTTCTTGCGCAGAATAGTTTCTTCCTAAAAAGAAAATCTCACGTGCTTTTTTCTGACCTACCATTTTAGCTAAATATGCTGATCCATATCCTGCATCAAACGACGTTACATCTGCATCTGTTTGCTTAAAAATAGCATGTTCTTTACTTGCTAATGTTAAATCGCAAGTAACATGTAAACTATGTCCGCCTCCTACTGCCCATCCTGGAACCACGCAAATTACAGCCTTTGGCATAAAACGAATTAATCGTTGTACCTCTAATATATTTAAGCGATGATATCCATCTTTACCTACATACCCTTGATGTCCACGAGCATTTTGGTCTCCCCCTGAACAAAAACTCCAAACACCATCTTTAGTAGAAGGTCCTTCGGCAGATAATAATACAACTCCGATATTCGTATCCTCATGTGCATCTTGAAAAGCATCTAGCAACTCTGATGTAGTATGTGGACGAAATGCATTACGAACATTTGGTCGGTTAAATGCTATTCTAGCCACGTTATGCGACTTCTTATATGTAATATCTTCATACTCTTTGGCAACTTTCCATTGAGGTTGTATCATAATTTTAAAATATTGTCGTTAATTTAGTAGCACAAAAATAACATAATAACTTTATTTTTCTTTTTTATATTTGAACGATATAATATAATCCCTTATGAAGCAACGATATTTTTTATTTGTATTACTAATAAGCACTAGTCTTTTTTCTCAAAAAACAATTGTTGAGAGTATTGATTCAAAAGAGTTAAATGGAGAAAGGCAAGTTAAAATCTACATACCGGAAGGTTACGACAAAGATGAAACTGCAAGTTATCCGCTAGCTATTGTGTTAGGTGATCAATATCTTTTTGATCTATATGTTGGAAACGCAAAATTATATGCCAATGTAGACAAAGCACCTAAACAAATTGTGGTTGGTATAAATATGAAAGATACCTATACAAAAGACGTTTCAATCATTCCATCTAATAATGCACTTACTAGTAGTGCTACCAAGTTTTATAACTTTATAAAGAGAGATCTGATTCCTTACATGGAAGGAACTTATAAAACTTCTCCTTTCATGACAATTGTTGGAGAGGGTAAAGCTGCAAACTTTAGCACTTATTACTTAAAGGATACTGAACCTGTTTTCAACTCATTTATATGTATCACTCCAGATTTTACTCAATTTAGCGGAAGCATGATAGAGTCGTACTCTTTAAGCAGATTAGGCTCTCTTGATAACTCATATTTTATTTATGCTAGTAATAGTAAAAAATACATTAGCGAAAAACAAGGTAATCAATTTAACGAAATAGGAACATATCTATCTTCTTTTGATGCAAAAAACCTACACATTACTTTTGATAAATTTAAAAATGCTCCAAACTATTTATCAATCATCGGAGAAACAATTCCAAGGGCATTTGCAAAAATGTTTGCCTTATACTCTAAAATCACCAAACAAGAGTTTGAAACTAATATTAAAGACTTAGAGCCTTTACAGGCTATTAAATATGTTGAACAAAAATATTTAGACATTCAGTATTTATATGGAGCAAATTTAAATGTTCGTTTAGATGATATTTTTGCTATTGAAGGAATTGTAATGGATCAGCAAGATGGTGATTACTTAAGAGTTCTTGGAGATTTTGTAATGATAAAATATCCAGATTCTCATATTGGAGATTTTTATGTTGGTAAATATTACGAGTTAGGTAAAGATTATGAGAAAGCAGATTTTTATTACAAAGCTGCTTATGGTAAAATGGATCCCTCAAATCCTAATGCTGATGCCTTTTACGAAAACATAAAACGTGTAAACGATTTAAAAGGAAGTCAACCTAAGGAAGAAGAAATTATTGAAGACACTCCGGACGACAATGAAGATGAAGAGGAGGATAAAAAAGATGACAATTAATAATCTGATTATAAAAAAAGTGCTACTAAATTTAGTAGCACTTTTTTTATCCTATTAACACAATTCTATCTTCTTGTAGCTCGATTAATTTCTCTTTATACAAATTACCAATAGCTCTTTTAAATGCTTTTTTACTCATTTGTAATCGAAACTTAATCGACTCTGGTGAACTTTTATCTGTCAACATTAAAAACCCTTTTTCTTCTAGTTTTCTAAGTACAGTATTTGCATCTTCATCAATTACATTTCTAAAACCTTGAGGGCGTAATGAAACATCTACTTTTCCATCTTCTCTTACTTTTTTAACATAACCAATGGTACGAGAACCTTCTTCTATATCTTTAAAAATATCACTATTATATAGCAAAGCCTCAAACTCTTCGTTAATTAAAACTGTATAACCCAAGTTCGTTTGATGACCTATCACTAAATCTACTTGATCTCCTTCTTGTAATTCCATTTTATAAATTTTTAAAATAGTTCTTTAAAACTACGTCATTTATTTCTTTTGGAGTAAAAATCTCCATTATTTTTGGTTGAGCTGATTCTGAATAAAAATCACTTAACCCTTTTTTCAACGCTTTTAAATTTGAAACAGCAACATAATCAAACCCATACATTTTAGCTAAATGTTCCGCTGTTAAATTATGTGGAGTTTCAAAATAGTCTGTTGCGTTTGTAGTTGATGGCCCAGGAATAAATCTAAAAATTCCACCTCCAGCATTGTTTAAAATGATAAGTCTAAAACTCTTCGGAATATTTGCATTCCATAAAGCATTACTATCATAGAAAAAACTTAAATCCCCTGTAATAAAAGTTGTTGGGCTTTCATTTACAAAAGCAGCTCCTATAGCAGTACTTGTACTACCATCAATTCCGCTCGTTCCGCGATTACAAAACACTTTTAATGACGGATTCAAATCAAATAACTGAGAATAACGAATCGTTGAGCTATTACTTATTTGAACTTGTGAATTAGCAGGGATATGATTTAAAATAGCATCAAAAACTTTTAAATCTGAATACTCAACATTAGCTAAATACTCATTATGTTTTATTACTCTTTCTTCTTTTTTATTCAACCAGAGTTTCTGATAATTACTTTCTTTCTCTCCTTCTAATTCTTTTAAAAACTCACTTGGTTTTTCTTGAATAAACTCAGACAAACAATGATAGGTATCCATTGCTTTTAATTCATCAACATGCCAATGATGCTTTGGTAGGTACTTTCTTAAAAATTGCTTTATTTTTTTTGAAATTACCATCCCTCCTAAAGTCAATAAAACTTCTGGTTGTAATTCTTCTAAATCAATCTCACTTAAAGGAAAAATTAATTTATCTATACTATTAATAAATTTTGGATTGTATAAATTTGAAGTCGTCTCTGTTAAAACTAAAACAGACTCGTCCTTTACAATTTCATTTAATATACCCTGTAATTCATTATCCGGATAATTACTTCCTACTAAAATCATTTTTTTTGAAGAAGAACTCCAAATAGATTTCAGCTCGTCGTAATTTACAGACTGTTTCGTTTTACTTTCATCTGAAACAGGAAAATTAAATTCCTTTAACTCTTCAATCGTTTCGTATAAAGGCTCATCAAAAGGAACATTAATATGTACAGGGCCTTTTTTATAAATTGAAGTTTTCAAAGATTCAATCAGTAACTCTTTATTATTTTCTAATTCACCTTCAACTAAATTCGCTGAAAACAAAATATGGTTTTCAAACACATTTTCTTGACGGATAGTTTGTCCATCCCCAATATCAATCAAATGTTTTGGTCTATCTGCAGAAATTACAACTAACGGAATATTACTATAAAAAGCCTCGGCAATCGCTGGATAATAATTCAACAATGCAGAACCAGATGAGCAAACAATTGCTACTGGTTTTTGTTTTTGCTGTGCAATTCCCATTGCAAAAAAAGCGGCACAACGCTCATCAACTACACTCAATGTTTCTATACTCGGATGATTTGAAAACCCAATAGTTAAAGGAGCATTTCGTGAACCTGGTGATATAACAACCGTATCAATATTATATTGATGACATACTGAAATTACTAATTGTGCGAGTTCTTTTTTTGGGAACATAAACTTTTAAAAATGAGATTCCCGCTTTCGCGGGAATGACAATATACTTAAACCAATTGTGTTGGTTAGTTTCCTTTTTTATAATCTGCTAAAAACTTAGCTAAACCGATATCAGTTAATGGGTGTTTTAATAAGCCTTCAATAGCACTTAATGGTCCTGTCATTACATCAGATCCTAATTTAGCACAATCAATAATATGCATTGTATGACGTACAGACGCAGCTAAGATTTGAGTTTCGAACATATAGTTATCAAAAATTAAACGAATCTCTTCGATTAAATTTAATCCATCTGTAGAAACATCGTCTAAACGACCAATAAACGGAGATACATATGTTGCTCCTGCTTTTGCAGCCAATAATGCTTGCCCTGGAGAAAAAACTAAAGTTACGTTTGTTTTAATTCCTTTATCAGAGAAATATTTACATGCTTTAACACCATCTTTAATCATTGGTAATTTTACCACGATTTGCGGATTTAAAGCAGCTAACGCTTCACCTTCTTTGACCATTCCTTCAAAATCAGTTGAAATAACCTCAGCAGAAACATCTCCATCAACAATATCACAAATTGCTTTGTAATGATTGATAATATTTTCTTCTCCTGTAATTCCTTCTTTAGCCATTAAAGACGGGTTTGTCGTTACTCCATCTAAAATACCTAAAGCTTGTGCTTCTCTAATCTGATCTAAGTTAGCTGTATCAATAAAAAATTTCATCTATCTAAATTTAAAAATTGTGGTCTATATTAATTTGAAAACTAGGTTTTCTAAAACGTTGCAAATTTACAACTTATAATGATTCATTAATAGTTTTTCATACACTTTATCAGGTAAAACTCGTTTTAAAACAACCGAAAACTTTTCCATAAAAGCTCCAACTTTATAATGAATTTTAGGATTCTTGTTTTCAAGAATTTTATAAATAGCTTCCGCCATAACAATAGGGTCTTTACCTGAATCTACATGCGAATCCATTAACGCTAAATTCTCTGCGTACTTTTCTTTATAGGCAGAGTTTTCAAATACTGGGGTATGATATCTACCCGAAGCAATATTGGTTGCAAAATCTCCTGGCGCAACATTTACCACTTTAATCCCGAAACTTTTCACCTCCATACTTAAGGCCTCAGTTACCAGCTCCAAAGCACCTTTACTCGCTGAATAAATCCCTCTAAAAGGCAAGCCCATATAACCTGCAATTGAAGTTGTATTAATTATCAACCCCGATTTTTGTGCACGCATTTGTGGTAAAACAGCTTTAACAACGTCAATTACTCCAAAAAAATTGGTGTTAAAATTCTCTCGCATTTCATCAGTTGGCGTATCTTCTATCGGACCAGTAATTCCTTTACCTGCATTATTAATCAACACATCAATCTTACCCTCCTTCTTAACTACTTCAGTAATTGCTTCTTGTATTGTTTCTTCTTTCGTTACATCTAAAGCAACCATCGAAAAAGGAACATCTACCTTATCCGGATTTCTACTCGTGCCATAAACTACATATCCTTTATCGTGCAAATACAAAGCAATTGACTTCCCTATTCCTGATGAAGCTCCTGTTATAAAAACAATTTTTGACATTAATTTAATTTTAAGCAAATATCCTAAAGTTAACAGCAATAAAAAAACACTTTAAAAACTTATATTAGCAACTAGATACAACCTCTTTTAAATATGTTACGAAAATCTATTCTAGCTTTTTTATTTTTCTCATTAACAATTGCTTGCACGGTTTCTAAAAAGAAACAAGCGCTATTTCAAGATAAAGGCAATAATTTTACTCGTCAAGATTCTTTACGTGGATCAATTACCCCTGAAAGGTCTTGGTGGGATTTAACATATTACGATTTAACCGTTCAGGTTTTTCCTGATAAAAAGTTTATTAAAGGAAAAAATACTGTTCAGTATAGAGTTTTAAAATCTCATAACATTTTACAAATTGACCTACAAGCTCCTTTAAAAATCACAAAAGCAATTCAAAATAAAAAAGAATTAAAAGTAGTTTCAGAAGGAAATGCTCATTTTATTCATTTAAATGAAAATCAAGAAATAGGAACCGTAAGTTCTCTTGATATATATTATGAAGGAAAACCACAAGTAGCAAAACGCGCTCCTTGGGATGGTGGTTTTTCTTGGAAAAAAGATACTAATGGAAATGATTTTATAGCAACCTCTTGCCAAGGTTTAGGTGCCAGTGTTTGGTGGCCAAATAAAGACCATATGTACGATGAAGTAGATAGCATGGCCATAAACGTTCGTGTCCCCAAACATTTAATGGATGCTTCTAACGGTCGTTTACGAAAAATTGAACAGCACAACGATAACACCACAACTTATCATTGGTTTGTAAATAATCCGATAAACAATTACGGAGTAAACCTTAACATTGGAGACTATGTATACTTCTCAGAAAAATATAATGGTGAAGATGGTGAATTAGATATGGATTATTATGTATTGCGGGATAATTTAGAGAAGGCTAAAAAACAATTCAAAGATGCCCCTAAAATGATGAAAGCTTTTGAACATTGGTTTGGAAAATATCCTTTTTATGAAGATGGATTTAAACTAGTAGAAGTTCCGTATTTAGGGATGGAGCATCAAAGTTCAGTTACTTATGGAAACAAATATCAAAACGGATATTTAGGTAAAGATTTATCTGGAACTGGCTGGGGAATGAAGTTTGATTTTATCATTATTCACGAAGCAGGGCACGAATGGTTTGCTAATAACATTACCAACAAAGATATTGCAGATATGTGGATACATGAAAGCTTTACTGCTTATTCAGAAAATTTATTTTTAGATTATTATTACGGTAAAAAAGCGGCTTCAGAATATGTAATAGGAACTCGAAAATCTATTCAAAACGACATCCCAATTATCGGAGAGTACGATATGAATTCAGAAGGTTCTGGAGATATGTACTACAAAGGCGCTAATATGCTACACACTATTAGAACTTTGATAAACGATGATGAAAAATGGCGACAAATTTTACGCGGATTAAACAGTGAGTTTTATCATAAAACTGTAACAACAGAACAAATTGAAAGTTACATTATTCAAGAATCTGGTTTAGACTTAACCAAAGTATTTAATCAATATTTGCGAACTGTAAAAATTCCTGTATTTGAATATAAACTAGAAAACGGGAATTTATCTTATCACTGGACAAATGTTGTAAAAGGGTTTAGTATGCCTTTAAATATTTTTATTGATGGAGAATCAAAGTTAATAACTCCAATAGAAGATTGGCAGAATATTAAAATTAATACTGATTCAATTACTATTGATGAGAATTATTATGTTTTAGAAAAAAATCTTAATTAGAATGATTTGTACACTTTGCGATTCGAAACTAACTAATAAAAAAGATGAATATTATTACGAGTGCGATACTTGCAAAGCAATAGTAAAAGATAAAACGTATTATCTACCAGCAGACCAAGAAAAAACAAGATATGAAGCTCATAACAATGATATAAATGATGTTCGCTATCAAAAATTTACTTCTCCCATTACAAACTATGTAATAAAAGAATTTTCACCAAAACACAAAGGCTTAGATTTTGGAAGCGGAACAGGTCCGGTTATTTCTAGCATGCTTCTTAAAGAAGGTTATAATATTGTACAATACGATCCTTTTTTTGCCCCTAATAAAAACGTATTAAAAAATACATACGATTATATTGTTAGTTGTGAAGTCTTTGAACACTTTTACAATCCAAAAACAGAAATTGACAAACTTATAAGGTTATTAAATAACAACGGAGCCTTACTTATTATGACAATGCTATACAATGATTATATTGATTTTAATTCATGGTTTTATAGAAAAGATCCTACTCATGTATTTATTTATCGAAAAGAAACAATTGAATATATAGCACATAGAAACAAATTAGAAATAATCGTTTTAACCAATAGGTTCATTGCTTTAAGAAAAACTAGCAAGACTTAAACAAAACATCAAGCTTATTCTATAGTAAAGTGCATAGAAAGCCAATAGCTAAATATATATTCATACTCGTAACATTTTTGTATCTTGCTCTCTGCTTATGATACAATTTATACTTAACAATCAGATTATCAAAACATCGGCTAATTCAGGTATTACTTTACTTGATTTTATTCGGGAATATCAACAATTAAAAGGAACAAAAATTGGATGTCGCGAAGGCGATTGCGGTGCTTGTACCGTTTTAGTTGGAACTTCAAATGGAGACAATGTCAACTATCAAACTATAACTTCTTGTATTTCCCCTTTAGGAAATGCCAACGGAAAACATATTGTTACCGTTGAAGGTATTAACTTACCTAAAGAACTAAATACTGTTCAACAGGCAATGACCGATAATTACGCAACCCAATGTGGTTTTTGTACGCCAGGTTTCGTAGTTTCTATGACAGGTTATGCTTTAGAAAGTAATAATTCAACTACTTGCAACGATGCAATTAGTGGGAATATCTGCAGATGTACTGGGTATAAATCAATTGAAAAAGCAGGTTTTGAAATTGAAGAAAAGCTACAGCAAAAAGACGATAATTATAAAATAGAATGGCTAATTAAAGAAGGATTTATTCCTAACTATTTTGAAACTATTCCAAACAAATTAAAAGAATTACAACCTAAGGTTTTTGAAAAAACTGGAACTAAAGTTGCTAACGGAACAGATGTATATGTACGTTATGCTGATAAAATGGCAGAAGAAGATGTGCATTTATTAGTCGATGAGTCAGCCTTAAAAGGAATTTCATTTTCAGAAGGAATTTGCACATTGGGAGCGAATACTACCGTTACTGAAATTGCTGACAATAAGAAACTACAAACCTTATTTCCAAAACTAAAACAATTCTTAAAATTAGTTTCTTCAGAACAAATTAGAAATATGGGAACCATTGGTGGAAACTTTGTAAACGCTTCACCTATTGGTGATATGTCTATTTTCTTTTTAGCATTGAATTCAACGTTAACTATTCAAAAAGAAGATGGTAGCGAGCGTCAAATTCCTTTTCAAGAATTCCACCAAAATTATAAAGTTTACGACTTACAAGATGATGAAATATTAAAAGAAATTTCTTTTAAAGTTCCGCAAGCTAATCAGTATTTCAATTTCGAAAAAGTAAGTAAACGAACACATTTAGATATTGCCAGTGTAAATTCGGCAGGATTAATTTCTGTAGAAAACGGAACTATTTCTGAAGCACATTTATCTTTAGGTGGTGTGGCTGCAATCCCTAAGTATTTATCTAAAACCAACGAGTTTTTAAAAGGTGAATTAATTATTTCTGAAACCATTCATTTAGCTGAAAAAATAATGCAATCAGAGATTTCACCAATAAGTGACGTAAGAGGAACATCTGATTATAAAAGATTATTAGCAAGACAATTGTTCTTTGCTCATTTTCTAAAAATGTTTCCAAATGATGTAGAACTAGATAAAATGATTACCCTATGAAAACGATGAAGAATATAGATAGTTTTACACACGTTAGAGGAGAATCGTTATTTGTAGACGATTTAATGTTACGTCAAGATGCTTTAATTGGATTATGTTTCGATTCACCAAAAGCGCACGGGAAAATAAAATCTATAGATTATTCGAAGGCTGAAGCTTTAGAAGGAGTTGTAAAAATATTCACCTACAAAGATGTTTTAGGTGAAAACCAAATTGGAGGAATTATTCCTGACGAACCACTTTGGGCAGAAGATGAAGTTCATTTTTGGGGACAACCCATTGCTTTCATTGTTGCTAAAACTGAAGCTATTGCTAAAAAAGCAAGAGCTTTAATTACCATAGATATTGAAGAACTTCCTGTTATTACTACTGCCAAAGAAGCAAAAGAAAAACAAAGTTTTATCAATGCGCCTCGCTCGTTTAAATTAGGAGATTCTGCAAATACTTTTTCAGATTGTGACTATGTTTTTGAAGGGGAAACTTTTTCAAACGGACAAGAGCACTTGTACTTAGAAACTCAAGGATGTTATGCAATTCCTCAAGAAAACGGAAATATTAAATTAGTTTCTTCTACACAAGGACCAACCGCTGTACAAAAAACAGCTGCTAAAGTATTGGGAATTCCGATGCATAAAATTGAAGTAGATGTAATCCGCTTAGGTGGTGGTTTTGGTGGAAAAGAAGATCAAGCAACACCATGGGCAGTTATGACAGCAGTTGCTGTACAACATTTAAACCGCCCAGTAAAATATATGTTGAATCGTCATGACGATTTACGAATGACAGGTAAACGTCACCCATATTCATCATTTTATAAAATCGGTTTAACAAAAGATTTAAAAATTAAAGCATTTGAAGTAGAGTTTTTACAAAATTCTGGTGCCGCAGCAGATTTATCCCCTGCTATTGCAGAAAGAACCTTATTCCACGCAACAAATAGTTATTTTATTCCGAATGTAAGTACAACTGTTTATAGCTGTAAAACAAACCTACCTCCAAACACTGCTTTTCGTGGCTTTGGTGGGCCACAAGGAATGTTTGTAATAGAAAGTGCTATTGCTGCAGCTGCTGATAAAATTGGCGTAAATAGAAGCAAAATTCAAGAAACGAATTTACTAGCGGAATATGATGAGTTTTCTTACGGACAAATAGCCACTGAAGTTCAAGCTAAAAAAGCATGGTTTTCTGCTAAAGAAAAATTTGAGTTTGAAAAACTAGAACAAGAGGTAGAAAGTTTTAATCAAACAAATAAACACTTTAAAAAAGGAATTTCGTTAATGCCAATTGCATTCGGAATTTCATTTACAAATACACCTATGAATCATGCACGTGCATTGGTTCATATCTATCAAGACGGAAGTGTGGGAGTTTCTACAGGAGCTGTTGAAATGGGGCAAAGTGTCAACACAAAAATGTTACAAGTTGCCCAATCTGTTTTTGGTATTTCAGCTACGAAATTAAAATTAGAAACAACCAATACAACACGTGTTGCCAACACCTCTCCTACTGCGGCTAGTTCTACTGCCGATTTAAATGGAAAGGCTGTTGAAATGGCTTGTAATTCATTAATTGAACGATTGACTGTTGTAGCAGCTGAAATGTTAGCTACTGAAGTAAAAAATATTTCTTTTCAAGAAGATGTTGTGTATGTTGCTGGCGAAAAGTCTTCACTTTCTTGGGAGGCCTTAATTGCAGAAGCCATGTTACAACGTGTTGCTTTGTCTGAAAATGCACATTATGCAACACCCGTGATACATTTTGATAAAACGAAGGAAAAAGGACATCCGTTTGCGTATCATGTATACGGAACAGCAATTACCACAACAACTGTAGATTGTTTACGCGGTACTTATGAAATTGATGCTGTTAAAATTGTACACGATTTTGGTAAATCAATGAATATTGGTATCGATTTAGGTCAGATTGAAGGCGCTCTTGCACAAGGAATTGGTTGGATGACCATGGAAGAAATTGCTTATAATAAAGACGGACGATTATTATCAAACGCATTGTCTACATATAAAGTTCCTGATATTTTTTCTGCTCCTAAAACAGTAGAAACTATTCCGGTAGAAACAGCAGGAAATGATATGGCTATTCAAAAATCAAAAGCTGTTGGTGAACCTCCTTTAATGTACGGAATTGGTGTTTATTTTGCCATTCAACAAGCAGTTAAAGCTTTCAATCCGAATTATAAATTAAAGTTCCATTCGCCTTTTACACCTGAAAAAGTGTTGATGGGATTATATGAGAAATAAAATGATGCATTCCATAAATGAAACTGT
Organism: uncultured Tenacibaculum sp.; assembly: GCA_947504185.1. Classification (GTDB taxonomy): domain Bacteria; phylum Bacteroidota; class Bacteroidia; order Flavobacteriales; family Flavobacteriaceae; genus Polaribacter. The sequence goes on along the minus strand of CANNGJ010000008.1, from coordinate 13,608 downwards.
TTTCGAGAAGTTTCCTGAGTTAGAAAGTGAACGTCTTCTTTTTAAAGAATATACAAAAGAAGATGCTGCTAGCTTACTCTATATTAGATCGCATCCAGAGGTGTCAAAATATATGGATTCCGAGATTCCGAAAATTATTGAAGATACTCAAAAAAGAATTGAAGGTATTCAACAAGCATTTGTAGATAAAAAAGGAATTACTTGGGCTATTATTGATAAAGAAACCAAAACACTTATTGGTGATTTTGGGATTTGGAGATTGGACAAGCAAAACTTTAGAGGTGAAATTGGCTATATTTTAAATCCTGATTATTGGGGCAAAGGATATATGAAAGAAAGTATGAGTACTCTTATTGATTTTGCTTTCAATACATTCAACTTACATAGCCTAGAAGCCAATGTAAATCCTGAAAATGAAAATTCTAAAAAAGCATTATTAAAATTCAATTTTAAACAAGAGGCTTATTTTAAAGAGAATTATTATTTCAATGGTCAGTTTTTAGATAGCGAAATTTATTCGTTATTAAAATCTGACATTTAATTTATCAAAGACTATCAAACTACAATACACCAAACAAAACATAATTAAAGGCGCTATTATTTATAGTGCTGGAGATACAATTGCAGCTTCATTATTAAACGAGTTTTCTATGTACAGGCTACTTGGAATGGTATTGATTGGCGCTACTATTTATGCTTTTGAAATTCCGAATTATTTTGCTTGGATAGATAAAAAAACTGGTTCGTATACAGGTATAAAAAAAACCTTAGCAAAAACAGGTTTAGCCATTGCGTATTTTAATCCTTTATGGATTTTTAGGCATTTGGCTTTTATTAAATTATTCTCTGGTAACTACGAGCAGATTAACAGTAATTTGATGATTATCGCACTTTGGTCTTTCTTAGCAAATATTCCAATTTCGTTTGTTGCGAATTATTTAATTCAAAACAAAGTTCGTTTAGATTGGCGATTTATGGCAAGCGCTATTTTTTCGGCAATTATGGCAATTTATTATGCTTTAAGTGAAACTATTTTTAATTAACGTCATTACGAACGAAGTGAAGTAATCTCATATAAACAGATTGCTTCGTTCCACTCGCAATGACAAAACTAAACAATAATGAAGTTCTGGCAATACATACTAGATAAACTACAAGACAATCAAAAAGTATATATCTTAACCGTTATTGAAAACTTTGGAAGCTCTCCAGGGCGCAAAGGTTTTAAAATGTTAATTGCTCAAGATGGGTTCATCTTTGGTTCTGTAGGTGGTGGAGTTATGGAGTTTTCGTTGGTTGAAGAAGCACAACAATTATTGCTAGAAGAAAACTCTCCTACTTTTATTAAAAAACAAATTCATAAAGGAAATATCAAAGACGGATCTGGAATGATTTGTTCTGGAGAACAAGCCGTTGCTTTTCATTGTTTAGACACCAGTCATCTTACTGTTATTCAAGATATTTTAAATTGCTTAACACATGGAGAAAAAGGAACGTTAAGTTTAACTCCTAATTCCTTTTATTTTTCTCATAAAAACCTAGAAAATCAATTCAATTACCAAATTAAATCTACTGAAGATTGGTTTTTTGAGGAACACATTGGCTTTAAAGAAACGTTATATATTGTTGGCGGCGGTCATGTAGGTGTGTCTGTTTCTGAGCTTTTTATAAAACTTGGTTTTTATGTGGTTGTTTTTGACAATAGAGAAAACCTCAACACACTAGAAAACAACAATTTTGCACATCACAAACAGGTTATTGATTATAATAGTGTCCATACTTATATTCCTGAAGGAAATTCTAGCTATGTAGCTATTATGACTAACAAATACACTGATGATAAATTGGTTTTAAGTAAACTGCTTAAAAAGAGCTATAAATTCATTGGTGTTTTAGGTAGCAAAGCCAAATTAAAAATCATGTGGGAAGTTTTATTAAAAGAGGGTTTTACACAGGAAGAATTAAATACTGTACATGCTCCTATTGGGATTTCTATAAAAAGCGAAACTCCTGAAGAAATAGCAGTGAGTATTGCTGCAGAAATTATTCAGGTTAAAAATTTAGGAAAAGATTAGCATTTAAGAGCTCTCCCTTTTTTATTTATTTTCACGACCTTCGTTAACATAGAAGGTAACTGTTCTAAACAACTTAACTTATTACACATCCGATGAGCGAAGAACTAAGAAAAAAATTAGGTATTGAAGAGGACAAACCAAATGATTGGTTTGAAACACTCTATTCTGAAACTACTGAATCTGGAGATGGAGTTCCATGGGCTAATATGGCTCCACATCCCATTTTTAAACATTGGATAGATAAAACTCCCCGTCTTAACAATGAAAAAACTGCTCTAGTAGTTGGGTGCGGTATGGGTGATGATGCTATTGAACTTGAAGCTAAAGGTTTTAAGGTAACTGCATTTGATGTATCACATAGTGCTATTGAACTCTGTAAAAAAAGGTTTCCTAACTCTCAAGTTGAATTCGTTCAAGCAGACCTAATTGAAGGCATTGAAAATTGGAATAAAAAATTTGATTTTGTTTTAGAAATATTCACAGTTCAAGCGCTTCCTCCTAAATATGAAAAAACAGTAATTCAAAATATTTCAGATTTTGTATCTGACAATGGAAAATTAGTAGTTATTACTGAAGTTCAAAAAGGAAAACGAACTTTTGAAAATGGGCCGCCTTGGCTTTTAAACAATGATTATATGAAATCATTTGAAAGCTGTGGATTAAAACAAATATTTCTTTCAAATAAAAATGAAGCTGAAATAGGAGAGGAAATTCATCTTACTATATTTCAAAGGCAAGTTTAATATTACTCCAATCAAAAAAACTAAACTTTGAGAAAACTACTCATTTTACTATTCTTTATTCAAACTTCATTACAAGCTCAAAATATTTTGTTTGTAGGTAATAGTTTAACCTATTCTAATAATATGCCCGAAATATTAGAATACATCGGCAAACAAAATGGAATTACTATCAAAACTAAAAATTTATGTTTTCCTAATTATGCCATTATAGATCATATAAACAATGGTAAACTTCAAAAAATATTAGAAAAAAAACCCTTTGATTATTTAATTATTCAACAAGGTCCGTCATCACAAACAGAAGGAAAAGGAATGTTAATAGAAGATGGGGCTAAAATGAAAGTTCTTTGCGATAAGTATAAAATAAAATTAGGATACTATATGGTTTGGCCATCTGTAAGATATTATCATACGTTTGATAAAGTAATTGAGAATCATACGCTAGCCGCCAAACAAAATAATGCTTTGCTATTTTCCGTTGGTTCTGTATGGAAAGATTACAATACTTATAAAAACAAAGAAACACTTTATAATTTTGATAATTTTCACCCGTCTAAAGTTGGTAGTTTTTTGGCAGCGTTAACTATTTTTCATCAATTGCATCCAACAAAAAATCTTCATCAGTTACCCTTTAAGAAATATAAAAAATGGGTTACTGATAAAGATTCTTTTAATTTACTAATTCAGCTAGTAGGGAAACATTAAGACTTTTTGCATTTTTTCAATATCCCTTCTGCTCTATTAAACATAAAATTTGGATAAAATTTTTCTGTGATTTTTTCTTCCTTCGCTAATGTTACAGCCTTCTTAACATCTTTACAAAAAGGCGCTATTGGTTGTCCAAAAAAACGTGCAGCTCCCATATCTGCTTCAGCTTTACTCATAACAACTCTCGGGTTATTAGGTGCTAATTTTAAAGCTTTAGCATATAGTGCATTATTTTTCATAGACATTGTCATACCATATTTCTGACCATCAAAAGCCATATAAGCAATGTTTAAAAATGCCTGAGTAGTTAGTATTTCTGGATTTTCTGGTGATAAAGAACTAGCAGTATCTAAAAATGCTTGTGCCTTGTTTAATTTTGCTATTAGTTTAGCTTCGTCTTTTAACCCAAAACTCCCTGAAATTTCTATAACCGCAGCATAATACAATGGTAACCACTTGTCTTTTTCAGCTTTAGAAATTCGTTCAAATAATTGACCTGCTTCTACATCTTTTTTTGCTCTCCAAATTTCAAAAGCTTTTTCCATTCCCTTTTCGTACTGAATTTGTGCAGAAATTGTTACTGCAAATACTAATGCTATTAATGTGATTATTTTTTTCATTTTACTTAGTTTATATTAATTAAGATTGAAGTATTTTTATTTACGTTAAATTTTGCATCTTTATATTTTGGTGGTCCCATGAATCCTTTTGCATCATTAGACATCCCTGTAGGTTCTTTAGGAATTCCGAAAAAATTAGTATCCATTTTCTTATTCTCATTTACATCATGAAAAGCCGAAACTGCATACATACCAGATGGAATATCTTTTAAAATAATCGTAGCCTTTTTATCAACAATCTTCACGATAGTTCCTTTTAGTGACTTCTTTAAAAAATCGTCTGCTTTATTATAAATAGCTACATATAAATTCCCTTTATCTGTTTTCATTCCTTTAAAACTTATAGTTACGGTATGCTTTTCTTGTGCATATGAAGCTAATATTCCACTTACAAAAAGGGCAGTAATTAAAATAATTCGTTGCATAATTTTTATTTTTTATTGATGTTTCAAATATCTTTACTTTCATTTACCTGTTATAATAAATAAAACTGAGTTGTTGATTTTTATTACTGAACTGTTAAAAGCTTATCTATTTCTTTAAATACCTTTTCTGTTTCTAATCTCAATGCCTCTAAATGTCCTTTCTCAGACACAAAAAAAGCTTTTGGTTCTTGCGCATTTTTAAATACTATTTCTGACTGACTCATAGGTATTGACTTGTCCGTTTTTCCATGTATTATCAATTTTGGCATATCCTCAATCTCTTTTATTTCTTCTTTTGATGGATACATTTTTCCTAAAGCATTCTCAATATAAACATGAGCCTCTTTAGGTGCATATAACTTTGCTACATCTGTAAACGATGCAAAGCCTCCATCTAAAATCAACGCGTCAACTTCGTCTTGATGGTTTTTAGTAAAATGAGTTGCGATTTGACAACCTAAAGAAGCTCCCATTACAATTAACTTAGTGTTTTTTATTTCTTGATGTTCTTTCATTTTTGCATATACAATCTCTACATCACTCTTTATATTTATATGAGTCGACTTTCCTGTAGATTTGCCATATCCTCTAAAATCTACCGCATATACTTGATAACCATTTTCTACTAAAGGTTCAATCATATACATATACGTTGAAATATTACCTCCAGCTCCATGAAAAAATAGAACGCTTGCTTTTGGAGTTGTTTTTGGTTGAAAAAAAGCGGTATGAATAGTATCTTTTTCAACTGAAATAAAGTCTTCTGAATATGGTATTTTAGCTTCTCTCCATTCTTTTTTTGGAAAATAAAATTTCTCTTCAAATTGTGCATTTGCAAATTGACACACAGTTATGATTAGTACAGTTATTATAATTTTCATTGTTCTCATTGTGTTGTTATTTTTAATTTATAATTCAAATATGGTTACTTATATAAACTCCTTAAAGTATTATTTACTCAACTGTAATTTTTCATTACTGAATTGTACAATCATTATTTACAGGCATACTTATTTCACTCAAAAACAGTAACTTTAACTAAAAATCATATACGCTATGAACAGTCTATTTAATATTGAAAGAAACTTACATCGAAAAATTATTGGTTACCTTGGTATCATAACTCCTCTTATTTTAGTTTTAGGGTCATGGGCATTTGGTTGTAGTACTGTTCAAGAATCTATCAGCGCTTACTATCATACAGTTGTTCAACATTTCTTTTTATGGATTGTTATTATTATTGGTATTTTTTTCTTAGCATATCCTATCCTTGAAAATTATGAAGCTGATAAAAAACCGTTTAGAATAGCCGGAATCATGGCTTTATTCGTTGCCTTTTTTCCCACCAACCTTAAATCAATTACCAATTGCACAATTCATTCTTCAACTTTTGGTAATTATCAAATAGCAGGTTACATCCATAATATTGCTGCTGCTGCTTTCTTTTTAATCTTAGCTTATATCTGTGTTTTTTTATTTACAAAGAGTGATAAATCCTTATTAGAAATATCAGACAATAAAAAAACATGTAATCGATTCTATCGTTTTGCTGGTTTTACAATTTTAACCTGTATTGTTTTAATTATTATTTATGAGTTTTGGGGACGAGAAAAATTTCCTGAATTAAAAGAATTTAAACTTGTTTTTATCTTAGAATCTATTGCTTTATTATTTTTTGGTTTGGCTTATCTAATAAAAGGGGAATTATTTTTAAAAAAGTCTTAACCTATAAATTATTTAACTGATTGTCTTTCTTATTGTCGCTAATGGTCCAAAAGAATCCTACAAAAAAGAACCTATCTGCATTTGGTATTATAGCTTGTCGTTGAAATGTACCATTAACATCTGGAGTATTTTTATAATTGTATCCAAATACATTTTGAGTTCCTAATACATTATTTACTGAGACGTATAATATTTTTTGTTGACTGATTAAATATGCCCAATTAAGACTCACAGAGTTGTAATTTTTCGTTTTCTTATTTAAGAATCCTACTTCGTTTGGATTCGTATAATTTCTACCCGAAGCAAAATTATAACTAAACCCTACTTGACTTTTCCAATCTTTAATCCAACGTTTTCCGACAACAGATAAATTATGCGTAGATGCAAAACCAGGTGTGGCTTTTGTTGGATAGTTTTTATAATCTCTTTCTGTATCTAAAAGTGAATATGAAATCCAGTAATCTAAGTTTTTTATACTCTTGTTATCTCTCCAAAACACATCAATTCCTTTTGCGTACCCTTCTCCTAAATTAGAATAGTTTGAAGTGGGCAAACTAAATTGAGTATCGTACTTTACTAAATCTTGATATTTTTTATAATATCCTTCAATTCTAAAGATCTGTTTATTTTTTACATACTGATAATTAGCTATAAAGTGAGATGTGTTTTCAGCTGAAAAATTTGTGTTAAATTTTAAGTATTCATTTTTAGGGTTTTGATAAAATCGCCCATAAGCTAAAGAAAGCTGAGAGTTATCACCTGATTTATAAGCTAACGAAGCTCTTGGAGAAATAGTAAACTCATTCAATAGCTCTGAATACTCTCCACGAACACCAACTTTTGAAGCTAATTTTTTAGAAAAGAAAATATCTGCTTCTACATAACTTCCGAAAATATTATTATCAAATCCGTAGTTAAAGTTCCCTACTGTATTGCTTTTGTATTCTTCCTTAAAATCTGTAAGAAAATATTCTGCTCCAAAGTTTAATTTAAATCGATTAGAAAAACGCTTTTTCATTGCTACTTTAAAATGTGCTGAATTTTCTTCATCAGTAATTTTATCGTCTAAAACTTTAATATCAGAATGATCGTTTGAAAAACTTACACCAGTTGCTACTTTCCATCCATCTCCAAAATTATTTTTATATGAGGTATTAAAGTATAAGTTTCTATTTGTTAACCCAAAACGAAATCCTTCTTCATAATTAATATCTTCTTGAATCATATCGAAATCTGTATAACTAAACGCGCCATATACCTTTAATAACGATTCGTTTTTAAACTTGAATCTATACACAGCCTCACCACTTAAAGCTTGCACAGGCTTGCGCCATTTATTTCTGTCTGGAAATAATTCTTGATAAGGTTTTAAGTTGATATAAGAAGCATTTATACTTAACGAGTTTTTACCAAAAACTTGAGTATTACCCACTCCCAAACCAACTGTCATAAACGCTAAATCTGTTTTTTCTTCTAAAGCTTCATCCGTAGTATTTAATAATAAAACACTTGATAATGCTTGTCCGTATTCAGCTGAATAACCTCCAGTAGAAAATGTAATTCCTTTAAATAAGAAAGGAGAAAATCGTCCACGAGTAGGCATATTTCTTGCCGACGGAGAAAACGGAGTAAAAACTCTTATTCCGTCTACAAAAATCTGCATTTCTTCTGCATCTCCTCCACGTACAAATAAACGCCCATCTTCTCCTACAGTAGAAGTTCCAGGTAAAGTTTGTAACGCTCCAACAAAATCACCCAAAGCACTAGCCGTTGTAACCACATCTAAAGGTTTTAAAGCAGTTACCTTGGCATTATCTCCAGCTTCAAAAGTTCCTGCATTAATAGATACGGCATCTAATGTATTTACGTCTTCACGTAATTTTATGGTTAAGTTTTTTATTTTTGAAACATCACTAGTTAAAGAAAATATTTCGAAAGAAATAAAAGAAACTATCAAGGTCTGTGTTCCTTTTTCTGAAGTTTTAAAAGAGAACTCTCCTTTTTCATTAGAAGAACTCCCATCGTAAGTTCCATCTAAATACACATTTGCTCCTTCTATAGGAGTTCCTTTTTTATCGGTTACAATTCCAGAAACTATTGATTGTGAAAATCCTGACAATTGTAAAAACACAAATAGTAAAAAAATAGTTGCTCTCATTATATAGTTGATTATATCGTTATTGTTTATTGACAATACAAAAGTGTAAAACATCCTATTCTTTTTATAAAAAGACCTACCGACTTGTCAGATTTTATTGATGAACTGTTTTTTTTATTTAACTTTAAATCACTAATCTTAAAATTTAAATTATGAGAAAAATTGGTTCTTTTATGGCGTTAATAGGTGCTGCCGCTATTATTTTTGGGTTCATGGACAGGGTTCCAAAACTCTTAATGTGGATTTACAATTGGGGAGAAACTATCGCATGGGTTATTAAAATTGGCCTTGTTGTAATTGGTATCGCTTTATACTTTATGGGTAAAGAAAACACAGAGGTGTCTGATGAAAATGCAGTAGAATAATCACATTTTATAATACTAACTACTAAAGCTCTTTATTTAAAATAAAGAGCTTTTTATATTATTTAATAATAATTCAACTTTCATTTAATAACCTATACTTTTTTGACTTCATAATTCTCACAATCTATTCTTTTTTAATAAGATAAATTGTATTTTTACATAGTATAAAAGCACACAATGGCGCACGATTTAAGTGATTATAGAAAATCATATGAGAAGCAAGAATTACTAAAAAATAATTGCCCAGAAAACCCGATTGAACTTTTTAGAGATTGGTTTTTTAATGCAGATGAATCTGAAATGGTAGATGAAGCAAATGCCATGACAATTTCGTCTATAGGTATTGATGGCTTTCCGAAAAGCAGAATAGTTTTACTTAAAAAATATACTTGGGAAGGTTTTATTTTTTATACGAATTACAATTCTGAAAAAGGAAAAGCTATCCAAGCTAATAACCATGTGTGTTTGTCTTTTTTTTGGGCTGGTTTAGAACAACAAATAATCATAAAAGGGAAAGCTGAAAAGTTACCAGAAAACTTATCAGACGGGTATTTTGAATCTAGACCTGACGGAAGTAAATTGGGTGCTTGGGCATCTAACCAAAGTGAGGTTGTTTCTTCTCGTGAAGAGCTTGATAATCAATTAAAAAACTTTGAAGAAAAATTTAAAGGGAAAGAAATTACGCGTCCATCTCATTGGGGAGGTTTTATTGTAAAACCTGTATCAATTGAGTTTTGGCAAGGGCGTCCAAACAGAATGCACGATCGCATTAGATATACTTTACAAAAAGATTTTTCTTGGAAAATTAACCGATTAGCTCCTTAATTTTTATATTTACATAGCTATAAAATTAAAATGAAAACACTTTATATCGTTCGTCACGCAAAATCATCATGGAAATATGATAGCGTTGAAGATATCGACAGACCTTTAAAGGAGCGTGGTATTAATGATGCTCATTTACTATCTAAATACTTAGCTAAAGAAATTAAAAAACCAGATGTTTTTATTTCTAGTAGCGCAAATAGAGCCTTACATACTTCAGTTATTTTTTGTGAAAACTTTAGTTATCCACTATCTAACTTACAAATAAAGCGGCAACTATATAGCTTTAGCGATGGATACTTGGTTAAAACCGTAAAAGCTTTAGATGATAGTTTTGATAGTGCTATTATTTTCAGTCATGATCATGGTATTAACAGTTTTGTAAATAAATTTGGAAGTAAACCTATAGCTCATGTAAGTACTTGTGGAGTTATTGGGATTCAGTTTAAAGATAAACATTGGAAAAATATTAAAAAAGGAATTACCACTTTAGTAGAATTCCCAAAAAATCATAGATAAATCTATATATTTTGAAAATTAAAAAATATGGCGCTATTGATATAGGATCTAATGCTGTACGATTATTAGTAGCCAACGTTATAGAAGAAAAAAATAAAGAGCCTCAGTTTAAAAAATCATCTTTGGTTCGTGTTCCTATCCGTTTAGGAGCCGATGCTTTTGTTAGTGGAACTATTTCTGAAGAAAACATTAATAGAATGATTGACGCCATGGAAGCTTTCAAATTAATAATGAAAGTTCATGGTGTTGAGAGATATAAAGCTTGCGCCACCTCAGCTATGAGAGAAGCCGAAAACGGAGTTGAAGTTGTAAAAACAATTCGTGAAAAAACTGAAATAGAAATTGATATTATTGACGGTAAAAAAGAAGCCGCAATTATATCATCCACAGATTTAAATCAATTAATAGAATCTGACGCTACTTATTTATATGTTGATGTAGGTGGTGGTAGTACAGAATTCACCTTATTCTCTAAGGGGAGAATTATCAATTCGAAATCTTTTAAAATTGGTACTGTACGTTTAATCAATAATAAAAAATCTGAGAATAAAGCTATCTTTAAAAAGGTACAAGAGTGGATTCAAGAAAACACTAAAAACTACAAACGTATTTCTTTAATTGGTTCTGGTGGTAACATTAATAAACTTTTTAAAATGTCTGGTAGAGATGCTGGAAAACCAATATCATATATCTATTTAAACGCACAGTATCAATTCTTAAAAAAAATGAGTTATAAGGAACGTATTTCTGAATTAAGTTTAAATCCTGACAGAGCAGATGTTATTGTTCCAGCAACTAAAATTTACCTATCTGCTATGAAATGGAGTGGTGCTAGAAAAATATTTGTCCCTAAAATCGGGCTATCTGACGGCATAATTAAAAGCCTATATTTCAATAAATTATAATCCTTTTTAACAAGTCTTTAACATTCGTTTTTTTTTTATATATTTGTTTACATGTGACTTTCACTCCCCCTTGTGTGTCATACAATAAAGCTAAATAATCACAAACAAATTATTATCTATTATGAAAAAATTACTATTATCAGGGGCTCTATTAGCTGTTGGTTTTTCTGTGTCCGCACAAGATTTACCTACCAATGCTGAACCAGGAAAATGTTATGTCCGTTGTAAAACTCCAGAAGTATGGAAAAACCAAGACGTAACAATTGAGGTTGCTCCAGCTTACAAAAGAATTGTAACGCATCCAGCTGAGTACAAAACAGTAACTGAAAGAGTTTTAGTTGACGAGGGGAGTCAAAAACTAGCTATTGTTCCTGCTAAATATGGAAAAGAAAGTTTTTCTATAGTTACAAAAGAAGCTTCTCAACGTATTGAGAGAGCTTTAGGTAGAGCTTCTTCTGCAACAGAAACTGTTGTTACTAAAGAGGCATCTCAAAGATTAGAAGTTATTCCTGCTAAATACGAAATGCGCGACGTAGTTGTTACTGTTAAAGAAGCTACTCAACGCTTAGAACTTGTTCCTGCAAAATACGAAACTAGAGATGTTGTTGTTGTTACAAGAGAAGCATCTCAACGTTTAGTAAAAGTACCTGCTAAAACAAGTACTGTTAGCGAAACTGTTGTTACTAAAGAAGCGTCTCAACGTTTAGAGGTTGTGCCTGCACAATATGAAATGAGAGATGTAGTTGTAACTGTTAAAGAAGCAGGACAACGTATAGAAGTAATACCTGCTAAATATGAAATGCGTGATGTAACTGTAGTAGTTAAAGAGGCGTCTCAACGTTTACAAGTAGTACCAGCAACTTATGGTACAGAAACAATTTCTTATAAGAAAAGAGATTATGGTTCTAAATTAAGTATCATTCCTGCAGCATTTAGTAACGATAGTGAGACTATTGAAATTAAAGCAAAATCTGCAAGATGGCAAATGAGTGAGAAAGCTCCAGATTGTGAGTCTTCTGACCCTAATGATTGTCGTTACTGGTGTTTTAAAGAAGTACCTGCTCAATATCAAACAATTAATAAAACTGTTTTAGATAGAGATGCTAATACTGTTTCTAAACCTGAATGTAACGAAAGTACTTCACCTACTAATTGTGGTATGGCAACGTATACTAAAAGAGTTTTAAAAACACCTCCTGCTACTAGAGTTATTGATATTCCTGAAGTAACAAAGGTTGTTAAGAAGAGAGTAATGACTGCTCCTCCTACTACAAGAACTATTGATATACCAGCAGTAACAAAAATTATTAAGAAGAGAGTAATGACTACTCCTCCTACTACAAGAGTAATTGCTATTCCTGAAGTTACAACTACTGTTAAAAGAACTGTTACAACTCCAGAATCAACAAGAGTTGTTGAAATTCCTGAAGTAACTAAAGTTATCAAGAAAACAGTAATGGTTACTCCACCAACAACAAGAGTTATTGATATACCAGCAGTAACTAAAGTTATTAAGAAGAGAGTAATGACTACTCCTCCTACTACGAGAGTAATTGCTATTCCTGAAGTTACAACTACTGTTAAAAGAACAATTCCTGCAGTTACTACAACTAAAGTTATTGATATTCCAGAAGTAACTTCTACAATGACAAAAACTGTAATGGCTACACCTCCATCAACGAGAGCTATTAAAGGAGATGCTGTATACAGAACTTTAAAGAAAACCGTTTTAGTGAAAGATGCTTGGAAAGAAGAAATTCCAGTAGCTGCTAAATACAAAACTATCACAAAAGAAGTATTAGTTTCTAAAGGAGGATTAACTTCATGGAAACCTGTTGATTGTAAATTAGTTGAGAACACTCCGTTACCAATTAACTGGAACTTAGGTAGTGCAACTTTAACATCAGGAGCTAAGCGTTTAATTGATTCAAGATTATTACCTGTTTTAAAAGACGGTGTTGCTGTAGCTATTGAATCTCATACAGATTCAAGAGGTTCTAAAGATAGTAACCAATCTTTATCAGAAAGAAGAGCACAATCAGTTGTTAATTATTTAATTTCTAAAGGAACTAACCCAAGTCAATTAACGGCTAATGGTTTTGGTGAAAACAAATTAACTAACAGATGTGCTGACAGTGTTTCATGTACAGAACGTGAGCATGCTGCTAACAGAAGAACTACGTTTAGAGTTATTAACCAAAAGTAATTCTAACACTACTATATTACTTCTAACAAAGTAAGTCAAAAGAAAAACCGAGCTATCGCTCGGTTTTTTGTTTTATAACAAATAACTATATTAATTTAAAAACTATGTAAGTTAAAAAACAACTTAAGATATACCCCTAACTATTTTAACTTATACAGTATAAATAAAAGACAATGCCAATTAACTAAGAGTTTAACAAGTGCTACCCTTATATTATAAGAATTAAACTTAAGCACAAAAAAAAGGAAGCCATACAAAGTAGTCATGGTCGGAAGAAATTCCGGCCATTTTTTATGTTTCAAAATGGTCTAAATTGCCTTGACAATCAACAACA